>NZ_CP070961.1:3000000-3600000 GCF_017086465.1 Nocardioides sp. zg-1228 | reverse complement strand
CCTCGTCGCGGCCGTACGCGAGGCCGCCCGTGACCACGACGTCGTGGTCGTCGACGCGCGCGACCAGGCCGACCTCGACGCCCTCGCCGCCGCGATCGACGAGATCGGTCCCGACGCGATCCCCGTGGGCTCGGCAGGCCTTGCCATCGCCCTCGCCCGCACCTGGCAGGACGGCCCCGAGCCGCAGCGGCGCCCCGTCGCCATCGCGGCGGACGCGTCCGCGCTCGTCGTCGTCTCCTCCCTGCACGAGGCGGCCCGCAGGCAGGTCGAGGCGCTGCGCGCCGACACCGAGCGCCTCGGCGTCGACCTGCTCGTCACCCCGTCGGAGCGCGAGGACGGCTCCGCGGTCCGTCAGGCGCGTGAGCTCGCCCGGCAGGCGGTCGACGCGCTCGCCGGGGGACGCCACGGCCTGCTGGTCCTCGTCGGCGGAGACGGCGCCGCCCAGACCCTCCTCGCCCTCGGTGCCACCGGCATCAACGTCGCCGACGCCCCCGTCGAGGGCGTGCCCGCCGGGACCCTCGTCGGCGGCCCGCACGACGGGCTGCCGATCGCGACCAAGGCCGGCGGCTTCGGCACCTCCTCGACCCTCGTCCAGCTGATCGACGCCGTACGCGTCACCCAAGGAGCCCCCTCATGAGCACGTCCACCAGCACCCCCGCCCCCACCCCGGGGACCCTGCCCGTCCTCGGCCTCACCCTGGGCGACGTCGCCGGCATCGGCCCGGAGATCACCCTGCGCACGCTGCTCGAGCACCCCGACCTCCGCGAGGAGTGCGTCCCGGTCGTGGTGGGCGACGCCGGTGCCCTGCGCCGCGCCGCGCCGTACGTCGGCGTCGACCCCGACGTGATCGTCACCCTCGAACGCGCCGGAGACGCGACCAACGACCCCGGCCTCGTGGAGGTCGTGCAGATCGGCGAGCCGATGCCCGAGGTCCCGATCGGCGAGCTCAGCGCCGTGGCCGGCGACGGGTCCTACCGGTTCGTGGTGGCGGCGTGCGACCTCGCCAAGGCCGGCGAGATCGACGGCATCGTCACCGCGCCGCTCAACAAGGCGGCCATGCACGCGGGCGGCCACAAGTACCCCGGTCACACCGAGCTGCTCGCCGAGCAGTTCGGCGTCGACAACTTCTCCCTCGTCCTGTCGGCCGGCGACCTCTACTTCTTCCACCTCACCACCCACGTCTCGCTGCAGCAGGCGATCGCCGGCATCACGCCGCAGCGCACCGACGACGTGCTCGACCTGGTCTCGGCCTTCGCCGACGCCCTCGGGCGACCCGGCACCCCCATCGGCGTCGCGGGGCTCAACCCCCACGCCGGCGAGAACCGGCTCTTCGGCGACGAGGACGCCGACGTCCTCGAGCCGGCCGTGCGCCGGGCCCAGGAGCGCGGCATCGCCGCCGTCGGCCCGCTGCCGGCCGACGCCCTGATCCCGCAGGCCGTCCAGGGCAAGTGGGAGCTCGTCGTGGTCTGCTACCACGACCAGGGCCACGCGCCGTTCAAGGCGGTCTACGGCGACGACGGCGTCAACATCACCGTGGGGCTGCCCGTCGTGCGCGTCTCGGTGGACCACGGCACCGCGTTCGACATCGCCGGCAAGGGGATCGCGCGCGAGGCCAGCCTCGTGCTGGCCGCCCGCCGCGCGGCCGCGCTCGCGCCGGGCTGGGACGCCGTGTGGCGCACCGCCCAGCGCGTCGAGGCCTGAGCCGCGACGCGGGTCGTCGCCGACCTAGGGTGGCACCCGTGACCGAGCGCCGCGTCCCCCTCCACGAGACGGTCGAGCGCGCGCTCCGCGAGCGCCTCGACAGCCGCGACCTCCGGCCGGGGGACCTGTTCCCCAGCGAGGCGGCGCTCCAGCAGGAGTTCGCCGTCTCGCGGTCGGTGGTGCGCCAGGCGCTCGCCAGCCTGGAGGCCGACGGGCTCGTCACGAAGGTGCAGGGCAAGGGCTCCGTGGTCGCCGAGCACCGCGAGGTGCGCCGCGACGTGCTGCGCTCTGGGCTCACGCTGCAGGCGGGGGACGGCGCCGTCACCACCCGCGTGACGTCCTACGGACTGGTCCCGCGCCCCGACCACCTCGTCTCCATCACCGGGGCGCAGGTCCTGGAGCTCGGCCGGGTCCGCGCAGTGGGTGGCGTGGTGCTCAGCTACATCCGCACCTGGCTGCCCGCAGACGTCGCCGACGCGATCAGCGCCGACGACCTGGTCGACGCCTCCCTGCACCGACTGCTGGCCGAGCGGCTCGGGCGCGAGGTGGCCGGCGGGCACAACCAGGTGCGCGCCGTGCCGGCCACCGAGTCGCTCGCCGAGCGGCTGCACGCGACGCCCGGCGCGCCGCTGCTGCTGCTCGAGGGCCGTAGCGTCGACCGGTCGGGAGTGGTGCTCGAGGAGTTCTCGACCTGGCACCGCGGCGACCTCGCGGCGTTCGACGTCGAGGCGGTGCCGCCGTCGGCGGGCCGCGAGGGTGCCGACGGGGAGCGGATCGAGCGGCTGACCCGGACCGCGCGCGAGCTCCTGGCCGAGCTCGAGACGCTGCGCTGAGAACCGCGTTGAGCGCCGTGCTGAGCGCCGTGCTGAGCGCCGTGCTGGGCGCCGTGCTGGGCGCCGTGCTGAGCGCCGTGCTCGGCGCCGTCCTGGGCGTCCTGCCGGGCGCCGCGCCCGGGCCGTCGAAGGGCGGCGGCCGGGACGGTTAGGGTCGGCACATGACTGTCGACATCGCCGTCCGCCTCGCCGAGGTCATGCCCGGCCTCCGCCGTGACCTCGAGGACCTCGTCCGCATCCAGTCCGTCTCCGCCGACCCGGCCCGCGCCGGCGAGGTCGAGCGCAGCGCCGAGGCGACCCGCGACCTGTTCGCCGCCGAGGGCTTCGAGGCCGAGGTCGTGCGCGCGTACGACGGCGCCCCGCCGGCCGTGATCGCGAAGAAGGCCGGCCCGGAGGGCGCCCCCACCGTGCTGCTCTACGCCCACCACGACGTCCAGCCCGAGAACGACCACGCCGACTGGGACTCCCCGCCGTGGGAGCCGACCGAGCGCGGCGACCGCCTCTACGCCCGCGGTGCCGCCGACGACAAGGCGGGCATCGCCGCCCACCTCGGCGCCGTGCGGATCCTCGGCGACGAGCTGCCGGTCAACCTGGTCATGTTCATCGAGGGCGAGGAGGAGGTCGGCTCCGACACGCTCGTCGACCTGCTCGAGGCCCACAAGGAGCGCCTGGCGGCCGACGTCATCGTCATCGCCGACTCCGGCAACTGGGACATCGGCGAGCCCGCCCTCACCACCAGCCTCCGCGGCCTGGTGCGGATGGACGTCGAGGTCCGCACGCTCACCCACGCCGTGCACAGCGGCATGTGGGGCGGGCTGGTGCCCGACTCCATCATGGCGCTGAGCCGGGTCATCGCGAGCCTCAACGACGACGCCGGCAACGTCGCCGTCGAAGGGCTGCACTCCGGCCCCGCCGCCGACGTGGAGTACCCCGAGGCCCGCCTGCGCGCCGAGTCCGGCGCCGCCGAGGGCATCGAGTGGATCGGCGAGGGCCCGGTCGTCGAGCGCCTCTGGACCAAGCCGTCGATCAGCATCACCGGCCTCGACGCGCCCAAGGTCGAGGGTGCCTCCAACACCCTCGTGCCCGCCGCCCGCTGCCGGATCAGCATGCGCATCGCCCCGGGTGACACCACCGCCAACGCCGTCGCGTGCCTCCAGGCCCACCTCGAGAAGCACACCCCGTGGGGCGCGACGCTGACCACGACCGTCGTCGACACCGGCGAGGCGACGCAGATCGACGCCAGCGGTCCGGCGTACGACGCCGCGCGTGCCGCGTTCGCCGAGGCCTGGGACGGCACCGCGCCGGTCGACATGGGCGTCGGCGGCTCGATCCCCTTCATCGCCGAGTTCCTCGAGGCGTTCCCGGAGGCGAGCGTGCTGGTCACCGGCGTCGAGGACCCCGACACCCGCGCCCACGGCGCCAACGAGGGCCTGCACCTCGCCGAGTTCGAGCGGGTCGTCAAGGCCGAGGCGCTGCTGCTGCGCAACCTCGGCGAGCTCCCGCGCGGCTGACCCTGCGTCCGGTCGGACGTACGGTCGGGCGCCACCCTGTCGGTTCATCAAGGTATGTCGACGAACCCGCACTTCCCTCGCTCAGCTGACCGAGGGAAGTGCGGGTTCGTCGACATACCTTGATGAACCAGCGACGACTTGGAACCCGCGGGTTGGAACCAGCGGCGACCCGGGACCAGCGACCCCCGAAACCCCGAGGCGCCCCCGGCGCGCGGGTGGCCCGCGCGCTGGTGCCCGTCGGTAGCGTGGCGGCCATGGCGACCTTCCGTGCCCGCGACCGCTCCTCGGCCGTGCTCCGCTCCCCCCGCAGCGAGGTGTGGGCGGCGCTCATCGACGCCGACCTCATCGCCCGGATCACCCCCTTCGTCACCTCCATCGATGTCGACGGTGACCGCTGGACCTGGCACATGGGCGTCATCCCGGTGGCGGGGCTGTCGGTGGCGCCGAAGTTCACCGAGGTGATGGACCTCCACCCGCAGGAGCGGATCGTCTTCACCCACGACCCCGACCATGCCCACGAGATGACCGCGGTGATGGGCAACTACCACCTCGCCGACCACCCCGACGGCGGCACCGAGGTCAGCATCGACCTCCAGATCGCCTGCCACCTGCCCCTGCCCGGCCTGGCCCGCCCGGCCGTCGAGCGGGTGATGGCCGGCGTCGTGAAGCACATGGGCACCGTCTTCTCGCGCAACCTGCTCAAGCACCTCGGCGAGACGCCGTGACACCCGCCGCAGCCAACCGTCGTACGCCCCGGGCGCGCCGTGCCGGTCGGCGACCGGGAGGCTGGCGGTGAGGGTCCTCGTCCTCGGCGCCACCGGCTACATCGGCTCGCGCCTGGTGCCGCACCTGCTCGAGCGCGGCCACGACGTCGCGGCCGCCTCGTCGTCGGTGCCGCGTCCCGACCGCTTCGGCTGGGACGACCGGGTGCGGGCGATCCGCTGCGACGTGACCGACGCCCTTGACGTGGCCGCGGCGCTGGAGGGGGCCGACGCCGTCGTCTACCTGGTCCACTCGCTCGACCGCAGCGACTTCACCGACCGCGACCGGGTGGGGGCCGAGACCGTGGCCGCCGCCGTGGCGGCCGGGGGCCTACGTCGCCTGGTCTACCTCTCCGGCCTGGTGCCCGACGTGCCCGAGGCCGAGCTGTCGGCCCACCTCGCGTCGCGGCTGGAGGTCGAGCGGATCCTGCTCGGCGCGTGCGAGGGCGCGGTCGCGCTCCGCGCGGGAGTCGTGATCGGCGCCGGGTCGACGTCGTTCGAGATCGTGCGCCAGATCGCCACGCTCTTCCTCGTGCAGCCGGTGCCCACCTGGATGCACCGCACGGTGCAGCCGGTGGCGGTCTCCGACGTGCTGCGCGCGATCACCGACGGGCTGGCCGACGACGGTCCCCGCGGGGCCGTCGACGTCGGCGGCCCGGACGTCGTCGCCTACCCCGACCTGCTGCGCATCATCGGCGGCGGCGCCGGGCTGGCGCGGCTCCGGGTGCCGGCGCCCGTCGCCCCGACGGGGCTGGTCGGGCTCGGCGCCGCGCTCGTCACGACGGCGCCGTTCCACACCGTCACCGCGCTGGTGGAGTCGCTGCACCACGACATGGTCTGCCGTCGCGGCCACACCTGGGAGCCGCGCGACGGCAGCCCGCTGCTCGGCGTCGAGGAGGCCGTCGAGCGGGCGCTCGCACCGAGGTACGCCGGCCCGGAGGGCTCGCTCGCGTCCGACCCGGCGTGGGCGCGACCGCTGCCGCTGCTCGACGTCCTGCCCGTCCCGGCCTCCGCCCGCGCCGTCACCCGGCTGGCCCTGCACCGGGTCCGCTCGGTCCTGCCCGGCGGCTGACCCGCCCGACCCGCGGCGTCGGTGCGGTGCCCGAGGTGATCGCCCGTAGACTGCGAGCCGTGCCCCAGCGGACGAGCAAGCGGATGGGCGGCGACGGCCGTCTGACCACGGCGATCGACCCCCACGACCAGGGCCCGCAGGACGCCTGCGGCGTCTTCGGCGTCTGGGCCCCCGGCGAGGACGTCGCCAAGCTGACCTACTTCGGCCTCTACGCCCTCCAGCACCGCGGCCAGGAGTCGGCCGGCATCGCGGTGAGCAACGGGCGCCAGATCCTCGTCTACAAGGACATGGGGCTGGTCTCGCAGGTCTTCGACGAGTCCACGCTCGACTCGCTCAAGGGCCACATCGCCATCGGCCACTCGCGCTACTCCACCACCGGCGCCTCCACCTGGCACAACGCCCAGCCGACGTTCCGCCCCACCGGCGACGGCTCGATCGCGCTGGGTCACAACGGCAACCTGATCAACACCCACGAGCTGCGCGAGATGGTGGTCGGGCTGCCCGGTCCCGCAGGTGAGCTCGACATCAAGGGCGTCGAGGGCACGACCAACGACACCACCCTGGTGACCGCGCTGCTGGCCCACCACCTCGACACGACGCTCGAGGAGCGCGCGCTCGAGGTGCTGCCGCAGCTGCGCGGGGCGTTCAGCTTCGTGTGGATGAACGAGCACACCCTCTACGCGGCCCGCGACCCCCAGGGCATCCGCCCGCTCGTCCTCGGCCGGCTCGACCGCGGCTGGGTGGTCGCCAGCGAGGACGCCGCGCTCGCCACGATCGGCGCGAGCGTGGTCCGCGAGGTCGAGCCCGGCGAGATGATCGTCATCGACGAGAACGGCCTGCGCACGCACACGTTCGCCGAGCCGGAGCGCAAGGGCTGCGTCTTCGAGTACGTCTACCTCGCCCGTCCCGACGCCACCATCAGCGGCCGCAACGTCCACGAGGCGCGCGTCGAGATGGGGCGCCGGCTGGCGCGCGAGTTCCCCGTCGACGCCGACCTCGTGATGCCCGTCCCCGAGTCCGGCACGCCGGCGGCGTCCGGCTACGCCGCCGAGTCCGGCATCCCGTTCGGCCAGGGCTTCGTCAAGAACGCCTACGTCGGCCGGACGTTCATCCAGCCGAGCCAGACGCTGCGCCAGCTCGGCATCCGGCTCAAGCTCAACGCCCTCGAGCACATGATCCGCGGCAAGCGCATCGTCGTCGTCGACGACTCGATCGTGCGCGGCAACACCCAGCGCGCGCAGGTGCGGATGCTCCGCGAGGCAGGCGCGCTGGAGGTGCACGTACGGATCTCCAGCCCGCCGGTGAAGTGGCCGTGCTTCTACGGCATCGACTTCGCCACCCGCGCCGAGCTGATCGCCAACGGCCTCGACGTCGACGAGATCGCGTCCAGCGTGGGGGCCGACAGCCTCGGCTACATCTCGCTCGAGGGGATGGTCGAGGCGACCGGCCAGCCGGCCGACCGGCTGTGCCAGGCCTGCTTCACCGGCGAGTACCCGATCGAGCTGCCCGACGAGAGCCTGCTCGGCAAGCACCTGCTCGAGGCGACGCTGCAGACGCCCACGCTGGGTCGCGCCCTGCCGGTCCTCAACAACCCCTGATCCGGGCCCGGACCCGAGCCCGCCCCGCACGCCGCCAGCCGAGGAGCTCCGTGTGACCGACCAGACCAACGCCTACGAGGCCGCCGGGGTCTCCATCGAGGCGGCCGACCGCGCGATCGACCTGATGAAGGGCTGGGTCGAGAAGGCGCGCCGACCCGAGATGATCGGCGGCCTGGGCGGCTTCGCCGGCCTCTTCGACGCCTCCGCGCTCACCCGCTACGAGCGCCCCCTGCTGGCCACCTCCACCGACGGCGTCGGCACCAAGGTCGCCATCGCGCAGCTGATGGACGTGCACGACACCATCGGCTTCGACCTGGTCGGGATGGTCGTCGACGACCTCGTCGTGTGCGGCGCCGAGCCGCTCTTCATGACCGACTACATCGCCTGCGGGCGGGTCGTCCCGGAGCGGATCGCCGCCATCGTCAAGGGCATCGCGGAGGCCTGTGTCGTGGCCGGCTGCGCGCTCATCGGGGGCGAGACCGCCGAGCACCCCGGCCTGCTCGACCCCGACGACTACGACGTCGCGGGCGCCACGACCGGCGTCGTCGAGGCCAGCCGGCTGCTCGGCCCGGGCCGGGTCCGTCCCGGCGACGTCGTCATCGCCATGGAGGCGAGCGGGCTGCACTCCAACGGCTACTCCCTCGTGCGCCACGTCCTGCTCGAGAAGGCCGGGTGGACGGTCGAGCGCCAGGTCGACGACTTCGGTCGCACCCTCGGCGAGGAGCTGCTCGAGCCGACCCGCATCTACGCCAAGGCGTGCCTCGACCTCGCCGCCCGCACCGACACCCACGCGATGTCGCACATCACCGGTGGCGGTCTGGCGGCCAACCTCGAGCGGGTGCTCCCCGAGGAGCTGTCGGTGCGCATCGACCGGTCGACGTGGACGCCGCAGCCGGTCTTCGACGTCGTACGCCGGGTGGGGGAGGTGTCCCAGGCCGACCTCGAGGCCACCCTCAACTGCGGTGTCGGCATGGTGTCGCTCACCCCGGCCGAGTCGGTCGACACCGCCATCTCGGTGCTCGCCGGGCACGGCATCCGGGCCTGGGTCGCCGGCGAGGTGCGCAGCGACGACGTCGACGGCGGCCGCGTCCTGCTGGAGGGCCAGCACCCCGGCTGGTGAGTGATTCGGCACTTCGCGGACGAAAAGCCGGGTCTTGGTGTGCGGGAACACCCACCGCTCGGGTAGCGTTGACCCCACGATATGTAACCGATCAGACCGGGCGCGTCGGGCAGCTCTCCGACAGCCCCGGCCAAGTGTGCGAGGGGGTCGACCCTATGGGGCGCGGCCGAGCGAAGGCGAAGCAGACCAAGGTCGCGCGCGACCTGAAGTACCGGACTCACGAGACGGACTTCGGCGCGCTGGCGAAGGAGCTGCACGGAGAAGACACTCACCCCACGAGTGAGGTCGATGCCGACGATGACGAGTGGGTCGACTATGCCGACCCGCGTCGTCGCGCAGACTGACTGATCGCACCCGATCACGGCCCTCGGGTCGTCCGGCGTACGAGCGCGCCCACGATCGGACCGGCTCCAGGACTGCCCGGCTACCCGGGTACCTGGCCGAGTCGGCTACCTGGCCGAGTCGGCTACCTGGCCGAGTCGGCGCCTCCTCACCCTCAAACAGTGTCGAGTCGGCGCATCCTCGCGCCTGAGCAGCATCGAGTCGGCGCATCATGGCCCGAGCGCGGTCAGGACGCGCCGACTCGGCGTGCGTGGGCGGTCAGGATGCGCCGACTCGGCGTGCGTGGGCGGTCAGGATGCGCCGACTCGGCGTGCGAGCGAGCTCAGCGGAGGTGGATGCCGCGCAGCCGGCCGACCTCGCGCATGCGACGCTCGGCGAGCCGGTCGGCGGCCTCGGCGGTCGTGACGCCGTCGGTCTTGGCGAGCTCGAACACCGTGCGGGTCGTCTCGAAGATGCCGCTGGCGCGCTGCTGGGCACGCTCGAAGGAGAAGCCCTCGAGCTCGTCGGCGACCTGGATGACGCCGCCGGAGTTCACGCAGTAGTCGGGGGCGTAGAGGATGCCGCGCTCCTCCACCTGCTTCTCGATGCCGGGGTGCGCGAGCTGGTTGTTGGCCGCACCGCAGATGATCGTGGCACGCAGCACGTCGAGCACCTCGTCGCTGATCGCGCCGCCCAGGGCGCAAGGGGCGTAGACGTCGATCTCGCTCGCGACGAGCTCGTCGGTCGACGCCACGGCCCGCACCTGCGGGAACTGCTCCCGGATCGCCCCGACGGAGGGAGCGTGCACGTCGGTGACGACCACGTGGGCGCCGTCCTCGACGAGGTGGCGTACGAGGTGGCGACCGACCTTGCCGACGCCGGCGATGCCGACGGTGCGGCCGGAGAGGGTGGGCTCGCCCCACGCCTGCTCGGCCGCGGCCCGCATGCCCTGGAAGGTGCCGAAGGCCGTCAGCACCGAGCTGTCGCCGGCGCCGCCGTGGGCGACGGTGCGCCCGGTGACGTAGTCGCACTCGCGTGCGATGTGGTCCATGTCGTCGCTGAACGTGCCCACGTCGCAGGCAGTGAGGTAGCGGCCGTCGAGGGACTGGACGAAGCGGCCGTAGGCCCGCAGCAGCGCCTCGGTCTTCAGCTCGGCCGGGTCGCCGATGATGACGGCCTTGCCGCCGCCGAGGTCGAGGCCGGCGAGGGCGTTCTTGTAGGACATCCCGCGCGAGAGGTTGAGGACGTCGACGATCGCCTCGTCGGTGCTGGCGTAGGGGTAGAACCGCGTCCCGCCGAGGCCCGGGCCCAGCGCGGTGGAGTGGATCGCGATGATGGCTCGCAGGCCGGTCGCGCGGTCGTTGCAGAAGACGACCTGCTCGTGCTCGACTCCGAGCTCGAAGACGTCGACGCCGGAACTGGGTACTCCAGACATTGCGGTGGGTCCTTTTCGTGGTGGGTGCGGCCGCGGGGTGTGCGGGCCAGTCGGCGCGGTCGAGGGGTGGTGACCGCCGTCACCGTCAGGGTATCCCCGCCGTCGGGGCACCCGCGCATCACACCGAGCGCATCACGACCAGGTCGCCGTGGGTGCCGTAGCCGAGCAGCCTGCCGCCCGCGGGACGGCCGTCGAAGGTCACCATGAGCCACCCGCCGTCGACGCACGCCAGGCTCGGCCACGGCAGGTTGGTCGGGTAGGGCGCGTCCAGGGCGCCGACCTCGGTCATGGTCAGGTCGTACGCCGGGAAGCGGGCGCGCAGCCCGCGCGCGGCGTCGCGGCCGTCGCTGGCGAGCACGCGCATCTCGCCACCGACCTCGACCAGCGTCGTGCCCTCGGTCGCGGTGCGGTCGGTGGCGGCGCCCAGCAGCCGCAGCCGGTCGAGCCCGGGCCCGCCCGCGAGCGCGGGGTGGAAGTCGAAGAAGCGGCGCGCACTGACGAAGCCCACCAGCCACTCGCCGTCGCGCCGGACGAGGTGGGGGTCCCACGTGGCGATGGAGCCGAGCCCGTCGACGGGCAGCGGGAGCTCGCGGGTGTCGAGCACGTGCGCGCCGCGCAGCAGGTCGGCGCCCGACTCGGCCACGGTCACCCGCAGGCCCGCGGGCCTACGACGTCCCGCACGCGTGGTCGGCGCCTCGAAGTCGCCCCACGTGCTGGTCGCGACGAGCCAGCCGTCGTCGCTGCGCACCAGGTGGGTCGCGTGGTCGCCGAACACCCCGGGCCGGTCGGGGCGACGGAAGAACAGGTCCGCGGAGTGCGAGACGTCCAAGGTGTCCGGGTCGAGGCGCCACACGCTCGTGTGGGCGGTGTCGAAGAAGCCCGGTCCCGCCGATGTGGCGCTCAGCCAGAGCGCCCCGTCCGCGCGGACCGGACCGCCGTCCTCGTCGGTGACGAACCGGGTGTCGCGCAGGCCGAGCTGGCCGAACCTGCCGGCGACGCCACCACCCGGCGGCAGCTCCAGGTGGAGCCCGGCGAGCGCCTGCTCGTCGCGGGTGTCCGTCACCTCGCGCAGGTCGTGGCGCGCGCGGGCCACCCAGCCGCCCGCCTCGCGGCTCCACGCCGTCAGGTGGGTGCCGGTGAGCGTCAGGCCGAGCCCTGTCGGCGACTCGGCGCGGTGGAACCGTCGGCTGCGGAGCGTGCCGGCTCCGGGGACCTCGAGCGACACCGACCCCCCGACGATCGAGGCCGCGAGCCGGTGCCCGCCCAGGTGGAACGCGAGCGGTCCGTCGACGTCGGCGGTCGTCGCGGCGACGTACGGCGCCACCGCGGGCATCGCGACCTCGCCCGAGCTGTCGGCCTCGACCAGCACCGACCCGGGGGCGATGAGGTCGAACGGACGGAGCCGACGGACGATCTCGAGGCGGGGGAGCACCGCACCATCGTGCCGGGCACACGGGTCGACACCGACGCCGGGACACGCAGAAGGGCCCCGGTCGGGACGTGACCGGGGCCCTCCTGTGCTTGTGGGCAGGGGCGGGGTCGAACCGCCGACCTATCACTTTTCAGGCGATCGCTCGTACCAACTGAGCTACCTGCCCAAGCGGGACGAGGATACATGAGGCCCGTGGGGGTGCGGGAATCGGCTCATTCCGGGGACGGCTGCGGGACGTAGGCCGGGACCTCGAGCCAGAACGACGACCCGGCGCCCGGGGACGACATCCCCGAGACCGCGCCGCCCTCCCGCTCGGCGATGGTGCGCGAGAGCGACAGGCCGAGCCCGCTGCCCGGGGTCGCGGGGGCGGCGAAGCGCACGAACGGCTCGAAGGCGTGCTCGAGCTGCTCGGACGTCAGCCCGGGGCCGTCGTCGCGCACGACGACGCGCACCATCGGGTGGCCGCTCTCGCCGAGGAGCTGCTCGGCGGACAGGTGCACGGTCCCGCCGGCGGGGTGGTGGTGCGCGATGGCGTTGCCCAGCAGGTTGGCCAGGATCTGGCGTACGGCGGACGGGTGGCCCCAGGCAGCCAGCCGCGGGTCGATCACCGCCTGCATGTCGACGTGGGCCGTGCGGGCGGGCGTGCGGTGCCAGTGCACGACGTCGGCCACCGCGTCGGACAGCCGGACCTCCTGGCGCTCGTCGTCGGTCGACATCGCGCGGCCGGCACCGAGCAGGCTGTCCACGATGGTGAGGAGCCGCTCGCACGAGCGCACGATGACCGGGCCGTCGCGCTTCATCCCGGTCGCGACGCCGTCGGCTGTCCCGTGCTCGGCGTCGTCGAGGAGGGCCTCGGTGTAGCCGAGGACGGTGGCCAGGGGGGTACGCAGCTCGTGCCCGACCGCCCCGAAGAACTGCTGGTTGGCGGCCTGGGCCTCGGCGCGCGCCTCGATCGCCTCGGCGAGCGAGCGTCGAGCGTGCTCCAGGTTGAGCCGGGCGACGAGGGCTGCGTTGAGCAGGCGGAACTCCTGGATGACCTGGGGGGACCAGGCGCCGGCCTCGACCCCCACCAGTGACATGCTGCCGAACATCACGCCCTCGGACGTGAAGGTGGAGGCGACGAGGCTTCGCACCTCGACCCGGGCGAGCTCGTCACGGTCCACCCCGGCCTCGACGGGGAGCAGGTCGCGGTCAGGCATCACGACGATGTCGCTCCTCGCGAATCGCGAGAGCCACGGCATGGTGAGCGCCGCCTCTGGCCCCGCGCCGGGCGGGGGGAGGAGGGTTCGCGTGGACCCGGGGACGGTCCACTCCCTGACCCACGCCCGTCCGCCGAGCTGGGTCCAACCGGTCGGGTCCGCGGGCGTGAAACTGGTGAGCACGATCGTGGCGATCTCCACGCGCGGTTCGGCCAGGAAGTGCTGAGCGACGCGTGCCACCGCTTCGTCGAGCGACGTCTCGCCGGCGAGGATCGACGTGGACAGACGCGCGGCCCCGTCAGAGACAGCCTCATCCACCAAGCTGTCCTGCAGAGCGGGGTGATCAGGCACCGGCCCCAGCCTCCCTCGTGGCGACGACGAACCTGCACGGTAGCGGTGCGATGCCACGGCTCTGGTCGACGACCACGGGTTGGCTCAGTGCGAGGCGTCGGGCGAGTCCCCACTCGGACAGGTGCGTGAGGATCGCCATCCCGAGGTGGCGCCCCGGGCACGCGTGGGGGCCCGCCCCGAAGGGCAGCCACGCGCCGGGACGCTGCGTCTCGTCCCGCCACCGGTCGGGGGCGAACCCGGTCAGTCCGGAGGGCTCGCCCGGCACGAGCTCGGGAAGGCGGCCGAGCAGGAGCGGGCTCACCAGCACGACGGCGCCCGACGGGACGCGGTGGCCGTCGAGGTCGACCTCCCGGGTGGTGATGCGCGCCGTGATCCAGGTGGGTGGCGTCAGGCGCAGCGTCTCCCAGACCACGTGCGACGCGTCGACCTGGCGGGGGCCCTTCGACGGGTGGGCGGCGAGCCACGCGACCAGCCAGGCTCCTGCCGCGATGGGGACCTGGATCCCGGCGGCCAGCATCGTGGCCGCGAGCTGGGGAGGACCGTCGAGCCCGGGGGCCACCGCCAGTGCGGCATGGAGCGCCGAGCGGGCCTCGCCCTCGCGGCGTCGCGCCCGGCTCCACCGCCGCGGAGGCCTCCTGGCGGCGATCACCGGCGCCAGGGCGTCGATCCAGTCGAGCACCAGGTCGGCGACGAGGTCACGTCGGGTGACGTCGAGGGAGGGCAGCACCGCCGTCGTCGTGCAGCGCGCCACCGGGCGGCGCAGCAGCGCCATGGCGTCGTACGGCTCGTCGGGCGTCGAGCGGTCGTGCTCCGCCAGGGCGGCGTCCCACTCGGCGGCGAAGACGGCCAGCCCGCGAGCGACCCGGTCGGGGGTGACCGGGGGGAACACCACGTGTCCGGAGCGGGTCTCGCCGCGGCTGGCCGACAGGTCGCCGCTGCGGGTGACGTCGCCGGGGAAGTCGAAGTCGGAGACGTCCGTGAGGACCTGGCGGGCCTGGTCGAGCGAGGTGGTGAGCCACGGTCCGTGACGCCCGAGGGCGACCACCCCGGAGCGGGGCGCCGACAGGACAGCGCCGAGCCGGCCTCCGGCCGACTCGACGCTGTCCAGCTGTGTCACGGGGACGAGCGCTGGTCGCGCGTCCGAGCGTGTCAGCGGGCGCCGGGGCCGGGACGCCACATGTAGTAGGACTGGATCTGCTGGGCAGCGCGCTTGGCCTCGATCGCGGTGCGGATGCGGTTCATCATGGTGTTCTCCAAGGTGGGGTGATGGTGTACGCCGGGGAGGCGCACGGGGCTCTGCGCGGGACTCCTTGCCCGTGGGGTGACAGGGGCGGGTCAGGACTCCAGGTCGCGCAGGGTCTCGGCGATCAGGTCGGTCAGCTGCTGGATCCGCAGCGGCTTCTGCATGACGGTCGTGATGCCGAGTTCTTGGAGGACCGCGCGGTTGTCGCCGGCCCAGGCGGAGATGACGACGACGCGCAGTCCGGGAGCCACGTCGGGGTGCTCGCGCAACCACCGCACCACCTCGACGCCGCTCATCCGGGGCATCGTCAGGTCGAGCAGCATGACCTCGAAGCGCTCGCGCTCCAAGGTCTCCACCGCGTCCTGGCCGTCGCATGCCGTGGACGCCACGTGGCCGGCTCGCTCGACCAGGCGGCAGAAGACGTCGCGGATGTCCTCGTTGTCATCGACGACGAGGAACCGCAGCTGCCGCTCGTTGCTCACGCGTCAAGATTAGTCAAACGGGTGGCAAGTGGTGGGGCGTCTGCCCAAATCTTGTCCGCGGAGCGGGCTGCGGACCCCTCCGCGGCGTCGACGGGTTGGGTGCCCGTCGACGGCTGGCCCTATGCTGGGCGCTGCTCGACCGGGTCCGTCCCGGACGAGCTGGCCCCCATCGTCTAGCGGCCCAGGACCCCGCCCTTTCACGGCGGTAGCGCCGGTTCGAATCCGGTTGGGGGTGCCACCCGAGTCGGGGGTGGGCGCCGATTGGGTGCCGCCGGAGACCATGGGTTAGAGTTCCACCGCTTCACCAGTTCGACCAGTTGTCACCTGGCCCCGTAGCGCAGTTGGTTAGCGCGCCGCCCTGTCACGGCGGAGGCCGCGGGTTCGAGTCCCGTCGGGGTCGCCAACGCATGACCAGCAGGGTGAGCCACCAGGCTCACCCTGCTGGTCATTTCGAGGTTGGTCATCTCGGGCCTGGTCGTCGGTGGCTGGGCGCTTCGGCGGGGTGACCACGTTCTCGCGCGTTTCCCGGGCGACCCTAGGCTGACGCCATGCCGATCGACCTCGACGCCGACGCGTTCGACGCCATGGTGGAGCGGGCCCTCGACGGCCTCCCCGACGAGCTCGCCCGGCTCGTGGACAACGTGGTGGTCCTCGTCGAGCCGGAGGCGCCCCCGGACGACCCCGACCTCCTCGGGCTCTACGACGGGCTCGCCCTGACCGAGCGGCCGGCCAACCACTCCGGCATGCTCCCCGACCGGATCCTGCTGTTCCGCGGGCCGCTCCTCGACATGGCCGACACCGTCGATGACCTCGAGGACGAGGTGCGCATCACCGTCGTCCACGAGGTGGCCCACCACTTCGGCCTCGACGACCGGCGCCTGCACGAGCTGGGCTGGGGCTAGACCCGACCCGCACGCGGCGCTGGACCACCCGGGACCAGGGGTGCGGCGAGGAGCGAGGTCACCCGACCTGGCTGGCCGAGGACGACGTGATCGCGCGCGGGCTGCCGTCCCACGGCTGCGCGCTGGCGCCGTCGAGCTGGTGGACCAGCTCGCCGAGGAGCCAGTTGTGCAGAGCCCGCTGGCGGGGCGTGCGTGCGATGGACAGCAGCCGCTCGGCCCGGCAGAACGCGTCGGCGACGTCGAACATCTCGGTCATGGTGACGAAGATCGGCCCCGACTCGCGGACCATCGGGAACGCCAGGTCCACGCGCCTCAGCCCGCGCGCCTCGGCGGCGCGGACCTGCTCGACGTACGTCTCGGGGAACTGTCGCTCGAAGTTGGCGAACATCGAGGTCAGGTCGCCCGCCAGCGGGTAGTCGGACTGGTGCGAGAGCGACAGCAGGCGCAGCTCGCGGCGCAGCTCGTGGTACTGCCGGGTGAGGGCGGTGTAGAGGGGGAGGTCGACGCCGAGGAGACGGATGTCGACCGCGTCCTCGCTGGTGGGCTCGGCCCGGGCCGGGTCCTGGCGGTCGATGACCCACTCGACCGACCCGGTGTCGGTCATCTCCGGGGCCGGCTCGAACCAGACGATCTTGCCGTCGGACTCGATGGTCGCGCCCCACGCCTGGGCACACTGGGCCACGATGGAGAGGCCACGGCCGAAGGTGAGCAGGAGGTCGAGGTCGTCGCCCTCGACCGGTGCCGGCGGCACCGGCGGGCGGGGCGAGCCGTCGATCACCTCGATGCGCGGGTGGGAGGCCGTGCCACGCACCCGCACCCGGTAGGGGGCGGCGGCGTGCAGGAGGGCGTTGGCCACCAGCTCCGAGACGCCCAGCTCGGCGCACTCCACCAGGTCGTCACGCTCGAGCCGCAGGCAGATGTCCCCGACCCAGCGACGCGCGTCGGCCGCAGCGCGCGGCGAGGACGCAAGCGTCAACTCGGAGCTCAACGGCACTGGGACTCATTTCGGGCGGGGACGAGCAGTGGTGGACAGTCCAGTGGATCCATGATTGCCCAGGCACGCGTGGTTCAAACCTTGACGAACACCATAGTTTCTCGCACGGCTGGGTAGTGGGTGTGAGCAAGCAGACGCGCCAGGCGTTTCGCCAGCCGTGCGCGCCGAGCGAGAATGGCGTGATGGCGCGCGTCACGCCGCCGCACCTCACGACCCCAGGAGCTCCCATGACCTCGACCGCGACGCAGTCGGAACGCCACAAGGTCGTGGTGATCGGGTCGGGCTTCGGCGGGCTGTTCGGGACCAAGGCCCTGCGCAAGGCCGACGTCGACGTGACCGTCATCGCCAAGACCACCCACCACCTCTTCCAGCCGCTCCTCTACCAGGTCGCGACCGGCATCCTGTCCGCGGGCGAGATCGCCCCGCCGACCCGTGAGGTGCTCAGTGGCCAGCACAACGCCAGCGTGATCCTGGGCGAGGTGACGGCGATCGACCTGACCGCCCGCACGGTCACGTCCACGGTCCTCGGCCGCGACACGGTGACGTCGTACGACTCGCTGCTCGTGGCCGCCGGGGCCAGCCAGTCCTACTTCGGCAACGACCACTTCGCCGAGTTCGCTCCCGGCATGAAGAGCATCGACGACGCCCTCGAGCTGCGGGGCCGCATCTTCGGCGCCTTCGAGATGGCCGAGCTGGGTGCCAGGCGGGGCGACGATGTCGACCACCTGCTGACCTTCGTCGTCGTCGGCGCTGGACCGACCGGCGTGGAGATGGCCGGCCAGATCGCCGAGCTCGCCCACCGCACGCTGCGCAAGGACTTCCGCGCCATCAACACCCGCACCGCCCGCGTCGTGCTGATCGACGCCGCCGGGCAGGTGCTGCCGCCGTTCGGCAGCAAGCTGGGCGAGAAGACCAAGGCCGAGCTGGAGAAGCTCGGCGTCGAGGTGATGCTCGGCGCGATGGTGACCGACGTGGACGAGCGCGGCCTCGACGTGAAGTTCAAGGACGGCCGCGTCGAGCGGATCAGCTCCGTCGCCAAGATCTGGGCCGCCGGCGTGCAGGCCAACCCGCTGAGCAAGACCCTGTCGGAGCAGACCGGTGCCCCGCTGGACCGCGCAGGGCGGATCTCGGTCAACCCCGACCTGACCCTCCCCGGCCACCCCGAGGTGTTCGTCGTCGGCGACATGATCGCGCTCGACAACCTCCCCGGCGTCGCGCAGGTCGCGATCCAAGGCGCCAAGTACGCCGCCAAGGAGATCGCCAACCGGCTCGACGGCAAGGCCCCGCAGGCGCCGTTCAAGTACTTCGACAAGGGCTCGATGGCCATCATCAGCCGCTTCCGTGCCGTGGCGATGGTCGGCAAGCTCCGGCTCACCGGCGTGCTGGCGTGGCTGATGTGGCTCGGCGTGCACCTCGTCTACCTCACCGGCTTCAAGAACCAGGTCTCGGCGCTGATGCGCTGGGCGATCACCTTCGCGAGCAACCGCCGCTCGGAGCGCACGACCACCGAGCAGCAGATCTTCGCCCGTGCGGCGCTCGCGCGGCTGCGCGGCGGTGCGGCCGACCTGGTCTCCGACCCGGGCATCTACGACGCGACGCGCGCGATGATGCAGGAGACGCGGCGCCAGGAGCTCGAGGCGTCCGCCGTCCGCGAGGCCGAGCTCACCGACTCGGGCGCGCGCGGCGTCCCGGCCGATCGCGTCGGCGGCGCCTGAGGGCGGACGCGCTCAGGCGCTCGACGGGGCCGCGGGATCGGACTCCGGGGCCGGCTCGCCCTTCGGCCGGCGGAGCTGGTGACCCGTCACGCGGGCGGCGACCACGAACGCGATGATCGCGATCGCAGCGCCGGCCACGTCATCGGCGATGTGGTGCCAGCCGAAGTAGAGCGTGGCGATGACGGTCAGGACGAAGTTGACCCAGAAGATCCGCCGCACGATCTTGCTGCTCACCGTGTACTGCGCCATCAGCGCCCACAGCAGGGCGATCGCGGTGTGCAGGCTCGCGAACCCGGCGACGCCCTGGTAGTCGCCCTCGTGCCACAGGAAGCCCTGCCGCGTGTAGACCAGCGACTCCATGAGGTCGGAGGTGCCGTTGGGCGTGAGGTCGCTGGTCAGCCACGGGTACATGATCCCCGGCCCGAGGGTCGGCAGGAGGTAGTAGGACGCGGCGCCCAGCGTCCACGCGATGCCCTGCGCGGTGACGAACCACCAGCCGTGGCCGATGTTGCGCGACCAGACCAGCCAGACGGTGACCAGGATCGCGACGAGCGGGATGTAGGCGAGGTAGACCGCGGACAGCAGGTGCGCCGCGATGCCGGTGCCGAGGATGTCGTGGAGCAGGGTCGACGGGTCGTGGCCGAGGAGCAGGAAGCGGTCGAGGGCACGCAGCTCGCTGTCGAACTTCACCTCGCGCACCAGCGGGAGCAGCGACTTGAGGTTGCGGTAGGCGACGTAGACCACGTAGAAGCCCGAGATGCCGACGATGACGAGCTGCAGGCGGGCGCGGGTCCAGTGCGTACGCAGGCGGTCCCGGATCGCGGCGACGGTGCGGGCCGGGTCGAGGCGCCCCCGCCACAGCGCCTGGGGGAGCAGGTCGAGCACGATGGCCGCCGCGCACAGGACCGGCAGGCGCACCCACGACGGGCCGAGGAAGCTCCCCTCGGGGTCGGCGACGGGCCGGTCGAGCAGCATGCTCGTGGCGAACGTGACGATGCCGATCAGGATCGCGTTGGCCACCAGGAACGTGTAGGGCCGCGACGTCCACCGTCGCCGGCTGCCTGTCGGTGCGTCGAGGGCGGCGGGCGAAGGCGCGGGCATGTGACTCCGGTCGTGCTCAGGCTGGCGGATGCTCCCATTGTCGCGGATTGGTCAAGCCCGGGCGCACCCGGGAGGCGGTTGTCCGCCACGCGACGCCGGGCGAGGATGACGGGATGCGAGCAGTGGTCTACTCCGAGAGCGGTGACACGTCGGTGCTCCGGCTGGTCGAGCGGACGGCCGAGGAGCCCGGCCCGGGCGAGGTCCGGGTGAGGATCGTGCGCGCCGGGGTCAACCCCACGGACTGGAAGTTCCGCGCCGGCGGCATGGGCGAGCTCGCGTTCCCCGAGATCGTGCCGGGCCAGGACGGCTCGGGAGTGGTCGACGCCGTAGGCCCCGGCGTCACCGCCTTCGCCGTGGGAGACCGGGTGTGGACGATCCTGGCCCAGCACACCCGGCCGGGCGGCACGGCACAGGAGCAGGTCGTGCTGCCGCTCGCCCACGTGGCACCGCTGCCCGAGGCCGCGTCGTACGACCTCGGCGCCTCCCTCGGCGTCCCCGCGGTCACCGCCCATCGCGCGCTGACGACCTCCGAGGACGGTCCCGACCGGCTCTCGCCCGGAGCGCTCGCGGGGATGACGGTGCTCGTCGCCGGCGGCGCCGGCGCGGTCGGCAACGCGGCGATCCAGCTGGCGCGCTGGGCCGGCGCGACGGTGGTCGCCACGGTGAGCAGCGACGCGAAGGCGGCGCTCGCGACGGCTGCCGGAGCGCACCACGTCGTCAATCACCGCGAGGACGATCTCGTCGGCTCCGTGCGTGCCCTGGTCCCTGCCGGCGTCGACCTCGTCGTCGAGGTGGCGCCCGCACCCAACCTCCGCCACGACCTCCGGGTGATCCGGCCCCGCGGCACGATCGCGATCTACGCCAACAACGGCGGCGACGAGCTGACCCTCAGCGTCCGCGAGACGTTCTCCACCAACGCCCGCTTCCAGTGGGTGCTGCTCTACACCGTCGGACCGGACGCCCTCCGGGCCGCGGCGGAGGACGTCACCGCCGCTCTCGCCGACGGTGCGTTGGGCGTCGGGGACGAGCACGGACTGCCCCTGCACCACTACCCGCTCGAGCGGACGGCCGACGCCCACGCCGCCGTCGAGGCCGGCGCGGTCGGCAAGGTGCTCATCGACGTCGTCGACGCCTGAGCGAGCCGCGCGTCGACCGGCGTTCGGTAGGCCCCGTCGGACTCGAACCGACAACCAACGGATTAAAAGTCCGCTGCTCTACCCATTGAGCTAGAGGCCCGGAGCGCGAGCCTCCGCGTCCGGCGAACCGTCCGACAGACCCACGCGTGGTGCGATCCTCTCAGAGCGCGCGGTCGTGGTGCCCGTCGGCCGCCCGCCGGGCGCGGTAGGCGCGCACCTTCATCACGTTGCCGCAGGGGTCGGTGCTGCACCAGCGCATCGCGTGGGTGGGGGTGGGGTCGTAGTAGATCCACCGGCAGTCATCGCGCTGGCACTCGCGCAGGTGCTCCCACTGCCCGGTCAGCATCGCCTCGTGGACGATCGCGACGGCGTCGCCGACGATCCGCTCGACCGCCGCCGGACGCGACGGGCGGGCCCACCGCAGGCGCGCGGCGTGCTCGCCCACCTCGACCCGCACGGGATGGCGGCGGGCGACGTCGTTGAAGGCCGATCGGGTCGAGGGCGAGGGCCGGAGCAGCAGGTCGCGCACCACGTCGCGGAAGGCGCGGTAGGGCCTGAGGTCCGCGGTGGCCGGGAGGGGTGCGTAGGCCGAGCCGGCGCGGGCGAGGAAGCGGTTGAGGGAGCCGACGTCCTGGCCGTGGTCGATGCCATGGAACCGGTCGTCGGTGTTGAGGAGGTGGCGCACCTCCTCCAGCGCTCCCGGTGCCGGGCGATCGGTGTCCACTCAGCCCTCCCGCGTCTCGTCCTCGCGAAACCCCGTGACGAGGTGGTTACCATCATAACGTCTCGTGAGGTAACAGGCGGGGGATGGTCATGCTGGCTGCGCAGGTCGGGATCGACGTGCTGGGCCCCAGCGCGGCCCGGGTCGGCGACGTCCCGGTGGCCATGGGCGCGCGACGGCTGCGCAGCCTCCTGGCCCTGCTCGTGCTCGAGCGCGGCCGGCCGGTCGCCGCCGAGCGGATCATCGACGCCCTGTGGGAGGGCGCCCCTCCGCCCGGTGCCGCCAACACGCTGCAGGGCTACGTCGCCGGCCTGCGTCGCCTGCTCGAGCCCGGCCGGCGGCCACGGGCCGCCTCGTCGCTGCTCGTGCACGAGGCGAGCGGCTACCGGCTCGCCGTGCACCCGGAGCAGGTCGACGTCGAGCGGTTCCAGGCGGCCGTACGCTCCGCGCGGGAGCGGCTGCGCCGCCTGCCCGACCCGATGCGACCGGCGCTGCTCCCGGACCTCCCGGTCGGGCCGGGCGTCGAGGCCGCCGAGGCCCGGCGGGCGGGGCTCACCGCCGCGCTGCGGCTGTGGCGCGGCGAGGCCTACGCCGACCTCGGCGAGCTGCCAGCGGCGGTCGCGGAGCGACACCGGCTCGAGCAGCTGCGCCTCGAGGCGCGGGTCGCCCGGGCCGTCATCGACCTGTCCCTCGACCGCCCGTCCAGCGCGGCCGCGGCGCTCGAGGACCTGGCCGGACGGCACCCCCTGCGCGAACGCCTCTGGGGGCTCTGGGCCGTCGCTCTCGTCCGCGACGGCCGTCAGGCGGAGGGGCTCGCGGTGCTGGCCACGCTGCGGAGCCGGCTCGCCGACGAGCTGGGTGTCGACCCCACGCCGGCGCTCGCCGCGATGCAGGCCGACGTCCTGCTCCACCACCCCGCCGTCCTCGGCCTCGACCGCGGCGTCGCTCGCGACGAGTCGCGGGCGCACCGTGCCGTGGTGGTCCTCGACGGCGGTGACGAGCAGGACCATCGCCTCGCGGACGAGCTGGTCCGCCGCGCGCGCGGGCCCCTCACCGCGCCGGGACGGGCGAGCGTCGGTGACGCCGGGGCGTGCACCCACGACGGGTGCTGCCGCCAGCCGGTCGTGGTGGTGGTCGTCGACGACGGTCCGGGGCAGCACCCGGGCGTCGGACGCCGCCCGGCGCACCGTGACCCCTCCGTTACCGACCCGGCCCAACGGTCACCGTTTCGTGACGATCACCGCCGTCGCGGGCGGACCTTCCCCGCCTAGCGTCCTGGAGAGGGCCGAGGACACTTCCCGGCCAACTCGAGGACGAAAGGCTGGACAGGATGAAGCGGAACAAGCCGCTCGCGCTCGTTGCCGGTGCTGCCCTACTGACGCTCGCCGCCTGCGGTGGCGGGTCGTCGGACGACGGTGAGTCCGGGTCGGGGACCGAGAGGGACTTCAGCGAGCAGGGAGGTGGGACGAAGGACCCCGAGCGCCAGGGCCCCGCTGCCGAGGTCGAAGGAGCGTCGGCGGGCGGGACGATCACGGTCTACCTGCCTGGCGATCCCGGGCCCAACTCGCTCGACCCGACCGGTGGTTGGTCGGTGACCGGCAACTCCATCCAGCAGGCGCTCACGAGCCGCTCGCTGACCCAGTACATCCGTGACGAGAACGGCCAGCCCGTGCTGGTGCCCGACCTCGCCACCGACCTGGGCACCCCCAACGACGACTACACGGAGTGGACCTTCACCATCCGTGACGACGCGACGTGGGAGGACGGCAAGCCCGTCACGGCCGAGGAGGTCGCGTTCGGCATCTGCCGCTCGCTCGACTCCGAGGCGTTCCCGTCCGGTCCGGGCACCGAGTACTCCAAGACCTACTTCGCGGGTGCCGAGGACTACGCGGGTCCCTACACGGCCAAGGACCCGGACTGCAAGGAGTGGGACGGGATCGCGGTCGACGGCCAGGACATCACCATCTCGATGTCGCAGCCGTTCCCGGACATGGACTACTGGGGCGCGTTCATGGCGATGGGCCCCGCGCCCCTCGGCGACGCCTCCGAGCCGCCGAACTACGGCACCAAGCCGCTGTCCAACGGTCCCTACAAGATCGAGAGCTTCAAGCCCAACGAGGAGCTGGTCGTGGTGAAGAACGACCAGTGGGCTGCTGACTCCGACCCGGGTCGTCACCAGTACGCCGACGGGTTCGTCTTCAAGTTCAACCAGGACCAGGCCAAGGTCGACGAGATCATGCTCTCCGACAACGCCGACAGCCAGACGGCCGTGGCCACCGCGCTCGGCTCGGACAAGTACAACGACGCCAACGACCAGCTCGGTGACCGCCTGGTCCAGCAGACCTCGCAGTGCGTCTCCACGCTGACCCCGGACTACACCAAGATCCCCGAGATCGAGGTCCGCAAGGCGCTCGCCTACGCCTACCCCTACGAGGACGTGTGGATCGCCAGCGGCGAGGTGCCCGGTGTCACCCGCGTCCCGGCCAACTCGCTGATGCCGCCCGGGATGGCCGGCAAGAAGGACTTCCAGGTCGACGGTGAGCAGATCACCTACGACCCGGAGAAGGCCAAGGCCCTCCTGGAGGAGGCCGGTGTCGAGACCCCCTACCCGATCACCATGATCTACTACGAGGTCGACCCGCTGGCCAAGGCGGCCCAGGACCAGACCACCAAGGGCTTCGAGGCCGCCGGCTTCTCGGTCAAGGCGATCCCGGTGCAGGAGTCGCCCTACAACATCTGGCTCGACCCCGACAACAAGGTCAACAAGAAGCTCAACTTCCGGGGCGTCAACTGGTGCTCGGACTGGCCGTCAGGCTCCACGGTCCTGCCCTCGCTCGCCCGGACCGGCGCGGTCTACAACACCGCCTACTTCTCCGAGGAGTCGGTCGACGAGGAGATGGACCGCATCAACACGCTGCCGCTCGACGAGCAGGCTGACGCGTGGGGCGACCTGGACGAGAAGATCATGACGGAGTACTTCCCGATCATCCCGACCGCCTACCGCAACGACCTGTTCGTGTTCGGCACCAAGGTCGGCAATCCGACGGGCGATGGCTCGATCGGCGCGCCGAACTACAAGGACCTGTTCGTCATGCAGTGATCCTGGCGCGCGTGGATGGGGGTTCCCGGTCTCCGGGAGCCCCCATTCCACGTGTCGGCGCGCGTCGGCGCGTGTCGGCGCGCGTCAGCGCGTGGCGGTGCGGACGTCGGGGGAGGTGGTCCCGGGTGCCGGCTCGCCCGGGCCGCCGCGCCAGTGCGGCAGCGGTGCGTCGCCCACGGCGACCGCGGTGGCGGCGTCGGCCAGCAGCCGGGTCGTGTCGAGGAGCGGCAGCGGGGAGACGGCGGGCGTGACCAGTGCCCCCAGCTCGGAGCAGCCGAGGACCACCGCCTGGCAGCGGTGCAGTCGCAGTCCGTCGATGAGCTCGAGCACGACGTCGCGCGAGCGCAGCGAGGTCCTCCCGTGCACGAGCTCGTCGAAGACGATGGAGTGCAAGGTCGTCTGGTCGGTCAGTGCGAGCGGCACGGCGGCGATGCCCATCGGCTCGAGCTCGTCGGCGTAGCGGCGCCACTCCAGCGTCCAGCGGGTGCCGAGCACGCCGACCCTGGCGTACCCGTGTCGCTGCGCCTCGGCGGCCACCACCGAGGCCGCGTGGAGTCCGGGCAGGGCGAGGTCGGCGCCGGGCTCGTCGAGCGGGGCGTACGCCGTGTCGTCGGGGCAGACGAAGAAGTGGGCGCCCGCCTCCCGCAGCCGGGTGGCGCCGAGCGCGAGCTGGGTGCGCACGGTGTCGGGGTCGTTGCGCTGCCACGCGTCGGCGCCGCCCGCCAGCGGCTGCCAGACCAGGCTCAGCTCCGGCTGCTGGTGGCCGTCCGGGTGGGAGGCGCTGACCTCGTCGATCCGGCGCAACATCTCGGCGGCGCTGTGCAGGCGCGGAGCGAGGACGCCGATGTGGAACACGGCTCAGCCCCCTCTCGTCCGGGCACACCCCAGACGTCCATCATGACTCGCGTCGCTGGGGTCCGACTGGGACGGACGTCCCGAGCGCCTACCGTGGCCCCGTGGACGCCCTCGTCGAGATCTGCCTGGAGGACGTCGGGGGCGCCGGGATCGCGGCCGCTGCGGGCGCGGACGCCGTGGAGGTGTGCGCCGGGCTGGCCGAGGGCGGCACCACTCCGACCCTCGGGTTCGTCCGGCACAGCGCGGCCTCGGCCGCCGACCTGGACGTGCGGGTGCTGGTGCGCGCGCGACCCGGTGACTTCGTCCACTCCGCGGCCGAGGTCGACGTGATGGTGGCCGACATCGAGGCCACCCGCGCCGCGCTGGAGGAGTCGGTTCGCCTCGGGTTCGTCCTCGGCACGCTCGAGCCAGACGGCACCGTCGCCGCGGCGGCCGTACGCCGCCTGGTCGCGGCCTGCGGGGACGCACCGGTCACCTTCCACAAGGCCTTCGACTCCGTGCCCGACCGGCTGTCCGCGCTGGCGCTGCTCGCCGACCTCGGCATCACCCGGGTGCTCACGGCCGGTGGACCCGGGCCCGCGCTCGACCACCTGACCGAGCTCGCCGAGCTGGTCCGGCGGGGCGGCGACGAGGTCCGCATCGCCGTCGGCGGAGGCGTGCGCCCGGACAACGTGGCCCGCGTCGTCGCCGAGACCGGCGCCCGCGAGGTGCACCTGCGGGCGGCCGCGCCGGTCGCCCGCGCCGGCGTGTCGCCGGGCTACGACGAGGCTCCGCGCAGCGTGACGAGCGCCGCCGTGGTCGCGGAGGTGCTGTCAGCCCTGGGTCGCTGAGCCGGTGTCGCCGGGGAAGAGCTCGGCCTCCGCGAGGGGGTCGACGTCCGAGACGTCGTCGAGGGGGAAGATCGGGCGCCGGACCCGCCGGTGGCCGAGCCGCACGAGGTCTTGGTCGACCCCTCCCGGGGTGAGCGCGAGCATCCAGTCGGCGGCCAGGTCGAACAGCTCCGGCTCGAGGTAGCCGATCTTGACCACCACGATGTCGGCGCCCCGGGGGTCCAGGCCGAGCCGGGTGAAGTCGGACTCGAGGTGGTAGGGCCTGCGCCGGCGGGTCACGACCACGTCCACGGCGGGGGTGCGCACCACGACCTCGAGGTTGTCCTCGGACGGCACGACGGCGACCACCCGTCCCGACACCTCCACCGGCGGCTCGGGCCGCGCGTCGACGCGTGCTCCCACGGTGAGGCGTACGTCGGCCCCGACGCCGGCCTCCGCGGCCGCGAGCGCGCCGGTCGCGTCGGGGATGGAGGCGTAGATCGCGCGCTTGCCGCTCGCGAGCAGCCCCTCGCTCTCGAGCAGCCGGGCGAGCGTCCACGTGACGTCGCCGGCGCCGCCCGCGGTCGGGTTGTCGCCCGAGTCGGAGATGACATAGGGCGCCTCGGCGGAGGCGATCGCGGCCGCCAGCACCTCGGCCAGCGTGCCGGTCGGGGCGACGAAGCCGAACTCCTCGCGTCGCTCCCACAGCTCGCTCGCGAGTGCGCTCGCCTCGGCCATCGCCAGGGCGGCGTCGTCGCCGAGCACCATCACGACCGCGCCGTTGCGCGGCTCGTCGGCCCACGGGTAGCCGATCCAGATGCCGGCGTCGAGGATCCCGTCGAGCGCCTCGATCTCCGGCACGCGCGCGTAGAGGCTCGTCGCGGGCTCCTGGCGGGTGCTGGTCATCTCGCCCGGCAGGAGGATGGGCACGGGCACCCAGGCCTTCGCCGGGCGGCGGCGTCCCGACGGCAGCGCGAGGCGGTCGAGGAGGTTGCGCGCGGCGCGCTCCTTGGTCTCCTGCCAGTCCACGTGGGGTGCGGTCCGGTAGGTCGTCAGCAGGTCGACGGTCTCGGCGAGGGTGCGCGAGACGTTGCCGTGCAGGTCCATCCCGCTGCTGATGAGGCAGTCGGGGCCCACCACGGCCCGCACGGCCACCGCGAGGTCGCCCTCCATGTCGTCGAGGCCGACGACGCTCGCGGCGCCGTGCATGTCGAGGACGACGCCGTCGAGCGGCGCCTCGCCCACCGCGGCGACGAGCCCGGCGAGGACCTCGGCCTTGAGCTGGGCGTAGTCGTCGGCCGGGATCGCGCCGCCCGCGATGCTGCGGGCCTGCAGGATGCCGATCCACTCCGCCCGGTCGGCGAGCGCGCCGCCGGCCGCCCAGAACGGCCAGGCGTCGAGCACCTCGCGGCCGCGGCGGGGAGCGAGCATCGCAGCGGTGGTGAGAGCGGGGGAGAAGGTGGACGCCTCGAGGCTGATGCCGCAGACGGCCACGCGGGGGAGGTCCGGGAGGACCGCGTCGGTGGTCACCTCGCGATGGTGTCAGGGCGTGTCGAGGGGCCGGTCGGCAGGCCCGTTCGCCGGATGTTCGTCAACAGGTCCCTTCGGACCGGTGACGTCGCGGGATTTCTTGGTAGTGTCTGTCGTGCAACAGGTGCAAGTTCCAGCAGGTTGACGCCCGCGGAGTTTGTGATCCAACGGCGTTTCCCTCTTCGGGCCCTTCCAGCTTGTAAGTCGGAGCGACGTGTCACCGCACTTGCTGCGGGGCCGTCGAAGCGACGGCTTCTCGTTCCGATAAACAGGAGTACCGAGCACATGGCTCAAGGCACCGTGAAGTGGTTCAACGCCGAGAAGGGTTTCGGCTTCATCGCGCAGGAGGACGGCGGCGACGACGTGTTCGTGCACTACTCGGCCATCCAGTCCAACGGCTACAAGTCGCTGGACGAGAACCAGAAGGTCGAGTTCGACGTCACCCAGGGTCCCAAGGGCCCCCAGGCGGAGAACGTCCGTCCGCTCTGATCGGCTGACGCTGGACCTGTTCCAGATCTGATCCGACTCTGGCCCCTCCCCCTTAGCGGGGTGGGGCCAGAGCCGTTTTGCGGGCACACTTGACACATTCGGGTCATGTGCGGCGCCCGGGAGTCCGCCACACTTGTCACGAACACTAGAGTCGACGCGAGCCAGATGTGCCGTCAGGGGAGTCAGGAGGGTGACGGATGCACGACCAGTTCGACGTGACCCTCGAGGACGGTGACCTCCTCGGCGAGGTCGAGCTCACGACCACGCTGATCATCGCCGCCAGCGAGGCCGACGAGCACCTCTCGCAGGACGAGATCGACCGCATCCTCGGGGTCACCCCCCGCAAGCCGCAGGACTGAGCACCTCGCGCGGCGCGAGAGGCGGCGCAGCACTCCTCGCGGGTCGCGGTGGGTGTGAGACTACTGGCATGGAGTCCCGCGACGTGCGCGCTGCCGGAGCCGTGGTGACCCGCAAGGGTGGCGAGGTGCTGCTGGTGCACCGTCCCAAGTACGACGACTGGTCCTTCCCCAAGGGCAAGCTCGACCCCGGCGAGCACGCCGTCACCGCGGCCGTGCGCGAGGTCGCCGAGGAGACCGGCCTCGACGTGTGCCTCGGGCCCGCGCTGCCCCGGCAGCGCTACCGGATGTCCACTGGTCGATGGAAGTCCGTGGACTACTGGACCGCGCGGGCGGTGGGGAGCGACGACGTCGCCGGCTACCGCGCCAACGACGAGATCGACGCCGTGGAGTGGGTGGACCGGCAGGCCGCCCGCGACCGGCTGACCTACCCCTACGACCGCGACACCCTCGACGAGGCGCACCCGCTGCGGCGCCGCACCCGCCCGCTGGTCGTGCTGCGCCACGGCAAGGCCCGCGCGCGCGGCGGGTGGACGAAGGACGACCGGCTCCGCCCACTCGTCCAGCTCGGCGAGTCCCAGGCGCAGCGGCTCGTGCCCCTGCTCGCCGCCTTCGGCGTGACGGCCGTCCACTCCTCCTCCAGCACCCGCTGCGTGCAGACGGTGGCGCCGTACGCCGACGTGGCGGGCTGCCCCGTCGTGCTCCACGACGAGCTGAGCGAGGAGGACGCCACGGTCGAGGCCGTCGTGGACCTCGTCGACGCCCTCCTCGATGACGACGTCGACGGAGGGGGCGCGGTGCTCTGCACCCACCGGCCGGTGCTGCCGACCGTGCTCGACGCGCTCGAGGTGCCCGACGTCACCCTCGAGCCCGGTGCGATGCTCATCGCCCACCACCGCGAGGGCCGGGTCGTGGCGTCGCAGCTCGTGCAGCCCTGACGCCAACCGGTCCGGCCGAGTTCACCGCGCGTTCACCGTCGGCGCGGTGGTCGTTCTCCTGCGCTGCCTACCTTCTGGTCGTCAGCACCCCTCAGACCTCCAGCAGGAGCGACCGACGTGAACCGCACCTCCCTCCGCACGCTGCTCGCCCCGAGCGTCGCCGTGCTCACCCTCTCCCTGTCCCTGACCGCCTGCGGAGGCGGCAACTCCGCCGACGAGGCGGCCGCCGCCACCGGCGGGCCGGGGGACGGAGACTTCGCCGACCTCTCCGGTGAGCTCGCCATCGGCGGCGCCTCCTCGCAGGAGTCCGCGCAGAACGCCTGGATGGTCGGCTTCAGCGAGGTCGCGCCCGGCGTGACCGTGTCGTACGACCCCGTCGGCTCCGGCGGCGGCCGGGAGAACTTCATCTCCGGCGGCTTCCCGACCGCCGGCACCGACTCCTACCTCGACGACGAGGAGGGCGAGCTCAGCGCCGCGACCGAGAGGTGCGGCTCGGAGCCCATCACCATCCCCAACTACGTCTCGCCGATCGCGGTGGTCTACCACCTCGAGGGCGTCGACGAGCTCAACCTCTCGCCGGAGACGCTGGCCCGCATCTTCGCCGGCGACATCACCCGCTGGGACGACGAGGCCATCGTCGCGGACAACCCGGACGCCGACCTGCCGAGCGAGGACATCACCCCCGTCCACCGCTCCGACGAGTCGGGCACCACCGGCAACTTCACCCACTACCTGTCGACCGTGGCCGGCGACGCCTGGCCGCACGGCGAGGTCGAGCAGTGGCCCAACGAGGCCGGCGGCGAGAGCGGCAAGGGCACCTCGGGCGTCGTGCAGGTCGTCACCGACGCCCCCCACACCATCGGCTACGCCGACGCCAGCCAGGCCGGCGGCCTGGGCCAGGCCCACATCGGCGTCGGCGACGAGTTCGTCGCACCGAGCGCCGAGGCGGCCGCCAAGATCTTCGAGGTGTCGCCCCGGCTCGACGAGGACTCCGCGGTCAACATGGCCTACGAGCTCGACTACACGACCGAGGAGGCCGGGGTCTACCCGATCGTCCTGACGTCCTACATGGTCGCGTGCGAGTCCTACGACGACGAGGCGACCGCGTCCAACGTCAGGGCCTACCTCACCTACATCCTCAGCGACGAGGGCCAGGAGATGGGCCAGAGCGAGGCCGGCTCGGCGCCCCTCACCGCCACGGTGATCTCCGAGGCGCAGGCCATCGTCGACACCATCTCGGCAGGCTGAGCCGCCCACAGCACCGAGGCGTGGGTCGGGCCACCGGGCCCGACCCCGTCCGACACGTCGTCACCCCGGAGGAGCACAGTGACCACCGCGATCCAGGAGCCCGTCCCCGACTCGGGACAACGCGCCCGGACCACCCGCGTGGGGGACGCGGTCTTCAGCCGCACCGCGCTCGGAGCGGCCCTGCTCGTCGTCGGCATGCTCGCCGGCGTCGCCGTCTTCCTGGTGCTCCAGGGCCTGCCGGCGCTCGAGGCGTCCGGCGAGCAGGCCTACGGCAAGCCGAGCATCTGGTCGTACGTCGGCCCGCTGCTGTTCGGCACCGTCTTCTCGGCCGCGCTGGCCATGGTGATCGTGACGCCGCTGGCCATCGGGCTCGCGCTGGTGATCTCGCACTACGCGCCCCGGCGGCTGGCCAAGCCGGTCGGCTACCTCGTCGACCTGCTGGCGGCCGTCCCGTCGGTGGTCTTCGGCCTGTGGGGCATCGCGGTGCTGGCGCCGCGCCTGGTGCCGATCTACGACTGGCTCAACGACTGGCTCGGCTGGATCCCGCTCTTCGACGGACCGGTGTCGAGCTCGGGGCGGACCCTGCTCACCGCCTCCATCGTGCTGGCACTGATGGCGCTGCCGATCGTCACCGCCATCCTGCGTGAGATCTTCGCGCAGACGCCGACGATGCACGAGGAGGCCGCCCTCGCCCTCGGCGCGACCCGCTGGGAGATGATCCGACTGGCGGTGCTGCCCTACGCCCGGTCGGGGATCGTCGCCGCGCTGCTCCTCGGCCTGGGCCGCGCCCTCGGCGAGACGATGGCCGTGGCGATGGTGCTCTCGGCCACCGGCGCCATCATCAGCTTCGACGTCATCTCCTCGACCAACCCCAACACCATCGCGGCGAGCATCGCCAACAACTACGCGAACGCCGCCGGCCTCAAGATCAACGTGCTGATCTTCGCCGGCCTGGCCCTCTTCGTCCTGACGTTCGCCGTCAACTTCCTCGGCCGCTGGGTCGCGACGCGCGGGCAGGTGAAGGGATGAGCCTGACGACCGATCTCGACGACGGCCTCGACGACCTCGACAAGGGTCCCGGCAAGGGCCTCGACAAGGGTCCCGACGGGGCGCGCCCGGTCGACCGGCTCGGCCCGCTGACCGGCGGCACGCTGCCCCGGGTCGCCCCGCTCCTCGTCGGCGTGTGCTCGCTCGCGCTGGGCGCGCTGGCGGTGCTGCTGGGCCTCGGCCCGATCGGCGGACTGCTGGTGGCGTGGGTGGCCCACACCGGCTGGCTCTACGGCTGGACGCGCGCCGTCGAGGGACCGCGCAAGGCCACCGACACGCTCCTGCGCACGTTCATGTGGACGGCGTTCGTGGTGGCCATGGCGCCGCTCGTCAGCCTGATGTGGACCGTGGTGGCGCGCGGTGCGCCCGTGCTGACGCCGCAGTTCCTCCACGACGACATGAGCGGCCGGGCGCTGCTCGGCGTCGGCGGGGGCATCTACCACGCGATCATGGGCACCATCCTGGTGACCGGCATCGCGGCGGTCATCGCCGTCCCGATCGGCCTGCTCACCGCGATCTACCTGGTGGAGTACGGCAAGGGCAACCGGCTGGCCAAGGTGATCACGTTCCTCGTCGACGTGATGACCGGCATCCCCTCGATCGTGGCTGGCCTCTTCGCGGTCGCGCTGTTCATCGTCGTCACCGGCGACCCGCTGCCCCGCCTGGGCATCGGCGGGTCGGTCGCGCTCGCGCTGCTCATGCTGCCGACGGTCATCCGCTCGGTCGAGGAGATGCTCAAGCTTGTGCCCGACGACCTGCGCGAGGCGTCGTACGCCCTCGGCGTGCCGCGGTGGCGGACGATCGTCAAGGTCGTGCTGCCGACGGCCGTCGCCGGCATCGTCACCGGCGTGACGCTGGCCATCGCCCGCGTCGCCGGCGAGACCGCGCCGCTGCTGCTGATCCTGGGCACCTCGCGGGCCGCCAACTGGAACCCCTTCGACGGGGCGGTGCAGACCCTGCCGGTCTACATCTTCCAGTCGCTCGGCCAGACGACGCACTTCAAGTACGGCGAGATCTGGACCGACCGCGTCTGGGGCGCCGCCCTGTTCCTCATCCTCATCGTCATGTCGCTCAACCTCCTCGCGAGGGTCGTCGGCAGGGCGTTCGCCCCCAAGACCGGCCGCTGAGCGGCCGGCCCTCGCAGCCCCCTAGGAGCTCCCCACCATGGCCAAGAGCATCGACGTCTCCGACCTCGACATCTACTACGGCGACTTCCTCGCCGTCGAGGGCGTCACCATGCACATCAAGGCGCGCTCGGTGACCGCCTTCATCGGCCCGTCCGGCTGCGGCAAGTCCACCGTGCTGCGCTCGCTCAACCGGATGCACGAGGTCATCCCCGGCGCGCGGGTGGAGGGCAAGGTGACCGTCGACGGGCAGTCGCTCTACGACACCGCGGTCGACCCGGTCGCCGTACGCCGCCAGATCGGGATGGTCTTCCAGCGGCCCAACCCGTTCCCGACGATGTCGATCTACGAGAACGTGCTGGCCGGCAACCGGCTCAACTCCAAGAAGATGAGGAAGGCCGAGGCCGACGACATCGTCGAGCGCTCGCTCAAGGGCGCCAACCTCTGGAACGAGGTCAAGGACCGCCTCGACAAGCCCGGCATGGGCCTCTCCGGCGGCCAGCAGCAGCGCCTGTGCATCGCCCGCGCGATCGCCGTCGAGCCGCAGGTGCTGCTGATGGACGAGCCGTGCTCGGCCCTCGACCCGATCTCGACCGCCGCCATCGAGGACCTGATCCACCAGCTCAAGGCGGACTACACGATCGTGATCGTCACCCACAACATGCAGCAGGCGGCCCGCGTCTCCGACGAGACCGGCTTCTTCAACCTCAAGGCGGCCGGGAAGCCCGGTCACCTCGTGGAGTTCAACGCCACCCCCACGATGTTCGCCAACCCGGACAACGAGGCGACCGAGGCCTACATCTCCGGCCGCTTCGGCTGAGGCCGTGTCCCGGGGGCCCGGGGGGAGTCAGCATGTCGGGTTCGCGAACACGCCGCCCCGACGGTCGATCAGGGCAGCAGGAAGAACGACTGTCCAGCGACCGTCTTCCACGAGCAACGCTTCTTCTTCTTCCCCTTGATGACCACCGTCCTGCACTTCTTGACCTGGCCCTTGACGTCCGTGCCCTTGTAGGGCTCGGGGACCGAGAAGGCGTCGGGGAAGAAGCGCACACGCTCCCCGTTGATCGAGTGGACGACGCTGTTGCGGCGCGAGAGCTTCACCGTGCCACGGCCCTTGCTCTTGAAGACGACCCGCTGGACCTTGGGCGCGGTGGCGTAGAAGTCGTAGTTGATGAAGTTGGGGTCATCTCCCGCAGCGAAGAGGGCCCCGGAATCCACGAGCACGTAGCCCTTGCGCAGCACGGAGTCGCCGTAGAGGCGCCGACAGTCCTCGGACACCGACGGCTCCGCGATAGTGGTGTGAGTGAACACGATCCGGGTGCAGAGTGCGGGCTCGTCGAGGAATCCGATCCCCGGTCCTACCTGTGCGTCGTAGGTGTAGGCACCGATGGCCCCCGAGGTCAGGGGGTAGAGCGCCGTGGGGTCCTGCGCCGGGAGTGCGGCGCGGGCGGGCGTGGCCATCCCTGCGGCGACAGCGATGGCGATGAGGGCGGTGACGGCTGTGGGCGGGCGCATGGTGTCTCCTCGGTCGGACGGGCGTGCCGACGACACCCTAGGGCCAGTTGCCCCGCGACGGTCGTAGGCCGGGGACCTTGCCGATCGGGACGGGTTCGTCGCTCGGCTGCGCGCGGCGTACGGCCCCGTCGGCCAACTGGCTCCATGTCCGGGTAGTGAGGGACGCAATGGGTGGCCGGGGACCGGTTTTCCGACCAGACCGTCCCTCACTACCACCACCACCCCACAGGGAGCAGCCAGAGGAGGCCGCGTCAGGGGAGGAAGAGGTGAGCCACCCAGTAGCAGATCGCGGCGGCGAGGGCGGCGGCCGGGAAGGTCAGCACCCAGGCGGTGAGGATCGACTTCGCCACGCCCCAGCGGACGGCGGAGAGGCGCTTGGTGGCGCCGACGCCCATGACCGCGGAGGTGATCGTGTGGGTGGTCGAGATCGGGGCCTCGAAGACGTAGGACGTCGTGTAGAGCACCGACGCGGCGACCGACTCGGCGGCGAAGCCGCGCGGCGGGTCGAGGTGGATGATGCGGCGCCCGAGGGTGCGCATGATGCGCCAGCCGCCGGACCAGGTGCCGAGCGAGATCGCGCCGGCCGCGGCGAAGATCACCCACAGCGGGAGGCCGTCGGACTCGGCGACGTAGCCGCCGGTGAGCAGCGCCAGGAAGATGACGCCCATCGTCTTCTGGGCGTCCTGCAGTCCGTGGCCGAGCGCCATGGCGGCGGCCGAGACGGTCTGGGCGACCTTGAAGCCGCGGTTGGCGCGCCCGGGGTTGGCGTTGCGGAAGGCCCACATGATGCCGATCATCAGCGCGAAGCCGAGGCTGAACGCGACGAGCGGGGAGAGGAACATCGGGATGACGACCTTCTCCAGCACGATGGTCCAGTTGGCGCTCGCGCCGGCCGCGACGGCGGCGCCGACGAGGCCGCCGATGAGCGCGTGCGAGGACGACGACGGCAGGCCGTAGTACCAGGTGATCAGGTTCCAGGTGATCGCGCCGAGCAGGCCGCACATCACGATCACCAGGCCGTGGCTTCCCGGCCCCGGATCGATCGTGTCGGACACCGTGTGGGCGACCTTCTGGCCCAGGAAGGCTCCGACGAAGTTCATGACCGCCGCCATGGCGAGGGCCACCCGCGGCTTGAGGGCGCCCGTCGACACGGACGTCGCGATCGCGTTGGCCGCGTCGTGGAAGCCGTTGGTGTAGTCGAAAACCAGGGCGACGACGACGACCGCGATGATGATCCCGATCTCCATCAGGGTCAGGACTCCTTGACGGCGATCTGCTCCACGATGTTGGCGACCTTCTCGAACGCGTCGATCGCCCCCTCGAGGGACTCCACGATGTCCTTCAGCTTGAGCACCTCGAGGGCCTCGTACTCGCCGCTGAACAGGTTGGCCAGGATCCGGCGGTAGGACTTGTCACCGGTGTTCTCGAGACGGTTGATCTCGATCCAGTACTCGTCGAGCGAGCCCATCGACTCCAGCTGCGGCATCGCGGCGGCCGTGAGCTCGGCGCAGCGCTGCAGCACCTCGACCTGCTGGGTGGTCTCCGGCGGCAGGGAGGTGACCTCGTAGAGCAGGACCAGGTCGACAGCCTCGTCCATCATGTCCATCACGTCGTCGAGCGCCGAGGCGAGGGAGTAGATGTCCTCGCGGTCGAACGGGGTGACGAACGTGCTGTTGACCCGCCGGATGATCGAGTGGGTCGTCTCGTCGGCTGCGTGCTCGGCCTCGCGCATGCGCTGGGCGATCTCTGCCTTCGAGTTGCCGACCGACAGCATCTCGCTGAGGAGCTGGGATCCGAGGACGAGGTGGTTGGCGGCTTCGCTGAAGAGGTCGTAGAACGAACTGTCGACAGGGCGGAACTTCAGACGCACGGTGAACTCCGAACGGGGGGCGGATGAACCGTGGTTCATGCTAGGGGGTGATCGGGTCGAGAACGCAACCTCGGGCCGCCGTCGGGGGGCTGGTGTGACGCGGCGCTCAGCGCCGCCGGGCGCGCTGGCGCGCGATGAGCTCGTCCTGGAGGTGGCGCCGGCCACGGTGCAGCACCCACTCGCCGTCGGACCCGAGCTCCCATGCGGTCGTGTCGGGGTCGAGGGCGAGGTCGAGCAGGCTCCGGATGGCTTGGACGACGTGCGGGTCGCTGAGGCGTACGAGCACCTCGACGCGGCGATCGAGGTTGCGGTGCATCATGTCGGCCGAGCCGATCCAGGCCGCCGGCTCGCCGCCGTTGTCGAACCAGAAGATGCGGCTGTGCTCGAGGAAACGGCCCAGGATCGAGCGCACCCGCACGGTCTCGGACAGGCCGGGCACGCCGGGTCGCAGGGCGCAGATGCCGCGGATGAGCATCTCGACGCGTACGCCCGCCTGCGAGGCGAGGTAGAGCGCGTCGATCACCGCCTCGTCGACCACCGAGTTGGCCTTGAACCGGATGCCGGCTGGGCGGCCGGCCTGGTGGTGGGCGATCTCCTGGTGGATCTGCGCGATCAGGCCGTCGCGCACGCTGTGGGGCGCGACGAGCAGGTGGTCGTAGGTGCGGTTGCGGCTGATGCCCGACAGGTTGTTGAACAGCAGCGCGACGTCCTCGCCGATCTCGGGGTCGGCGGTCAGCAGGCCGAGGTCCTCGTAGAGCCGGGCGGTCTTGGGGTTGTAGTTGCCCGTGCCGAGGTGGACATAGCGCCGGATGCCCACGGGCTCGTCGCGGACGACCATCGACAGCTTGCAGTGCGTCTTGAGGCCGACGAGGCCGTAGACGACGTGGCAGCCGGCCTGCTCGAGCTTGCGCGCCCAGCGGATGTTGGCCTGCTCGTCGAAGCGGGCCTTGATCTCGACGACCACCAGGACCTGCTTGCCGGCCTCGGCGGCGTCGATGAGCGCCTCGATGATCGGGCTGTCACCGGACGTGCGGTAGAGCGTCTGCTTGATCGCCAGCACGTGCGGGTCGGCGGCCGCCTGCTCGAGGAAGCGCTGCACCGAGGTGGCGAAGGAGTCGTAGGGGTGGTGCAGCAGCACGTCGCGGCGCGACACCGCGTCGAACACGTCGACGGGGGAGGACGACTCGACCTCGGCCAGACTCGGGTGGGTGGTGGGCAGGAACGCGGCGTACTTGAGGTCGTCGCGCGGCAGGTCGGCGATGGAGTGCAGTCCGGTGAGGTCGAGCGGGCCGGGCAGCGAGACCACCTCGCCGCGGCCGACCCCGAGCTCGGAGACGAGCAGGTCGAGGACCTTGGGGTCCATCGACTCCTCGACCTCGAGGCGCACGGGCGGGCCGAAGCGGCGCCGCTGCAGCTCCTTCTCCAACGCCTTGAGGAGGTTCTCCGCGTCGTCCTCCTCGACCTCGAGGTCCTCGTTGCGGGTGACCCGGAAGGTGTGCGAGCCGAGCACGTCCATGCCGGGGAACAGCTTCTTGAGGTGCTCGCCGATGACGTCCTCGATCGGCACGAAGCGCTGGTTGCCGAGCCCGACGAAGCGCCCGAAGGTCGGCGGCACCTTGACGCGCGCGAAGTGCTCGGTGCCGGTCTCGGGGTGGCGTACGACGACCGCGAGGTTGAGCGACAGCCCGGAGATGTAGGGGAACGGGTGGGCCGGGTCGACCGCGAGGGGGGTCAGGACGGGGAAGATCCGGTCCTTGAAGAGCTTCTTGCACACCTTCTGCTCGTCGCGGTCGAGCTCGGACCAGCGCAGGATCTCGATGCCCTGCGCGCCGAGCTCGGGGAGGAGGTCGCCGAGCGCGCGGGCGTGGCGCTCCATCAGCTGCCGGCTCTCGACCCACAGCCGCTCGAGCTGCTCGCGCGGCATCAACCCGCTGGCGGCCCGTACGGCGACGCCCGCGGCGATGCGGCGCTTGAGACCGGCGACGCGGACCATGAAGAACTCGTCGAGGTTGCTGGCGAAGATCGCGAGGAAGCGGGCGCGCTCGAGCAGCGGCAGGGCGGGGTCCTCGGCGAGCTCGAGGACGCGCTGGTTGAAGCGCACCCAGGAGATCTCGCGGTCGATGAACCGGTCGTCGAACTTCTCCACGGCCTGGATCGCCTCGGCGTCGGGGCGGTAGGGCGGCTCGACGTCGAAGGTGTCGGTGGGGTGCCCGAACGGTTGGGTGACCGGTCCCTCCTCCGCCGAGGGGGACACAGCGCTGGTCAGGGTGGCCGGGTCGGACATGTCGCCAGTGTGGCACCGGAAGGTGAACGCCGGGTGAGGCTCGCGTCAGTAGACGAGCGCCTGGACGCCGTCGCCGAGGACCTGCTCGGCGAAGACGGCGGCTCCCGCGATCGTGACACCCTCGCGGAGGTCGCCGGCGACGATCCCCCGGCGGGCGGCGCACTGCGAGCAGACGGTGATCGTGCCGGTGGTGAGGACGGCGGCCATCAGCTGGTCGAGGGGCGTGGCGAGGTCGAGCTCGAACTCCTCGGCGCGGCCCGGCACGCCGAACCAGGCCGCGTCGCCGGTCAGCCAGAGGGAGACCTCGGCGCCGGACGCCGCGGCGGCCGCGGAGACCGTGAAGCCCTGGTTGAGGCGTTCGGGGTCCTCGGCACCGCAGGTGACCTTGACGACCAGTGGGCGAGGCATGCGCCCACACTAGAGTGAACCCATGCCCTTCGAGCTGCCGGACAACCTGCATCCCAACTGCGGCCCCGTCGCGTGGCTGCTCGGCACGTGGCACGGCAACGGCCACGGCGACTACCCGACGATCGAGCCGTTCCAGTTCGGCCAGGAGCTGATCTTCACCCACGACGGCCGCCCGTTCTTCCACTACATGTCGCGCTCGTGGATCGTCGACGAGCAGGGCGAGTTCGTCCGCGACGCGGCGATGGAGACCGGCTTCCTGCGGTGCCCCGAGCCGGGCAGGATCGAGCTGCTGCTCGCGCACAACATCGGCTTCACCGAGATCTGGTACGGCGCGGCCGAGGGCGGCAAGCTCGAGATGCACACCGCCGGCGTGTCCTACACCGAGACCGCCAAGGAGGTCACGGCCGGCTCGCGGATGTACGGCAACGTCGAGGGCGACCTGCTCTACGCCTACGACATGGCGGCCGTCGGCCAGGAGCTCCAGCCGCACCTCTGGGCGCGGCTGAAGAGGGCCTGAGCCCCCATGAGCGACGACCTCGCCACCCGGCTGCGCGAGCAGGGGCTGCGCCTCACCCCGCAGCGCGAGCTGATCCTGCACGCGGTCGAGGAGCTGCGCCACGCCACGCCCGACGAGGTGCTGGCCCACGTACGGGGGCAGGTCAGCTCGGTCAACGCCTCGACCGTCTACCGCACGCTCGAGGTGCTGGAGGAGCTCGGCCTGGTGCGCCACACGCACCTCAGCGACCGCGCCCCGACCTACCACTCCACCGGCGAGCACGAGCACGTCCACGTGGTGTGCCGCGGCTGCCACTCGGTGCGCTCCTACGACCCCGACATCGTGCGCCCGCTCGTCGCGGCGCTCGGGGCGGACGGCTTCTCCGTCGACGTCGGGCACCTCGCGATCTTCGGCACCTGCGCCGACTGCTCCGCCGCTGCCCCCTGAGTCTCTCGGAGACTCAAGGCCCCCGAGTCGGGCGCCTCGACGCCGCTGGGGACGCGGGCGGTCGCCGCGTAGGCTCGAGGCATGCAGTCCCCGCTCCTCTCCCTGCCCGGAGCCGTCACAGGCGACGGGATCGACGCCCCCGTGGCGGCCCACTACGGCTCCTTCAACACCGAGCAGCGCAGCCTGGCGCGCGGCGACGGCTTCGTGGACCTGTCGCACCGCGACGTCGTACGCATCGCCGGTCCCGACCGCCTGTCGTGGCTGCACAGCCTGACCACCCAGTTCTTCGAGGGCCTGGCACCGGGGGTCTGGACGCAGGCACTGGTGCTGAGCCCGCAGGGCCACGTCGAGCACGCCTTCACCGGCGTCGACGACGGGGAGGCGTTCGTCGCCCACACCGAGCCGGGCGCGGGCCCGGCCCTGGTCGAGTGGCTCGAGCGGATGAAGTTCATGACCCGCGTCGAGGTCTCGCTCGTCGACGACCTCGCCGTGATGTGGCGTCCGGCGGACGGCCCGTCACGACCGGGTGGCCGCTACGACCTCGTGCCCCGCGACCGGCTCGAGGCGTACGCCGAGGCGGCCGGGCCCGCCTGTGGGCTCTGGGCCTTCGAGGCGCTGCGCATCGAGCGCGGCGAGCCGAGGCTCGGGCTCGACACCGACCACCGCACCATCCCCAACGAGGTCGGCTGGATCGGCTCGGCGGTGCACCTCGACAAGGGCTGCTACCGCGGCCAGGAGACCGTCGCGCGGGTGCACACCCTCGGCCGCCCGCCCCGCCGGCTGGTGCTGCTCCACCTCGACGGCTCGGAGAACCGGCTGCCCCCCGCCGGGTCCGCGGTGTCGTACGACGGCCGCGACATCGGCTTCGTCGGCTCGAGCGCCCGCCACCACGAGCTCGGCCCGATCGCGCTCGCCCTGGTCAAGCGCAACGTCCCGGTCGACGCGACCCTGACGGTCGACGAGATGCCGGCCACCCAGGAGGTCGTCGTCGACCCCGAGGTCGGCCTGCACGTCCGCCCTCTCCGCTGAGGGTCGAGCATCCCCGGCGGAGGCCCGTCAGCCGCGGCGGTACTGCACGTGGGTGTCGGCCTCGGCGTGCCCGAACCCGAGGCGGGAGTAGAGGGCGACGGCGGGGGCGTTGTCGGACTCGACGTAGAGCAGCACCTCGTCGACCCCGGCGCCGGCGAGGTGGTGCAGCCCGGCCAGGGTGAGCGCCCGGCCGAGCCCCCGCCCCTGCGCGGCGGGCGCGACCCCGACGACGTAGACCTCGCCGAGGCGCGCGTCGTGCTGCTTGGTCCAGTGGAAGCCGAGGACTCCCGACGCGTCCTCGGCGACGAGGAGCCCGGCCGGGTCGAACCACGGCTCGGCCATCCGGCGGGCGAGGTTGGCGGCGTCCATCGCCCCCTGCTCGGGGTGCTCGGCGAAGGCGGCGGCGTTGACCGCGACGACGTCGTCGGCGTCACCGTCGCGGTAGGACCGGATCTGCACCCCGTCGGGCAGGGACAGCGGCGGGAGCGGGTCGGCCGTCGGCCGGCGCATCACCCACAGGTCACGCACCCGCTCCCACCCGTGGCGCGCGGCGAGCCGGGCGGCGGCGGGGTGGTTGCCGTGCGACCACGCCGTCAGCGGGCCGTCGTACGACGACTCGGCCCGGGTGAGCAGCGCGGCGCCGAGCCCGCGGCGGCGGGCCGCCGGCCGGACCACCAGCGAGAGGTCGCCGGCGTGCAGGAGCGCGAAGGCGTCGTCCTCGGCGATCAGCGAGACCTCGCCGTCGGCGAGGGCGATCCGTGTCGCCTCGTCGAGCGGGTCGGCGCCGTCGGCGGCCGCGGCCGCCCGGGCGATGTCGTCGACCAGCGAGGCGGTGGCGTCCATGCCGACGACCCTAGTGGGGGCTCAGGACGAGCTGGCCGAGGTCTCCGTCGCGACCGCGTCGCGGCTCGGGACGACGAAGCGGTAGCCGACGTTGCGGACGGTGCCGATGTGGTGCTCGTGCTCGGTGCCGAGCTTGGCACGCAGCCGGCGCACGTGGACGTCGACGGTGCGGGTGCCGCCGAAGTAGTCGTAGCCCCAGACCTCCTGCAGCAGCTGCTCGCGGCTGAAGACTCGGCCGGGGTGCTGGGCGAGGTACTTGAGGAGCTCGAACTCCTTGTAGGTCAGGTCGAGGGAGCGCCCGCCGATGCGCGCGGTGTAGGTGGCGTCGTCGACGACGACCTCGCCGCGCCGGATCACGTGGGCGGCCGGGTCGTCGGGCGTGGCGGCGCTGGCGCGGCCGATCGCGAGCCGGATGCGCGCGTCGAGCTCGGCGGGACCGCAGGTGTGCAGCACGACGTCGTCCATGCCCCAGTCGTGGGCGACGACGGCGAGCCCGCCCTCGGTGACGACGAGCAGCACGGGCGCGTCGGAGCCGGTGGTGCGGATCAGCCGGCACAGGTCGCGCGCGGCGGCGAGGTCCTGGCGGCCGTCGACGAGCACGAGGTCGGCCTCCGGGGCGTCGAGGAGGGCGCTGCCCTGCGCCGGCACGATGCGCACCGAGTGGGCCAGGAGCGCGAGCCCCGGGAGCACCTCGGCGGAGGGCTGCAGCGCGCTCGTGAGCAGCAGCAGTGCGCTCATCGCGGACCTCCTCGGGCGCCGGCGGATCGGTCCGGCGGCAGCCGGAGCCACAGCCGGGGATGAGGAAGGATAGCCCGCATGGGCCCCTCGACGGATCTGCAGCGACGTGGTGAGACGACCGTGACCGTGCGCTACTGGGCGGGCGCCCGCGCGGCGGCGGGCACGGCGGAGGACGTGCTGGCGACCACCGGCGAGCTGACCCTGGCCGAGGTGGTGGCCCGCGTGCTGGAGCTGCACCCGGGCGAGCAGATGGCGCGCACGGTGGGGGTCTGCTCGGTGCTGGTGGGCGACCAGCCGGTCCGTTCGCAGGACCCCGACACGGTCGTCGTACGCCCGGGCACAGTGGTCGAGATGCTGCCTCCTTTTGCCGGAGGCTGAGTGCGCGCGGCGATTTTGCGATAGAACTTCCCTCGACAGGCGTCCACGGGGGATGGCCTGCGCTTCGGGCACGGATGTGCCGACTGATGTCCAAGGGGGACACAACTCAATGAGAAGCACACAAGGGGGAGCTTTCGCGCGCCTTCTCGCCGGTGGCACCGCCGCCGCGACGGCGTGCGCGGGCCTCGCGATCGGGCTGGCGACGCCTGCCCACGCGGCCGTCACGATCAGCGGCAGCACGATCGACGCCGCAGGCAACTACGTCGACGGCTTCATCTCGATCTACCACTACTCCGACCAGGACGGAGACGGCACGGTCGAGTCGTCCGAGTACGACTTCCTTCCGGGGGTCAGCACCCAGGGTGGTGCCTTCGACCTCAACCTCGAGGACGGCCTCTACAAGCTCCAGTTCTACCCCTCCTCCGGCACCGACGAGTACCGGAGCGAGTACTACCGGGACAAGGCCGACCTGGCGAGCGCCGACTTCGTCACGGTCGCGGGCGCCGCCCAGGTGCTCCCGGCGTGGACCATCGACTCCGCCGCGACGGTCACCGGCACGGTCGCGACGACCGACGGCCGCGCCGTGCGCAACGCGCGGGTCGAGGCCTACGCGGCCGATGACGGCATGTTCCTCGCCGGCGACCTGACCGACTCGTCCGGTGCCTTCCGCATCGGGGCGGACGAGGCCGTCAAGCTGCGCTTCTCGGGCTACGACTCGGTGACCGGCAAGGCGCTGGCCACCGAGTACTACTCCGACAAGTCCGACCTCGCCTCGGCCGACGCCGTCGCCCCGGGCGCCGTGCTCGGGACCATCACCCTGGCCCCCGGCGGCTCGATCTCGGGCCGTGTCACCAGTGAGGCCGGAGCTCCGCTCCACCGGGCGCTCGCCTGCACCGAGGACTACTGCGACTACACCGACGCCAATGGCGTCTACACCATCGAGGGCGTCCAGACCGGTGCCCACGTGGTGGAGTTCTCCGACCCGATCGACGAGTTCGCCGGCGAGTACTACAACAACGTCGCCGTCGACGAGTACGGCGACCCGGTCGGCTCCCCGGCGGTCGTGAACATCGCCCCCGGCCAGGCGGTCGCGGGCATCGACGCCGCCCTCGCGGCGAAGTCCAAGCCCGCTCTCACCGGGGTGGACATCAGCGGCACCGTCCGCGACCAGGTCGGCGGGCTCGGCGTGGGCTACAACGTCCTCGCGTACGACACTCCGGCCGACCCGCGTGACCGCAAGATCGTCGCGCGGACGATCTCCAACCGCGCCGGCGGCTACGCGTTCACCACGCTCGACCGCGTCGGCGGCGAGACCGAGTTCAAGATCGTCGTCGAGGGCGAGGCGGCCCGCGAGCGGAACGACTTCGCTCGCCGCACCATCTGGACCGGTCAGAAGTTCGGCTACGACACCGCCGCAGCGGTGACGGCCGCGCCGCAGGTCATCGACTTCGTGCAGCCGGTCGCCGGCGGCGTCGCGGGCGCCGTCACCAGCGAGGCCGGTGGCGCGCCGGAGGAGCCCTGGGTCGCGTTCGTCGACGCCGACGACAACTACGCCAGCTCCTACGCCGAGTTCCAGGCCAACGGCGCCTACGAGACCCGCAACCTCTGGCCGGGCGACTACACCGTCCAGTTCGGCGGCGCGCGTCACGTCCCCGAGTGGTGGAACGACGCTGTCGCCGGAGAGGCGAAGACCATCACGGTCAAGCCGGGCGAGGTGCTCACCGGCATCTCGGCCGCGCTCGCCAAGGACGTCAAGGCCGTCGAGCGCCCGAGCGTCACGGGCGACGCGTGGGTCGGCAAGACCATCCGCATGGACAAGGGCGTGTGGACGGCGATGGCCGGCACCCAGTTCACCTACGAGTGGCTGGTCAAGGGCACCGTGGTCGCGACCGGTCCGTCGCTCAAGATCACCAAGAAGCACCTGGGCGACAAGATCACCGGCCGCGTGACCAACGACGCCGGGTTCACCCAGGGTCAGGCGATCACCAAGGCGACCGCCAAGGTCGGCTACAAGCCGAAGGTCAAGGCGAAGGTCACCAAGAAGTCCGCGGCGATCACCCTCAAGGTCAAGCCCCTCAAGGCCAAGAAGGTCAAGGCCACGGTCACCGTCTTCAAGATCGTCGGCGTCAAGAAGAACGGCGACGACAAGCTCAAGAAGCTCGGCAAGGCCAAGATCAAGAAGGGCAAGGGTGTCGTCACCTTCAAGAAGCCGCTCGGCAAGGGCAAGCACAAGCTCGTCTTCACCGTGAAGGGCAAGGGCAAGGTCGGCTCCGGCGACATCCAGAAGAAGTACAAGATCAAGCGCTGATCCGACGCAGCACCTGCAGCACCCGCACCACGAGCGAGGCCCCGGGATCCGTCCCGGGGCCTCGCCCCGTCTCCGGGCCCGGAACAAATCCGGCGAGTGGCGTCGTTGGGCGGAGGTGAGCACCGGAGCCGGGATCGTCGTCGCCGCCGTCGTGCTGGCCCTCGGGGTCGGCCTGTGGCGCCTGGCCATGGACGGCCGGTTCCGCGAGACCCGCGCCGCGCGTCCCACCTCCCCCGCCGAGGGACGGACCGCCGAGGGACAGGCCGCCGAGGGACAGGCCGCCGAGGGAGCCGCCGGTGCAGCCGCGGGTGCAACCGCCCCGACGGAGGCGTTCGCCGGCGCCGAGGTGGTCACCGCGGTGGGCCGCGAGCTGGGGGAGCGCGCGACGTTGCTGCAGTTCTCCAGCGCCTTCTGCGCGCCGTGCCGCGCGACCCGCCGGGTGCTCGACGAGGTGAGCGGCCTGGTCGACGGCGTCGCCCACGTGGAGGTCGACGCCGAGCACCACCTCGAGGCGACCCGCGCCCTCGGGATCCTGCGCACGCCGACCACCGTGGTGCTCGACGCGTCGGGCGCGGAGGTCGTCCGGGCGAGCGGAGCGCCCACACGCGACCAGGTGCTGACCGCCCTGGCCCGGGTCTGATCTCAGGATATGGATGCGTGGGTCACATGGTGAGACGAACCGGAGCCCACACCGTCGGACGGCCTAGTGTCGTCGTCATGTCCTCGACCATGCTCACCAAGCGCCGCGCAGTGGACCACTGCCGCGTGCACTCGGCGCTGTGTCGAATGTCGTAGCGGTCCCGCCGCCTCTCTGAGTCCTGTCGTCCAGCCGTCGTCGCTGGACCGTGCTCGGTCGGTGGGACCCGCGTGCCGGGCCCCGTCCCAGCGCGCCCGGCCCCGCCGCGCCGACCGACCACAGGAGAGACATGACCAGCACCACTGCGACGCCCCGTCCGGCGGGGTCCGCCCGCCCTGACGGGCTGATCGACCCACGCGGCCCGCAGCTCGCCGCCGCCGTGACCGCCGTCGTCCTGGCGAGCGTCCTGCTGCTCCCCACGCCGTACGCCGTCGCGCTGCTCGCCGTGCAGGCGGCGCTGTTCGCCGTGGGCGCCGTGCGCGGCGTGCAGGCCACGCCGTACGCATGGCTGTTCCGCCGGCTCGTGCGACCGCGCCTGGCCCCGCCCGCCGAGTGGGAGGCCCCCGAGCCGCCGCGCTTCGCCCAGGCCGTGGGCCTCGCGTTCGCGCTCGTCGGACTGGGCGGCTTCGCGGCCGGCGCCACCGTCCTCGCCCAGGTCGCCGTGGGGCTCGCCCTGGTGGCCGCCCTGCTCAACGCCGCCTTCGCCTTCTGCCTGGGATGCGAGGTCTACCTGCTCGTCCGCCGCTTCATCGCCACCGTCTGATCTTCACCCACATCTTCACCCACATCGTCACCCACATCTTCACCGCCGCACACACCCAAGGAGCACATCACCCATGAGCCGCGAGAACTCGCTCGTCACCGCCCAGTGGGTCGAGGACAACCTCGACACCGACGGCGTCGTCCTCATCGAGGTCGACGAGGACACCACCGCCTACGACAAGGGCCACATCCGGGGCGCCATCAAGCTCGACTGGACCACCGACCTCCAGGACCAGGTCCGCCGTGACTTCGTCAACAAGGAGCAGTTCGAGGCGCTGCTGTCCGAGCGGGGCGTCTCCAACGACGACACCGTCGTGCTCTACGGCGGCAACAACAACTGGTTCGCCGCCTACGCCTACTGGTACTTCAAGCTCTACGGCCACCAGGACGTCAAGCTCCTCGACGGCGGCCGCAAGAAGTGGGAGCTCGACTCCCGCGAGCTGACCGACGACCTCCCCACCCGCGCCGCGACGACCTACACCGCCACCGAGCAGGACACCTCGATCCGTGCCTTCCGCGACGAGGTCGTCGCCGCGATCGGCACGCAGAACCTCGTCGACGTGCGCAGCCCCGACGAGTACGCCGGCCGGCTGCTCGCCCCGGCCCACCTGCCCCAGGAGCAGGCGCAGCGCGCCGGTCACATCCCGACCTCGGTCAACGTGCCGTGGAGCAAGAACGCCAACGACGACGGCACGTTCAAGTCCGACGAGGAGCTCGCCGCGCTCTACGACGAGGTCGGCTTCGACGCCGACAAGGACACCATCGCCCTGTGCCGCATCGGCGAGCGCTCCTCCCTGACGTGGTTCGTGCTGACCGAGCTGCTCGGGCGCAAGAACGTCAAGAACTACGACGGGTCGTGGACCGAGTACGGCTCGCTGGTGGGCGTGCCGGTCGCCCTCGGCGACGAGCCCGGGGAGGCCTGACATGTGCGGAGCGAAGCAGGGCGGGCTCTCCCTCGACGGGGTCAACGTCGCCAAGGAGGCCGTCATCCAGGGGCAGGTGCTGCGCAGCGGTGACGAGCCGGTCGCCAACGCCTACGTGCGCCTGCTCGACCGCAGCGGCGAGTTCACCGCCGAGGTGCCCACCTCGGCCACCGGGCACTTCCGCTTCTTCGCCGGCGACGGCGAGTGGACCCTGCGGACGCTGGCGCCCAAGGCCGAGCCCGTCGACACCCGCGTGGTGGCCGCGACCGGCTCGGTCGCCGAGGTCCAGGTGCTCGTCAGCGCCTGATCGCACCAGTGGTCCAGACCACCGGAGGACGCTCCGTGCCCCGAGCACGGAGCGTTCCCCTCATTTTCGCCACGGTTCGTCTCGACCCCGGACGGGCCGGTCGCCTCGGCCTTACGTTGGGATCTCGGGTCGTACGTCGCACACGGGCTGTGTCGTCAAGGGGGAGGTGGGGGGATGGTCGCTGAGACGACCCCTGGCCCGACACCCGTGCTCGCGACCGACGAGCTCTGGCGACTCACCATGGAGCACTCGCCGGTGGGCATGGCGATCGTGTCGCCGGCAGGCTGCTTCACGACCGCCAACGGCGCACTCTGCGACATGCTCGGCCACGACGCCGACGTGCTCGCGACCATGACGTTCCACGAGCTCACCCACCCCGACGACCTCGCGGTCGACCTCCGCCTGTTCGGGGAGGCGCTCGCCGGCAAGATCAGCTCCTACCGCATCACCAAGCGCTACGTCCGCGCCGACGGCAGCATCTTGGTCGGCGACCTGTCCGTCGCCCTCCTGCGCGACTCCTACGGCGCCCCGGTCCACTTCATCGCGCAGGTGGCCGACCTCAGCGAGCGGCATGCCTTCGCCGAGCGCCTCGACGCCGCCGAGGCGGCCGCCGACGCCGACCGGCGCACCGCCCAGGCGGTCTTCGAGGGCGTCGCGGTCGGGCTGCTGCAGATCGACGCCGACGGGCGCTACCTCCTCACCAACACGCGGCTGCGGGAGTTCGTCGATCTCGCCTTCCCCGGCGGCCACCACGGCGTCGCCGGCCAGACCGGCCTCGCCTTCGGCATCGACGAGCAGCCCCTGGCCGCCCACGAGGTCCCGTCGGCGCGCGCCGCTCGCGGCGAGGAGTTCGACGACCTGCGCCTCTGGGTCGGCCACGACCCGCACACGCGGCGAGCCCTGTCGGTCTCGGCCCGCCGGGTGCTCGACCGCTCCGGGTCCCCCGCGGGCGCCGTGCTGGCCTACCACGACGTCACCGACCAGGTCCGGGCGATGGGCGTCAAGGACCAGTTCGTCTCCGCGATCTCCCACGAGCTGCGCACCCCGCTCACGGCGGCGCTGGCCTACCTCGAGCTGCTCGACGACTCGACCGACGTCACGCCCGAGGGCCGCGAGCAGGTGAGCGCCGCGCGGCGCAACATGCTCCGGCTCTCGCACCTGGTCGCCGACCTGCTCTTCACCACGCGCGTCTCGGCGGGCTCGCCGCTCGTCGACCCCTACCGTGTCGACCTGGCGCTGCTGCTGGCCGAGGCGGTCGACGCGGCGTCGCTGCACGCCGACGGCGTGGGCGTGCGGGTCGAGTGCCGGGTGCCGGAGACGCTGCCGGCGCTCGTCGACGGCATGCGCATGCGCCAGGTCTTCGACAACCTGCTCGACAACGCCGTCTCCTACAGCCGCCCGGGCGGTGTCGTGACCGTCGACCTCGACGTCCGCGGGGAGCACACGGTGCTGACGGTCACCGACGAGGGCACCGGCATCGACGCCGACGAGGTGGAGGCGGTCTTCGACCGGTTCTACCGCGGCACCAACGCCGGTCGCCTGCACGTGCCCGGCACGGGGCTCGGTCTCACCATCGTCCGCAGCATCGTCGAGGCGCACGGCGGAGTGGTCTCGCTGGAGAGCACGCCCGGCGAGGGCACCAGCGTCTGCGCGCTGCTGCCGCGCTGAGCCGCCGCCATCACGCGGGGGCGTCGTGCCTGCGACGCGGAACGAGAACGGCCCCCCGCGTGTGGGGCGCGGGGGACCAGGCGCCTCGGGGGGAAGCGCACTTTCTCTCGAACCGACGACGCGGGGGACGCCGTCGGGCGACATCTCGGCCGGGGGGTTTGCCAAGTGTGTCTTGCCAGATCTTGCCAGAGAGGGGGCGCCCGCGCCTCGGTTTTGACACAATCGCCGCGAGCGTCCGTCTTCGCGGTGCCGCTCGGTCAGCCCACACCCCACAAGGAGCCACCCATGAAGACCTTCGCTCGCCTCGCCGTCGCCGCCACCGCCCTCGTCAGCATCGCCGGCATGGCGGCTCCCGCCACCGCCGCGCCTCGTGACGTGGAGATGCAGCGCAACATCTGGTGCTGCTGAGACTCGCTCTTACGACGCGGATTCGCGCGTGAGCGCAGGTGCGGTCGTACGAGTCCTGAGACCGGTCGAGGCCGCGGCGCGACGATAGGCGTCCGCCGCGGCCTCGACCAGGCCGACGCCCTCCAGCAGGGCGGCCAGGTCGAACCACAGCTGGGCCGCGCTGTTGTCCGCGCCGATGCTCGACAGCTTGAGGACCGCCGCTTGGTAGAGGCGCGCTGCCTCGTCGGTGTCGGCGCGCGCTGCACTGATCCGGCCTTCCAGGGCGAGCGCCTCGGCCTCGGCCAGCGGTGACTGGCCGTCCGACGTCCCGTGCACGTCGGACAACAGGCGGCGGCACTCGTCGTGGTCGTCGGTGAGGAACGCCGCGCGAGCCAATCCGAGCAGCGTCCAGGCCTTGTCCATCGGGGTGGCGCTGCTCCACTCCATCTCGGACACCGCCTGCTGCAGGTTGTTGCGCGCGTCGTCCACCGCGGGAGGCTCCAGCTCGAGCTGGAGGCGCCCGACCTCGGCGCGCAGACGAGCCAAGTTGCGGGCGTCATGGCCTTCTCCCAGCAGGGCGAGGGCGCGCTCGGCGAGCGGGACGGCCGCGGTGATGTCGCCCCGGTTGGCCTGCATCACGCTCGCGTTCCAGTAGGCCGACGCACGGGCGCGTGGCGAGTCGAGGGTCTCGGCCTGCGTGATCGCCTTGGCGCAGAGTCGGACGGCGTGGGCCGTGTCGCCGCGCTCGAAGTAGGCGGCCGCCACCGTGACGGTGAGCTGGACGGCCTCGTCGCTCGCGGCGAGTCCGGCGGCGCGCAGCTGCGCGAGCACGTCCTCCCCGCAGGAGATCGCGCGGCCGAGGTCGCCGGTCTCCCGGTGGATGCGGCTGAGGGCGATGCCCGCCTTGATGCGGCTGACGCCGCTGACGGTGTCGTCCTCGAGGAGAGTCTCGAGCTCGATGATGGCGTCGTCCTCGCGTCCGCCGGCCTCCAACGAGCGGGCGTGGAGGAGCCTGGCGCGTTCGCGCATGCCGCTCCCGGGCACGTCGTCCACGCGGCTCAAGGCTGCGTCGAGGTGCTGGGCGGCTTCGGCCGGTTCGCCGGACTCGAGGGCGAGCTCGGCATAGTCCAGCGCCAGCCGGACCTCGTCAGGATCGCGCCCCGGCTCCACGGCGAGCAGCGAGTCGATCGACACGTCGAGCCGGCCGGCGAGCGAGGTCAGCGCCTTGACCGTCGGCTTGCGCGCGCCGGTCTCGAGGCGGGAGAGGTAGGCGACCGACATCGTGTCGCCGACCACCTCGCCCTGGGTCATGCCCTTGGCGAGCCGGATCGAGCGGAGGCGACGCCCCAGTTCGTGGGCATCGGCCCCGGCGAGCAGTTCGGCTTGACGTGCGTCCATACGAACATTGTGCGGGTTGGGGGAGGGGAGTTGTTGAATTCTGGCAAAACACGTTCACCGCACGGGCCGGCGGGTCCGTCCGGGCCTGCGGACCCGACCAGGCGGCCCGTGCCGACGTCGAGCCCACCTGTACGCGGGCGCTGGCCCCGTCCATAGGGATGAGGCTCGTCAACGAGTGAGGAACAGCTCGCCCTACAAAGGTCCCATCTTTGTTCAACCTTCCCCGACAACGGCTTTTGTCCCTTAATCTTCCAAAAGTCGGTCAGGGGTTGGCTGACGCTCGTCCGGGGGCTTGTCTCGGTGTGTTGTTCTAGCCATCCGTGGGGGATGCATGTCCGTAGTGAGTCGCGCGCCCGAGGCTGCCCAGCCTCCACCGAAGGCGTTGCATCGTTCGATCCACACCGTCTCCCGTGAGGGTGCCGGATCCGTCGACTGGCGTCAACGGCACGCTCGAGCGCTGCTGGTAGGGGACTTCCTGGTCCTGACGTCTGCTCTCGGCGTCGCCCAGGTCGTTCGCTTCGGCGCCGCCTCGGACCGGCAGGTCAGCGGGCTCGGGACGTCCTACGCCGTGCTCGGTGTGGCCCTGGCGGTCGCTTGGTGGGTTTCGCTGCAGGTCCACCAGGCCCGCAGCCCGAGGGTCGTCGGCCACGGGTGGGAGGAGTATCGGCGGGTCATCGTCGCGACCTTCCGCGTGTTCGCAGTCCTGGCCATGCTTTCGGTTGCACTCAAGATGGACGCATCCCGGCTGTACCTTGCGACCGCGTTCCCGCTCGGCCTCGTAGGCCTGCTGGTCGAGCGGAAGCTCGCGCGGGTCAGCCTGCACCGTGCGCGGGTCCAGGGCGAGGCAGCCGACAAGGTCCTGGTCATCGGAGGTGAGCGCGCGGCGGCAGAGCTCGCGACGTGGTTCGCAAAGCACAAGACCGCCGGCTACGACGTGTGCGGAGTGTGGATTCCGGACGAGAGTCAGCCAGTGGCTGCCATCACGGGGGACGCGCCGCGCGGCGTCCCGGTGATGTCCTCCGGCACCGACTTCACGACGGCCCTCGCCCGGTCGGGCGCGACAACCGTGGTGGTGACGGACACCGAGCACCTCGGTCACGAGTCGCTCCGCGACCTCGCGTGGCAGCTCGAGGGGTCGAAGGTCGACCTCATCCTCTCGCCCAACGTCCTCAACGTGTCGTCGTCCCGCCTCTTCCTCCAGGACGTCTCCGGCATGCCGATGCTGCACGTCAGCGAGCCGCAGTACGCGGCCGCCGCCCGCCTGAGCAAGCGGAGCTTCGACATCCTCGGAGCGTCGATCCTGCTGATCGCTGCTGCCCCGTTGTTCATCGCAACGGCTCTGGCGGTCAAGTTCACGAGCCCGGGGGCGGTGTTCTACCGGCAGGAGCGCATCGGACGAGGCGGCGAGCGTTTCGGGATGATCAAGTTCCGCTCGATGCGCTCCGATGCTGACCGCCAGCTGGCCGCCTTGCTCGCGGCAGAGGGAAAGTCTCTCGCTGAACTACCGAAGCTGACGAAAGACCCGCGTGTCACGCGTGTGGGTTCCTTCATTCGCCGCTTCTCGATCGACGAGCTCCCGCAACTGATCAATGTCGTCAAGGGCGACATGAGTCTGGTCGGACCCCGGCCCCAGCGCGACTTCGAGGTTGCCCAGTACGACCGCCTGGCAGAGCGCCGGTTGACGGTGCGTCCGGGCATGACGGGCCTCTGGCAGGTGTCCGGGCGCTCCGACCTGGCATATGCCGAGGCAATCAACCTGGACGTTCACTACGTCGAGAACTGGTCGATGATGTCCGACGTGATGATCCTGTGGAAGACAGCGCGAGCAGTCCTGGCGTCGGACGGTGCGTACTAAACAGATGGCAAGCGGCAACGCAGACGCTCCTCCTCTCGAAGTGGTCGTCGTGACCTATTCGTCCTGCGAGAACGCGGAACGGGAGCTCCGCCAGATGATCGACGTCGCCCGCGAGCGGCCGGCAGCACGCTGGCACTTCATCGACAACTCCGGCAACGATGCGGCGAGGCTCTTGGAGTGGGCCTACGGGCTCGTGAACGTGCGCGTCACCGAACTGCCCAATCCTGGTTTCGCAGGGGCATGCAACGTCGCGGCGGAGGTGTCGGATGCGCGCTGGTTGCTGTTCTTGAACCCTGACGTCGAGGTCACTGCGGACGATCTCGATCTGGTCCTCGGGCACGCCGGAAGTAACGAAGACCGTACGTTAGCCATCAGCATGGTCACGAACGGCGTCCGTCATGCGGGCGTGGCGATGCGGCACAAGGTGTGGTTCGTAGACGCGGTTGTGGGCTCGAGCGATCGAGTCATCGGTCCCAGCGGCGGTGCAGGACTTTTCCCACGGAAGCTGTTCATCGAGCAGGGCGGCTTCTACGAGCCTCTCTTCGCCTGGGGTGAGGACGCGGACCTCGCGTGGAGGCTGCATCGCCAGGGCTACGAGTGTGCGGTGCTTGACTTGGGCCTTCCTCACCAGGGAGGTCACAGCATTGCCGGATCGAAGGCGTCAACGCAGTTCAAGGTGCAGACGTTGTATCGCAACCGGCTGATTGTCGCCCGCCGAAACCTACGGAATGCCCAGTTCGTCGCGTTCGCCTGCGCTTATGCCGTGGCTCTTCCGCTGTTGCTGCCCAAGAACGCGAAGCGCGCGTCGGGCGGTGCCAGCGTCCGAGGTTTCCTCGATGGCCTCCGGGCGTGCGCCAGCACGCGGCGGTTGCCATGACGACGGTTGACGTTGTCACGGTGACGTACAGGGCGACCGACCTAGCGCTCGAGTGCGTCCGAAGCGTAGGCCGCGTGAGGGAACAATGTCCTGAGCTCGTCGTTCGTATGTTCGTCCTCGACAACAACAGTGGCGACGACACCATCGAACGCGTGTCTTCGTCGGCTCCCTGGATTAGCGCCGTCTCCCGGACGTCCAACGATGGTTTCGCTGTCGCCACAAACCAGGGCATCAGGATGGGGTCGGGCGAGTTCGTGTTGGTGCTCAACCCCGACACCGAGGTGACGGCCCCCATGCTGCGTCATCTCGTGCAGAGAATGAAGAGCGATCCGACCATCGGAGTCGTCGGGCCCAGGCTCGTGGATGCGCTCGGGCGTTTCGACCACGCGGCAAAGAGGAACTCTCCTGGCCCCGCAGCCGCGTTCCGCCATCTGGCTGGGAAGATTCTGAATCGCGACCTCGGTTCGGACTACCTCGCCCCGCAGGTCGGCGAGACAGAGTCCGGGGATGTTGACGCCGTGAACGGCGCCTTCATGCTCATGCGACGTTCAGACCTGGCGCGAGTCGGTCTCCTCGACGAGTCCTACTGGATGTACGGGGAGGACCTGGAATGGTGCCGGCGCTTCAAGGCTTGTGGGCTGCGGGTCGTGTATGACGGTTCCGTGACGGCAATCCACCACAAGGGGGGCTCGTCTGGCGCCGTCCGGTCACCGCGGACGAACTGGCACTTTCACGCGTCCATGTGGCGCTACTACAACACCGAATCGCAAGCTGAGCCGACGCTCCGACGAGTGCTTGTGGCGTCGGGTATCGGCGCGCATTGGGTGCTCACGTCAATCAAGTGGCTCTTGCATCGGCTCCGGGGCACCGCGTGACCTCCGCCGTTGTCGTCCCGCTGTTCGATCCTTCGGCAGAAGTTGTGAGCCGGCTGGTCGACCTTGCCCGCCACCGGCCGGTAGTCGCGGTCGACGACAGCCCTGAGGTGACCGACAGGTCCGTGCTCGCACAGCTGGCGCATCAGGGCGTCGTCGTGCTTCGACACGAACGCAACCGCGGGATTGCCGCAGCCCTGAACACTGGGATCGCTCACGTCGCGAAGAACGACCTCATCACAGCGATCCTCACGCTCGATCAGGACTCCTTTGCGTCCCTTGCCTACGTCGCCGCCGCCGAAGCGCTGTTGTCGAACGCGCATCTGGGCCTGGTCTACCCGCACATGCTCGACGCCGAGCCGCAGGTTGGGGCTTGGCGAAACGGGTTGTGGGAGGCGTTGGAACCGATGCAGAGCGGCTGGCTGCTGAAGACAGCCGCGTGGCGCGATGTCGGGCCCTTCCGTGAAGAACTGGTCATCGACTGCGTGGACACCGACTACTACTTCCGACTTCTCGATCGGGGCTGGCGAGCGCAGGCCGTGCAAGGGATGAGTATCGATCACCAGCTCGGTACTCCCGGCAGCTTCCTTGGCCTGTTCACCTATCGCCAGCATCCGCCGTTCCGGATCTACTTCATCGTCCGCAACCGGATCATCACCGCTCGGCTGCACGGAAGACGGCACCGTTCGTGGGCGTTACGGTCGCTCGGCCGAACGCTGAAGGACGTCGTCAAAACTCTCGTCGTGGGAGGCCAGCGAGCGCAGACGCTCGGAGCCGTCGCCCGCGCCGTTAGAGACGGTGTTGGGGCGCAGACGGACATGGGGAGAGGAACTCGGCGGGTGAGACACGGCGGCCTCGGTGGGCGTACGTGGCGGTCTTGAGAACTGTTGCGCAGCGGTTCTTGGGTTTTGGTGCCGCACCAGCGGTATCGATGCTGTCTCCGTTGTTGGCGTTGCCGATCCTTTCGCGGTCGACCTCGGTAGACGAGTGGGCGACTGTCGCCATAGCTCAGGGGCTCGGCGCCGTGGCCGGGCTGGCGGTCTCTTACGGCTGGTCGGTGGTCGGTCCCGCGCGTGCGGCGCTTTCCGATAAGGACCAGCTGGCCGCCCTGTGGCTCGTGAGCATCCGGACGCGGCTGTGTGCTTTGCTGGTGGTTACCCCACCGCTCGTGATTCTGTGTCTTGCGTCTATGCCCGAAGGCTCGAGGCTCCTAGGGATCTCCGTCGCCCTCGCTACATCTCTGGTCGGCTTCTCGCTGACCTGGTTTGCCGTCGGTACCGGACAGCCCAGGCAACTCGTTGTGTTCGATGCCTTGCCCCGCGCTTTCGGCAGCGTGGCCGGAGCCAGTCTCGCGGCATGGACAGGGGATGTCCTCTACTTCCCGATTGTCTTCGCTGTCTCGATCATCTTGCCGGTGATCGCCTTCAGTTGGCGCGAGCGACGGGCCGCCACAACGATCGTGAGACCAATCGTTCGGCACGGCGCCATGGTTCAGGCCGCAGCGACGGAAGTCATCGCAGGCAGCTATACGGTCGGCGCTTCAGCGTTGGTCGGACAGGTGACGTCGGCCGCGACAGTCGCCACCTTCAATTCGGGGGAGCGGCTGACGCGCGCAGGCGCCGTCGCCATCTCGGTGACCGGTAACAGCCTCATGGGGTGGGTGGCGCGAGCCGAGGGGCCCGCCTTCGTCAGACGTTGCGCGGTCGCGGCCGCGGCGCACGCCGGCATCGGAATGCTGGGGCTGTCGGTAATCGTCGTTGCCGGACCCGAACTCACGGGGCTGCTGTTCGGGGAGTTCAGAATGGCACAGGAAGACTGTGTCTGGTTTGGCTGCTACTACCTACTGTGGTCCCTCGAAACCGTCACGGGTCGGCATGTGCTGGCCAACAAGCACCAGACAAGACCGCTCCTGCTGAGCACCCTCGTCGGCGGGGTGTTCGGGCTTGTGGGTGTCCCGGTTGCTGCTGGTGCGATCGGCTCGACAGGGGCGGTGATGGCCATGTGCGGCGCCATGGCCATCATCGTGCTCCTCGAGGTGCCGGTTGCGGCATCCGTGCTGCGCCGTGAGTGGCGCGCCGCGCCAGAGCGACGCGCCGATGTCAATGCCTTCCGCGCCTAGCCGTCAGTCGCAGCAGGTGGAGCACCTACGCGTGTTCCCGGGCCGGTTGCTCGTGCTGTGATCCGCGCGTCCTGTGATCTCTGCTGCAATGGCGGCGCCGCCGTCCGAGCTATCAGGAAGGGTCGCGAGGGTCATGGGTGTCGGGGTCTGCCACAGGATGCGCCACATGAACAGCGGAGCGTGGTGGCGAGGATGTCTGCCAGTTCGCAGGGGCCGCCCCCAAGCCAGTGCGCCGTTGCTCCCTTGAGTACGCCCCCACGGCAGCTGCTCACGCGCGCAGTGCTCGTTGCCCATCCACCTTTCGCACGGTGGGCGCCGTGGCCCCCGTCCATCCGGCCAATGTGTGACGTCCGACAGTGCAGAACGGCCCCGCTCGAACCCTTGTGGGCTTGAGCGGGGCCGTGGCGGAGCCGGGCGTATGTGCCAAGGATCAGTCGGGCAGGCAATGGGCGTCGTATCATCGCCGGGTCATGCAGACCGATGCCCCGAGACCCGCCTCCCGCCGCGAGGTCCGAGGCCTGCAGGCGAGCGTGCTCTTTCTCGGAGCTGGGTTCCCGATCGTCACGGGCTTCTCGGTCGGCAACGTCGGTCAGGCGATCTCCCTATTCCTGCTGCTCCCGGCGATGCGCCGGCTGAGCCAGAAGGACGTGCTCACGCTGGTTGTGGTCGTCCTCGGAATCTGCGTGTCGCCGCTGCTGCTAACCGCGCGAGGGACTGGATCGCCGAACTGGTTGCAGATCGCGTTCTTCTGCCTCGCGGCGTTGCACGTCGCGCTGGCGATAAGGCTCGCCCCACACGTCGACGCCCGAAGTGCGCTGCGGACCCCGATCAACCTGGCGGCGATCTTCCTGGCGGGGACGGCGACCTTCCAGTACGTGACCGAGCCGATCCCCTACTACGACTTTTACTACCAGGACAAATCGCACGCTGCCGTCACGGCCTACGGGCTCGCATTTCTCGTCATGTGGGCCAACAACGGCGTGTCGCGATTCGCGCTGGCCGGCGCCGTCTACGCGGCATCGCTGCTCACTGCATCCCGGCTGGTGGCCCTCGGTGCGCCGCTGTTCCTGCTCGCCGCGCTCCTCGAGTATCGCCGCACCCGAAGACTCGCGATGGACCCCGGCCGGATCTACCTGCACCACCTCGTGCTGTGGTCGCTCCCGGTCGTGCTGGTGTACGTGGCCCGCAGCGCCATCTCGAAGACCCTCGGTGCGCGGCTCCAGAGCTTCCAGGACGACTCCCTGGCCGCTCACATCGAGCTCATCCGGCTGGCGTTCGAGTTGAAGTTGGCCGACGTCGGGATCCTGTTCTTCGGGGTGGGGCCGGGTGGGTTCGCGTCCGGGCTGCGCGACCAGGGGATCTCGCTCTTCTTCCTCGGTTCGCGCGACCCCGGCGCGATCCAAGCGCTGCGTGGTGACTTCGCGCCTATCCACTCGGCCAACGCATCCGTGCTCGTCGAGTTCCCACTGTGGGTGGCGCTGGCGTTCATGGTGCTGTGGCTCGGCGTGCTGCGCCGGCTCTGGCGTCAGCGCGAGTGGAACATCCTGCTGATGTGCCTCGGCCTACTGCTGGTGACGACGTTCTACAGCAGCCACAACGAGTTCTTCTATTGGGCGTTCCTGTCGGTGGCTTGCCTCGCGGCCTACCACGTGCCCGTCGAGCCCAAGGACCGCAAGAGCAAGGACCGGCCCCCGGTCGGGACCGGGTCCGACCAGCCCCGACCCAGGCAGCAGGCGTCGTTGCGGAGCCGCTAGGTCGCGGTGACATCTCGGTGTACTCGCTTGCTGCGACAACGAGACTGGGAGAGGCCGTTGCCCGCCGCCAGGAAGTTGCCCGCCGCCTTGGCGCTCGGGTTGCCCACATTGACCTCGCCGCACGCGTTGGCGCGCACGCAGTAGTGAGCGCCGGTGATCCTCACGTACTCGCCCTCGGCCGGGATGTTCGCGCCCATGTAGACCACGGTCTCGCCGTTGAAGTTGATGGCGTACGCCGCCTACGCCAAGGCCGGACGGGTCGGACGCGTCGTTGATGTCGATGCCGTTGTCGCCGTAGTTGTGGACCTGGTTGCCGCGGGTCACAATGCCGTTGTTCTTCTGCACCGGGATACCGATGTGGTCGCAGTCAGGGATCGCCGGACACGACGAGAGGGAGGAAGTGAAGCCGGTCCCTTGGTCGATCCGCGGGGTGTGAACACCCTCACGAACGCGAATGTGTACCCCGACAGAGCTGGAGGGTCGCCCCGTAGAGCGCGGAGCGGATCACGGCCCTGACTTGGACCCCGTCCTCAGCTGGCGCTGTTGATCATGCCCGCGCCGACGGTGACCCCGGTGGCCTCGTCGATGAGGATGAACGAGCCCGTGGTGCGGTTCTTCGAGTAGGGGTCGCACAGCAGCGGCACGGTGGTGCGCAGCTGGACGCGGCCGATCTCGTTGAGCCCGAGCTCGCCGGCCTCCTGGTCGCGGTGCAGGGAGTTGACGTCCAAGCGGTACTGGATGTCCTTGACCATCGCACGGCCCGTGCGGGTGGTGTGCTTGATGGCGAGCTTCTGGCGCGGGCGCAGGGGCTCGTTGGTCATCCAGCAGATCATCGCGTCGATGTCCTGGCTGGGCTTGGGCGCGTTCTTGGGCCGGGCGATCATGTCGCCGCGCGAGACGTCGACGTCGTCGTCGAGGTGGATGGTCACCGACATGGGCGGGAACGCCTCGGCGATCTCGGTGTCGAAGAGCTCGACCTTGGAGATGGTCGAGGTCATGCCGCTGGGCAGCACGACGATCTCGTCGCCCTTCTTGAGCACGCCACCGGCGACCTGGCCGGCGTAGCCGCGGAAGTCGTGGTAGGCGTCGGACTTGGGGCGGATGACGTACTGCACCGGGAAGCGGGTGTCGACCAGGTCGCGGTCGGAGGCGACGTGGACGTGCTCGAGGTGGTGCATCAGCGTCGGCCCGGAGTACCACGGGGTGTTCTCGGAGCGATTGACGACGTTGTCACCCTGCAGCGCCGAGATCGGGATGACCTCGAGGTCGGGGATGTTGAGCTTCGTCGCGAAGTTCGTGAACTCCTTGTGGATGTTCTCGTAGACCTCCTGCGACCAGTCGACGAGGTCCATCTTGTTGATCGCCAGCACCAGGTGCGGCACGCGCAGCAGCGAGAGCAGCACCGCGTGGCGGCGGGACTGCTCGGTCAGGCCCTGGCGGGCATCGACGAGCACCAGGCCCAGGTCGGCGGTCGAGGCGCCGGTGACCATGTTGCGGGTGTACTGGATGTGGCCGGGGGTGTCGGCGATGATGAACTTGCGCGCGGGCGTGGCGAAGTAGCGGTAGGCCACGTCGATGGTGATGCCCTGCTCGCGCTCGGAGCGCAGCCCGTCGGTCAGCAGCGCCAGGTCGGTGTAGTCGTAGCCCTTGGACTGGCTGGTCGACTCCACCGCCTCGAGCTGGTCCTCGAAGATCGACTTGGAGTCGAGGAGCAGGCGCCCGATGAGGGTGGACTTGCCGTCGTCGACCGAGCCGGCGGTCGCGAAGCGGAGCAGGTCCATCTCGCCCTGGGCGGCGGTGTGCGCGTCGGAGGTCTGGGGGGTGCTGGCCATCAGAAGTAGCCTTCCTTCTTGCGGTCTTCCATGGCTGCCTCGGAGAAGCGGTCGTCGCCTCGCGTGGCGCCTCGCTCCGTCACCCGGGCGATGGCGATCTCGTCGATGATGGCGGCGGTGTCGGTGGCCACCGACTCCACGCAGCCGGTCTGGGTGCGGTCACCCACGGTGCGGAAGCGCACCATCTTCTTCTCGACCGTCTCGCCGCGCTTGGGCTGGATCTCGGGGCCGATGGAGAGCAGCATGCCGTCGCGCTCGACGACCTCGCGCTCGTGGGCGAAGTAGATGGAGGGGATCGCGATCTGCTCACGGTGGATGTAGTGCCAGATGTCGAGCTCGGTCCAGTTGGACAGGGGGAAGATCCGCATGTGCTCACCGGCGTGGATGCGCCCGTTGTAGAGGCTCCACAGCTCGGGACGCTGCATCTTGGGGTCCCACTGGCCGAAGTCGTCGCGGTGGGAGTAGACGCGCTCCTTGGCGCGGGCCTTCTCCTCGTCCCGACGCCCGCCACCGAACGCGGCGGTGAAGCCGTGCTCCTCGATCGCGCCGAGCAGCGTGCCGATCTGCATGCGGTTGCGGCTGGTCTTGCCGTCGTCGACCACGTGACCCGCGGCGATGGCCTCGTCGATGGTGGCCACGATCATCCGCGCACCCAGCCGCTCGACCCACGAGTCGCGGGTGGTCAGCACCTCCTCGAAGTCGAGGCCGGTGTCGACCTGCAGCAACGGGAACGGCAGCTTCGCCGGGAAGAACGCCTTCTCCGCCAGGCGGAGCATGACGATCGAGTCCTTGCCGCCGGAGAACATCAGGACCGGCTTCTCGAACTCGGCGGCGACCTCACGGAAGATGTGGATCGACTCTGCCTCGAGCTGGTCCAGCTGACTCAGCTGGTAGTCGACGTGGGTGTTGGTCATGGCGTTGCAGGGACCTCTCTAGGGACAGCAGCCATCATCGTAGCGACGGGCGGCGTGGGGGACGATTCGCACTGCCGGGCACGGTCGGACAGACTCGGAGGATGAGCCGCACTCCTCGACTCGTTCCCCGCTCCCGCACGCGGGGGCGCGCCCTGGTCGCCTGCTCCCTGGGCGTGGCGCTCGTCACCGCCGGCTGCTCCTCGAGCGGTGACGGCGAGGCCGCGCCGCCGTCCTACGAGCGGAGCGACGACGTGACGGCGGACGTGCTGCCGCAGCTCGCGGCCAACGGCGAGGACGTCGAGGCCGCCGACGACGCGGCGTGGCTGGTCGACGCCACCGTCGCCGACGTCGACGAGGGGACGCCCGTGACCCTCGTCGCCCGCACCGCCGACGGCTGGACCGAGGTCGACGAGGGGGAGACCGACGCCACGGGGTGGGTCTCCCTGACCAGCCGCGCGTCCGGTGACCTGCACGTGGTGGTCGGGGAGGGCGAGGACGCGATCGGCGCCGAGGTCTCGACCGACGACGCCCCCGCGGCGACGTTCACCGACGACTTCGACGACGACTCCGTCGACGTCGAGGGCGCGACGTGGGTGACCCGCGACCAGGGCTACATCGGCGTACGCACGTGCTCGCGCGCCAGCTCGGACGCCGCCGAGGTGACCGACGGTGTGCTGCGGCTCAGCGTGCTCGAGGACCCGGACCGCAAGGGCGACGAGTGCACGTTGCCCGGGCGCCGCAAGAAGTTCCCCTACCGCCTCAACGGCCACGTCGGCACCGAGGGGACCGTGGGCTTCACCTACGGCTTCGCGGCCGCGCGCATCAAGACCCAGGCGGCTCGCGGTCAGCACGCGGCGTTCTGGATGCAGGCCGTCGGCGGGCAGCGCAGCGGGGGCCCCAAGAAGGGCGGCGCCGAGATCGACGTCATCGAGTACTTCGGCGGCGGCCACCCCGAGGGCGGCCTGACCAGCTTCACCTACTACCTCGACAAGGCCGGGAAGAAGCAGACCGTCGGTGGCTGGCTCCCGGACGGGAAGGAGCTCGGCGACGACTGGGCCGAGCAGTTCCACGTGTTCTCGCTGGAGTGGACGCCCGACGAGTACGTGTTCCGCATCGACGACCGGGTCACCCAGCGGCTCGAGGGGCCGACGGCCGGGCGCCCGGAGTTCCTCATCCTCAGCCTGCTGTCCTCCGACTACGAGCTGCCCCGCTTCGACGGCGAGCTGCCCGAGACGATGGAGGTCGACTGGGTGCGGGTCTGGGAGACCGGCCCGAAGCGGTAGCGCCCACGGGTCGGCGGCCTACGGCGAGTCGAGGACGAGCGTGACCGGGCCGTCGTTGACGCTCGCGACGCGCATGTCGGCGCCGAAGCGGCCGCGCTCGACGTGCGCGCCGAGCCGCTCGAGCTCGGCGCAGACGGCGTCGTAGAGCGGCTCGCTGACCGGACCCGGCGCGGCGGCCTGCCAGGTGGGTCGGCGGCCCTTGCGCGCGTCGCCGTAGAGCGTGAACTGGCTGACCACCAGCACCGGCGCGCCGACGTCGCTGGCGCTCCGCTCGTCGCGCAGCAGGCGGAGGTCCCAGATCTTGCGCGCGACCCAGGCGACCTCGGCGGTCCCGTCGTCGTGCGTCACGCCGAGGTAGACCAGCAGCCCGGGTCGGTCGAGCTCGCCGACCACCTCGCCGTCGACCCGGACGCTGGCGGAGAGGACCCGCTGGATGACCGCACGCATGGTGCAAGGATGCCGCCATGCCTGCCTCACCCGCCGACCACCTGCTGATCACGGTCGCCCCCACCGGGGCCGAGACCGCCAAGGCCGACTGCCCGCAGCTCCCCACCACCCCGGAGGAGATCGCGCGCACCGCGGCCGAGTGCGAGGCCGCCGGCGCGGCGATGATCCACCTCCACGTGCGCGACTCCGCCCACCAGCCGACGCTCGACCAGGCGCTGCTGCGCGAGTGGGTCGCTGCGGTGCGCGAGTCGTCCTCGCTCGTCGTCCAGCTGTCCACCGGCGGCTCGGTGCACGACCCGCTCGACGAGCGGTTGACGGTGCTCGACGCCGAGCCCGACTCGTGCTCGCTGACGATGGGCACCACCAACTTCGGCGACGACGTCTTCCTCAACCCCTGGCCCTTCGTCCAGGACCTCTACCAGCTCGCCCTCGCGCGCGGGGTCGCCCCGGAGTTCGAGCTGTTCGACCTCGGCCAGGTGCACGCCCTCGACCGGCTGATCCGGCAGTACGGCGTCCCGGCCGGTGGCAGGGTGCACGTCGACTTCGTCATGGGCGTGCCCGGCGGCATGCCCGGCACGGCCCCGGCGCTGGTCGCGGGCGTGGCCGCGCTGCCGCCGGAGGTCACGTCGTGGTCGGCCACCGGCATCGGCCGCTCGACCCTCGCGGTCGCGATGGCCTCGCTGTCGATGGGCGGGCACCTCCGCGTGGGCATGGAGGACGTGCTCACCATCAGCCGCGGCGTGCCGGTGGAGTCCAACGCCCAGCTCGTCGAGCGCGCGGTCGACCTCGGCCGGATCGCGCAGCGTACGCCGATGACGTCCGCCCAGTGCCGCGAGCTGCTCGGGCTCGCCTGAGCCGTCCGGGTCCTGCCGGCGGTCAGCGCCGGCGGCGCTTGCCGCCCCCGGCCGCGACGGCGTCGTCGAGCGGGGCGTAGCCGTAGCCGTAGCCGTAGCCGCTGGAGGCGGCCTTGGCCGGCGTCTGGTTGACGACCACGCCGAGCGTGGTGGCGCCGACCGAGTCGAGGCGCTCGATGGCGGTCGACAGCTGGTCGCGGGTCGTCCGCCCGTGGCTGACCACGACGACCGCACCGTCGGCGCGGGTGGCGAGCAGCGCGGCGTCGGTCACAGGCAGCAGCGGCGGGGCGTCGAGGATCACGACGTCGTAGCGTGTGCGCAGCTCGAGCAGCAGCATCTCCATCGCCTGGGACTGCAGCAGCTCCGACGGGTTGGGCGGGATCTGGCCGCACACCATGACGTCGAGCGACGTGTCGGCGTACTGCTGCATGACGTCCTCGGCACTGACCTTGCCGATCAGGACGCTGGTGGTGCCGATGGCGTCGTCGAGCTCGAGCCGGTCGGCGATGAGCGGGCGGCGGAGGTCGCACTCGACGAGCGCCACCCGCTGGCCGGCCTGGGTGAGCGTGACCGCGAGGTTGACCGCGGTGGTGCTCTTGCCCTCGCCCGGCAGCGAGCTGGTGATCACGAAGACCTTCTGCTCCTTGTCGACGTCGACGTACTGCATGTTGGTGCGCAGCACGCGGAAGGCCTCGGCCCACGGCGTCGCGGTCGACAGCACCTCGTGGGGCGAGCGCTTGGCGTCGTTGTCCTGGAAGATGTTGCCGAGGACGGGGGCCGAGGTGATCTCGGCGACGTCGTCGGCGCCCTTCACGCTGGTGTCGAGGAGCTCGCGCGCCACGGCCAGGCCGACACCCAGGAGGAGCCCGAGGATGCCGGCGAGCGCCAGGTTGCGCAGCGGCTGCGGCGCGACGGGGGAGCGGGCGACCTGGGCGTCGTCGATGAGGGTCGCCTTGACGACGGCCGCGGTCTCGCCGCGGGGCGTCTCGAGCTCCTCCACGAGGATCTGCAGCTGCTCGGCGTAGACCTGCGCGATGTCGCGGGCGCGCTCGGGGTCGGCGTCGACGGCCTCGATCTCGAGCAGCACCGTCTCCGGGACGGCCGAGGCGGTGACCTGCTCGCGCAGGTCCATCGCGTCGGTGTCGCCGAGCTCGGCGGCCACGCGCTCGGCGAGCTGGTTGCTGGTCACCAGGTCGGCGTAGGACGCCACGCGCTGGGTGGCGAAGAGGTTGCCGGTGTAGGCGCTGTTCTCGTCGGTCTGGCTTGTCGAGACGAAGATCCGGGTGGTGGAGGCATAGGTCGGGGTCACCGACCAGGTCCACACCGCGGCGACCGCCAGGACGATCAGAACACTCCCGAGAACCAGCCGCCACCGCCGTCGGACGGTGCGCCAGTAGTCCTGCAGCTCCACGCTTCACTTCCCCCTGTTGTCAACGAAACTTCGCAAAGAATAGGGGTGGTGTGGTCCTCGCCCGTCATCGTGGCGTGCAGCGGGGACGTCGCCTGCTCTACTCCCGGTCGACCTTCTTCATCCCCACGAGCCCGGGACGGTAGTCGGGGTCGTCGAGCTGGGCGATGGTCGGCGAGCCGAACATCGGCAGCCCTTGCTGCTTGCGCAGGAAGCCCCACACGATGGGAAGCACCACCAGCACGCCCAGGCCGATGCCGGCGATCAGCATGGGGTGGGTCTCCTCGACGCCGAGCGGGGCCCAGCCGGACTTGTCGAGCAGCGCGACGCCGCTCATCGTCAGCACGATGACGATGCCCCGGCGGATGAAGGACTGGGGCACGCGCGGGGCGAGGTGGGCGCCGATGATCGTGCCGGGCACCGAGCCGATGACGAGCGGGATCAGGATCCCCCAGTCGATGCCGTGGAGCGCGATGTTGGAGATCGCGGCCGCGAGCACGAGCGGCACCGCCTGGACCAGGTCGGTGCCGACGAGCTTCACCGCGGACAGGCCGGGGTAGAGCATCAGCAGGGCGATCATGATGACCGAGCCGGAGCCGACGCTGGTGATGCCCACCAGCAGTCCGCCCAGCATGCCGACCAGCAGCGTCGGGACCACGCGGATCGTCGGGTCGTCGTCGTGGACGTGGGTGCCCGAGCGGACCCGGAGCAGGTTGACGTAGAGGCGCAGGGCGTAGGTCGCCGCCGCCAGCAGGAGGGCGAAGCCGATGCTGATGATCAGCACGTGGTTGAGCTGCTCGGTGTCGTCGGTGAGCCACGCCACCAGGTGTGGCCCGAGCAGCGCCATCGGGATGGAGCCGATCATCAGCCACATGGCCAGGCGCATGTTGGGCGAGCCCTCGCGCTTGTGCACGATCGCGCCGCCGGTCTTGTAGACGGCCGCCGCGGTGAGGTCGGCGGTCACGACCGTGGCGGCCTCTCCCACGCCCAGGAACAGCAGGGCGGGGGTCATCAGGGCGCCGCCGCCCATGCCAGTCAGACCGACGACGACGCCGACGACGAAGCCGGCGACGAGGATCGAGAGGGCGGTGAGGGTCAGCAGCTCAGCCATCGGAGCCTCCTGTGGCCAGCCGGGGGACGATCACGCTCAGCATTCTCGACATTGTGTCGGCCGCGGTGTCCGCCGCCGATCGCCCGCGCCGGTAGGGGTCGGCGATGTCGTGCTCGGGCCGCGCCGCCGTACGGCGGGCGCCGATGGCCGCGACCAGCTCGCGACCGGTGAGGTCGGGGTGCTCCTCCACCGCGGCGGCGAACTGGCCCACGGTGAAGACCTTGCGGAGGTGCTGGGGGAACTCCTCCAGGATGAAGCTGCGGTGGGTGGACTCCGCGGTCAGCACCAGGTCGGCCTCGGCCATGAGCGGCGCGGTGAGGCGGCGGCTCGCGAAGCCCGACGACGTGTCCTCGGCGAGGGTGGAGACCATGACGTCGTCCATCGCGTGGCTGTCGAAGCCGTGCGTGCCCGCGCTGGAGAACTCCACACCCGAGTCGGGCCCGGCCAGGCGGCGCGCGGTGAGCTCGAGGAAGGGCGAGCGGCAGATGTTGGCGGTGCACACGAAGAGCACCTTCAGCGGCTCACCCATCGGTGCCCCGCAGGTGGAGGTAGCCGTCCTCGTCGAGCGCGACCAGGACGTCGTCGAGCGCGTCCTCGACGGTGCGCCCGGTCGTGTCGACGCGCACGGCTGGGTCGTCGGGCTCCTCGTAGGGCGAGGAGATGCCGGTGAACTCGGGGATCTCGCCGGCACGGGCCTTGGCGTAGAGGCCCTTGCGGTCGCGGCGCTCGCACTCCTCGAGGGGGGTCGCGACGTGGACGAGGAAGAACGCGCCGCCGGCGGCCTCCACCATCTCGCGCACCTGGTCGCGGGTCTCGGTGAACGGGGCGATCGGCGAGCACACAGCGACGCCGCCGTGGCGGGCGATCTCGGCGGCGACCCAGCCGATGCGGCGGATGTTGGTCTCGCGGTCGGCCCGGCTGAAGGTGAGCCCGGCCGACAGGTTGCGGCGTACGACGTCGCCGTCGAGGCTGGTGACCGTGCGGCCGCCCTGCTCGAGCAGGAGGTCGACCAGCGCGCGGGCGAGCGTCGACTTGCCGCTGCCCGACAGCCCGGTGAAGAAGAGCACGAGGCCCTGATCCTCGGGAGCCGGCTGGTCCTCGTCGACGATCGCGGCGACGGCGGCGGGGAGGTCGCCGGAGGTCTCGGTGAGGGCGTGGACCGGGTCGTCGCCGGCGTAGGTCTGCACCACCCGGGCGCCCAGGGCGTGGTCGGCCTCGGCGTCGCCGTGGGCCGGCAGCGGCACCGCGACGACCGCGGCGTCCGGCAGCAGGTCGGCCGCGGCGAGGGTGGCGCGGACCAGCGCGACGGGGGAGAGGGGGGAGGTGCCGGTGCCCGACAGCGCCAGCAGCACCACGCGGCCGAGGCCGCGCAGCTCGTCGAGGTCGGCCTCGCTCAGCGCGTCGACGACCGGGACGAACGTCGCGCCGGCGTGCTGCTCGCGCACCTGCGCGGGGGTGAGGTGCAGCCGGCGGAAGGGGCCGTACTGGGCGTGCGTCAGCGGCTCCAGCGACCCGTCGGCCGCGACGCGGGCCAGTGGCAGGCCCTCGGGGTCGACCAGCTCGGCGTCGTCCACGCCGTCGGGCAGGTCGAGGGTGACCACGCTGTCCGGCTCGTTGAAACGGGTCAGCGGGGCGTAGGCGCCGGAGACCAGGAGCTCCAGGTCGTCGAGCTCTGTCGGCGTGGGGCAGTGCTGGATCACCCGCGCATCCTCTCAGAGCCGCGGTGAGTAGCCTGCGGGACATGTCGTCTGCCGCCTCCACCACCACGCCGGCCGGTCGGCCGGTCGTCGCCGAGATCGTCCGTTCGGGCTTCGTCGAGGGCCACCACTACGGCTCGATCGTCGCCCTCACCGCCGACGGCGCCGTCGACTGGTCGGTGGGCGCGGTCGACGTCCCCGTCCTCCCGCGCTCGAGCAACAAGCCGGTCCAGGCGCTCGCGATGGTCGAGCTCGGCCTCGACCTGCCCGACGAGCTCCTCGCACTCGCGTGCGCCTCGCACTCCGGGGAGGAGTTCCACGTCGAGGGCGTACGCCGCACGCTGGCGAGCGCGGGCCTCGACGAGTCGGCGCTCCGGACCCCGGCCGACTACCCGCTCGACGACGCGGCCCGGGAGGCCGTCGTACGCGCCGGGGGCGGACGGGCGCCGATCCTGATGAACTGCTCGGGCAAGCACGCCGCCATGCTCGCGACCTGCGTCCTGCGCGGCTGGGACACCGAGACCTACCTCGACCCGACCCACCCCCTGCAGGTGGCGATCGCCGACACCTTCGCCCGGCTCACCGGCGAGCCCATCGCGGCGGTCGCGGTCGACGGGTGCGGCGCGCCGCTGCTCTCCACGTCGCTGACCGGCCTGGCGAGGGCGTTCGCCGCGCTGGCCACCGCGGACGACGGCCCGGCGCGCCGTGTCGCCGACGCGATCCGGCGCCACCCCGAGCACGTCAGCGGCACCACCCGCGACGAGCTCGCCCTGCACCGGGCGGTGCCGGGACTCATCGGCAAGGCCGGCGCCGAGTCCTGCTACGCCGTCGCCCTCCCCGACGGTCGTGCCTGGGCGCTCAAGACCGACGACGGCGCGGCGCGGGTGCGCCCCGTGCTGATGGCCGAGGCGCTGCGGCGCTCGGGGGTGCTCGACGAGGACGGGGTGGACGCCGCGGCGGTGCGCACGACCGGGCGCGTCGACCTCCTCGGCGGCGGGGTCCCGGTCGGGGAGATCCGCGCCGTCTTCTGAGGTCGAGCGGGGTCCGCCGGCACCGTTGCGAACAGACGGCTAGCGCCGACAAGCCGCATGGGTCGAGGACTCTGTGAGGGGTCTCACCTCCATCGGGCTTGTTTCTGCTAACTCCTGTTAGCACACTGGAGGCATGGCGAAGGAGAAGAAGACCACGAGGGTCGCCTCGAAGACCGCCGCCACGACCGCGACCGCACGCAGGGCCACCAAGGCCACGACCACTGCCACCACGAAGGCCACCACCAAGACCAGCAAGGCGGTCGTCGACTCGATCGGCACGCTGGGTGACTACCTCCGCGAGCAGCGGGTCGGCGCCCAGCTGTCGCTGCGCCAGCTCGCCGACCAGGTGGGCGTGAGCAACCCCTACCTGAGCCAGATCGAGCGTGGCCTGCGCAAGCCGTCGGCCGAGGTGCTCCAGCAGCTCGCCCGGGCGCTGCGCGTCAGTGCCGAGCAGCTCTACGTCCGCGCGGGCATCGTCCATCCCGACCCGGGCCAGGCCGGATCGGTGGAGCTCGCGATCCTCGCCGACACGGCGCTGACGGAGCGGCAGAAGCACTCGCTCCTCGACGTCTACGCCTCGTTCCTCGCCCTCAACGAGCGCGACGCCGCCACCGCACCGACAGAAGTCCAGGCAGAAGTCCAGGCAGACGCACCGACACGGCCCGTCGACGAGACCGACGAGTCGTGAGCCCGCAGACCACCGGCAGCACCCACCGCAAGGAGAGCCCCATGGCCACCACCAAGCGCGACCTCAAGAGCGAAGCCCTCAAGCCCGTCCTGGCCGGCGTCGGCGTCACCGACCTGGCCGTCGAGGCCGTCCGTGAGGCGGTGGCCGACGTGCAGAAGCGGGTCGCCGCCGTGCAGAAGGACGTCACCACCCGGGTCAGCGAGGTGCAGCGGACCGCGACCGACCCGCAGGCGCTGCGCAAGCAGGCCCAGGCCCGCCGCGCCGCCGTCGAGGCCCGCGTCGCCGAGCTGCAGGCCGAGGCCCTGGCCTACCCGGCCCGGGTGACCACCCAGGTCGCCGCGCAGGTCACCACGCTGGTCGACGGCAACGTCTCCGCGGCCAACGCCGCCTACGCCGACCTCGTCAAGCGCGGCGAGTCGCTCGTGGGCCGCATCCGCGGCCAGGAGTCGACCCGGGCCACCGTGTCGTCGGCGCGCACCACCGTCGCCAAGGCGAAGACCACCGCGACCCAGGCCAAGAAGGCCGCCGAGGCCACCACGGCTGCGGCCGACAAGACCGCTGCCACCAAGGTCGCCCCCACGCCCAGGCCGACCGCCAAGAAGGCGACGCGGAAGGCCGCGGCCAAGAAGGCCTCCGCGACCACCGCCCGCAAGAGCGCGGCGAAGAAGAGCGCCACCGCGCGGGCCAGCGCCAAGGCCACCGCGACCGCCGCCACCGCGACGGCGTCCAACGCGGCCAAGGCCGTCGTCGACGCGGCCGAGAAGGTCGGCGACTGAAGGGACCACCCCCACGAGCAGCTGCTGCTGTTCTGAGCCGAGGCCCCCGTCCGTCACGGACGGGGGCCTCGGCCGTTCCGCCGGCGTGCCTCGGGCGTCTAGGCTGAGCGGGTGAACATCTACGCGTTCGAGAGCACGCTGATGCTGGTGGTGCTCCTCGCCCTGCTCGCGATCAAGGGTTTCGCGTTCATCAACTCCCTCACCTACTCCGCCGAGGCCTACGAGGCGGCCGGCAAGCTGACCAAGCCGGCGTGGTGCGCGATCACGGGGCTCGGCTTCGCGGCCCAGCTGATCCTCATCGGCTCCTCGCCGCTCGGGCTGATCCACCTCGTCTTCACGATCGCCTCGCTCGTCTACCTCGCCGACGTGCGCCCGGCGCTCGCCGAGGTCACCTCGCGCCGGTGAGACCCACGCCCGGTCTCGCCGCTCAGGTAGCGAGGTAGCGGTCGAGGGCGGCCATGGCGTCCTCGGGCTCGAAGCCGGTGGCACGGATCCTGGCGAGCGACATCGCCGAGTGGAGCGGACGCGGGGCGAAGGGCTTGCCCTGCGCGCGTACGCCGTCGGCGTAGGCCTCGGTGCTCGTGCCGGACACGTCGTCGGCGCTGCGGCCCGACCGCTCGAAGACCGCCTGGGCGATCTCGCGCCACGACATCGCCGGCCCGCCGTTGGAGACGTTGTAGGTGCCGAACGCGGCGTCGGAGTCGAGCAGGTGGCCGATGGCGCGCACCAGCTCGTCGGTGAAGGTGAGCCGGCCCACCTGGTCGTCGACGACGCTGGGGGAGACGCCCTTCTCGGCGAGCGAGCGCATGGTGCGCACGAAGTTGTTGCCCTCGCCGATCACCCACGACGTGCGCAGCAGGTAGTGGCGCGGGGCCAGGCCCACCGCGAGGTCGCCGGCGGCCTTGGACTGGGCGTAGACGCCCAGCGGCGACAGCGGCTCGTCCTCGGTGTGGCCGGGGTCGAGCGGCGCGGTGCCGTCGAAGACGTACTCCGAGGACAGGTGCACCAGGGTGAAGCGGTGCTCGCGGGCGAGCCGGGCGAGCGTGGCGGGCCCGGTGGCGTTGGCGGCCCACGCGGCCACCCGGCCCTCGGTGGTCTCGGCCGCGTCGACTGCGGTGAAGGCCGCGGCGTTGATCACCACGGCGTAGTCGTGCCAGGGCCAGGCCGCGACGGCCTCGGCGTCGGTGAGGTCGAGCGCGGTGACGCCCTCGTCCTCGCGGAGGTCGACCCGGTCGGCGTCCGGGTGGGCGGCGTGCAGCGCCCGGCCCAGCTGGCCCAGCGCGCCCACGATGAGCGTCTTCTTGGGCGGGATCGCGGTCGAGGCGTCCAGCGCCGGGTTGTGCTGGTCCTTCTCGCTGATGATCGCCTCGGCCAACGGGATCGGCCACGGGATCGCGACCGTCGGGTCGTCAAGGGACAGCGCGGGGTAGGAGATGCCCGGGCGCCAGTGCTCGTTGACGAGGTAGGTGTAGGCCGTGGCGTCCTCGAGCACCTGGTAGCTGTTGCCGACGCCGCGCGGCACGAAGACCGCGACCGAGGTGTCCATCTCGAGCGTGAACGTCGCGCCGAAGGTGTCGCCCTCGCGCATGTCGACCCAGGCGCCGAAGATGCGGCCGGTGGCCAGCGAGACGAACTTGTCCCACGGCTCGGTGTGGATGCCGCGCGTCACGCCGCGGTCGCCGTTGAAGGAGACGTTGTTCTGGACCGGGCCGAAGTCGGGCAGCCCGATGGCGAGCATCTTCTCGCGCTGCCAGTTCTCCTTGAAGAACCCGCGCTCGTCGTCGCGCCGGTCGAGGCGGACGACGACGAGGCCCGGGATCGGGGTGGTCTCGAGGGAGGGGAGGGTCACTGGCCCTTCTCCGCGTACTTGGCCTCCGTGGCGTCCTTGTGGGGGCGCCACCACTCCTCGTGCGTGCGGTACCACTCGATGGTGTCGGCCAGGCCCGACTCGAAGTCCTGGAACTGCGGCGTCCAGCCGAGCTCGTGGCGCAGCTTGCCCGACTCGATCGCGTAGCGCATGTCGTGCCCGGCGCGGTCGTTGACGTGGTCGAAGGCGTCCTCGGCCTGGCCCATCAGCTTGAGGATCAGGCGGACGACCTCGAGGTTGTTCTTCTCGCCGTCGGCGCCGATCAGGTAGGTCTCTCCGATGCGGCCCTTCTCCAGGATCGTCAGCACGGCCGAGGAGTGGTCGTCGGCGTGGATCCAGTCGCGGACGTTCTCGCCCGACCCGTAGAGCTTGGGCCGGATCCCGTCGATCACGTTGGTGATCTGGCGCGGGATGAACTTCTCGATGTGCTGCCATGGGCCGTAGTTGTTGGAGCAGTTGGAGACCGTCGCGCGGACGCCGAAGCTGCGGACCCACGCGCGGACCAGGTGGTCGGAGCCGGCCTTCGAGGCGGAGTAGGGGGACGACGGGTTGTAGGGGGTGTCCTCGGTGAAGCGCTTGGGGTCGTCGAGCTCGAGGTCGCCGTAGACCTCGTCGGTCGAGACGTGGTGGAGCCGCTTGTCGTGCCGGCGCACGGCCTCGAGGATCGTGAAGGTGCCGAGGATGTTGGTGTGGACGAACGGGCTCGGGTCGTTGAGCGAGTTGTCGTTGTGCGACTCCGCCGCGTAGTGGACGACCGCGTCGTGGTCGGCGACCAGCGGGTCGACGACGTCGGCGTCGGCGATGTCACCGACGACGAGCCGCACCCGGTCCTCGGGCAGCCCGGCCAGCGACTCCTTGGAGGCGGCGTAGGTCAGCTTGTCGAGCACGGTCACCCTGAGGTCGGTGTGCTCGAGGAGGTGGTGCACGAAGTTCGATCCGATGAACCCCGCGCCTCCGGTCACGAGTAGGCGTTCCATGCGGCGGAGTCTAGGGGTGGGCGAGGACCTCGTACGACTCGACGCTCTCGAGCGCGTCGCTGCGATAGCGCGCCACCCGGCCGCCGGCGCTCGACCAGCCCTCGGGCAGCTCCGCGTCGACGGCGTAGCCGCGCGGGAAGCGCACCGTGACCCGCACGTCCTGGGGGTCGACCATGCCCTGGGGGTCGATGGCCAGCCGGTAGGCGAGCGCGCCGTCGCGGTCCACGGCGGCGGCGGGCACGACGTAGGTCACCGCGAGGGTGTGGCGCGCCTGCGGGGCGAACTCGATCTCCGGGCGGATGAAGTAGCGACCGTAGAAGCTGCGCGGCGAGACCTCGCGGGGCACGCCGTCGACCTGCACCGAGTCGAAGGTGGCGCCCTTCGGCAGGAACGGCGCGACGCTGAGGGTGTTCCAGCGGGTGAAGTAGCCCTCGCGGGGGTCGGGCAGCGGCTGGGCGTAGGGCGGGGAGTCGTTGTGGACCTCGATCTCCATCCGCACGCGGGCGCTGCCGTCCTCGCGGATCGCGACGTCGGTGCTCACGGTGCGTCGCTGCCAGTAGTCGGACTTGCTGGGCACCTTGTTCTGCGTGAAGACGCCGAGGTAGTCGTGCTCGGTGTCGGAGAGCCGGCCGGTCAGCCCGAGGTCGTCGACGACCGCCTGCTCGTCGGGGCTGCGGAGGTAGACGGCGAAGCGCCGCTGGTCGGCTGCCTCGCCGAGCACCCGGCCGGTGCCGACCGGGTCGTTGCCGGACAGGAGCCGGTCGACGAACACCGGTGCGAGGGCGCGGTTGACGGCCTTGCGCTGTGCGGGCTCGGGGTAGTCGTCGTAGCTGCCGATGAGCTTCTCGACGAGGTTGTCACCGGTGAGCGTGCCGAGGGCCGGCACCTCGAGGGGGCCCGAGACGTCCAGCAGCCGCGAGACGGCGACCACGTCGATGACGACGACGCCCGCCATCCGGCGCCCGCGCAGGCTGCGCCAGGCGTTGGCCAGCTCGTTGCCCGAGACCGCCCAGTCAGGCGCCATCGTGGCCAGCGCCGGCTTCACCTGCCCACGGTGCAGCGGGTTGCCCTTGACCTTGCGCCAGTAGCGGGGCTGGGCCGCGCCCGGGGCGGTCGAGAGGTCGAGCGTCTCGCCCATCGACAGGCGGCCGCGGTCGAGGTCGACGGTCACGAAGGTCTGCGGGGTGCCGCCGGAGTAGAGCATCTCGGCAGGGTTGAGCAACGCCACGAGGTACTGACGACTCGCATTGCGGCCGAGCATCGTGGGCAGGTGGGTGAGCAGCGGGTCGACGGCGTCGAGCCCGTCGGCCAGCGGGTCGACCTCGGCCCGGGCGTCGGCGGCTGCCTCGGCGAGCCGTTCGCCGACGAGCGGGCGCGTGTCGGCCACCGCGTCGAGCTCGGCCTGCGCGTCGGAGAGCCGGGCGCCGACCGCGCGCAGGTCGGCGATCACCGACTCGAGCACGTCGAGGTCGACGTTGCCGCCGTCGAGGAGGGTCGACTCCTCGCCGCGCACCTGCGGCAGGACGCGTACGCCGGTCTCGGCCACGCCGACGAGCTGGTCCAGCGCGTTGCCGAGGCGTCGCACGTCGCGCAGTGCGCCGCCGGCGACGGGCACCCGGCTCCACACGTCGCCGCCGACTCCCTGCACCGCCGCCTGGAGGTCGTCGGTCTCCGAGCGGGCCCGCTCGACGGCGGCGACGGCGTCGTCGATGTCGCCGGCGTCGAGGGCCTCCTTGGCCGCCGTCAGCTCGGCGCGGGCATCCTCGGCGTGCCCCGGCGCGGAGAGGAACGGGATGGCCAGCAGGGCCAGGCCCACCAGCACCAGGAGCAGCGCGCCCGCGACCGTCGCCGGCCGGATCATCCGCCGCGGGGTGGCGCGGCGGGAGGACGGCATGCGCGACATCGTGCCAAACCTGCGCCGGCCCTGGAGAATCCCGGCACCCGTCCCGTACGCCCTAGGGTGCAGCCATGCGCGGAATCATCCTGGCCGGTGGGACCGGCTCCCGACTGCACCCGATCACGCAGGGCATCAGCAAGCAGCTGGTGCCGGTCTACGACAAGCCGATGATCTACTACCCGCTCTCGACCCTGATGCTCGCCGGCATCCGTGACGTCCTGATCATCACCACGCCCCACGAGGCCGACGGCTTCCACCGGCTGCTCGGCGACGGCTCGCAGTTCGGCATCGACCTGACCTTCGCGGTGCAGCCCAGCCCCGACGGCCTCGCGCAGGCGTTCATCATCGGCGCCGACCACATCGGCGACGAGCGCTCCGCGCTGGTGCTCGGCGACAACATCTTCTACGGCTCCGGCCTCGGCCAGCAGCTGCTGCGCTTCTCCGAGCTCGACGGCGCCGCGGTCTTCGGCTACCACGTCGCCGACCCCCGGGCCTACGGCGTCGTGGAGTTCGACGACCAGGGCCGCGCGCTGTCGCTGGAGGAGAAGCCGGAGCACCCCAAGAGCGACTTCGCGGTGCCGGGGCTCTACTTCTACGACAACGACGTGGTCCAGTACGCCGCCGAGCTGAAGCCGTCTGCGCGCGGGGAGCTCGAGATCACCGACCTCAACCGCCGCTACCTCGAGGAGGGCCGCCTGCACGTCGAGGTGCTGCCCCGCGGCACCGCGTGGCTCGACACCGGCACCTTCGACTCGCTCAACGACGCCTCCAACTTCGTACGCACGATCGAGGGCCGGCAGGGCTTCAAGGTCGGCGCCCCCGAGGAGGTCGCCTGGCGGATGGGGTGGCTGTCCGACGACGAGCTCGCCGCCCGCGCCGAGCCGCTGCGCAAGAGCGGCTACGGCGAATACCTGCTCGGTCTGCTCCGGCACGGCTGATCGCGTTTCGACTCCCCGTCGTCGGGGGACATGACACCTAGACGACGTGAGGAGGAGCGGGTGCCGGAGCCGACACGTCTGGAGTTCGCCCAGGGCCCTCGGGCCACGCGCGCGGTCGCCCTCGACCCGTTCTGGGCGACGGTCATGAGGCGCCACGGCGACGTGGACCTCGTGGTGCTGCCGCCCGAGCCGCCCCGTCGGGCCGACGTCCCGGCCGACGAGCCGGCGGTCGACCCGGTCGCCGCACGCGACGACCTGCGGGCCCGGATGGCCGCCCTGTGGGCGGCACTCGGCCTCGAGGGCGAGCCGGCCCACCTCGACGACACCTGGTTCGCCGGGTCCGAGCCGGGCACGCTGCGCTGGCAGGGCACCGCGACCTTCGACGACCTCGACCCGGTCGTCGCCTCGGCCGCGCTCGGGCGCGCGCAGCAGCTGCTCGCCGAGGCCGACGGCTGGCACGTGCTGGCCCCGCCCGACGGCATTCCCCGGGTGCTGGCCGGACGGCCGGGCCGCTTCGGTCGCGAGGACGTGCAGGTGCTCGTGCCGACGACCGCTCGCGTGGTGGTGCGGGTGCGCTCCGCGCTGGTCGTGGTGGGCGAGGACGCCGCCGCCGCGGCCGTCGGTGGTGATGCGGGATGAGCGACCAGCCGCTGGTCTGGCAGATGGAGTCCCTGCGCCGCGGCACCGAGGGGTGGGAGGCGCAGCAGGCCCTCATGGACACCTCGTCGCGCGAGCTGGGCAGCGCCTCGGCGTCCGCGCTCCCGCCGAGCGTCCAGGGCGCGGCCACGACGTTCCTGTCCCGGTGGGCCGGCTATGCCGGCGAGAGCGCCGCCATCGCGCAGGGGTTCGTGGGCGCGCTGCGCGCGACCTCCGACGACTACACGACCACCGACGACGCGACCGACCGGCAGTTCAGCGACCTCGACGCGCGGCTGGGCTCGCGGCGATGACGGTCACCATCGAGGTGCCGGCCTCCGTCCCGGCGCAGATCAAGAAGCCCGAGGGCGACGCGGGCGGCGCCGACGCCCTCGCCACCACCATCTACGCCGCGGCCGGTCGCTACGAGGAGTTCGCCGACAGGAGCCGCGAGCTGCAGGACCTCGGCAGCTGGGCCGGCGTCGCCTACGACGCCTACAAGGAGGCGTCGGGCGTGGCGTCCGGCGAGCACTCCGCGATGGCGACGACGGTGCGCCGGGTCGGGCGCGGCGTGACCGCGTTCGCCGACACGCTGCGCGACCTGCTCCGCGCCCACGAAGACCTCCTCGAGCGCAAGCGCTCGCTGGACGGGCGGCGCACCGCGCTGATCGCCGACATCGACGCCGCGACCGAGGTCACCGACGCCGAGATCGCCGCCTTCCGCGAGCGGGCGCGCGACCTGCGCGCCGACTACGCCGACCTGGTCGCCGACGACGACGACCTGCAGCGACGGGTGCGCGACAACGAGACGCTGCTGCGCCAGGTCTTCCAGGCCGCCGACTCGCTCCCGGAGTCGCTCTCCGCCGACGGGCGCGTCCCGCCGATGGCCGAGTCGGCGATGAACCGCCCCGGCGCCCCCGGCAGCGGCGCGACGCCCGAGGAGGTGCAGCGGTGGTGGGACGGCCTCAGCGAGGCCGAGCGGGAGGCGGTCATCGCGGCCTACCCCGAGCGCGTGGGCCAGGGCGACGGACTGCCCGCAGACGCCCGCGATCAGGCCAACCGCGTGCTGCTCGACGACGACCTCGCCCGCCTCGCGGCCAAGGACGACGACGGCACGATCTCGCCGCTCGAGCGCCGGGTGCTCGCCAACGCCGGCCAGGCGCGTGACGCGCTCGCCAACGCCGACGCCTACACCGATCCGCTCGACCCGGCGCTGCGGCCCGGCGGCACGCTGTGGCTCTACGACCCGGCCGCCTACGACGGCGACGGGCGGGTGGCGGTCGCCGTGGGCGACCTCGACCACGCCGACGACGTCGCGGTGTTCACCCCCGGCATCACCACCGACATGGGCGACACCACCGCCTACACCGACCGGATGATGAATCTCTACGAGTCGACGCGCTACAACGGCGACGGGTCGAGCGTCGCGACCATGTTCTGGCTCGGCTACGACGCACCCGACGGCCCCACCGACCCGGCCACGCTGAGCGAGGGGCGGGCCGAGGAGGGCGGGCGCAACCTCGCCGACGCCATCGACGGCCTGCGCGCCTCGCGACCCGACGACCCGGCCCACCTGACGGCCGTCGGCCACAGCTACGGCTCCACCACGACGGCGTACGCCACGCACGGCGACGCCTCCGACGTCGACGAGGTGGTGCTCATCGGCAGTCCCGGCGCGGGTCCGGCCGACCACGCCGACGACCTGGGGCCCGGGTCCGACCACGTCTACGTCGGCCGCGACAGCCGCGACCTCGTCGCCGTGCTGGGCGACGAGGGGTGGGTCGGCAAGCTCGGCCTCGGGCTCGGCACCGACCCGTCGTCGGAGGACTTCGGCGCCCAGCGGTTCGAGGCCGAGGACGTCGACCGCAGCTGGATCCGCAACACCGGTGACGCGCACAGCTCCTACCTCGACCCGGACACCGAGTCGCTCTACAACATCGGCCTGATCGTCGACGGGCACGGCGACCAGATCAACGAGGCCGCGCAGAGCTACGACCCGTGGTGGGGCCCGCCGCAGGACCCCGAGTGGGACCGCGACCCGACCGCGGGGCAGCCCGGCCGCTCCGACACGAGCCCCGACCGGTGAGGATGGGGCGCATGACGCTGCTCCCGCTCCGCCTGCTGCTGGCACTGACCCTCGCCGTCGGTCTGGGCTCCTGCGGCGATCCCGACCCCGAGCAGGCGGCCGACGACCTGGCGTCGATGAAGAGCGCGGTCGACTCCGAGGTGCGCGACATGGCGGGGGTGCTCTCCGACAGTGGGCTGAGCCTGGAGCGGGCCAAGGGTCGCGTCGAGAGCGAGGGCATGTCGACCTACCGCGCCGAGGACTACAAGGCGTCCGCGGTCGTCGTCGGGGAGGGTGCCGAGGGCGAGCAGGTCGACCGGGCGGCGACGGCGCTCGAGGAGGCGGGGTGGACGCGCACGGCCGATGGCCTCGATGCCTCCGAGCCGTGGGCCCAGCTCGAGCGCGACGACTTCCGCACCACGATCGGCTGGACCAAGGTGGGCGAGCGCGAGCTCGTGCTCAGCCTCGACCAGGAGGGCGAGGTCGAGGTGCCGAGCGACACCGACCCGGTCGAGCGCGACAACTCGGTGGACATCCCGCTCGACTGACGCCCTCGTCGAGTTGGCGCATCCTCGCCCGGAAATCTCGACGGTGTCAGGGGGCCAGGATGCGCCGACTCGACGGTCGGTCAGGCGAGGTCGGCCGCCACCATCCGCCGCACGATCTCAGCGAAGTCGACCGTCGGCGCCCACCCCAGCTCCTCGTGCGCCCGGCTCGCGTCGCCGACGAGCTCGGTCGGGTCGGCGGGGCGGAAGAACGCGGCGTCCTGGCGCACCAGCGGCTCCCAGTCGTCGATGCCGGCGGCGGCGAAGGCGGCGGCCACGAAGTCGCGCACCGAGTGGGCCGTGCCGGTCGCGACGACGTAGTCGCCGGGCTCGTCGGCACGGGCGGCGCGCACCATGGCGTCGACGTAGTCGGGCGCCCAGCCCCAGTCGCGGCGCACGTCGACGTTGCCGAGCACCAGCTCGTCGGCCTCGCCGCGGGCGATGGCGGCCACCGTCGAGGTGATCTTGCGGGTCACGAACCGCGGGTGCCGGCGCGGCGACTCGTGGTTGTAGAGGATCGCGCTCGAGACGTGCAGGTCGCGCTGGCGGTAGACGCGCGCGGACAGGTGGGCGTACGCCTTCGATGCGCCGTAGGGGTTGACCGGCGCCACCGGGGTGTCCTCGGTCTGGGGCGAGTCGGCGGCCTCACCGAAGATCTCGGCGCTCGAGGCCTGCACCAGGCGTACGCCGTGCACCTGGCGCGCCGACTCCATCAGCGCGACCGCCGCCAGCCCGTTGACCTGCGCGGTGCGGTCGGGCTCGTCCCACGACTGGGCCACCGAGCTGATCGCGGCCAGGTTGTAGACCTCGCGCGGCGCGACCTCGCGCACCAGCCGTCGGGTGCCCTCGACGTCGGCCAGGTCGCCGGTGTGCAGCACCACCTCGGCCGGGCAGTGCTCCGGGTGGCCGTCGCCCGCCAGCGCCAGCGCGTGCACCTCGAGGCCCTCGGCCACCAGGCGTTCGGCGAGGTAGGTGCCGTCCTGCCCGCCGATGCCGGTGATGAGGGCGGCTGCGGTCACCAACCCGCCTTGGCGGCGGCGATGTCGGCGTCGACCATCATCGCCACCAGCTCGGCGAACGAGACGCTCGGCGTCCAGCCGAGCCTGTCCCTGGCCTTGCTGGCGTCGCCGATGAGCAGCTCGACCTCGGCCGGGCGCATGAAGCGGGGGTCCTGGGTGACGTAGCGGGCCCAGTCGTCGATGCCGACATGCGCGAAGGCGAGGTCGAGGAAGTCGCGGATCGACCAGGTCTCGCCCGTGGCGATGACGTAGTCGTCGGCGGTGTCCTGCTGGAGCATCCGCCACATCGCCTCGACGTAGTCGCCGGCGTAGCCCCAGTCGCGGCGCGCGTCGAGGTTGCCGAGGGCCATCGAGTCCTGCTGGCCCAGGTGGATCCGGGCGACCGCCTGGCTGATCTTGCGGGTCACGAACTCGGGGCCGCGGCGCGGAGACTCGTGGTTGAACAGGATGCCCGACGAGGCGTGCATGCGGTAGGACTCGCGGTAGTTGATCGTCATGTAGTGGCCGTAGACCTTGCTCACGCCGTAGGGCGAGCGCGGCCACAGCAGGGTGCGCTCCGACTGCGGCACCTCCTGCACCTTGCCGAACATCTCCGAGCTCGAGGCCTGGTAGAAGCGGATGGAGGACGGGTCGTCGCCCGCGTGGAGGCGCACCGCCTCGAGCATGTTGAGCACGCCCATGCCGGTGACGTCGCTGGTGACGAAGGCGTTCTCCCAGGAGTAGGCGACGAACGAGATCGCGCCGAGGTTGTAGACCTCGTCGGGCTCGGAGTCGCGCATCGCCCGCATCAGGCTGGACAGGTCGGTCAGGTCGCCGTGGTGCAGCGTGACGTCGGGGACGAGGTCCTCGACCAGGGCGCGGCGCGGATTGTTCTGGCCGCGGATCAGGCCGTGGACGTCGTAGCCCTTCTCGATCAGCAGCTCGGCGAGGTAGAGACCGTCCTGTCCGGTGATTCCGGTGATGAGAGCGCTCGGCACCCCGGCATTGTGTCAGCACGCTCCTCGTTAGGGTGGCGCCATGAAGATCCTCGTCAGCGGCGGCGCCGGCTACATCGGCTCGCACACCGTCGTCCAGCTCGTCGCTGCAGGTCACGACGTCGTCATCGTCGACAACTTCAGCAACGCCCATCCGACGGTGCTCGGTCGGATGGAGTCGCTCACCGGCACGGCGCTCACGCTGCACTCCTTCGACCTGTGCGACCGCGACAAGACCGAGCACCTCTTCGCGGCCGAGGCGTTCGACGCGGTGATCCACTTCGCCGGCTTCAAGGCGGTGGGGGAGAGCGTCGAGAAGCCGCTCGACTACTACGAGAACAACCTCGGCTCGACGTTCTCGCTCGTGCGCGCGATGCAGCGCCACGGCGTGGACAAGCTGGTGTTCTCCTCCAGCGCGACCGTCTACGGCACCGACCAGGCCGGTGCCACCGAGGACCGCCCCACCTTCGCCACCAACCCCTACGGCTGGACCAAGGTGATGCAGGAGCAGATCCTGCGCGACGTCGCCGCGGCGGCGCCGCAGATGCGCTTCGCCCTGCTGCGCTACTTCAACCCCGTCGGCGCCCACGAGTCGGGCACGATCGGCGAGGACCCCTCGGGCACCCCCAACAACCTGATGCCCTTCATCGCCCAGGTGGCGGTCGGCAAGCGCGACAAGCTGCTCGTCTTCGGCGACGACTACGACACCCCCGACGGCACCGGCGTGCGCGACTACATCCACGTCGAGGACCTCGCCGCCGGCCACGTCGCCGCCCTCGAGGCGCTCGCCACCACGAGCGACGGCGTCAACGTCTGGAACCTCGGCTCCGGCCACGGCACGAGCGTCCTGGAGCTGCTGCGCGCCTTCGAGCGGGCGGTCGGTCGCGAGCTGCCCCACGAGGTCGTCGCCCGGCGCCCCGGCGACGTCGCGGTCTCCTACGCCGACCCCTCCAAGGCCAACCGCGAGCTCGGCTGGAGCACGACGAAGTCGGTCGACGAGATGGCCGCCGACACGTGGCGCTGGCAGTCGCAGAACCCGCAGGGCTACGCCGGCTGACCACCCTGCCGCGTGGCCGACTCGGCGCTCCGGGAAGGAGTCGTCGACCGCGACGTCCCGCAGGGTCGTGTGCCGGGCGAGGGCTTCGTCGACCTGCTCGACCGCGTGCTGGGGATCGTGGTGGAGACCGAGTCGTTCGAGCACCACTGGTCGAGGGTGGGGCTCCAGCGCGACGTCGACCGCTACACCGCGGCGGCGCGGGCGGGGCTCGTGGTGCTCCGGTTCTCCTGGCCAGACGTGATGTTCCGCCCGGACGACGTGCGCGCGTCGCTCGAGGACGTGGTCCGGTGGCGCGCCATGCAGGCAGTGGGGCGCCACGGGCTGGTCGCCTGAGCGTGCGGCGCACCCGCCGCGCGAACTGCCTGCAGGGTGGTGGTCAGCGGACCTCGAGCTCGGCCATCGCCCGCAGCACCACCCGCAGGTGCGCGACCTCGTGGACCCGGAGCAGGTGGGCGCCGCCCAGTGCGGCGAAGACGCCGTAGAACCCCTCGGCCTTGCGGAACTCGTCGCCGAACAGGTCGTAGGTGTGCGGCAGCGCGTTGCACGCGGGAACGCCGAGGGGGCGGAGGCGGAAGGTCTGGGCCAGCACCCGGGCCTGGTGGCGGGCGCGGGGGATCGGGTCGACGAGGTTGCCGTAGTAGAAGCCCATGCCGGGGTCGACGACGACCTTGTCCACCCCGAGCGAGCGGGCGTGCGCGAGCCGGGGCGCGAAGTGGTCGAGCAGCACCGGCATCGGATCTGAGTCGGGGGGCACGTCGTCGATGTCGCGCACGTTGGCCGTGGTGCCGAAGCACATGATCACGGCGGCGTCGTACTCCGCGGCGAGGGCGAGCATCCGGTCCTCGTGCTCGCGACCGGTCATGTTGAGGACCCGGGCACCGGCGTCGAGGCAGGCCCGGACCACCTCGGGCTCGTAGGTCTCGACCGAGACGACCGCCTCGGCCGCGAGCTGCTTCACGGCGGGCACGAGACCGGCGATCTGCTCGGCCGGCGTCACCCGCGCCGTGCCGGCGTTGCTCGACTCCGCGCCGAGGTCGATCACGGCGGCGCCCTGCGCGGCCTGGATGCGACCCATGCGCACGGCGTCGGCAGGGCTGGTGGCGACGCTCTCGCGGTAGGTGGAGTCGCGGGAGAGGTTGATGCAGCCCATCAGCGTGACGGCGCCGTCGCCGATCGACACCGGCCCTCTCGGACCGTCGAGGACGACCGGCGCCACGGGGCTGTCCCAGGCACCGGCGTGCTCGGCGTGCAGGGTGGCCAGGTCCGCAAGGGTGATCACCCTCGTCAGGGTAGGCGGCAGGATGAAGGCCGTGACCGAGCCCCTCGAGCTGCAGCGCCTGGCCGACCTGACCGACGACGAGCTGGCGGCCGCCTACACACCGCTCCGCGAGCCGTGGCTGCGGGTCAACTTCGTCAGCACCGTGGACGGCGCGGCCACCGGCTCCGACGGGCTCAGCGGCACGATCAACAACGCCGCCGACAAGCGGGTCTTCGACGCTCTGCGGCGACGGGCGCACTGCCTCGTGGTCGGGGCCGGCACCGTGCGCGAGGAGGAGTACGACGTCCCGCGGGTGCCGATCGTCGTCGTCAGCCGCTCGGCCGACGTGCCGCCGAGCCTGGCCGAGGCGCCGCCCGGGCGGGTGCTGATGGCGACCGTGGCCACCTCGGCCGGGCTGGAGCGGGCGCGCGAGCGGCTCGGCGACGACTGCGTGCTGGTGCTCGGGGAGGAGCAGATCGACCTGGCGGCGCTCAAGGCCGCGCTGGCCCAGCGGGGCTGGACCGAGCAGCTCTGCGAGGGCGGGCCGTCGCTCTTCGCCGACCTGCTGGCCGCGGGGGTGGTCGACGAGCTGTGCTGGACCGTGGTGCCGCTGCTGACCGGCGGCGACGCCGTACGCATCGCCGCCGGCGCAGAGGTCGATGTGCCCCTGCGCCCCACCCTGCTGCTGGAGCAGGACGGGACGTTGCTGGGGCGCTGGCTGGTGGAGTGAGCCTCAGCCGAGCGCTTCGAGCAGCGCCTGGGAGAAGGCCGGGATGTCGTCGGGGTTGCGGCTGGTGATGAGGTTGCCGTCGACGACGACCTCCTCGTCGACCCACTCGCCCCCGCCGTTGCGGATGTCGGTCTGCAGGCTCGGCCAGCTGGCGACCCGCTTGCCGCGCACGCGGTCGGCCTCGACGAGGGTCCACGCGGCGTGGCAGATGGCGGCGACGGGCTTGCCGGAGTCGACGAAGTCGCGGACGAAGGCGACCGCCTCCTCGTCCATGCGGAGGGCGTCAGGGTTGGCGACCCCTCCGGGCAGGACCAGCGCGTCGTAGTCGGCGACGGCCACGTCGGAGACGCGCCGGTCGACCCGCTGGGTGCTCGACTTGTCGAGGTGCTGGAAGAGCTGGACCTCGCCCTCGTCGGTGGAGAGCAGGTCGGCGGTGTGGCCGGCGTCGGTCGCGGCCTGCCACGGCGTGGTGAGCTCGACCTCCTCGACGCCTTCGGTCGCGGTCAGGAATGCGATGCGCTTGGACATGCCCTTCACGGTTGCTCGCGACGCGGGGGCGGACAACACACGTTGGGGTGGTCCGGGCGATCGCTCGGAATCGACGTCAGCCGATCGCGCCGGCGTCGTCCTTGGCCAGCGACCGGGAGATCACCATCCGCTGGATCTGGTTGGTGCCCTCGAAGATCTGCATGACCTTGGCCTCGCGCATGTAGCGCTCGACCGGGAAGTCGCGGGTGTAGCCGTAGCCGCCGAGCACCTGGACCGCGTCGGTGGTGACCGACATGGCGTTGTCGGTGGCGACGAGCTTGGCGATCGAGGCCTCGCGCGAGAACGGCACCCCCGCGTCGCGCAGGCGGGCGGCGTGCAGCACCGTGGCGCGTGCCGAGACGATCGCGGCCTCCATGTCGGCGAGCACGAAGGCGAGGCCCTGGTGGTCGATGATGCGCGTGCCGAAGGTCTCCCGCTCGCGGGCGTAGGCCACGGCCGCGTCGAGCGCACCCTGGGCGAGGCCGACCGCGACGGCGGCGATGCCGAGACGACCCGAGTCGAGGCCGGCCAGCGCGATGCGGAGTCCCTCGCCCTCGGCTCCGAGGCGGCGCGAGGCGTCGACGCGTACGCCGTCGAAGCGCATCGTGGCGGTCGCCGAGCCGGTGAGGCCCATCTTGCGCTCCGGGGGGTCGGCGCTGAGGCCCTCGGCGTCGGCGGGCACGAGGAAGCAGGAGATGCCGTTGCGGTCGTCGGAGGTGCGGGCCATCACCTTGTAGAAGTCGGCGTGCCCGCCGTGGGTGGTCCAGGCCTTGGCTCCGTTGATGACGTACGAGTCGCCGTCGCGTCGTGCCGTCGTACGCATCGCGGCGGGGTCGGAGCCGGCATGCGCCTCGGAGAGGCAGTAGGCGCCGAGCAGGTCGCCGCTGAGCATGTCGGGAAGCCACTCGGCACGCTGCTCGTCGGTGCCGAAGTGCGCGAGGCCGAAGCACGACAGGGCGTGGACCGAGACCCCCACGCCGACCGACGACCACACGGCGCCGATCTCCTCGAGCACCTGGAGGTAGACCTCGTAGGGCTGCCCGCCCCCGCCCTGCTCCTCGGGGTAGGGCAGCGACAGCAGGCCGGCCCGGCCGAGCATCGTGAAGACGTCGCGGGGGAACGTCTCGGTCGCCTCCGCCTCGGCCGCGCGAGGGGCGAGCTCCTTGGTCGCGATCTCGCGGGTCAGCGCGAGCAGGTCGCGGGACTCGTCGGTGGGCAGGTGGCGGCGAGCGGTCATGGAGCGGAGGCTACCCGCGCGTGGGGCGCCGTCCTCGGCCGGTCAGCGGCGGGGGTGCGCCCAGCGGTAGAGCGCGACCAGGCCCGGCAGGAACAGCACGAGCATCACGATGCCGGCGATCCACGAGCCCGGGCCGTCGCCGAAGAGCAGCAGGCCGCTGCCGCCGAGGATGAACGGCGCGGTGAACAGCCCGACCACCCAGAAGAGCAGCCGGGGCACGATGCTCTGCGAGCGGGCGGGCGGTGCGGCCACGAGCGGGTGGGGGACCGGCATGGCAGGAGCCTCGAGCCCCGCCATCACGTCCTCGAGGTCGCCGTAGGTGCGCGCAGCGAGGGCCAGGGAGGTGCGCTCGTCGAGCTCGGGGGCGGTGATGCGGCCCTCGCTGAAGGCGGCCGACAGCCGGCGGCACACCTGGTCCCGCTCGGCGTCGGAGACGAAGAGGGCGTCGCGCTCGGCGTCGGCCTGCTCCTGCAGGCGCCGCCACCGCGCGTAGGCGTCGTCGCCCGGAGCCGATGGGGTGTGGTGCGGCGGCATGCTCATGGGCGACAGGGTAGGGCCCCGCGATGCGTGGGACGTCGCCTTCTCTGGGATCGTCGAGGGAATGAGGCGCACCGTGCAGGGGTTGTCGCCAGGTGATGCCCTCCACGTCCGCACGCCCCGACGCCGAGGCCCCGGACGACTCCCGCCGGGTCTCGATGCTGCTGGGCCTGCTCTTCGGCCTGGCCGGCATGGGCTCGTCAAGCGCCGCGGTAGCGCTGGCCCTCCTCGGCGAGGACCTCGGTGTGAGCGCGGGGCTCGCCGCGTGGGTCATCAGCCTCTACGTCCTGATGCTGGCGGTCACCACCGCGCTCTACGGCCGGATCTCCGACCTCGTCGGCGTCCGGGGGCCGCTCCTGGCCGGCCTGGTGCTGATGTCGGTGGGGGCGCTGGTCGCCGCGCTCGCCCCGACGTTCGAGGTGCTCCTGGGCGCGCGGCTGCTGCAGGGCGCCGGCGCCGCCGCCGTGCCGACGCTGGGCGTCACCATCCTGTCCGCGAAGTACACCGGCGAGGTGCGCGGCCTGGCGTTCGGTCGCCTCGCCGGCGTCGCCGCCGCCGTCAGCTGCCTGGGCCCGCTGATCGGCGGCCTGGTGGAGGCGGCCTGGGGCTGGCGAGCGGTCATGGCCCTGCCCATCCTCGGGGCCCTCGTCGTGCCGCTGCTGTGGCGTGCGCTGCCGACCGGCGGGAGCGGGGCCCGCCTCGACGTCGTCGGCGCTGTCGTCGTGGCCCTCACCGCCGCCGGCATGGTGCTGCTCGTCCAGTCGCCGTCGGCGGGCCTGGTGGTGGCGGCGGTGGGCGCGACCCTGCTGGTCCTCGGCGTCCCCGCGGTCCGTGCCTCCGTACGTCGTCGCCCCGACGGCTTCCTGCCGGTCGAGGTGATCCGCAACGCCACCGTCGTGCGGAGCGCCGTGGCCGCCTCCGCGGTCCCCGCCTCGTGGTTCGCGATGCTCATCGCGGTCCCCGCCGTGCTGCTCGGGGAGGGCTGGCAGGCGTGGCAGGTCGGCCTGGCCATGGTGCCGAGCGCGGCAGTGGCGCTCCTCGTCCCGCAGGTCTCCGGTCCGATGCTCACCCGGATCGGGGCCGGGCGCTCGCTCGCCGTCGCCGCGCTGGTGGCCTCGGCCGCGCTGCTGGTCTCTGCGGCGGGAGCCCACTGGACGAGCGCGACCGTGCTGGTGGTCGGCATCGTCCTGGTGACGTTCGCCTTCGGCGTCGGCCAGCCCGCGTTGAGCGCGGTGGTCGGCGACGCCGTGCACGAGGAGGTGCGGGGCGTGGCGCTGGGCGTCTCGACGCTGCTGTTCCTCATCGGCGGCAGCGTCGGCTCGGCCGTCGTGGCCGGCGTGAGCGGACCGCTGGGCATGCCGCTCGGCCTGCTCCTGCTCGCGCTCCTGCCGTTGCTCGGGCTCGTCGTGCTGGCCCCGACCCTGCGGCCCGACCTGGTCGAGCCCGTCGTCACCGACTGACAGCGACCCGCGGCCGGGAGGACGGGCAGCCCGGCGCCTAGCGGGAGCGCTCGGCCAGGGCGACTGCCGCGCGCTGCACGACCGGCTGCTCCTCGGGGTCGCGGGCGGCGTCGCTCGGCACCGCCCCGCCCAGCAGCGCGGCCGGGGTGGTGAGCCAGATCCATGCCCGCCACGGGTCGACGCCCGCGGCGAGCAGCGGCTCGAGCACCGCCAGCAGCTCCTCGCGCACCTCGCCGGCGTCGTCGAGCTGGAAGGCCGGCACCAGCGTGCCGCCCTCGTGCTGGACGAGCAGCACACCGCGACGCTCGGCCGCCTTGTGCAGGGCGAAGCGCGCGGCGTTCTCCGAGATCCCGCGCCGGCGGGCCACGCCGGCGTAGTCGAGCCAGCCGCCGTCGAGGAGCGTCTGGCGCACCTCCGCGTCGCGGCGCAGCCGCACCAGCTCGACGGGTACGCCGTGCGCCGGGTCGTCGCCCACCGAGCGGAGGGCGCGGTCGAGCTCGGCGACGCGTTCGGCATCGAGCTCGTCGCCGCTCGCCGGGTCGCGCCAGCGCACCGCGCCGCCGTCGCGCTCGAACGTCGGCAGCCCGGCCGCGGCCAGCTGGCCACTCAGGCCGAGGCGGTCGAGCCAGGCCGCGAGCTCGGTCCCGAGGTCGGCCACCGCTTGACCTACTTGTTGGCCTTGCGGGCCCGCGACGCCGTCTTGGCGCGGGCGTTGGCGTCGAGCACGACCTTGCGGATGCGCACCTGCTCCGGCGTGACCTCGACGCACTCGTCCTCGCGGCAGAACTCCAGGCACTGCTCGAGCGAGAGCCGCTTCGGCGGGATCAGCTTCTCGAAGTTGTCGGAGGTGGCGGAGCGGATGTTGGTCTGCTGCTTCTCCTTGGTGATGTTGACGTCCATGTCGTCGGCGCGGGAGTTCTCGCCCACGATCATGCCCTCGTAGACCTCGGTGGCGGGCTCGACGAAGAGCACGCCGCGCTCCTGCAGCGACGTCATCGCGTACGCCGTCGCCGCGCCGGCGCGGTCGGCGACCAGCGAGCCGTTGTTGCGCGAGCGGATCTCACCGGCCCACGGGAAGTAGCCCTCGGAGATGTGGTGGGCGATGCCCGTGCCGCGGGTCTCGGTGAGGAACTCGGTGCGGAAGCCGATCAGGCCGCGGGAGGGGACGACGAAGTCCATCCGGACCCAGCCCGTGCCGTGGTTGGTCATGCCCTCCATGCGGCCCTTGCGGCTGGCCAGGAGCTCGGTGATGGTGCCGAGGTACTCCTCCGGGGCGTCGATGGTCAGCCGCTCGAAGGGCTCGTGGACCTTGCCGTCGATCTCGCGGGTGACCACCTGCGGCTTGCCGACGGTGAGCTCGAAGCCCTCGCGGCGCATCTGCTCGACGAGGATCGCCAGGGCGAGCTCGCCGCGGCCCTGGACCTCCCAGGCGTCGGGGCGCTCGGTCGGCAGGACGCGGAGCGAGACGTTGCCGATGAGCTCGGCGTCCAGGCGGTCCTTGACCAGGCGCGCGGTGACCTTGGAGCCCTTGACCTTGCCGACGAGCGGCGAGGTGTTGGTGCCGATGGTCATCGAGATCGCCGGCTCGTCGACATGGATGAGCGGCAGCGCGACGGGGTTGTCGGAGTCGGCGAGGGTCTCACCGATCGTGATGTCGGGGATGCCGGCGATGGCGACGATGTCGCCGGGGCCGGCCGACTCGCCCGGCTTGCGCTCGAGGCCCTCGGTGACGAGGAGCTCGGTGATGCGGACGTTCCTCACGGTGCCGTCGCGCTTCATCCACGCGACGGTCTGGCCCTTCTTCAGGGTGCCCTGGTGGACGCGCAGCAGCGCGAGGCGACCGAGGAACGGCGAGGAGTCGAGGTTGGTGACGTGGGCCTGCAGCGGCGCCTCGTCGTCGTACTGCGGGGCGGGGATGGTCTCGAGGATCGTCTTGAAGAGCGGCTCGAGGTCGGTGCCCTCGGGCATCGAGCCGTTCTCGGGCTGCTCGAGCGAGGCGATGCCGGCCTTGCCGGAGGCGTAGACGACGGGGAAGTCGAGCGCGTCCTGGCTGTGCGACTCGTCGAGGAGGTCCATGAAGAGCTCGTAGGACTCCTCGACGACCTCGGTGATGCGGGCGTCGCTGCGGTCGGTCTTGTTGACGACCAGGATCACCGGCATGTCGGCGTTGAGCGCCTTGCGGAGCACGAAGCGGGTCTGGGGGAGCGGACCCTCGGAGGCGTCGACGAGCAGCACGATGCCGTCGACCATCGACAGGCCGCGCTCGACCTCGCCACCGAAGTCGGCGTGGCCGGGGGTGTCGATGATGTTGATGACCATCGGCTGGCCGCCGCCGGCGGGACCGGCGTAGTGGACCGCGGTGTTCTTCGCGAGGATGGTGATGCCCTTCTCGCGCTCGAGGTCGCCGGAGTCCATGACGCGGTCGGCGACGCTCTCGGCCTGGTGCGCGGTGAACGCACCGGCCTGGCGGAGCATCGCGTCGACCAGCGTGGTCTTGCCGTGGTCGACGTGTGCGACGATCGCGACGTTGCGCAGGTCGGAGCGGGACTGGAGGGACATGCAGGGGCCTTCCGGGCGGTGATCGGGTGGCGACAGGCGGCTGAGCAGCCGCACGCGCGAAGGCGTGGATCGCGCGACAAGGCTACCGGCGGCACGGCCGAGGCGTTCAATTCCGACGCTCACCCCCCGGGTGGGGAGACAGTTCGCGCACGGCACGGCACCCACGCGGCGGCACGTCGAGTCCTTCCCCCTGTCGGTGGCGCGGGGTAGACAGGGGCGATGACCACGTCTCGGGCCGCGCGCTGCACCTTCATCCCACCCTGGCTCGTGGAGCGGGTCGACGGCCCCGAGCGCGCCGCCGCCGACGAGGCGCTGCGCCGCGAGCGGGCCGCCCGCAGCGGGGTCCGGCCGGAGCCCTCCCCGATCGGGGGTGCGACCGCGGCGTGGACGGTGCACGACGCCGGGTCGAGCACCTCGCTGCCCGGCACCCCCGCCCGGAGCGCGGGCGAGCCCGCGACCGGTGACGTGGCGGTCGACGAGGCCGCCGCCGGCATCGAGGCGACGCTGCTGATGTTCCTCGACGACCTGGGGCGCGACTCCTACGACGGCGCGGGCGCCCCCGTCAGCCTGACCGTCCACTACGGCTCGCGCTACAACAACGCGTTCTGGGACGGCATCCAGCTGGTCCTCGGCGACGGCGACGGCCGCGTGTTCGAGCGCTTCACCAAGCCCGTCGACGTCCTGGCCCACGAGTTCTCCCACGCCGTCGTCGAGCGCACCGCCGCCCTCGCCTACGAGGGCCAGTCCGGTGCCCTCAACGAGTCGGTGGCCGACGCCTTCGCCTCCTGCCTCAAGCAGCGCCTCCTCGGCCAGGACGCGGCCGAGGGCGACTGGCTCATCGGCGAGGGCATCTTCCTGCCGCGCGTGCGGGCCCGGGCGCTGCGTGACCTGGCTGCTCCCGGCACCGCCTACGACGACCCGGAGATCGGCGCCGACCCGCAGGTGGGCCACCTGGACGACTACGTCGAGACCACCGACGACAGCGGTGGCGTCCACCTCAACTCCGGCATCCCCAACAAGGCGTTCCAGCTCGCCGCCGTCGCGATCGGCGGCCGGGCCGTCGAGGGTGCCGGCCGCATCTGGTACGACGCACTCGTCGGCGGCGATGTCCCGTCTCGGGCCACCTTCGCGACCTTCGCCGCGGCCACCGTGGCCGCAGCCGGGGAGCACGCCGACGCGGTCCGCGAGGCGTGGGCCCGGGTCGGCGTCGAGCCGGCCCGCACCGGTGCCGCCGCATCCACCCAGCCCGAGCCCGGGCGCCAGCCCCAGCCGGGGGTCGCCGGGGGGCGGCTCCGCGTCGAGCGCAGCGGCGGCTTCGCCGGCCGCACCGAGGCGGCCGAGGTCGACCTCGACCCCGCCGACCCCGACCTCGGCCGGTTGGTGACCGAGGCGGTGCTGGGCGCGGCCACCGCTGACGGCCCGCCGCGGCCCGACATGTTCGTCTACACCTTCGCCGTCGACGACCGGGCGCCGGTGCGGGTGCCCGAGCACCTGCTGACCGCCAGCCAGGCCGAGCTGGCCGGCCGGGTCCTGCGCGCCGACGCCGGACGGGAGGGCTGAGGCGGTGCGGCTCACCGTCGTCGAGGGCGACATCACCACCCAGGAGGTCGATGCCGTCGTCAACGCCGCCAACCGCCGGATGCGCGGCGGCGGAGGCGTCGACGGGGCGATCCACGCCGCGGGCGGCCCGGAGGTGCTCGACGACTGCCGGCGACGCTTCCCCCACGGGCTCGCCACCGGCGCGGCCGGATGGACCGCCGCCGGCCGGATGCCCGCCCGCTGGGTGATCCACGTGGTCGGTCCCAACTGGAACGCCGGCGAGCGCGACCGGTCGCTGCTCGAGTCGTGCTACTCCGGAGCCCTCGCGGTGGCCGACGAGCTCGGAGCCCGCTCGGTGGCCTTCCCCCTCGTCAGTGCCGGGGTCTACGGGTGGCCGCGCGACGACGCGATCGCCGCCGCCGTCGACACGCTGCGCGCGACGCCGACCTCGGTGGAGGAGGCCCGGCTCGTGGCCTTCGGCGCGACGGCGTACGACGAGATCCGCGAGGTGCTGTCGAGGCGACCACCGCCGGGCTGATCGTCCGCCCGCCGGACCTCCCTCCGGGTGGCCGCGGAGCGGGGAGGGGTTCGCTAGGTTCGCGCCATGCCGCGACTGAGGCGCACGTTTCCCGACCAGCCCGGCTGGACCCGGCGCCGGGCGGGCAAGGGCTTCGTCTACCTCGACCAGCACGGCGAGCGCCTCGACCCCGACCAGGTCCAGCGCTGCAAGGACCTCGTCATCCCGCCGGCGTGGAAGGACGTGTGGATCACGCCCCACCCCCACGGCCACCTCCAGGCCGTCGGCACCGACGACGCCGGGCGCCGCCAATACCTCTACCACCCGCAGTGGCGGGCCAGCCGCGACGCGGCCAAGTTCGACCGGATCCTCCTGTTCGGCAAGGCGCTCTCCCGGGCCCGCGAGCGGGTGCTGGCCGACATCGGGGCCGAGGGCATGTCGCAGGAGCGGGCGTGCGCGGTCGCCGTGCGCCTGCTCGACCTCGGCTACTTCCGCATCGGCAACGACGTCTACACCGACACCAACGGCTCCTTCGGCCTCACCACCATGCGCAAGGAGCACGTCTCGCGCCACCGGGGCGGCATGCGCTTCTGCTTCACCGGCAAGTCGGGCGTCGAGCACTGCATCGACATCGACGACCCGTCGGCGGTGAGCGCCCTCGAGGTGATGCGTCGTCGCCGCGGTGGCGGTGACGAGCTCCTGGCCTGGAAGGACGGCCGCACCTGGCGCGACCTGTCCTCCTCCGACGTCAATGACTACATCCGTGGCTGCTTCGGCATCGAGGCGACCGCCAAGGACTTCCGCACCTGGCACGCCACGGTCATCGCGGCGGCCGTCCTCGCCGACTCCGACGAGCCGGGCGCGACGAAGGCGTCGCGCAAGCGGGCGGTGTCCGCGGCGATGAAGGAGGTCTCGGAGTTCCTGGGCAACACCCCGACCCTCGCCCGGACGGCCTACGTCGACCCGCGCGTGGTCGAGGCCTACGAGCGCGGCAGGACGATCACGGTGCGCGGGTCCTACGACACCGACGACGCCCGGCAGGCGGCGCTGGAGCGCGCCGTGCTCAAGCTGCTGGCGGCCTGAGCACGACGCGTCCGGCGCGGGACGTCAGCTGTGGGCGACGACGTGGTCGATCGCGGCGGTGAGCTTCTCCACGTCGGCTGGGTCGACCGCGGGGTACATCGCGATGCGGAGCTGGTTGCGCCCGAGCTTGCGGTAGGGCTCGGTGTCCACGATGCCGTTGGCGCGCAGGGTGGCAGCGACGGCGGCCGCGTCGATCGAGTCGTCGAAGTCGATGGTGCCGATCACGAGCGAGCGGTCGGCCGGCTCGGCGACGTAGGGCGTGGTGTAGGACGTCCGCTCGGCCCATCCGTAGAGCGCGTCGGAGCTGGCGGTCGTGCGCTCGACCATCCCCTTCAGCCCACCCTGGCTGTTCATCCAGTCGAGCTGCTCGGCCATCAGGAAGAGGGTCGCGACCGACGGGGTGTTGTAGGTCTGGTTCTTCGAGGAGTTGTCGATCGCGGTCGGCAGGTCGAAGAACGGCGGGACGTAGCGCCCGCTCGCGGCGATCTCCTCGGCGCGGGCCAGGGCGCGCGGTGACATGAGGGCGATCCACAGGCCGCCGTCGGAGGCGAAGCACTTCTGCGGCGCGAAGTAGTAGGCGTCGACCTGGTCGAGGTCGACCGGCAGGCCGCCGGCGCCGGAGGTCGCGTCGACCAGCACCAGCGCGTCGTCGGCCACCCCGGCCGGACGGCGTACGGGCGCCATCACCGCGGTGGAGGTCTCGTTGTGCGCCCAGGCGTAGGCGTCGACGCCCTCCTCGGCGACCGCGTCGGGCCGCGAGCCCGGCTCGCTGGTGATCACCGTCGGGTCGGCCAGCCAGGGAGCCTTCTTGGCCGACGTGGCGAACTTGGAGGAGAACTCGCCGAAGGACAGGTGCTGGCTCTTCTCGCGGATCAGGCCGAAGCAGGCGATGTCCCAGAAGGCGGTCGCCCCGCCGTTGCCGAGCACGATCTCGTAGCCGTCGGGCAGGTCGAAGAGCGCGGTGAGGCCCTCGCGGACCCGGCCGACCGTCTTCTTCACCGGGGCCTGTCGGTGGGAGGTGCCCATCAGCGAGGAGCCGGTCGCGGCGAGGGCGTCGAGGTGGCTGGTCTGGATCTTGGACGGACCCGCGCCGAAGCGGCCATCGGCCGGGAGGAGCTCGGCGGGGATCTGCAGGGCGTCGGTCATGGGAGGCCTCACGTGTGGTGCGGAAGGGCGGTCCTGACGACGCTGTCAGAGCGCCTATTGTGACACCCGCTCGCACACGTCTCACGATCGGGGATCTCGATGGACCACGGCTCGCCGTCCTCCGGCCGCGCAGCGGCCGCGGCGACCGGGGCCACGGCGTCCGGGCTGCGCATCGAGCGGCTCCCGATCACCCACCGCGACGCGCAGCTGCTGGTGGAGGCGGTCCAGGAGGAGTACGTCGCGCGCTACGGCGGTCGCGACGAGTCGCCGGTCGACCCGGCCGACTTCGAGGACCCGCTCGGGCAGTTCTTCGTCGGCTACCTCGACGGCGTCCCGGTCGCCACCGGCGCGTGGCGGCGCAGCTCGGTGACGGCGCTGGGCGCCGAGGTGAGCGCCGAGGTCAAGCGGATGTACGTCGTGCCCGCGGCCCAGCGGCGCGGCCTGGCGCGGCGGATGCTCGCCCACCTCGAGGCGACCGCCGCCGACGCCGGGATCGAGGTGCTCGTGCTGGAGACCGGGATCAAGCAGCCGGAGGCGATCGAGCTCTACCTGTCCTCGGGCTACGAGCCGATCCCCGGGTTCGGCCACTACTGCGGCTCCGAGCTCAGCCGCTGCTTCGGCCGGCGCATCTGACGTCCCGTCACCCCGGCAGCCGGACGCGCAGGAACGTCGGACGGTAGAGGCGCGGATCCTCCGTGATCCTCCGGGCGTCGACGTTGTTGTTGCTGTAGGACGCCACCACGGTCCCGGGCCGGGGGAACAGCTGCGGGTGCGCGAGCGGCATGTAGGTGATCGCGCCGGAGTCGGGGTTGACGGGCAACGACGCGACCGGCGCCGTCCGGGTGAAGGGTCCGGTCGGACGGGGGGCGGTCCACAGCACCAGCTGGTCGCCGAGGTCGCCGTCCAGCTTGCTCAGGGCGTACCAGCGCCCACCGCGGCGGAAGACGCTCAGCGTCTGCGACACGCCTCCGGCGGCAGGGATGAGCCGGGCCGCCTCGCCGGCGTCGCGCTGCCAGGCGCTGCCGTCCCAGAAGCGCCAGCGCGAGACGTCGAGCACGTCGTTGGGGCGCACGCGCGCGACCCGGAGGGAGAATCCGAAGACGCCCTCCTGGTCGGGGTTGGCGGTCCCGTAGAGGTAGAGCCACCGGTCGGCGACGGCCATCGCCGCCCCCCACTCCGGCGGGCTCCGCCGCGGGTCGTCGGGTCCGATGTCCTCGACCTCGATGAGCTGCGGCGTCGCGCCGTCGGCCACCACGAACACCGCCAGGGACGGCCCGAGGTTGGCGAAGTCGAACGAGCCGGCTCCGGTGGCGGCGACGCGCTGGGCCGAGACCAGCACGAGGTCGTAGCCGGGGCGGTGGGACACGGCGGTCGACATCGGCCAGTAGCCGACCCCGTCGCGGCGGTCGGGGATGAGCGCGCCCCGGGAGGGCGGGAGCACCACCGAGACGCAGTCGGCCTGCCAGAGCATCATCGAGTTGCGCACAAGCCGCGGTCCGTCGAAGGCCGGGGCACGCAGCGTGTCGCCGAAGACGACGAGGAACCGGCCGTCGCCGAGCTGGACGTCGGCCCCCACGTCGCCGCCCTGGAACGCCGGGACCCCCTGCAGGTCTGCGACCTGGGCGTTCAGCTGGGCCACGGTCGTGGGCCGGACGCCACGATCGACGCACGTGGTCCGGGTCGCCACGCTGGGCAGTGACGCGGCGCCGACCACGTCGGTCGGCACGAAGGCGGTCACCAGTCCCAGCACCGCCGCCAGCGGCGCCACGGCACCCAGCACCCACAGCCGCCAGTGCCGCACCGGCATCGCCGCCCCTGGCTCCCGGGATCGCTCGCGCATCCGGTGGGCGAGCGCCAGCACGAGCAGGGCGACCGCCGCAGCGGCGGTGATCGCGAGCACGTGCTGGCGCGCTGCGGGCTCGACGCGGGCCACCTCAGCGAGCGCCCCCTGCGCCGCGCTGGTCGGCATCCACCCGGTCGCGGCCGCCCAGGAGGGGGGCAGCAGGTAGGGGTCGGTGGCGAACAGCAGCGGCGTGGCGAGCACGAAGTGCGCCGCCGTGGCGGTGGCCAGCCCGACCACTCCTGCCAGCGCCTCGGCACCGAGGACGACCGCGCCCATCGTGAACACGTACAGCGCGCCGATGCCGATGACGGCCGGGTCGTCGCCGGGCAGCCGCGTCGCGGGGGCGAGCTGGAGCACCGCGGCGCCGGTGACGGCGACCCCACCGAGGGCGACGACTGCCGGCAGCAGGCGCGACCGGTCGGACCCGCCGGCCCGGCCCCGCACCAGTGAGAGCACCAGCGCGACGCCGAGTCCCAGCACGCCCGCCAGCAGGACGAACCAGCGGACCCGCTCTGCGGCGTCCGAGTCCTCCACGGCGAGCTCCTCGACGGCGAAGGTCCGGTCCCTGGAGGCGGAGATGGTCTCGAGCCGGTCGGTGACCGCGTCGTTGAGCGCCGCGTCGGCCCGTGCGTTGACGAGCACGACGTCCCGGGTGGTGCGCAGGTCGACCAGCACGGCAGCGACGGCCGTGCCGTCGTGCACGGCGCTGCGGGCCTCGTCCTCGTCGTCGGTCCAGGTGGCGTCGAACGGCGCGCCCGCCATGGTGTCGGCGTCGTCGGCGAGCGACGACGCGACCACCGCCGGTGCGGCGACCAGCAGCGGGACCTGGTGCGGCTCCTGGGCATCGGCGCTCCGGGCGATCATCGCCAACGCGACCCCGTGGGCGAGCACCACGACCAGGCACGCCACGGCGGTCGTACGACGCGCTCGCTGCCTCGATCCCACGTCGCCTGCCACGTCGCCCCATCCGCCGGTCGGCCAGGTGGGGGGATTCTCCCAGAGGCGGTGGGGTGCGGGAAGCGTCCCGGCCCGTCGGTGGGGTGCGGCTGGCCGCGGCTGGCCAGGATGGCGCCCCCGCCAAGGCGGACAGACTGCTGACGCTGAGAACGACCTTCCACGGGTCCCGCTGATCACTGGACACGTCTCAGCCCCGCTAGGACACCCGGATCCGGGCCGTTGAGCGGGGACGTCCCCGCTCAACCCCCGGCGCGCGCGTACGTCCCGGCGCCTCGATCCGGCTGAACGACGCCCGCGCGTCCGGCGACCACTGGACACGTCTCGTCCCCGCTAGGACACCCGGATCCGGGCCGTTGAGCGGGGACGCCCCCGCTCAACCCCACCCGCGCGCCACTGCGGAGCGTGCGCTGCCGCCACGCGACGTAGGCTCGTGCCGTGGACCGAGGCCTCATGCTCAACGACGCCGACTGCGGCTTCTGCATGCGCACGGCCCGCCTGGTGCCGCGGCTCGGCGTCGACGTCGACAGCTCGACCGTGCAGGCCGCCGACCTCGAGGAGCTCGGCGTCGACCCCGAGCGCGCCGTCGTCGAGATGCCCTACGTCCACCCCGACGGTCGCGTCGACTACGGCCACCGCGCGTTCGCCTCGATCCTGCGCACGGGGCCGCTGCCGGCCCGGCTCGCCGGGCGCCTGATCACCGCGCCGGGCGTCGACCCCGTGGCCCGCCGCGCCTACGCCTGGGTCGCCGCCCACCGGCACCGGCTGCCCGGCGGGACGCCCGCCTGCGAACTACAGCGGTGATGTTCTGACGAACCCCTGACGGCGGCGCGCGGGCGCGCCTACGGTCCCTGTGCCGGATGTGGTCACAGGGGAGGGTGGGACGTTTCGATGCAGTCATCAGCGGGGGTCGGCGCGCGGGTCGCGGCCACGGGCGTGCTGCTGCTCGGCCTGTTGCTGGGCCTGCTCGCAGGCGGTCCGGGAGCCTCGGCGCAGGAGCCCGCCAGCCGTCGCGGCACCGTCACGTCGTCGGCGCCGTTCCTGATGCCGATGGAGCCCTACTCGGGCTACCAGCCGCAGACCACCTGCCGACGCAAGCCGAAGGCGGGGGTGCTCATGCTCGCCGACTGGCTGGTCGCCCGCGGCGGCGGCTACGGCCCGATCAGCCGTTCGTGCGCCGGGTCGAGCCGCAGCGAGCACAAGGAGTCGCGGGCGTTCGACTGGCTGCTCGACGCCACCGACCCTGCCGAGGCCGCGCTCGCCGCCGCCCTGATCGACGAGGTCCTGGCGCCCGACGACACCGGCCAGCCGCACGCCCTGGCCCGCCGGATGGGGATCATGTACCTGATCTGGGACGACACGATGTACGCCTCCTACGACGGCTTCGTCGCCAAGCGCTACCTCAGCTCGGGCTGCCGCACGCGCCGCACCTGCTCGCCGACGCTGCGCCACCGCGACCACCTGCACGTCTCGCTGACGCGCAAGGGCGCCAAGGCCAGGACGTCGTGGTACGCCGCCCAGGCGGCCACGCTGCCCTGACCGGCCCGCGACAGGGGGTCTCGACGCGGGCTCGCGTTGCGCACCGGCACTAGGGTCGGCGACATGGACATCGCCGGGCTGCGTGAGGAGTACGGCCGCGGCGGGCTCGACCTGCCCGACCTCGCCGACGACCCCCTCGAGATGTTCGGCCGCTGGATGCGCCAGGCGGTCGACGCGGGGCTGCACGAGCCCAACGCGATGGTGCTGGCGACCGCGTCGCCCGACGGCGGCCCGTCGAGCCGGATGGTGCTGCTCAAGGGCGTGGGCCCCGACGGGTTCGTCTTCTTCACCAACCGCTCCTCCCGCAAGGGCTCCGAGCTCGCCACCGACCCGCGCTGCGCGCTGCTCTTCCCTTGGCACCCGCTCGAGAGGCAGGTGCGCGTCGAGGGGACCGCGTCGGTGCTCGGCGACGACGAGGTCGCCGCCTACTTCCACACCCGGCCCCGTGGCGCCCGGCTCGGCGCGTGGGCGTCGCGCCAGTCGCGCCCCGTCGCCTCGCGCGCCGACCTCACGGCGGCCTACGCGCAGGCGCAGGAGCGCTTCGGAGACGACGCACCGATCCCGGTCCCGCCCGAGTGGGGCGGCTACCGCGTGGCGCCGGAGGCCGTGGAGTTCTGGCAGGGACGCCCCAGCCGGATGCACGACCGGCTCGTCTACCGCCGCGACGGTGCGGGCTGGACCGTGGAGCGGCTCGCCCCCTGAGCCGGGCCGTCCGAGGTCGCACGCGTCGGCCCTCGCTGCGTCGTCGGGCGTGGCCGCAAAGGCGTTGGTGGGCCGGTGGGCGCCGACCTATGCTGGCCGGGTGCGCTTCCGGGGGGTCCTCTCGCCGACGACCGCGACCGGCAGGGACTCCTGATGCTCCTCGCACTCGTGCGCACCTACCTCCGGCCGTACGCCGCGCCGCTGGCCGCCGTGGTCGGGCTCCAGTTCGCCGGCACGCTGGCCGCGCTCTACCTGCCGAGCCTCAACGCCGACATCATCGACAACGGCGTCGTCACCGGCGACACCGGCTACATCGTGAGCCACGGCGGGCTGATGCTCGCCGTGTCGCTCGTCCAGGTCGCCTGCTCGATCACGGCGGTGTGGTTCTCGGCCCGCAACGCCATGGGCTTCGGCCGTGACCTGCGCGCCGCGATCTTCCACCGGGTGGGGTCGTTCTCGGCGCGCGAGGTGCAGCAGTTCGGGGCGCCCTCGCTGATCACCCGCGAGACCAACGACGTGCAGCAGGTGCAGATGCTGGTGCTGATGGGCGGCACGCTCATGGTGGCGGCGCCGATGATGATGGTCGGCGGCATCGTCATGGCCGCCCGCGAGGACCTCGGCCTGTCGTGGCTGGTGCTCGCCGTGGTGCCCGTGCTCGGCCTGTCCATCGGCCTCATCGTGCGCCAGATGGTGCCGAGCTTCCGGCTGATGCAGGAGCGCATCGACGAGGTCAACCGGCTGCTGCGCGAGCAGATCACGGGCGTGCGCGTGGTGCGCGCGTTCGTGCGCGAGAAGCACGAGACCGCCCGCTTCGCCGACGCCAACGCCCAGCTCACCGAGGTCGCGATCCGGGCCGGACGGTGGCAGGCGGCGATGTTCCCCACGGTGATGATCGTGGCCAACGTGGCGACCGTCGGGGTGCTGTGGTTCGGCGGGCACCGGGTCGAGGCGGGGCAGATGGAGGTCGGCGCGCTGACCGCTTACATCGCCTACCTCATGCAGATCGTGATGTCGGTGATGATGGCGATGTTCATGCTGATGATGGTGCCGCGCGCGGCGGTGTGCGCCGAGCGGATCACCGAGGTGCTCCACACCGACTCCTCCGTCGTCCCGCCCGCCGTCCCGGTCACCGCGCTGCCCGAGCGGCTGGGCCTCGAGCTCGACGGCGTGAGCTTCGCCTACCCCGGCGCCGACGAGCCCGTGCTCCGCGAGGTCTCGCTGCGCGCGGCCCCGGGTGAGACCGTGGCGATCGTCGGCTCGACCGGCGCCGGCAAGTCGACTCTGGTCAACCTGGTGCCGCGGCTGTTCGACGCCACCGGGGGAGCGGTGCGCGTGGGCGGGGTCGACGTGCGCGACCTCGACCTCGACACGCTGTGGTCGCGCCTCGGGCTGGTGCCGCAGAAGGCGTTCCTCTTCCGCGGCACCGTGGCCGACAACCTCCGCTACGGCAAGCCCGACGCGACGGACGCCGAGATGTGGGCGGCGCTCGAGATCGCCCAGGCGCGCGAGTTCGTCGAGGCCATGCCCGACGGCCTCCAGTCGGAGGTGGCCCAGGGCGGGTCCAGCCTCAGCGGCGGCCAGCGCCAGCGGATGGCGATCGCCCGCGCGGTGATCCGCCGGCCCGGGATCTACCTCTTCGACGACTCGTTCTCCGCGCTCGACCTGGCCACCGACGCCCGCCTGCGCGCGGCGTTGCGCCCGGCGACCCGCGACGCGACGGTGGTGATCGTCGCCCAGCGCGTGGCGACCATCCGGCACGCCGACCGGATCGTGGTGATGGAGGACGGCGCCGTGGTCGGCACCGGCACCCACGACGAGCTGCTCGAGACCTGCTCGACCTACGGCGAGATCGTCGCGTCGCAGCTGACCCCCGAGGAGGTGGCATGAGCACCCGCGAGCAGCCCGGCCCGGCCACCGGGTCAGCCGACTCCCCGGCCGCCTCCGGCACGTTGAAGGAGACCGAGCGGATCCAGTCCAGCGGCCCCGGGCGCGGGCCGATGGGTGGCGGGATGATCGGGCAGAAGGCCGACACGTTCTGGCCCTCCCTCAGGCGGTTGCTCGCGCGGCTGCACCCCGCGCGCCACAAGGCGTACGCAGTCGTGGTGCTGACGCTGCTGAGCGTCATCGCCACCGCCGTCGGCCCGTGGATCCTCGGCCGGGCGACCGACCTGGTCTTCGCCGGACTGATCGGCAGGGACGTGCTGGGCTCCGGGGGCACCAAGGAGCAGGCCGTGGAGTCGCTGCGCGCCAGCGGCGAGGACGACCGCGCCGACATGGTCGCGTCGATGGACCTCACCGACGGCGTCGACTTCTCCGCGGTCGCCGACGTGCTGATGGTCGTGCTGGCGATCTACGTCGGCGCGTCGCTGCTGTCCTGGCTGGCCGGCTACCTGCTCAACGACGTCGTCCAGGGCACCGTGCTGCGGATGCGCTCGGAGGTCGAGGACAAGGTGCACCGGCTGCCGCTGGGCTACTTCGACAAGCAACCGCGCGGCGAGCTGCTCAGCCGCGTCACCAACGACATCGACAACATCAGCCAGACGCTGCAGCAGACGATGAGCCAGATGCTCAACTCGCTGCTGACCGTCTTCGCGGTGCTGGCGATGATGTTCTGGATCTCTCCGCTCCTGGCGATGGTCGCACTGGTCTCGGTGCCGATCTCGATGGCCGTCACGGGCGCGGTGATGAAGCGCTCGCAGGGCATGTTCATCCAGCAGTGGCGGCGCACCGGCACGCTCAACGCCCACATCGAGGAGACCTTCTCGGGCCACGCGATCGTCAAGGTCTTCGGTCGCCAGGCCGAGGCCGAGCGGGTCTTCGCCGAGCAGAACGAGGAGCTCTACCAGGCGTCCTACGGCGCGCAGTTCGTCAGCGGCCTGATCATGCCGATCATGATGTTCGTCGGCAACCTCAACTACGTCGTCATCGCGGTGCTCGGCGGACTGCGGGTGGCCAGCGGCACGATGTCGCTGGGCGACGTGCAGGCGTTCATCCAGTACTCCCGCCAGTTCACCCAGCCGCTGACGCAGGTCGCCTCCATGCTCAACCTGCTGCAGTCGGGCGTCGCCTCGGCCGAGCGGGTCTTCGAGCTGCTCGACGCGCCCGAGGAGTCGCCGGACGCGTCCGGCCGTCCGGCCGAGCGCGGGCGGGGCGAGGTGCGCTTCGAGGATGTCTCCTTCTCCTACGACCCCGCGCGGCCGCTGATCGAGCACCTCTCGCTGGTCGCCGAGCCCGGTCACACCGTCGCCATCGTCGGCCCCACGGGCGCCGGCAAGACCACGATGGTCAACCTGGTGATGCGCTTCTACGACCCGCAGTCGGGGCGCATCCTCATCGACGGCGTGGACATCACCTCGATCCCGCGCGCCGTGCTGCGCAGCCGCATCGGCATGGTGCTGCAGGACACCTGGCTGTTCGCCGGCACCATCCGCGACAACATCGCCTACGGTCGGCCGGACGCCGGCGAGCAGCAGATCCTCGAGGCCGCCCGGGCCACCTTCGTCGACCGCTTCGTGCACTCGCTGCCCGAGGGCTACGACACCGTCATCGACGAGGACGGCTCCAACCTCTCGGCCGGCGAGCGGCAGCTGGTGACGATCGCGCGGGCGTTCCTCTCCGACCCGGCGCTGCTGATCCTCGACGAGGCGACGTCCTCCGTCGACACCCGCACCGAGCTGCTGCTGCAGCAGGCGATGGCCGCCCTGCGCTCCGACCGCACCTCGTTCGTCATCGCCCACCGGCTCTCCACCATCCGCGACGCCGACCTGATCCTCGTCATGGAGGACGGCTCGATCGTCGAGCAGGGCTCGCACGAGCAGCTGCTCGGGGCAGGCGGGGCCTACGCGCGGCTCTACCGCTCCCAGTTCGAGGGGGCGCCCGAGGCGGCGGCCGAGGACGTCGTGGGGTGAGCGGCTTAACCCGTTGAGCGGGCCCACCCGGCGACGTACGGTGGTCCTACACAGAAGGGAGGTGATCCGAGGAATGAGTTCTTTTCGGATGAGTGAGGTGGCTGCCAGCTAGGCAGCCCGCATCGCCGACAGCTGCCGGCGAATCCACTGCAGCCACCCGACCCGCAGGCTCCCGGTGTCATCCCCCGGGGCCCCTCCCCGAGGGGCAGCAGGCCTGCGGGTCGCTGCATGTCCGGGGCAGGTCGGGGCAGGTCGGGGCAGGTCGAGTCGGCGCATCCTGACGCCCGAACGACGTCGAGTCGGCGCGTCCTGACGCCCGAACGACGTCGAGTCGGCGCGTCCTGACGCCGTCCTGGGGCGCGTACGCCGGGTTGGGGAACATCCGGGCCGCGCCTATGGTTGTGCAAAACAACTATTGCTCTGAGCAACCGAAAAGGACCGTAGTGACCCAGGCTCCCCCCATCACCGCCGAGCAGAGCGGCGAGATGACGCACCGCGAGGTGCTCGAGGCCCTCAGCGGCCTGCTGCTCGCGATGTTCGTCGCGATGCTCTCCAGCACCATCGTCAGCAACGCCCTGCCGACCATCGTCGACGACCTCGAGGGCAGCCAGACCGGCTACACCTGGGTCGTCGTCGCCACCATGCTCGCGATGACGGCGACCACGCCGATCTGGGGCAAGTTCGCCGACCTGTTCAACAAGAAGACCCTGGTGCAGAGCGCGCTGGTGATCTTCTCGGTGGGGTCGCTGGCTGCCGGCTTCGCGCCGTCGATGGAGGTCCTGATCGGGGCCCGCTTCGTCCAGGGCCTCGGCGTCGGCGGCCTGACCGCGCTGGTCCAGGTCGTGATCGCCACGATGGTCTCCCCGCGCGAGCGCGGCCGCTACAGCGGCTACATCGGCGCGGTCTTCGCCCTCGCCACGGTGAGCGGCCCGCTCGTCGGCGGTGTGCTCGTCGACACCATCGGCTGGCGCTGGTGCTTCTTCGCCGGACTGCCCGTGGCCCTGCTGGCCTTCGTCGTCCTCCAGCGCACCCTGCGCCTGCCCGTCGTCGTCAAGCGGGACGTCTCGATCGACTACCTCGGGGCGACCCTGCTGGTCGGCGGCGTGTCCATCCTGCTGGTCTGGGTCTCGCTCGGCGGCAACAACTTCGACTGGATCTCCTGGACCAGCGGCCTGATGATCGTCGCGTCCGTCGTCGTGATCGGCCTCGCGATCCACGTCGAGGCCAACGTGGCGGCCGACCCGATGATCCCGCTGCGCCTGTTCCGCGAGCGCACCCTCACCCTCGCCACGGTCGCGTCGGTGCTGATCGGCGTCGCGATGTTCGGCTCGACGGTCTACCTGAGCCTCTACTTCCAGCGCGCCAAGGACATGAGCCCGACCGAGGCCGGCCTGATGTCGATCTGCATGGTCGGCGGGCTGCTCGTCTCGAGCATCGTGAGCGGGCGGATCATCTCCCACACCGGCATCTGGAAGCGCTGGCTCGTCGGCGGCATGGTGGCGGTCATCGCCGGCATCGCTCTGCTCGGCACGATCGACGCCTCCACCCCGCTGTGGCGCACCGGCCTCTTCATGGCCGTCCTGGGGCTGGGACTTGGCGCGACCATGCAGAACCTCGTCCTCGCCGTGCAGAACACCATCGCGCTCTCCGACATGGGAGCCGGCTCCTCCGTCGTCGCCTTCTTCCGCTCGCTGGGCGGCTCCGTCGGCATCGCCGCGCTCGGTGCCGTGCTCGCCCACCAGGTCGCCGCGGCCGTCGAGTCGGGGCTGACGAAGCTGCTCGCGATCCACCCGGAGTACGCCTCCGCGGTCTCGCACGACACCGGCAGCATCCCCGACGTCTCGGACCTGCCGGCTCCGGTGCGGGCGATCTTCGAGAGCGCGTTCGGCGACGCGACCGGCCACATCTTCCTGGTCGCCCTGCCGTTCGCGGTGGGGGCGCTGATCGCGGTGCTCTTCATCAAGGAGACCCCGCTGCGCACCTCGGTGATGCGCGAGGACGAGCTCCTGGCGCAGGAGCCCCGGTCATGAGCACGAGCGCGACGACCACGAGGCAGGACGACCTGCGCTTCATCGAGGCCGAGGTCGGCATCCTGATCCGCCGGGTCAAGCGGGTGATGGCGGACCGGGCCCGGGAGGTCCACCCCGACCTGCACCCCATCACCTACTTCATCCTGAGCCACCTGGCCCAGCACGGCCCGCTCCGTGCCGCCGACCTGGCCGACGCGTACGGGATGGACAAGGGCGGCGTCAGCCGCCAGGTGCAGACGCTCGTCGACCTCGGCCTGGTCGAGCGCCAGCCCGCCGCCGACGACCGCCGCGCGATCCTGCTCGACGCGAGCGCGGAGGGCCGCCGGCGACTCGAGGCGATGTTCCGGGCCCGCAGCGACCGCTTCGACGAGCGGCTCTCGGCCTGGAGCGACGAGGAGCTCGCCGCCTTCGGCGCCCAGCTGGCGGCCTACAACCGCGCCCTCGGCGACGACTGAGCGAGCGACACGGCGCAGCCGTCAGCGCCGCAGCCAGACGGAGGCGTCCGCGGGGAGCCGGCCGTTGTCGACGGGCGCGCTGGCCACGAGCACCTCGCCGTCGGGGAGGTCGACGGCGGTGGAGCCGCAGTTGAGCACGACGGTGAGCGGCCCGCGGCGGAACGCGAGCACGTCGGGGGCGAGGTCGAGAAGCTCGACCTTCTCGCCGGCCGTCCACGCGAACTCGTGCCGCGCGGCCAGCACCCGGCGGTAGAACTCGAGGCTCGACCCCTCGGCGCCGGTCTGCGCCTCGACCGTCAGTCCCGCCCAGTCGGCAGGCTGCGGGATCCACGGCTGCCCGGTGCCGGGACCGAACTCGTACGGGGGCTCGCTCCCGCCCCACGGCATCGGGACGCGGCAGCCGTCGCGGCCGACCTCCCCGGTGCGCAGGTAGGCCGGGTCCTGCCGGTCCTCGGGGGCGACGTCGACCTGCTCGAGGCCGAGCTCCTCGCCCTGGTAGAGGTAGCACGAGCCGGGCAGGGCGAGCATCGCCAGCGTCGCCGCGTGCGCCCGGGCCAGGCCCCGCTCGCCGCCGCCGTAGCGGGTGGGGTGGCGTACGACGTCGTGGTTGCTGAGCACCCACGTCGGCGAGGCGCCCGCCGGCTCGACCGCCGCGAGGGTCTCGGTGACGACCCGCGCGAAGTCGTCGGCCGACCAGTCGGCCAGCAGCCACGCGAAGTTGAAGGCCTGGTCGAGCTCGTCGGGACGCACGAACGCCGCCATCGACTCCGACGTCTGGGTCCACGCCTCCGCCACGGCCATCCGGTCGGGTCCGGCCTCGTCGAGCACGCGGTGCCAGGCGCGGTAGACGTCGTGCACCTCGGGCTGGTCCCACATCGGCTCGTCCTTGAGCTCGCGGGACACCATCGAGTGGTCGGTGTTGACCTGCCCCGAGCTCGGCCGCTCGCCCTCCCCGACCACCTGGTCGCGCAGGCTGGCCTCCTTGAACAGGCCGTGCGCGACGTCGACGCGGAAGCCGTCCACACCGCGGTCGAGCCAGAAGCGCAGGACGTCCTCGAACATGGCCGGGACCTCGGGGTTGCGCCAGTCGAGGTCGGGCTGGGAGGAGTCGAAGAGGTGGAGGTACCACTGGCCGTCCTCGACCTGGGTCCACGCCGGTCCGCCGAAGACCGACTGCCAGTTGTTGGGCGGGGTGCCATCGTCGCCGTCGCGGAAGAGGTAGCGCGCCCGCTCGGGGCTGCCGGGACCGGCGGCCAGCGCCGCCCGGAACCACTCGTGCTGGTCGGAGGTGTGGTTGGGCACGAGGTCGACGACCACGCGCAGGCCGAGCTCGTGGGCGCGCGCGATCAGGTCGTCGGCGTCGGAGAGCCGGCCGAACAGCGGGTCGACGTCGCGGTAGTCGGCGACGTCGTAGCCGTGGTCGTGCTGGGGCGAGGTGTAGAACGGCGTGATCCACAGCGCGTCGACGCCGAGGTCGGCGAGGTAGGGCAGGCGCGAGGTGATGCCGGGCAGGTCGCCGACGCCGTCGCCGTCGCTGTCGGCGAAGCTGCGGACGTAGACCTGGTAGATCACCGCGTTGCGCCACCAGTACGTCGTTGGATCGTTCACATCAGCCATGCGGGCATCTTCTCAAACGGCGCCAGCGGCTCCCCGGCCGTCGGGTGAGCGGCCGCCGAACTGCTGCGGGTCGACGGCGATCCAGGTGTGCTCGGCCGTGGCGACGACCCGGCCGTCGGCGTCGTGGAGGGTCGAGGCGGTGAACGTCTTGCGGCCGTCGCGACCGCGGCCCTCGCCGACGACGACGTGGGCCTCGCCGATGACCGGGAGGGCGTCGACCCGCGCGGTCATCCGGCCGAGCACCATCAGCCGCTCGGTGAGGTCGCCGGCCCAGCCGCCGATGCAGTCGAGCGCAGCCCAGGTCGCGGCCACGCTCGCGCGGGGGTGGTCGTCGACGTAGGTGTGCCAGTCCTCCTGGAGGCTCGGGTGGGGCGTCCACGGCGCGGCGACCCGACCGCCCTCGGGCTCCCCGCCGACCGGTCCGGGGAAGATCCGCAGCCCGTCGCCCTCCTCCCGGTCGGTGCCGCAGACGAAACAGGTGGGGAAGGGGTGGAACGTGAGACCGGGGTAGCCCGCCGTCGCCGCGGCGGCCACCGCGGGGTCGACCGGCTCGACGTCGGTGAGCGTGCGGTCGACGCGGTGGGCGGTCGCGACCGGCGCCTCGCCGTACGACGCGCTCGTGACGCCGGCGTCGGTCGAGACGCCGAGCGGGGTGTCGAGCGGCGGTGGCCGGCGCAGCGAGACCTCGATCGGCGGCCAGCTGCGGTTGTGGTCACCGGGCGCGTCGGTCTCGTCCAGCGCGGCGAGGGACCCGGCCGTCCAGCCCCCGTTGCCGGAGTCGGGCGGGCCGCAGAAGCGGCGGGGCACGATCAGCGCTGTCACCGGCCTCACTGTGCCACGACTCGTGTGCGTGCGGCGGTTGGGGGATGGGACACAATGAGCCCGTGAGCGACCTGATCGACACCACCGAGATGTACCTCCGCACGATCTACGAGCTCGTCGAGGAGGGCATCCCGCCGTTGCGTGCGCGCATCGCCGAGCGGCTTCACCAGTCGGGCCCGACGGTCTCGCAGACGGTGGCCCGGATGGAGCGCGACGGGCTGGTCACCGTGCAGGGCGACCGCCACCTCGAGCTCACCGAGGAGGGCAGGCGCCTGGCCACGCGGGTGATGCGCAAGCACCGGCTCGCCGAGCGGCTGCTCACCGACGTCATCGGCCTCGACTGGGAGCTCGTGCACGCCGAGGCGTGCCGCTGGGAGCACGTGATGTCGGAGACCGTCGAGCGTCGCCTGCTCGAGCTGCTCGACCACCCGACGGAGTCGCCCTACGGCAACCCGATCCCGGGCCTCGACGAGCTGGGCGACCGGGCCGGCGAGGACTTCATGGACAACGTGGAGCCGCTCTCCGGCGCTGCCGGTGCCGAGGACCAGCGCGTCCACGTCAAGCGGATCTCCGAGGAGATGCAGAAGGACGAGGAGCTGATGGGCCTGCTGCGCCGTGTCGGCGCGGTCCCGGGCAAGACCGTGACCATCGCCCGCACCGAGGAGGGCATCCTCATCGGCTCCGGGGGCGAGACCGCCGAGCTCGTGGTCGAGGCGGCCGAGCACATCTTCGTCCGCCGCTAGGTGTCCTGATCGGCCACCCGCGCCGCCAGCTCGCCGAGGAACTCGCTGCACCCCACGTCGAGCTTGTACGACGCCAGCGCGTCGCCGCGGGTCAGGCCGCGGTTGACGATGACGACCGGCGTCCCTCCCTGGGCGGCACGCCGGACGAAGCGCAGCCCGCTCATCACGGTGAGCGACGAGCCGGCCACCAGCAGCGCACCGGCGCCGCCGAGACCCTCGACGGCGGCGTAGCAGCGTGCCACCCGGTCGGGCGGCACGTTCTCCCCGAAGAACACGACGTCGGGCTTGAGGGCGCCGCCGCACGGGCAGCGCGGCACCACGAAGTCGTGGGTGTGGTCGAGGTCGACGTCACCGTCGGGGCGCGACGCGACCCAGCCGTGCCGCTCCAGCCAGCCGGGGTTGAGCGCGTCGAGCTCGGCCTCCAGCGCCGCGCGCGAGGAGGTGGTGCGGCACGCCAGGCACACCACGTCGGCCACCCGTCCGTGCAGTGCCACCAGCCGACGTGACCCGGCGGCCTCGTGGAGGCCGTCGACGTTCTGGGTGATCAGCAGCTCGGGGTCGATCGCGGCGAGGGCGCGGTGCCCGGCGTTGGGCTGCGCCCGGCCGATCCGCTGCCAGCCGAGGTGGCTGCGCGCCCAGTAGCGCTGCTGGGCCTGCGGGGTGGCGACGAACTCCTGGTAGGTCATCGGCGCCCGCACCGGGGCGCCCGGACCGCGGTAGTCGGGGATGCCCGAGTCGGTGGAGAGTCCGGCGCCGGTCAGCACGACCAGGGGCCGCGAGCAGAGCAGGTCGAGGGCCTCCTCCTCGGCCGGGCCGGACGCGGGAAGGCTCACGCGTAGCGCGCCTGCGCCCGGGCACGGGCCTTGGCGGCCTCGACCTCGCGGTTCTTCGGCGGCGCGGTCGTGACGAGCTCGTCGAGGAGGTGCTCGGTGATGTGGGCGATCTCCCGCACCGCTGCGTGGAAGGCCGCCTCGTTGGCCTGCGACGGCTTCGTGGTGCCGGCCACCTTGCGGACGTACTGCAGGGCGGCCGCGGTCACCTCGTCACGGGTCGCCGGCGGCTCGAAGTTGTTGAGCGGGCGGATGTTGCGGCACATGCTGCGAGCCTACGACGCGCCGCGCGCGTGTCACAGGTCGAAGAACGTCACGTCGTCGCCGGTCACCAGCACGACCTCGCCGGACGCGAGCGGCACCAGGCGGACGGCGTCGACGTCCGTGCCGTGCTCCACCTCGACCATCCGGTTGTCCATCGAGCCGTCGGCCAGCGACAGGACCGAGACCCAGCCGGTCATCCCGACCCTGCCGCTGCGCGAGACGACCGTCAGCGCGACCCGCCGGTCCGGCAGCCAGGCGAACTGTCGCGGGTCGCCGCCGGCCGCGGCCCACGTGCCGTCGTCGTAGCGCACCACGTCGATCTGCCGCGGGTCGGCGAGGTCGGTGACGTCGAACAGCGCGGCCTGGGCGCCACGGGTGACGCCCCGCAGGGACGCGTCCTGGCCCATGCCGATGAGGCGGCGCTCGCCGAGCGGGTGGAGGTAGTCGGAGAAGCCGGGGATCTTGAGCTCGCCGAGCAGTCGCGGCTCCGTGGCGTCGGAGAGGTCGACGGCGTAGAGCGGGTCGGTCTGGCGGAAGGTCACCACGATCGCGAGGTCGTCGAACCAGCGCACGGACTTGATCTCCTCCCCGACACCGAGGCCGTCGACACGACCGTCCTCGACCAGGTCGGCACCCTCCTCGCGCAGGATGACGACCGAGTTGAAGTCGCCGGTCTCGCTGCTCGGCCCGAGCGCCACCCGCAGCGACCCGCCGACGGCGTCCATCGACCAACGGTCGGCGATGGTGCCCTCGACCTCGCCGGAGGCGACGTACGTCGTGTCGGTCCCCTCGAGCGCGAACGCGAACAGCGGGGTGGTGCCGTCGGGCATCGGCATGCCGCCGGGGCGGCAGTCCATGCAGTCAATCCAGCCCCACTGCGGGCTGGCCGCGGCCAGGTAGAAGCGGTCGGTGGAGAAGTAGGAGATGTCGGAGTCGGTGGCCACGGCGTCCGTGGTGAGGGCGGTTGGGTCGGCGGGGTCGAGGGCGAGCACGGTCGTGGTGCCGACGGCGACCTCGCTGTCCTCCGGTACGGCCACGTCCGCGCAGTCGACCACCGGGTCGCCGGCGACGGTGGGGAGCCAGTCGGCCAGCGTGGTGTCGCGCACCAGGGCCCGGTTGCGCATCCGGGCGCGCAGCTCGCCGAGCGTCCCCTCGGGCATCGCGAAGTCGAGCTGCGGGAGGCTGTTGTGCACCACCACGCGGACGACGTCGCCGTGCAGCCGCACCGCGGAGGCGCGGCCGCCGACGGTGGTGGCGTCGACCACGGCCGGCGCGGTCGGGTCGGCGAGGTCGACCGTGGTGATCGTCGTGGACGACGCGCCGGCCGACGTCCCGACCACCACGGCCCGGCCGTCCACGAGCAGCAGCTCGCCTCCCGGGTCGCCGACCCAGCCGTTGCTGCCGCGGGCGTCGTCGAGTCGCGTCGCCGACAGCAGGCTCGGCTCCTCGCCCGAGACGTCGTAGGCCAGCAGCTCTCCCTCGCGGAGCCGCACCAGCAGGCTGCCGGCCACCTTGACCACGTCGGACTCGTCGACGCCGGCCTCCTGGACGTTGGTGCCCGACTCCGCGCTGGTGCTCCGCGACGTGCTGACCGTCGAGCGAGCGCTTTCCGCGGCGTCGGCGGGCGCGGCCGCGTCGGCCCCGGACATCGCCTCGGAGTAGACCGTGTCGCCCCATCCGTAGGGGCCCACCTCGGCGAGCGCGCGCTCGACGTAGCTGTCGAGCAGGTCGGCGCAGCTCGAGGCGACGGTGAGGTCGGCGTTGGCCAGCGTGATCGGGGGTGCGGCCGGGGGCCGGGCGCCGGGGTCGTCGCCCAAGGCGTAGCCGATGCCGAGCGCCGCGGCCAGACTGGTGACGACGGTGAGCGAGGTGACGATCCTTCGAGCGCGCATGGCGGTCGGACGGAGCATCCCGGGGCGGGGTTCCGCGTGGCACGATGGCGCGGTGAGCGCCCCCCTCGACAGCCGTCCCGACCGTGATCTCGACCTCGTGCTCTTCGGGGCCACCGGCTTCACCGGGGGCCTGACCGCCGACTACCTCGCCGCGGCGGCGCCGGCCGGACTGCGGTGGGCCATCGCCGGCCGCAATGCCGACAAGCTCGACGACGTACGCCGCCGGCTGGCCGCGGAGCGGGGCGTGGACGTCGAGGTGCTGGTCGCCGACTCCACCGACGCCGCCGCGCTGTCCGACGTCGCCCGACGCACACGTGTCGTCGCCACCACGATCGGTCCCTACCTCCGGCACGGCGCCCCCCTCGTCGGCGCGTGCGCCGAGGCCGGCACCGACTACCTCGACCTCACCGGCGAGCCGGAGTTCGTCGACAGGATGTACCTCGAGCACCACCAGACCGCCGTACGCACGGGCGCACGACTCGTGCACGCCTGCGGCTTCGACTCGATCCCACACGACCTGGGTGCCTACTTCACCGTGCAGCAGCTGCCGTCCGACGAGCCGATCACGCTGCGTGGCGTGGTCCGCTCCGGTGGCACCTTCTCCGGCGGCACCTTCCACTCCGCGCTCGACCAGTTCGCCCGGGCCACGCAGATGAAACAGGCCTACGCCGCCCGCCGGCGCGCCGAGGCGCGGCCCGAGGGGCGCTCGTCGCGTGCCGTGCGCGGACGGCCGCACCGTGACCCGGTCCTCGGCTACTGGCTCCTCCCGCTGCCCACCATCGACCCGATCGTCGTCGCGCGCACCGGGGCGGCGCTGGCGTCGTACGGCCCGGAGTTCCGCTACTCGCACTGGGCCGGCACCAAGACGCTGCCCTACGCCGTCGGCGGCGCCGTGGGTGTCGGCGCGCTGGGCCTGGCCGCGCAGGTCGGGCCCGTGCGCGAGCTCCTCAAGTCCAAGGTGCCGCAGGGCTCGGGGCCCTCATCGGAGAAGCGCGAGCGGTCCTGGTTCACCGTCGACTTCGTCGGCGAGGCAGGCGGACGCGCCGTCCGCACCCGGGTCTCCGGTGGCGACCCCGGCTACACCGAGACGGCCAAGATGCTCTCCGAGGCAGCGCTCTGCCTGGCCCTGGACGACAACCCGCGGACCGCCGGTCAGGTCACGCCCGCGCAGGCGATGGGCGACGCGCTGCTCATCCGGCTGCAGAAGGCCGGCATGCGCTTCGAGACGCTGTGAGGGCCGCCTCGCGCCGGGGGGCTCACGACCGTGGGTGAGGTCTTCGCGGGACGGTTCGAGCTGCTGGAGCCGATCGCCGACGGTGGCATGGGCTCGGTCTGGGTCGTCCGCGACCGCCGCGACGGAGAGGTCTACGCCGGCAAGGTGCTGCGCCAGTCCGACTCGGCGTCGCTGGTGCGGTTCATGCGCGAGCAGGGCACCCGCATCCCGCACGACCACGTCGTCACGCCGTTGTCGTGGGCGGGGGAGGACGATCGCGTCCTGTTCACGATGCCGCTGGTGCGCGGGGGCTCGGTCGCGACCCTGATCGGCGACCACGGCCCGCTGCCGGCGACGTGGGTGCGCGAGCTGCTCGTGCAGCTGCTCACCGCGCTGGACGTCGTGCACGCGACCGGGATCGTGCACCGCGACGTCAAGCCGGCCAACCTGCTGCTCCGGGCGACCGGCACCGCGCGCCCCCACCTCCTGCTCACCGACTTCGGGATCTCGGCCCGGACCGACGACCCCCGGCTCACGCGGGCCAGCCAGGTGATCGGGTCGCCGGGCTACATGGCGCCCGAGCAGCTGGCCGGGGCGGACCCGTCCGTCGCCCAGGACGTCTACGCCGCGGGGATGGTCGGGCTGGAGATGCTGGCCGGCGTCCGCCCGCCCCACGCCACCGACGCCGTCGCCGCACTGGTCGTCGACCAGCCGGGCCTCCAGCCGCTCGCCGCGCTGCTCCTCGAGGCGGTCAGCACCGACCCCGCCGCGCGACCGACCAGCGCCGCCGCGCTGCGCGAGCGTCTCGCCGCCCTCGACCTGTCGGGCGCCCCGGCGCCGGTGGAGCCGGTGGTCGTGCTCGACCAGCTGGCGGGAGTGCTCGGGGCCGAGACCCGCACCGCCGTGGCGACCGCAGCCAGCGGTCCGGGCAGCGGTCCGGCCAGCGGTCCGGCCAGCGGCGCTGGCTCTGGCACTGGCACTGGCTCTGGCAGCCAGTCACGCGGCGGGCCCGATGTCCCGGCCGACCGGCGCGGGCTGGCCGTGCTGCTGCTGGTGGTGGCCGCTGCCTGTCTGTGCGGCGCGGTCTGGCTGCTCCTGGGGTGACCGTCGCGCCGGCCGGGCCTGCATGGTGCCCTCAGCCGCGACGTCCCCGGAGCAGGTTGACCGCGACCGCCACGCACCCGAGCGCCACCGCGGCCAGGGCGCCGGCAGCGGCGAGGGTGCCGGCGGAGAGGGGCTCGGCCTCGTCCTTCGGCGCCGCCTGCCCGGAGTCGTCCGCCGGGTCGTCCGCGCCGTCGTCGGAGGGCTCGTCCGGCTCGGCCGGGGCACTGATCGGCGCGCCCAGCGGGGCGTCCGTGCCGGTCAGGAGCGCCTGCCCTTCGGCGTACTCCGGTGCGCCCGACTCCTCGCCGCGCACCTCGAGCTCGAGCCGGTAGGGCATCTCGTAGGACTCCCCGCGGTGGTCGGAGTCGGCTGCGAAGACGAGGTAGTAGTAGCCGGGCAGGCTGGTGCCCACGGTGACCGAGCTGACGCGGTTGTTGTAGCGGACCTCGGGGGTCTGCACGCCGAACACCCCTGAGGAGCTGGTGGCCGCGAACCCGTGGGTGTTGATCCCCTCCCCACTGATCGGCACGTTCCCGCGCATCGGGCTGTAGACCAGGAACGAGGCGAACGGGCCCTGGTGGCCGATCTGCTCGTGGAGCGCCGGGGAGGCGGGGGGAGTGCGCAGCCGCGCGCTGAGCTGCTGGCCGTAGGCCAGCTGCACCCGGAAGGCCTGCGTCTCGCCCGGCACGATGGTGCCCTTGTAGACGCCGTCGGTGAGGACCGGCGCGGTGGCGAAGGAGTCGCCGCCCGTCACCGCCTCCGGCGTGCCGGAGACGTCCGGCGGGTCCAGGACGATTCCGCTCCAGGAGCCCTCCTCGGCGAGCGACGTGCCGTCCGCCGGTGGCTCCTCGACCACCTGGAGGCTGAACGGCGACTGTCCGCGACCCATGTTGCTGAGCGAGCGGGACACCATGATCAGCACCTCGTCGGAGGTCACACAGTCCTCGTTGCTCTGGGGCTCGCCCACGGCGACCTCGGCCCCGAGGAGCTCGGCGGAGTTGACGTTCTTGAAGCTGTTGTCGACGCCGCAGGAGTCCCCGAGCGGCGTGCTGGTCTCGAGCTGCACGGTGTCCCACTCGTCGGGGTCGCCGCCGAGGCTGGACAGGCCGACCCGGACGGTCGAGCCGGGCATCGTGCGCGTGTAGGAGAACCAGCGCTCGGAGTCCTGCGGCGTCGTGCCCACCTTGTCGCTCCACAGCCCGGCCTCGATCGGAGTGGGGTCGTCGGAGCCGCCGCCGGCCAGCGGCGTGCCGTCGAGCGCGAAGGGACGCACGGCACGGTCGGCCGCCGTCTCCAGGCTGGCGACGATCTCGTCGGCGTCGTCGGCGTCGTAGTAGGTGCCGTTGCCCTTCGCCGCGACGCACCGCAGCTGGGCGCGGGCCTTGGCGTCGACGCTCAACCCCACGACGTCGATCTGGAGGTCGATCCCCTGCTGGGCGAGCTCGCCCGCCACGACGCAGGGGTCGGGCTCGCAGGTGGCGATGCCGTCGGAGACCAGCACGATGGACCGGGTCGACTCGCCACCGATGTCGCCGGCCGCCTGGCGCAGGGCGTACCCGATCGGCGTCTCGCCGTAGGGCTCGTACGACTCCAGCGCCGCCCGCAGCTCGTCGCGGTTGTCGGTGCCGGGGTCGACGATGAGCTGCGAGTCGGTGCAGGCGCCCTTCTGGTCGCGGGAGAACACCGTGGCGCCGTAGACCCGCAGTCCGACGTAGGCCTCGTCGGGCAGCCCGTCGACGACGGTGCCGAGCGCCTGCCGAGCGGCGTCGATCTTGGTGGTCCCGCCGCCCGCCGGCTCCGCCATGGACCCCGAGGCGTCGAGGACCAGGACCATCCGCGCGTAGTCGGTCTCGGGCGCGGCATCGGGCTCGGTGTCGGCGGCGTCGCTCGCCGGCGGGTCGGTCTCGCCGCTCGTGGCGCCGGCCGGGCTGCTCGCGCCCATCGCGGCGACGAGGACCAGCATGGTCAGTGCGGCGAGGGCGGCGAGCGCCGTCGTCGCGTGGTGGGGGATCGTCCGGATCCGGTGGGTCATGGGGCACCTCCTGCGACGGTCCTACCCGGCGTTAGCAATCGCAAACATAACATGTGCGTGCGTTATCATCGGGCCATGGTCGGGCAGTCGCAGAGCCGTCGGCGCCAGCAGGAGCTCTACGGCGCCGCGATCGGCGACGTCCTCGACCGGGTCACCGCGGCGCTCGGCCTCAGCCAGGCGGCCGTCGCGCGCACGATCGGCGTGAGCGCGCCCATGCTCTCGCAGCTGGCGAGCGGGCGGCGCACCACCATCGGCAACCCGCTGGCGGTCCAGCGGCTGAGCGCGCTCGTCGAGCTGGCCGACGAGGTCGCGTCCGGGCTGGCCCACAGCCAGGTCGCTGTGCGCCTGGAGGAGATCCGCCAGCAGGACTCCACCACCCTGACCGGCGCTGCCGCGCGCCCGCCGGCCGAGCCGGCGACCGCCGAGCTGCTGCGCACCGTGGCCTCCGGCCAGGACCTGCTGCGGGCGGCCGACCTGCTCGCCGCCGAGCACCCGGCGCTCGCCGAGCTCATCCGCGTGCACGGCACCGGCTCGCCGGAGGAGGTGCGGGCCCACCTCGACGGGTTGACCCGGATCACCCGGCGCCCGTCCGGCCCGGAGGAATAGCGCCCGCTCGCGCCGGGTTGACGGTCACTGACACACACCGCGGCCGCGACGACGCATGCCGCGACCGCAGACCCGGAGGACGCCGCACGTGACCACGACCGCCCAGCCGACACCTCCCGACCTCGGGACCGCGTCGCCCCACGGGCACGGCCGCCTGATCGGGCTGCTCGTCGCGTCCGCCTTCGTGGTGATCCTCAACGAGACGATCATGAGCGTCGCGCTGCCCGACCTGATGCGCGAGTTCGACGTGCAGGCCACGACGGCTCAGTGGCTCACCACGGCCTTCCTGCTCACCATGGCCGTGGTCATCCCGATCACCGGCTGGCTGCTGACGCGCTTCCCTCTGCGCACCGTGTTCGTGGCGGCGATGGCGTCGTTCAGCACCGGCACGCTGGTGGCCGCCCTGGCGCCGGTCTTCCCGATGCTGGTGGCCGGCCGCGTCGTCCAGGCCGTCGGCACCGCCCTGATGATGCCGCTGCTCATCACCACGATCCTCAACGTCGTCGACGAGCGCCGGCGCGGCCAGACGATGGGCACGATCTCGATCGTCATCTCCGTCGCCCCGGCCATCGGCCCGACCATCTCCGGGATCGTCCTCGACCAGCTGTCGTGGCGCTGGATGTTCTGGATCGTGCTGCCGATCGCGCTGCTCTCACTGGCCCTCGGCGCGGCCTGGGTGCGCAACGTGACCGAGCCGCGCGACGTGCCCGTCGACGTCCTCTCCGTCGTGCTGTCCGCGCTCGCGTTCGGGGGGCTGATCTACGGCCTGAGCAGCATCGGCGAGAGCGCGACCGGCCACACCCCCGTGCCCGTGTGGCTGCCGCTGGTGCTCGGCGGCCTGGCGCTCGTCACCTTCGTCGCCCGTCAGCTGCGGCTGCGCGACCGGGCGCTGCTCGACCTGCGCGCCTTCCGGGTGCGCGCGTTCAGCGTCGCCGTGCTGCTGGTCGCGGTCAGCATGATGGCGCTCTTCGGCACGCTGATCCTGATCCCCCTCTACCTGCAGAACGTGCTGGGCCTGTCGGTGCTCAACACCGGCCTGCTCCTCCTCCCCGGCGGCCTCACCATGGGGCTGCTCGCCCCGATCGTCGGGCGCCTGTTCGACCGGGTCGGCCCCCGGCCGCTGGTCGCGCCGGGCGCCGCGCTCGTCAGCGCCGCGCTGTGGGGGATGACGACCCTGGACGCCGGGACCGGGCAGGCCACCGTCGTCGGACTCCACGTGCTGATGAGCGTGGGGCTCGCGTTGATGTTCACCCCGCTCCTCACCTCCGCGCTGGGCTCGCTGCCGCCGCAGCTCTACTCCCACGGCAGCGCGATCGTCTCGACGCTCCAGCAGGTCGCGGGCGCTGCCGGCACCGCGCTCTTCGTCACCGTGATGACCCGCGTGACGGTCGCCCGGACCGAGGAGGGTGCCGCCCTGGTCGAGGCGACCGCCGACGGCGTCCACGCGGCGCTCATGTACGGCGGCGTCATCTCCGCCGCGGCGGTGCTCGTCGCCCTGCTCGTGCGGCGCCCGGGCGAGCCCGCGGCGCACTGAGCCGGGGGCGCGCTCAGCCGGCGTAGCGCCCGGGGCTGGTCCCGAACTCCCGGGTGAAGGCGGCGGTGAACGCGGACACGCTCGTGTAGCCCACCCGGTGCGCCGTCTCGGTGACCGACAGGTGGCGCAGCATGGCGGCCGCGGCCCGCAACCGGGTCGTCGTACGCCAGGCGGTGAAGGTGGTGCCGAACTCGCGCACGAAGTGGCGCTGCAGCGTCTTGTCGCTCACGTGGAGCCGGGCCGCCCAGTCGGTGAGGCTGGTGGGGTCCGCCGGGTCGTGCAGCAGGGCCTGCGCAACGGTGTGCGCCGGGCCGGCGCCGCCGTCGACGTGGCCCAGGTGCACGGCCCGGCACCCGGCGAGCGCCTCGAGGACGTCGTGCCGCGCCCGGAGTCCGTCCTGCTCCTCGACGCCGGGGCGCGCGATCTCGAGGAGCCGCCCGCCCACCTCGGCCTCGGGCGCGAGCACCCCTGCCTCGAGCGCGGTCAGGGAGGCCGGCGCCTGGCGAACGCACACCCGCAGGACCGTCTGCCGGCCGAGCCCGTGGACCTCGGCCACGACGCCCCGGCGCACCCACAGCATCTCGGCGGAGGAGAGGAAGCGCGAGGTGTCGCCCCGATGCACGGCGAGGACGCCGTCGGGCGACCAGAAGAGCTGGTGCACGAAGTCGTCGCGGTCGGGTGGGAAGTCGGGCACGGCGGCCTGCGGGGGATAGCGCAGGACCAGCACGCCGGTGGGCGGCCCGAGGCCGTAGCCGTACTCCTCCACCGCGATGGCGCCGGCCGCCGTCGCGGTGGGAGCGCCCCACGGCGGGTGTCCGATCGACGACACCATCTGTCTCCTTCACGACAACCTCGCAGGATTGGTAAGGCTACCCTTAGTTCACCGTGGGTCCGGCTCGGGCCCCCACGAGCGCGCCCCGCGGCAGGCGGTGCGCCGCGACCGCCGCCGCCAGCCGGCGGCCACCGACCCCCGACCCACCCGAGGAACCCCCATGCGCCGCCACAGCCCCGCCCGTCGCGCCACCGTGCTCGCCGGTGCCGCCGCACTCTCCCTCGTCCTCGCCGCGTGCGGCGGCGAGGACGGTGCGGCCGAGTCCGAGGACGGGCCCGACACCGTCACCTTCTCGGCCGACAACGGCGAGATCGAGATCCCGGCCGACCCCGAGCGCGTCGTCGCCACCGGCTACGCCGTGCCGGTGCTCCTCGAGGTCGACGCGCCGCTCGTCGGCATCTCGGAGTGGGGTCGCGGCACGGCGCTCATGACCGAGGAGGACCTGGCGACCTACGAGGAGACCCCGAAGGTGATGGGGGAGAGCGCCGACTCGATCAACTACGACGCGGTCGCGGCGGCCGAGCCCGACGTGATCATCCTCGGCGTGCCGCTGCCGGTGCTCGGCGACGTCAACATGGAGCGGCTCGAGACGATCGCGCCCGTCGTGGTCCTCGGCCCGGGCCGCCCCGACGACTGGAAGGACCTCGGGGCCCGCCAGAGCGAGGCCGCGGGCGCGTCGGAGCAGTACGCGGAGAACCAGGAGGCCTACGAGGCGCGCGCCGCCGAGCTCACGGACAAGTACGCCGACGTGCTCGAGGGCCTCGACTTCGGCCACGTCGGCTCCTACGGAGACGTCACCGCCGGGCAGTTCCACCGCGAGTTCGCCGGGTCGTGGGGCACCAACATCGCCACCGACATCGGCGTCACCTACTACGGCGAGGTGAAGGACCCCACCGACGGCGGCTCGGCCGAGGTGAGCGAGTACCCCTCCATCGAGGAGCTGCCCGACAGCCTCGGCGACGCCGACGTGATCACCTACAGCGTCCAGGGCGACGGCACCCCGGTGGAGGCCGTGCAGTACGTCCTGGACTCCCCGCTCTGGAAGAACCTCCCGGCCGTCGAGGACGGCATGGCGGTCGGCGTGCGCCACACCGAGGCCGCCACCTACGCCTCGGCGATGCAGACCCTCGACGCCCTCGACGCGGCCTTCGAGGAGGCGTTCGCCGAGGAGCTCGAGTGACCGCGATCGACCGCTCGCACCCCGGCCCACGGGTGCGCGCCCACCAGCTCGACGGGCGCGGGACCCGCCGCGTGGGCTATCCGATCGGCATCCGCACCGCCACGGTGGTCGCCCGCACCCAGGTCACCCCCCACATGCTGCGCCTCACGGTGGCGTCCCCGGCCGTCAAGCACGTGGTGACCCACGCCTGCGACGACCACGTCGGCATCGTGTTCCCGCTGCCCGACGGCACCCGCAACGACCCCGTCCACGACCCCGAGCGGCAGATGCTCGACTGGCGGTCCCCCCAGCCGCCCATGCGCAAGTACACGATCCGGCGCCTCGACACCGAGACCGGCGAGCTGGACCTCGACGTCGTGCTCCACCCCGGCGGCCTGGCCTCCGCGTGGGCCTCGCAGGCCGAGGTCGGCGCCGAGGTCGTGCTGGCCGGACCGCCCGGCGCGCTCGCCTTCCCCCACACCTACGACCACTACGTGTTCGCCGTCGACACCACCGCGATCCCCGCGCTCGCACGCTGGCTCGACGAGGGCGACTGGCTCGAGGAGCGCGGCGTCTCCGTCCAGGTCGTCGTCGACCACGACCACCCGGACGAGACGCGATACCCGCTGCGCCAGCGGCCGGGCGTGCACGTGGAGTGGCTCCCCCGCGCGGGCGGGTCGCGGCTGGCCGAGGTGGTCACCGGACTCGACCTCGGCGGCCACGACCCCGCCGACGTCTTCCTCTTCGCCGCCGGCGAGGCCGGCGACATCAAGCCGCTGCGGCGCTGGGCGAAGGACCGCGGGGTCGACGCGCTCGTGACCGGCTACTGGAAGCGCGGCGCCACCGAGCACGACGACCACGACGAGCACGATCACGACGACCACGATCACGACGAGGAGTGAGCGCGAGACAGGGCGCTCCGGCGTACGCGCTCGCCGCCGGCCTGCTGCTGCTCGGCGCGGCGGTGATGCTCAGCCTGACGGTCGGCCAGGGCGCGGTCACCGTGGCGGAGGCCTACCGCGCCGTCGTCGACCACGACCCGGGCGACAACGCGCACATCACGGTCCTCGACGTACGCCTGCCGCGCGCGCTGCTCGCCGTCCTGGTGGGCGCCGCACTGGCCGTCTCCGGGGCCCTGGTGCAGACCCTCACCCGCAACCCGCTCGCCGAGCCCGGCCTGCTGGGGGTCACGGGCGGCGCCTCCTTCGCGGTGGTCGTGGCGACGCGCCTCGGCGCCTCCGGGCAGGCGGTCACGCTGGTGCTGGCCTTCGTGGGCGCGGCGCTGGCGGCGGCGCTCGTCTACGCCGTGGGCCGGTCCGATCCGCTGCGCCTGGTGCTGGCCGGGGTCGCCCTGACGGCGGTGCTGGCAGGGCTGTCGATCGGCATCCGGCTCACCGACCCCGCCACCTTCGACGTCTACCGCTTCTGGTCGGTCGGCTCCCTCGCCGGTCGCGAGCAGGCGCCGCTGCTCGTCCCCTGTCTCGTGCTGGTCGTCGCGCTGACGGCCGCCCTGCTGCTGGGCCGGTCGCTGAGCGCGGTGACGCTGGGTGACGACGTCGCCCACGGGCTCGGGGCGTCCGTCGTGCGGACCCGGGTGCTCACCCTGCTCGTGGCCACGGTGCTGGCCGCGACCGCCACGGCCGTCGCCGGGCCGATCGTGTTCGTCGGCCTCATCGTGCCGCACGCGGTCCGCCGGCTCGCGGGTGCCTCGATCGGCTGGCTGATCGGCCTGTGCGTGGTCTTCGGCCCGCTCCTGATGGTGCTCTCCGACGTGCTGGCGAGGGTGCTGCTGGCGACCGGGGAGGTGCCGGTCGCGATCGTGACCGCGGTCATCGGCGGCCCGGTGCTCATCTGGGTCGTCCGGCGCTACGGGGCGGTGGGCGTGTGAGGAGCGTGTCGATCCCGCTCGGGTCCGGGCAGGTGCTCCGCGTGGACCGACGCACGTCGTACGTGTCGGCCGGGCTGGTGGTCGCCGCGCTCGCCGTCGCCTTCGCAGCCCTCTGCTTCGGCGACGGGTGGGACAGCCCCGCCGACGTGGTCGACGCGCTGCGGGGCGCCGGTCCGGTCCGGATCCCGGTGACCGAGTGGCGGATGCCGCGGGTGCTGGCCGCCCTGGTCTTCGGTGCGGCCCTCGGGCTGGCGGGCGCGGTCTTCCAGAACCTGACCCGCAACCCGCTCGGGTCGCCGGACGTGATCGGCCTCGATGCCGGCGCCTACACCGGGGTGCTGCTCGTCTTCACCCTCACCACGGCCACGGAGTTGACCATCACGTCCGCGGCGGTCGGCGGGGGGTTGGCCGCGGCGCTGGTCGTCTACCTGCTCTCCACGGGCACCGGATTCTCGGGCGTGCGCCTGGTCGTGATCGGGATCGCGGTGCAAGCCGTCCTCACGGCCGTCAACTCGTGGATCATCCTGCGCGCGGAGCTCGATCTCGCGATCGCGGCCAGCGTGTGGCAGGCCGGATCGTTGAACGGCCTGGACTGGTCCGACGTCGACCTGCCGGTCGTCGTGATCGCCGCCCTCGGCGTGCTGCTCGCCCTGCTCGCCCGTCCGATGCACCAGCTCGCGCTCGGCGACGACGTGGCCGTCGCGTCCGGGACCGACGTACGACGACTCCGCCTGCTGCTCGTGCTGGTGGGCGTCGGGCTCTCGGCCACCGTCACCGCGATGGCCGGCCCCATCGCGTTCATCGCGCTCGCCGCTCCGCAGATCGGGCGCCGCCTGGCGCGCGCGGCGGGGGTGCCGTTGCTGCCCGCCGCCCTCACGGGGGCGTTCCTGCTCGCCGCCTCCGACCTGCTTGCCCAGTGGATCCTCGCCCCGCAGGCCCTGCCGGTGGGCGTGGTGACCACCGGGGTGGGCGGGCTCTACCTGTTGTGGTTGCTGACGAAGGAGATCCGCTCGTGACACGCCTGCAGGCCCGCGGCCTCACCCTCGGCTACGGCGACCGCCTGGTCGTCGACGCCCTCGACCTCGCGGTCCCGCACCACGCGTTCACCGCGGTGGTGGGCCCCAATGCGTGCGGCAAGTCGACGCTGCTGCGGGCCCTCGTGCGGCTGCTCCCCGCCCGCTCCGGCACCGTCGAGCTCGACGGCCGGGCGGTCAAGGACTGGAGGAGCAAGGACCTCGCGCGCGAGGTCGGGTTCCTGCCGCAGGCCACCGTCGCCCCGGAGGGCATCCGGGTGGAGGCCCTCGTGCGGCGCGGGCGCTACGCGCACCAGTCGGTGCTGGGCGCCTGGCGGCCCGCCGACGACGAGGCGGTCAGCCGGGCCATGGACGCGGCGGGGGTGGCGACGCTCGCGGACCGGCCGGTCGCGGAGCTGTCCGGAGGGCAGCGCCAGCGGGTGTGGGTCGCGATGGTGCTGGCCCAGGAGACGCCCTACCTGCTCCTCGACGAGCCGACCACCTTCCTCGACATCGCCCACCAGTACGACCTGTTGCGCCTGTTGCGCCGGCTCGTCGACGAGGGACGCACCGTCGTCGTGGTCCTCCACGATCTCAACCAGGCCTGCCGCTTCGCCGACCACGTCGTCGCGATGCGCGACGGCCGGATCGTGGCGAGCGGGGCGCCGTCGGAGGTCGTGACCGCCGACCTGGTGCACGACGTGTTCGACATGGACTGCGTGGTCGTGCCGGACCCGGTGACCGCGACGCCGATGGTCGTGCCCGCGCGCTGAGTCGCCTGGGTGTCACACGGGGGTGCTCGGCGGCGTCTTGATGTCGACCGACCACCTCAGGAGGGCGACATGACCGGAACGACCCGTATCCCCGCCGCAGAGATCTCCGGAGTGAAGGGCTTGCTGATCAAGCGCCTCGCCAGGAGGACGTTGGGTCAGGTGCCGAGCTCGATCGGCGTCCTCTGGAACAACCCGAGGGTGCTGATGGACATGGCCGGCGTCGGACGCAAGGTCAAGAAGTGGGACACCTGCGACGCCCAGCTCACGTCGTTCGCGCACATGGCCGTCGCCTCGATGGTCGGCTGCACGTGGTGCCTGGACTTCCACTACTTCGAGGCCGACAACAGGAGCCTCGACACGGCCAAGGCGCGGGAGCTGCCGCGTTGGCGCGAGTCGGGCGCCTTCACCCCGCTCGAGCGCGAGGTGCTCGCCTACGCCGAGGCCATGACGGCGACCGAGCCGACCGTGACCGACGCGATGGTCGCCTCGCTGCGGGAGCAGCTCGGTGATCCCGGGCTGATCGAGCTCACCGCGGTGATCGCGTTCGCGAACGCCACGACGCGCTCCAACGTCGCGCTCGGGATCGAGTCCGACGGCTTTGCCGAGGCGTGCGGTCTGGAGCCGCTGGCCCCGCGCGCCGCCGTAGGGTGACGACCGTGCCGGAGGACCCGTTCGTCACCCACCGCGGCCTGCTCTTCACCGTCGCCTACGAGATGCTCGGATCGGCCTCGGCGGCCGAGGACGTCGTCCAGGAGACCTGGATCCGCTGGGACGCCATCGGCGCGGATGCCCGCTCCGAGGTCAGGGATCCGCGGGCGTTCCTGGTGCGGATGGTCACGCGCAAGGCGCTCGACCGCCTCCGGGCCGACGCGCGACGGCGTGAGGAGTACGTCGGCGAGTGGCTGCCCGAGCCGCTGCTGACGGCACCGGACGTCGCCGACGACGTCGAGCTGGCCGAGAGCGTCTCCTTCGCCATGCTCACCGTGCTCGAGACGCTGACCCCGACCGAGCGCGCCGTCTTCGTCCTGCACGAGGTGTTCGACGTGCCCTACGGCGAGATCGCGGAGGCGGTCGACAAGTCGGCCGCGGCAGTGCGCCAGATCGGCCACCGGGCTCGGGAGCACGTCGCGGCCAGGCGACCGCGGATGGAGGTGAGCCGCAGTGAGCAGGAGCAGGTCGTCGGTCGGTTCCTCGCGGCGGTCGCCGGCGGCGACCTGCAGGGCCTGCTCGACGTCCTCGCCCCCGACGTGGTGCTGGTGGCGGACGGCGGCGGGATCGCCCAGGCGGTCGCCCATCCGGTCCCAGGCGCGAAGAAGGTGGCGAACCTGCTGCGGGCGTTCCCCAAGCTCGGGGCGGGTGCCACCGTCGTGCCGGTCCTGCTCAACGGGTCCCCGGGCGTCAGGATCGTCGGACTCGAGGACGGTCACGACACGGCCGTCATGTTCGTCGTCGACGACCGGCGGATCACCCGGATCTACGCCGTCCGCAACCCCGCGAAGCTCAGCCGGATCGACGTCGAGGCGACGCTCACCCGCTAGGTGCGTCGACCGATCGATCCGTGCCGTCCAGGTCAACCTGATGGCCAGGTACATCTAGGTCCGTTCGGCGCGTCGTCGCTCCATGAGGGCATCGACGCCGTCCAGGGAGCACTCGAGACCGAACCCGAAGGCGTCGTCGCCGCCGAGCTCACCGTGTCTGGCCGCCTGTGCCGCGGCGCCCACCCTGACCGCGAGAGGGTACGCCGCGACGTCGACCACAGGTGCGAGGGACGGAAGCAGGGACCCCCCGCCCAACGACTCGTCGCTGCCGGCGAGCAGGCCACGCGCCGTCGGGGACACAGACGGTGCCCTAGTCCGCCCCCAGTGAACCCGGCCAGGTCGGCGCGGAGGACATGGAGGGGCTGCCCGTCGCGGTCGAGCATCCTGGCGGCGGCCATACCCGTGTCGGTGACGGTCTCGACGAACGAGCGCGCGGACAGCTGGCCGCCTGTCACAAGGCCGGTGTGGATGAGTCGGTAGAGGGACCGGTCGAACTCATCGACAGAGAAGCCGGTCCGGTCCTGGTCCGCCTCGGTCAGCCGCGCCGGCGCAGGCTCCCCGGCTGGGTCCGGCTCAAGGAGCCAGGGCCACTCGCTCACGTCTGCGAGGAAGAGCCGCAGAGCAGGCGCACGGTCGTATAGCCACCTGCCGATGCGCTTGGCCTCAGCCAGTTCGGCTCGCAGCGCGTCAACGTCAACCGCGTCCGCTGCGGCGGGCTGGCCGTTGGGGTCGTTGTCGGGTCCGTCGGCGGTGGTCATGTCCGGACGCTCGCCGCGACCGCGGACATCGGCGTGTGGAGAACCGGTTGAGAGGGGCGGCGTGCCCGAGAGTGATGGCTTCGGGGTCGTCTCCGCCGGTGTGGCGCACCAGTTGGACAACGGTGCCAGCACTGGACCACGGCGCCAGCACCCGCTCGCGCGGCGACGACCCGACAGAGGCGTTCGCGAGCACGCGGCAGCCCGGCTGTCCTTCCTTCGGGTGGAGTACTGCGGGCGTAGAGCGCGTCTGCTCTCCAGCATGGGTGGACGGGTCGTTCGAGCCGCTGCGGCGGCGGTGCTCGCTGCTGGGTCGGTGGCTGTGACCGCTGGATCGCCGGCGTCGGCCACGACGGGCACGGTGACCGTGCCGAACTCGGTGTACTACGACTTCCGGTGCATCGACGTGCCGTACACGTATGCGTACACGCTGCGCCCCGGCTACGAGCTCGAGGATGCGCACCTGGAGGTCATTGCCCCTGACGGCCTGGAGGCCGGTCGTGACAGCGTCACGTCGACGGCGGTAAGCGGGAGCAGCGAGGTGCAGATCTGCAGCGGTGAGCCTGGCGCCTACGCGGGGACCGTCGACGTGCTCGCGTGCACGCCGAACATCACCGACTGCTACGAGTTCGTGATGACGGTCCGCGACGAACGGCCGACCGGGTACTTCCCCACCAGCGGTGCGACGGTTCGGTTGCAGCCCAGTACCGGTCGGGTGCGTGGCGCCACCTCACGCGCGGCGCGGTGTACCTGGACACGCGGCGAGCGGGGCGAGCGGTCGTGAAGGTGACGATGAAGCAGAACCGCGGCCGGTTCCGGGCAGTCATGCGGAAGACGAGTTCGCTCAAAGGGTCGAGGTCGCGCACCATCAAGGTGAGCTGACGCTCTCAGCCCTTGTCACAGTCGGTTCTCGCCGTCCGCTGGGCGCACCAAGGCGGCTGACACCCACGACTGCGACATGTGCACCTCGGAACCCGTGCCAGTCGAGTACGACTCCACGCGCACCACCCACGCCTCCCAGCCGCGTCGATCAGAGTGCCGCCAAGCGAGCAGGACGCCAGGCGCCGGCGCCGACCACCTGCCCGTCAGGTCCACCCACACGTGGAACGGCGGCTGACGAGGCACCGCTCAAGAATAGAACAGGTGTTCGATCACGGCTGGCACGCAACCGGATGCCGCGGGAGATTTCACACCAAGAGACGACGCAGCCGTTTGCCACGAACTCACACGGCCCAATCCGTGCCAACCCGTATCCATGAGTCCGCAAGGACGAAACGGCTCTCACCTGCGCCTGTGGCGCTGACCTGCATGTTTCCTGTGGTGCCCCAGGCAAGAGTCGAACTTGCGACCTTTCGCTTAGGAGGCGGCTGCTCTATCCACTGAGCTACTGGGGCGGGCCATGTGCACATTCGTGTCGAAGAATGCGTCCACTGCTGGCGGACATCTTGTCAGCCCTCGCTTGATGAGACGAATGCGCCCCGCTGACGGGTTCTCGCGGCTCACCGCTGGGACCCAGGGGGTTGTCGGGGCAGCACGACTACCCAGGACATGGACGCTTTCGACGACGAGCCGCCCGACGACCATCGGCGGGAGGCTGGCAGTCGCCCGGCCCGACCCGCCCTCGTCACTCGGTGGCGGCCTCCAAGAGCTGGGTCTCGGCCTTCAGCACGTCGATCACCCCGGTGAGCCATCGTTCGATGGCGGCGACCTCCTCGGGACTGAACGTGGAGCTCAGGGCGTGGATGCGCTCGGAGATTCGAGAGGTGGATGGCCGCATGGTGACGTCGTAGCCGCCGGCGAGCTCCACCAGCACCGATCGGCCGTCCGCCTCGTTTCGCCGTCGTGAGACGTATCCCGCAGCCTCGAGGCTCGACACCAGCTTGGTGATGGCCGGGTTGCTGAGCCCCGTCCGCGACGCCAGGTCACTGGGGCTCACTCCTTCGGGATGCTGTGCGACCACGTCGAGCAGCTTGTGCTCGCTGTTCGTGATCCCCAGGCGTCGCGCGATCGCCTCGTGGAACATGATCACGCGCAGGCTCAGGTCGGACCCGAGCTGGTCGCCGGTGCTCACCATCTCTCCTTACTTCACTTTCGTGAAACAAATGCTACCGTCCCTGCATGGCGCCCATCGTCGCGCACCCCGCTCCGAGCGCGGCACCGCGGCCATTCGTCTCGGCTCTCATCCGCACCTACGCGGCCATGCTTGTCGTAGCCGCCCCGCTCCTCGCGCTCCTGCTGACCCCCGGCCTCATGCGCAGCCGCGTCGCTTGGTTCGGGGGCAGCTCATGGATCGGCATCGTCGGCTTCGAGGTGCTCTCGCTGCTCGCCGTCCTGGCGTCGGTCGTCGTGTCGGCTGCCGTGGCCGGCGCGGCAGGTCGGTGGCGTCCCCGCACGGCGTGGGCCAGGTCCCGCGACCTGCGTCGGCGGCGACCCGGGAGGTGGTGGCGGCTCGCAGGCGAGGCGTTCGGATGGTTCCTCGCCTCACAGCTGGTGGGCGGCTAACTCGCCTGGCTGGCGCCCTACATCTGGCGGGACCCCGCGGGCGGGTGGGTGCTGGACTACACCAATTACGCGATGCAGGCGATCGGCATGTATCTCGTCATCTGCTTCGCGGCGGCGTGGTTCGGCACCCGCATGCGCCAGGACGTGCTCACGGTCGAGTCGGGCCCCGAGAACCGTGCCTGATCCCGTGAGGCTCGCCGGCTCGCCTCATGCCGGTTGCGTCATACGGGCGGGCCCGGTCGTGTCGGCTCGCTCCGGGCCAGCCGGGTGGCGTGGTGGGTGCGCGTGCACCACCGCCGGGCCGGAGGGCGTCACGGAGGCCCGAAAAGTTGCGGAAGTGAAGTAGATTCCGTCTCGATCAGTCCCTCCACCCCTTCGAAGGTGAGCCCGTGTCCGACGAGTCGCGTCCGGAGCCTCCCTCGGGTGCGCCCAAACGCCGGGGCAAGGCCCCGCGCAAGCACACGGTCGGCCGCGTCATCCTCATCAGCGCGGTGGTGCTGGCACTGGTCACGGGCCTGAGCACGGTCTACTTCATCCGCCACCTCAACGGCAACATCGAAGGGCTCTCGCTCGACGCCCTCGGCGACGACCGTCCCGAGGAGGTCTACACGGGCAACGGCGAGCCCCTCGACATCCTCGTGATGGGCTCGGACTCCCGCGACTGCGAGGGCTGCGGCCTCGACTCGGAGGGCGGCGGCGGCTCCGACACCACCATCCTGGTGCACCTGTCCGCGGACCGCTCCCGGGCGTACGCCGTGTCGATCCCGCGCGACTCGATCGTCGACCGGCCCGAGCAGGGCTGCGACTCCCCGGCCCAGACCGACGTGATCTGGAACGCCGCCTACGCCGTCGGTGGGCCGGTGTGCACGCTCGCGCAGGTCGAGCAGATGACCGGCATCCGCGTCGAGCACTTCGTGGTGGTCGACTTCGCCAGCTTCGGCGACATGGTCGACGCCGTCGGCGGGGTGCCGGTGTGCGTGCCCGAGGACCTCGTCGACAAGCCGCACCAGATCTTCGTGCCCAAGGGCAACCCGTCGGTCCTCACCGGCGACGAGGCCCTCGACTACGTCCGCGCGCGCTACGTCGGCGAGCTGGTCCAGCAGAACGACATCTCGCGCATCCGGCGCCAGCAGGAGTTCATCGGCGCCCTCGTGCGCGAGGTGATGTCGGCGGGCACGCTGACCCGCCTCGACAAGGTCGTGCGCTTCCTCGACGCCGCGACCAAGTCGCTGCAGACCGACGAGGAGTTCGCCTCGGTGACCCGCCTGGGCAAGGTCGCGATGCAGGTGCAGAACATCGGTCTCGACCAGGTCAAGTTCGTCACGCTCCCGACCGAGTACTACGCCAGCGACTCCGAGTTCCGCGGCAAGGTCTACTGGACGCCGGCGGCCGACCGCATCTGGGAGCTGCTCAACCAGGACAAGGTGCTGCCGCCGAAGCTCATCAAGGGCACCTCCGTCAGCGCCGAGGGGCCACCCGGGGCGTCGACCGCGTCGCCCGGCGGCGAGACGGAGTCCGAGAGCCCGGAGTCCGAGAGCCCGGATTCCGAGAGCCCGGAGTCGGAGAGCCCGGAGTCGGAGAGCCCGGACAGCACGACCGAGACCGCCACGCCCGAGCCCCCGGTCACGACGGAGCCTGACCCCATCCCGGGTGTCTGCGCCTAGGCCCGAGCCCGCCGTGCACCCCGACGACGACTCCGACCACCAGTCCGGCACCGGTGCCGCCGACGGCTCGGGCCCGGCGCCCGAGCCGGAGTGGAGGCGTCGCCGGCGCCTCGCGGCGGTCTTCGGCGAGGGCGCGCCTGAGCAGACGAGCGACGACCGCGACCCCCGCGAGGACCGCCCGGGCAAGGACGACGACTGGTATCGCGCCCAGGTGCCGCCCCACCACGGCTGAGGGGCGCGCCGCCTCGCGCGGGGTGAGCGGGACGGGTGGGTCAGACCGCGCCGCCGCGGGCGCGGAGCAGGTCGCGGATCTCCTCGAGCAGGGCGACGTCGGGCGCGGCTCCGGCCTCCTCGGTGGGGAAGAAGCGCTCGCGGGCCTTGGTGTAGGGCAGCACGATGAAGAAGTAGACGACCGCGCCCATGATCAGGAACGCGATGAGGGCGTTGAGGAACGCGCCGAAGGTGCCGGTCTCGGTGCTGAAGAAGTCGTCGGTGTCGGGCAGCAGGCCGGTGAGCCACTCGGTGAAGGTGGTGACCACCGCCGCGAAGGCGAGCGCCATGATCAGGCCGGTGGCGATCTCGATCAGGTTGCCCTTGAGGATGAATGCCTTGAAGCCGCTCATGCTGTGCTCCTCTGCTCGGGGCCCCGGGAGAGGAGCCACTGACGAGTCGAAGCATCCACGCTAACGCTGCCACGACACGCTCAGGAACTGCGTGAGCGCGGCGCCTGCGATCCGCACCGCCTCCTCGGCGCTCGCGCCGACCACGACCAGCGCGCCTCCCGAGCCTCCCACCGGCCCGTCGGGCAGGCCCCTCGGCGTCGCGAGGACCGTGACGTCGCCTGCGACGAGGGTAGCCTCGCCGGTGCCCGGGTCGGTCGCCAGCAGGTCGACCTGGTCGCCGGCGCGCAGCAGCGCGGCCACCCCCGCATCGGGCAGGCGCACCGGCACGATCGTCTGGCCGGGCTGCGCGCGCGCCAGGCCGGGACCGACGAGGCGTACGTCGGTCACCACCTCGCCGCGGCCGATGGGCGCGGCCAGCACCCGCCCGGCCGCCGCGCTCGCCGCGCCGGCCGGGGCGAGGCCGGCGGGATAGGCACGCACGGCGAGGTCGTCGGCACCCAGCCGGGTGCCCGAGGGGAGCTCGCGCGCGGCGACGAGCACCTCGACCGTCTCGGGTGGCGGCGGCGCCCACGTGCGCACCGCCGCCAGGGCGGCGACGGCCGTGAGCGTCGCGGCGATCAGCCGACGGCGGCGCCGCAGCTGGTGGCGTACGGCGCGCAGCCGGCGACGTGCCGGCGGGAGTCCCGGGAACATGCTCCGACGCTAGGCCGGAACGCCCGGCTCGCGCCGGGCCTGTCCACAGGGGTCAGTCGGAGGACGAGGACGACGACGTCGTCGACGAGGACGACGTGGACGTGGACGACGTGGAGGACGCGGGCGATCCGGACGACGTGGTCTTCGAGGACGCGGAGTCGGACGAGCCCGAGGAGCCGGACGGGCTCGACGACGCCGCGGTGGTCGAGGCGGACCCGTCGGTGCGGCTGTCGGTGCGGCTGTCGGTGCGGTAGAAGCCGGAGCCCTTGAACACCACGCCCACGGCGTTGTAGAGCTTGCGCAGCCGGCCCTGGCACTCGGGGCAGACGGTCAGCGCGTCCTCGCTGAAGCTCTGGAACTGCTCGAAGGAGTGGCCGCACTCGGTGCAGGCGTACTGGTAGGTCGGCATGTGTGGGTCCTCTGACAGCGACGGGGTGGAGCGACGGTGGTGCGGTGATCGGCCGGGCCGGCGCGACGCGCTGGCACTCGAGCCCTTCGACTGCCAATGGTACGGCACAATGGCCCGGACATGAGCGAGCCTGCACCCCCCACCGACCCGACGGCCGCCACGGAGCCGTCCCCCGAGCCGGCCCGGCGTTCGCGCTGGCAGTCCTTCCGCCGCGCCCCGAGGGCGGTGCGCTGGACGGCGTGGACGGCGCTCGGCCTGGTGGTGCTGCTCGTGGCGCTCGCGGCCGTCACGGTGGTCGTCGTACGCCGCCCGCTGCCGCAGGCCGATGGCGAGATCGAGGTGCCCGGCCTGTCGGCCTCCGTCGAGGTGCTGCGCGACGAGCACGGCATCGCGCAGGTCTACGCCGACACCGACGCCGACCTGATGTTCGCCCAGGGGTTCGTGCACGCCCAGGAGCGCTTCTTCGAGATGGACTTCCGGCGCCACGTCACCGCTGGCCGGCTCTCGGAGATCTTCGGCCCCGACACGCTCGAGACCGACAGGCTCATCCGCACGATGGGCTGGCGCAGGGTCGCCGAGCGGGAGTGGGCCCTGCTCGAGCCGGCCACCCGTGACGCGCTCAGCTCCTACGCCGCCGGTGTCAACGCCTACATCGGCGACCGCCGCCCGTCCCAGCTCGCGGCGGAGTACAGCGTGCTCGGCCTCACCGGCCTCGACTACACCCCCGCCGAGTGGGACCCGATCGACTCGCTCGCCTGGCTCAAGGCGATGGCGTGGGACCTGCGCGGCAACATGGAGGCCGAGGTCGACCGGGTGCTGCTCTCCCTCGACCACACCGCGGAGGAGGTCGCCGCCCTCTGGCCCGACTACCCCTTCGACGAGCACCCGCCGATCGTCAGCGGCGGCGGCGTCGTCGACGGGGTCTTCGAGCAGAACGCGTCGGGCAACGCGACCCGCAACCCGCGCCGCCCGGCCTACCCGCCGGCCGTCGTCGACGCGCTCGAGCGGGTCCGCGACCGGCTCGACGCGATGCCCGCGCTCATGGGCAAGGGGCGCGGCATCGGCAGCAACTCGTGGGTGGTCGACGGCGAGCACAGCGCCACCGGCATGCCGATCCTGGCCAACGACCCGCACCTCGGCATCAGCCAGCCCGGCGTCTGGATGCAGATGGGCCTGCACTGCCGCGAGGAGGCCGCCGACTGCACGCTCGACACCTCGGGGTTCACCTTCTCCGGCGTGCCGGGCGTCATCATCGGCCACAACGCCGACATCGCCTGGGGCTTCACCAACCTCGGTCCCGACGTCACCGACCTGTTCCTGGAGCAGACCGAGGGCGACGACCGCTACGTCCGCGACGGCGCCACGGTGCCGCTGCAGGTGCGCACCGAGACCATCGGGGTGCGCGGTGAGGACGACGTCGAGCTGCGGGTGCGCGAGACGGTGCACGGCCCGCTGATCAGCGACGTGTCCTCGGAGTTCGCGACGGTGGGCGCCAACGCGCCGACCGACGAGCCGGGAGACCGGGGGAGCGGCTACGCCGTCGCGCTGGCCTGGACCGCCCTCGACCCCGCCCCCACCGCTGACGCCATCCTCGCCCTCAACCGCGCCTCCGACTGGGACGAGTTCCGGGCGGCCGCCGCCGACTTCGCGGTCCCCGCGCAGAACCTCGTCTACGCCGACCGCGAGGGCCACATCGGCTACCAGTCCCCGGGCCGCATCCCGATCCGGCGCGGCGGCAACGACGGCACCATGCCGGTGGAGGGCTGGATCAGCGCCAACGACTGGACCGGCGACTACATCCCCTTCGACGGCCTGCCCAGCGTGCTCGACCCCGAGGAGGGCTACCTCGTCACGGCCAACCAGGCCGTCATCGACGAGCGCTACCCCTACCTGCTGACGAAGGACTGGGACTACGGCTACCGCTCGACGCGGATCCGCGAGGTGCTCGAGACCGAGGGCGAGCTCTCCGTCGCGGAGATGGCAGACCTGCAGCTCGACTCGGCCGACCCGATGGCCGAGACGCTCGTGCCCTACCTCCTCGACGTCGAGCGCCTGCCCTCGCCCTACTACCGCAATGCGCAGAACCTGCTGCGCGACTGGGACTTCACCTCCCCGGCCGACAGCGCGCCCGCCGCCTACTACAACGTCGTGTGGCGCACGATCCTCGAGCGGACCTTCCACGACGACCTGCGCCAGCGCACCTGGCCCGACGGCGGCGACCGCTGGTTCCGCGTGGTGAGCGACATGCTCACCGAGCCCGCCGGGCCGTGGTGGGACGACGCGCGCACCGACGACCGGGTCGAGACGCGTGACGACATCCTGCGCGCGGCCCTCATCGAGGCTCGCGACGAGATGACCCGGCGCCAGTCGCGCGACCCCCGGCTGTGGGAGTGGGGTCGCCTGCACCGGATGAACCTCCGCCACGCCACCCTGGGTGACTCCGGCGTCGCGCCGGTCGAGCGGTTCTTCAACCGCGACGGCTGGGAGGTCGGCGGCGGCTCGTCCATCGTCGACGCCACGTCGTGGAACGCCGTCGACGGCTTCGAGGTCACGGCCGCCCCGTCGATGCGCATGGTCGTCTCGCTCGCCGACTGGGACGACTCCCGGTGGATCAACCTCACCGGCGTCTCCGGCCACCCGACCTCGTCGCACTACACCGACCAGACCGAGCTCTACGTCGACGGCCAGACCCTGCCGTGGGCGTGGAGCCGCGAGGCCGTCGAGACCGCGACCGAGCACCGGCTGACGCTCGTCCCCGCGGCCGACTGACGCCCGGGCGCGCCGAGACGGCTCACCGGGTGAGTCGGACGACCCCGCTCGACGTGAGCGCGAAGCCCACCGGGACGTCGTGGGGGTCGGTCGGCACGGCGAGCCCCACCTCGTCGTCGTGGAGCAGCACGGCGACGGGCGTGCCCGCCGGCACCCGCGCCAGCGCGCGGTCGTAGGAGCCGCCGCCGCGCCCGAGGCGGTCGCCGGTCGGGGACACGGCGAGCCCCGGCACGATCACGACGTCGGCGGTGCGCACGCCGTCGACGCCGAGCCGTGGCCCGGCCGGCTCGTAGAGGCCGCGGGCGGCCCTGACGAGGCCGTGCTCCCCGGTGTGGACGGCCCAGTCGAGGTCGTTGTCGGGCCGCAGCACGGGCAGCAGCACCCGGGTGCCGGCGGCCAGGAGTGCGTCGAGCAGGTGCCCGGTGCCGGGCTCGCTGCCCACCGAGACGTACGCCGCGACGGTGCCGGCGTGCCGGACCGGCTCCCACGACCGCGCGACCTCCGCGACGGAGGCCGCGAACGCGGTGCAGGCCTCGAGCGGGCGACGCCGCCGGGCCGCCAGGACCTGGTCGCGAAGGGCGGTCTTGGCCGCCGAGTGTCCTGCTCCCACACCCGCAGCCTACGATCGATCCATGGCAAGCAAGGGCAGTGCGCAGGGCCTCCAGCTCGCGCGCCAGAAGATGCGCGACGCCGGCGTCGACGAGGTCGCGATCGACACGTTCGCGCACTACTACCGGCTCCTCGAGCACGGCGAGACCGGGATGATCCCCGAGGCCTCGATCGAGCCCCTCGACATGGAGTCGCTGGACGACGTCGAGGTCCCCGAGGAGGTCGGCGCCGAGGCCATCCGCAGGACGGCGGTCATCAAGCTCAACGGCGGGCTCGGCACCTCGATGGGGATGGACCGCGCCAAGTCGCTGCTGTGCGTGCGCCGCGGCCTGAGCTTCCTCGACATCATCGCCCGGCAGGTGCTGCACCTCCGCAAGGAGCACGACGCCACGCTGCCGCTGATGTTCATGAACTCCTTCCGCACCTCCGCCGACACGATGGCGGCGCTGGCGCGCTACGAGGACCTGCCGGTCGACGGCCTGCCGCTGGAGTTCCTGCAGAACAAGGAGCCCAAGCTGCTGGCCGCCGACCTGATGCCCGCGGCCTACCCCAAGGATCCCGACCTCGAGTGGTGCCCGCCCGGCCACGGCGACATCTACACCGCGCTGCGCGGCACCGGGCTGCTGGCCCGGCTGCTCGACGCCGGCTACCGCCACGTCTTCGTCTCCAACTCCGACAACCTCGGAGCCGTGCCCGACGCCCGGGTGGCGGGCTGGTTCGCGCAGAGCGGAGCGCCGTTCGCGATCGAGGCGGTGCGGCGTACGCCGTCGGACCGCAAGGGCGGCCACTTCGCGCGCCGCAAGGCCGACGGCCGCATCGTGCTGCGCGAGTCGGCCCAGACGCTCGACGCCGACAGGGAGGCGCTCGCCGACCTGAGCCGGCACCAGTACTGCTCCACCAACAACCTGTGGTTCGACCTGCAGGCGATGGTGGAGGCGCTCGACGCGCGTGGCGGCATCCTGGGCCTGCCCCTGATCAAGAACGTCAAGCACCTCGACCCGGCCGACCCCTCCACGCCGGAGGTCATCCAGATCGAGACCGCGATGGGCGCCGCGATCGAGGTGTTCGAGGGGGCCCGCACCATCGAGGTGGGTCGCGACCGCTTCGTGCCGGTCAAGACGACCGACGACCTGCTGGTCCTGCGCTCCGACGTCTACGACCTGCGTCGCGACTACGTGCTCGACCAGGCGGGTGAGCAGGTGCCCTTCGTCTCCCTCGACGGAGACTTCTACAAGCTCGTGCGCGACTTCGACAAGCGCTTCCCCGAGGGCGCGCCGTCGCTGCGCGAGGCGGGGTCGTTCACGGTCGAGGGCGACTGGACCTTCGGCCCCGGCGTCCGTGTCGTCGGCGACGTGTCGCTCGCGGCCCCGGCCGCCCAGCGGGTCGAGGCCGGCGCGGTGCTCGGCGAGCAGCCGGATGGCACCCGGCCCGACGACCAGGGCAGCGATGGCTGACCTGCTGCCCGTCGCCGACTACGTCGAGCGCATCCTGGCCACGGTCTCCCCACTTCCCGCGTTCCCGCAGCCGCTGATGGAGGCGCTCGGCCTGGCGCTGGCCGAGGACGTGGTCGCCCCGATCTCGCTGCCGAGCTTCGACAACTCCTCGATGGACGGCTACGCCGTGGTCGCCGAGGACGTCGCCGGCGCGAGCCAGGACGCTCCCGTCACGCTCCCCGTCGTCGGCGAGATCGGCGCCGGGCGGTCCTCGATCCTGGCGATCTCGCCCGGCTCGGCGGTGAAGATCATGACCGGCGCACCGGTGCCGGCCGGCGCCACGGCGGTGGTGCCCTACGAGTGGACCGACCGCGGCGTCGCGTCCGTGCGCATCACCCGCGCGGCGGCTCCGGGCCAGCACATCCGGCCGACCGGCGACGACATCGCCGAGGGCGACATGCTGCTGGAGGAGGGCACCGTCCTGGGGCCGCGCCACCTCGGGATGCTCGCCGCCGTCGGTCGTTCCACGGTGCGTACGCGCCCGCGTCCGCGGGTGGTCGTGATCTCCACCGGCTCCGAGCTGCGCGACCCCGGCACCCCGCTCGGTCGCGACTCGATCTACGACGGCAACTCCTACCTGCTCGCCGCGGCGGCGCGCGCCGCCGGCGCCATCGCCTACCGGGTCGGGATCGTCCCCGACGAGGCGCACGCCTTCACCGAGGCGCTCAGCGACCAGCTCGTCCGCGCCGACCTCGTCGTCACCAGCGGTGGCGTGAGCGAGGGCGACTTCGACGTCGTCAAGGAGTCGCTGTCGCACCACGGGTCGATGTGGTTCGGAGGCGTGGGCATGCAGCCCGGCAAGCCCCAGGGCTTCGGCACGGTCGGCGAGGACGACACCCCGGTCTTCACCCTCCCCGGCAACCCGGTCTCCTCCTACGTCTCCTTCGAGATGTTCGTGCTGCCGGCGATCCGCCGGATGATGGGCAAGCTGCCCTACGTCCGCCCCGCCGGCCGCGCCCGCCTGACCCACGGGCTGTCCTCCCCGGACGGCAAGGTGCAGCTGGTGCGCGGGCTCTACGAGACCGACCGCGGTGGTGCCTTCGTCTCACCCGTCGGCGGCCACGGCTCGCACCTGATCGGCGACCTCGCGGCTGCCAACTGCCTCATCGAGGTGCCGGCCGCCACGACCGCGATCCCGGCCGGCGAGATGGTCGCCATCCGCCGCCTCGACGAGGAGTTCTGATGGACGACCCCCGGCTGACCCACGTCGACGAGCACGGCGCCGCCCGCATGGTCGACGTCGGCGACAAGCCCGTCACGACGCGTACGGCGTCGGCGAGCGGCCGCGTGCTGGTCAGCCCGGCCGTGGTCGAGCTGCTGCGCGGTGAGGGCGTGCCCAAGGGCGACGCGCTCGCGGTCGCCCGGATCGCCGGGATCATGGGGGCCAAGCAGACCCCCGCGCTCGTCCCGCTGTGCCACCCGCTCGCGATCTCCGGCGTCACCGTCGACCTCGAGGTGGCCGACGACGCGGTCGAGATCGCCGCGACCGTCCGCACGACCGACCGCACCGGCGTTGAGATGGAGGCCCTCACCGCCGTGTCGGTGGCCGCGCTCACCGTCGTCGACATGGTCAAGGCCGTCGACAAGGCCGCGACGATCACCGACATCCGCGTCGAGACCAAGACCGGTGGCCGGTCGGGCTCGTGGACCCGGTGACGCGGTGGCAGCGGTGAGCCTCCCGGCCGCGGTCGTCGTCGCGTCCAACCGCGCCGCGGCGGGCGCCTACGCCGACGAGACCGGCCCGGTGATCGTCGCGTGGCTGCGCGAGCAGGGCTTCGACTGCGGCGAGCCGGCGGTCGTGCCCGACGGCGACCCGGTCCGCGACGCCATCGCCGCGGCCGTCGCGGCCGGGGCCCGCCTGGTCCTCACGACCGGCGGCACCGGACTCACCCCCACCGACCGCACCCCCGAGGCCACGGCGCCGCTGCTCGACCGCGAGGTGCCCGGGATCGCCGAGGCGATCCGCGCCGCGGGCGTGGCCCAGGGCGTACCGGCCGCGATGCTGTCCCGCGGCCTCGCCGGCATCGCCGGGCAGTGCCTCGTCATCAACCTCCCGGGCTCGCGCGGCGGCGTGAAGGACGGGCTCGGCGTGCTGGAGCCCGTCGTGCGCCACGCCGTCGAGCAGGTCGTGGGGAGCGACCACTGAGCGCCCCGGGCTGGCCCGCCCGCCTGGAGTCGGAGGGGATCGTCGTGCGCTCGCTGCGCCGGAGCGACGCCGACGACTGGCAGGCCGTGCGCGCCCGCAACCACGACTGGCTGCGCCCGTGGGACGCGACCGTCCCGCCAGGCTCCGCGCCGCGCCCCTCGTCCTACAAGGTCGTCACCCGCACCCTCCTCCACCAGGCCCGGCAGGGCCTGTGCCTGCCGTTCGTGATCGAGGTCGACGGCCGGTTCTCCGGACAGGTGACGGTCAGCAACGTCGCTCGCGGCTCGGCGCAGTGGGGCTCCATCGGCTACTGGGTCTCCGCCGACGTCGCGGGCCGGGGAGTGGCGCCGCGTGCGGTCGGCATGGTGATCGACCACTGCCTCGGTCCGGTGCGCCTGCACCGGCTCGAGATCTGCATCCGGCCCGAGAACACCAACTCGCTGCGCGTGGTGGAGAAGCTGGGGCTGCACCAGGTGGGCTACGCCCCGCGGTTCCTCCACATCGACGGGGACTGGCGCGACCACCGGATCTTCGCGATCACCGCCGAGGAGGCGCCGGAGGGTGTGCTCGCGCGGCTCGGAACACACCAGTCACAGCAGTAGTTCTGCGACACACCACTTGACATCCGTCCCGGTCACGCTCCACGCTCATACGCTTCGACCGTGGACCTGAGCGCTCTCATCTTCGTCGCCCTTGCCGTGGCGTGGGCCGTCTACCTGATCCCCAAGGCCCTCAAGCACCACGACGAGGTGGTGCGCAGCCGCTCGGTCGAGAAGTTCTCCCACACCATGCGCGTCCTGGCCCGCCGTGAGCCCGTCGACCGCCGCAACGCCCGGCTGGTCGTCTCGCCGATCCGCACCGGGCTGCGGCCGCCGGTCGAGACCAAGGCCCGCACCCAGGCCCTCCCCGACGCCGACGCGGCGTCCGCGGTCGTGTCGACCTCGATCACCACCGAGGTGACGCGCGAGGTCACCGCCACTTCGTCCCCCTCCTCTTCCTTTGCGGCCGCGGCCGTCCCCGGTCGTACGCCCTCGCGCCGACCGTCACCGGCCGCCGAGCGGGCGTCCGCACGCCGCGCCGCCAAGCGCCGCCGCAACGTGCTCGCCGTCGTGCTGCTCGCCAACCTCGTCGTCATCGGGCTGGCCGCAGCCCGCGTCGTCGCCTGGCCGTGGGTCGCGGTCCCGGCCGGCGTCCTCGTCGCCTGGCTGGTCGCCTGCCGGGTCTCGGTGCGCGCCGAGCGGCGCCAGCGCGCCGCCCGCTCCGCCCTCGAGGTCGGCGTGCCGCCGGTCGTCGAGGAGGAGCTCGACGCCACGGGTGAGATCGCGGTGACGCCGCCCTCGCCGCGCACGCCCGACGTGACCGTCGAGACCGTCGAGCCTGCCGAGGCGGGGGACACCCCCGCCGCGGCGGACGCCCCGGCCGTGCTCACCGGTGAGGTGCCGGTCGTCGGCGGCTGGGACATGGTGCCCACCACGCTGCCGACCTACGTCGGCAAGCCGGCGGTGCAGCGGCGCACCGTCTCCACGATCGACCTCGACTCCACCGGCGTGTGGTCCAGCGGCCACCACGACGGCGACTCCGCCCTGGCCCGCTCCGCCGAGCAGTCCGAGAAGTCGGCCCGCGACGCCGCCGAGACCCGCCGCGCCAGCGGCGCCTGACCCCTCCCTGACCCCTCCCGGCCCCGTCCCACCCCCATCCCACCCGGACGTCATGGGAATCCCCGGTCCCGACCGGGCGCCCGCATGACGTCCCGCCGGGGGGATTGGGTGGGCGCCGACGCGCTCGTGTATCTTTGCGACGCGCCGTGAGGCGTTTGGGGCTGTGGCGCAGTTGGTAGCGCGTCTCGTTCGCAATGAGAAGGTCAGGGGTTCGAATCCCCTCAGCTCCACCACGTACGCACAGCACCGCCCGTCACCTGCCTGCACAGGTGGCGGGCGGTCCTGCGTCTGCGGCGGGGTCAGGTCCCCAGGGCGGTGAAGCTCACCGCGGTCGCGAGGAGGAGCTGGTCGTCCGCGACGGCCTGGCGAGTCAGGAGCATCGCCGCGGCACCGCTCTCGCCGTCTCGCAGCGCGGCGTGGAGGTGCGTCATCACCTCGGCGGTCGCGTGGTCGTGCACCTTGACCAGGCTCGAGACGACGCCGGCACTGCCCATCGCCAGCAGGCTCACGCTGAGGCCGAGCAGCTCGTCGGCGCCGACGGGCTGCATGTCGCCGGTCTCGCACGCCGAGAGCACCACCCGGTGCGGCGGGCGGGCCAGCCGCTCGAGGTCGTGGACCATCAGCGGACCGTCGGCGAGCTCGATGGAGGAGAACAGCGGGTTGTCCTTGCGGAAGCTGCCGTGCGCCGCGATGTGGACGAGCGCGGCGCCGTCGATGCCGGCCAGGCAGGCCTGGACCGTCGCGGTGTCGCCGGCCAGATGGGCGGCGTCCGGGTCGTGGCGTCGGAGGGTCTCGACCTCGGCGCCCCCGGAGGCCAGCCCCGGGCCGACGATGAAGCTGCGCCGGTCGCTGGCCGGACGTCGGCGCGACGCGCGCAGCCACAGCCGCGCCGACGGCGTGCTCGACACGGCCCGGTCGGTCAGCGCCGGGAGCAGCGCCCAGGGGAGGCGCTGGAGCTGGTTGGGGGCCGAGACCAGCACCGGCCCCGAGCCGGGCACCGCCTGGTCGCCGAGCAGCGCGGCCTGGAGGCGGGCGCCGGCCTGGGCGAGCGCGACCGACTGCCCCCGCCCGGCCCGGGTGAGCAGGAACCGGGCGTACTCCTGGGCCTGCACCGCCTTGGCGAGGTCGCCGACGTGCACGAGCCGGGCGCGCCCGCGGTGTGCCACCACTGCGTGGAGGTCGCCGTCGAGGGTGAACAGCTCGACGAGCGTGGTGTCGTGCTCGGCCAGGGTGTCGAGCAGCTCGGACACCTCGGCGCGCGCACCGTCCGCACCGGCGGGGTCGTGGGCACCCGACGCCCGTCCGCTGCGCAGCAGGTGCCTCTCGCGGATACGGCGCTCCAGATCGGCGATGCGGCGCTCGAGGTGCGCGGTGGGCTGTCCGGCGTCGCGGGCGGAGTTGGCCTGCTGGGTCTGCGACCGCAGGGCGGCCAGGTCACGGGCGGTGTCGACGTCGCGGTGCACGACGCTCGGCGCGTCCACGACGGTGCCCCGCCAGCGCTCGGTCCAGTGCAGCACCTGGCGCGGACGGCCCGCGGCCAGCGCCGAGCGGAGACCGAGCGTGGCCAGCTCCTGCCCGCGCGCGGAGGCGAGGGCGCGCAGCTCGTCGCTCCCCAGCAGGCTCTGGTGCTCCGCGATGGCGGAGAGCCCCCGCTCGCAGGCGCGCAGGGTGGCCGCGGTGCGCCCGGCAGCCATCTGCCGGCGGGCCGTGGCGAGCCATCCGAGCGCCCGGGTCAGGGCCGCGTCGTGCCGCTTCGCACGTTCGGCCTCGCGCAGCAGCTCGTCGGCGAGGCCGGGCTCGGCGTCCCCGACGATGGTGGCCGCCAGGAGCAGCACCTGGACGTGCTCGGGGATGCGCAGGCGCCGTGACCGCTCGACCAACGCGAGGGCGTCTCGCCGCAGCGCCGGCGACGTGCGTCGGCTGCGAGCGTGCCGGGCGGTGAGGGCCACCAGCTGCACGCGTGCGGCGAACCACTCGCGTCCCTGGTGGGTGAGGATCCGCGCGGCGCGAGACGCCGTCGACTCCGCACGGTCGTGGTCGCCGGCGGCGAGCGCGACGCGGGCCTGGACGCTGAGCAGGTCGGCCTGCTCCTTGGCAGGCCACGATCCCTCCTCGAGCGCCGACGCGACGCTCTCGCGCGCCTCCGGCAGCAGCCCGGCGGTGAGGTAGGCGGTGCTGCGGTCGATGACGAGGTCGGCTGTCGTCGCGCCCGTCTTGGCGAACGCCTCGGCGGCCTCGCCCAGCAGGGCGAACGCGCGGGGCAGGTCGCCGGCGAGGTAGGCGACGTAGCTGTGGTTCTGGACGGTGACGGCGTGGGTGAAGTCGTCGCCGAGCTCGGTGCTGATGCGTCCGGCCAGGGCGAAGTGCCGGTCGGCGGCCTCGAGGGCGCCGCGGAACAGGCACGCGTAGCCCAGCAGGTTGAGCGCCCGTGCGTGCCACACCTGGTCGCCCTCGGCCGCGAACCGCTCGACGGCCCTGGTCATGTCGGCGGCGCCCTCGTCGAAGCGGCCCTGCGCCGTGATGTAGACCCACCCGCGCCGCGTCAGCGCAGTCGCGCGCTCCGTGCCGCGAAGGACCGCGATGGCCGCGTCGAGGTGCTCGAGGCCCTCCCGGGTCCGTCCGGCCGTGGCGAGGGTGCCGCCGAGCGTGGCCTGGACGTCGGCCCGGCGCGTGCGGCTGCCCGCCTCCTCGGCAAGGCGCATCGCGGTGCGCAGCTCGCGCAGCGCCCGCGGCAGGTCGCCCTGCTCACGGTGCGCGATGCCGAGGACCTGACGGGCGTAGGACAGGGTGATCGGGTCGCTGCTGCTGCGCACCAGGTCGTGGGCGCGCGCCCGTGCGCCGGCGAGGTCGACGAACATCCCGCGCAGGAGCTCGGCCGCCTCGTCCTGCGACTGCTTGGCGCGCACGGACCGGTCGGTCAACGGGCCCCCTCTCGCGGGTGCACCCCCGATGCGCGCCCCACCGGGATCCTACTGACGTACGCCGCTCCCCAGGCACGCTCGGCGCCACGTGGACGCGCCGGTGCGCGCAGGCCGTTCCGCGCGGTGAAATCCGACCGCGGCAAACCGTCCTCGCCGCCCCCGAGTGGGTCTAGTGTCCGAGCATGGCTCACGACCACGAGATCAAGGACGACGCCCGTCGCAAGCTGACCGACCAAGTGCTGAACTTCCACGAGGCCAACGGCGATGCCGTGGCGTGGAACACCGAGGCTCCCGCTGACTTCACCTTCCTCTTCGACCCCGATCACCTGCTGGTGCGCACGAGCGCCGTGGAGGCGTTCGAGCGGGCCGTCGCGGCCACCAAGGACGAGCTGCTCGACGGTGAGCTCACGCGGGCCGAGGAGTCGGTCCAGGGCCGGCTGGTCCGCTACCGGCTCCCACCCCGCCGCGCCGGGCTGTCGCTTCCCGACGTCGTGACCGAGCTGCGGCGCATCGGCGACTTCCCGCCGGGCGACGTGACCCTCGACCACTGGATCCACGTCGCGCCGGGCGGTGGCACCCTCTGCCCGGCGATCGAGCCGGAGGAGACGGGCCTGAAGGAGCCGTGGCCGGGGCAGTGCGAGCCCCGCAGGCGCAAGCGCAAGCCGGTGCGGGTCTCGGTGGTCGACTCCGGCTGGCACCCGCCGGCCGCGACGGACCCGCGCACCCCGTGGCTGGCGGGCGTCGAGGGCGACGACGAGCTCAACGGGCCCGACCTTCGCGAGTACGCCGGGCACGGCACGTTCATCGCGGGCATCATCCGCTGCCTCGCCCCCCACACCGACATCTACGTCGAGGGGTTCTGCATCGGCGGCGCCGGCGGCGGGGGCATCCTCGAGTCGCGGATCGTCGACCAGCTCGAGGAGGCCCTCGCCCGCGACGCGAAGGTCATCAACCTCTCCGCGGGCTGCCGCACCCACGACGACCTCCCCTCCCTCGCCTTCGAGGTCTTCTACGAGACCCTGCTCAAGGAGCGCGACTGCGTGCTCGTCGCGGCCGCGGGCAACGACGCGTCGCCCGCCCCGTTCTGGCCGGCCGCTGCCCCGTGGGCGATCGGCGTCGGGTCCCTCGACCATGACGGCCGCGTCTCGAGCTACTCCAACTACGGCGTCTCCGCCGACGTCTACGCCCTGGGACGCAACATCGTCAACGCGTTCCCCGACGGCACCTTCACCTGCGAGGAGACGCCCAGCAAGGGCGACGTCCGGGTCTTCAACACCGGCATGGCGCGGTGGTCCGGCACGTCGTTCTCCGCGCCCGTGGTCGCCGGCCTCATCGCCCGGGAGATCTACGCGTCGGGCTCGTCGGCCGCCGACGCCGCCCATGCCGTGCTGGCGACCAGCGTGTACATGTCCGACCCTGCCGTGGGGCCGCTCCAGGGGTTGCGCCAGCCCTACGACGCCTGAGCCGTACTGCTCGCACACGTCGGTCGTTCGGGTGGCGACACGATCGGCGCCTCCCACGCTGGGCCTGCCCCGAGCCTTCAGGGCGGGCCAGCCAAGACACCCTCGTCCCCGCTAGGACACCCGGATCCGGGTGGTTGAGCGGACATGTGACCGCTTGAGTCGGGGCGCGGACGCCGAGGCCCCCCGCTGCCCCGGCTCAGGCCGAGTCGCCCGTGGGCCCGAAGCGCTCCACCCGGATCGACGCGGGGGCGAGGCCGCACGCGACGAGCAGCTCCTCGGCGTACGCCGCGAACCGGGCCGACCCGCACACGAAGCCGAGCTCGACGCCGTCCAGCAGCGGGGTGAGCTCCTCGACCGTGAACGGTCCGGCGGGCCGGCCGTCCACGTCGGCGCGGGTCCAGGCCATCGTGGCGCCGTGACGCTCGAGCTCGGCGGCATAGGGGAGCTCCTCGCGGCTGCGGCCCACCGCGGCGATGCGCAGCAGGTCGGTGCGGCCCAGCCGTCGTGCCGTGCGCGCCATCGCCACGGCGGGCACGACCCCGGTGCCGCCGACGAGGCACAGGACGGGGGTCTCGGTGTCCCAGACGAACCAGCGGCCGATCGGCCCGCGCAGCTCGAGCACGTCGCCCACCTCGGCGACGTCGGCGAGGAACTCCGAGACCTCGCCGTCCGGCTGCCGCTCGATGAGCAGCTCGAGGAGCGGGTCGTCGGTGTCGGAGGCCAGGGAGTACGACCGCTGGGCCGTGTAGCCGTCGGGGGCACGCAGCCGCACCAGGTAGTGCTGCCCGGGCAGGTGGCGGGGCCGGCCCTCGACGTGCATCCGCAGCCGCACCGTGGTCGGGGTCGGCATGTCCTTGGCGATGATGCGGCCGTCGGTCCAGGCCGCCAGGGGCGCCGGGGCCACGTCAGTCGCCCTGGTAGCGCTGCTCGAGCCACGGGTCGCCGCGGTCGTGGTAGCCGTTCTGCTCCCAGAAGCCCGGCCGGTCCTCGGCCATCAGCTCGAGCCGGGAGAGCCACTTGGCGGACTTCCAGAAGTAGAGGTGCGGCACGAGCAGCCGCAGCGGCCCGCCGTGCTGGCGGGGGAGCGGCTCGCCGTCGAAGCTCCACACCACCCACGCCTTGCCGCCGGTGACGTCGGCGAGCGGCAGGTTGGTGGTGTAGCCGGTGATCGAGTGCGCCATCACGTAGCCGGCCGAGCCCTCGGGCGCCGCGACGTCGAGGAGGTCGTCCACGCTGACGCCGCTGAAGGTGGTGTCGAACTTCGACCAGGTGGTGACGCAGTGGATGTCGCCGAAGAACGTCGACCCGGGGAAGGCGTGCAGCTCCGACCAGCTCCACGTGTGCGGCGACGCCACCAGCCCGTCGACGCTCAGCGTCCACGTCTCGGCCGGCTGCTGCGGGGTGGCCTCGGCGCTCAGCACCGGCCACGACGACCCGGTGTCGTACTGCCCCGGTGGCAGGCGGCCGTGCTGCGGCTCGGGACGACGGCGGTGGAAGCCTCGGGTGACGGGCATGGTCTGCTCCAGAGGGATCAGGGGACTCGTCCGACAGTCTGCCGCCGCGGCGCCGGTCGTGGGACCCCGTGGGGCGGACTACCGTCTGAGCGTGACCGACTACCAGCGGATCCTCGTGGTCAGCACGCAGGCCGGCGCCGACGAGCTCGCGCGCGTGCGGTCCGGGCTCGGCTCCTCCGCGACCGTCGTCACCGCCCCGACGGTCGAGGGCAAGCGCGTGGTCCAGGCGCTCGGACGCCCCGCCCATCCCGAGGTGCTGCTCGCGCCGGTGCGCTTCCCCGGCGTGGACCGCGGGCACCGGCTCGACGAGGTCGTACGCCGCCACGCGGTCGCCGACCGCTTCCGCGACGTGGTCGTGGTGGCCGACCCGGCGACGATCACGCTCCTGCTGCGGGTGCTGGCCCCCGACCAGCTGCCGGCGTCCGGACCCGTCACCGAGGTCGGCCTGCCGCGTGGGGCGCGCCCGGTGCCGCTGCTCTGGGCGGCCGTCGCCGGCGTGGGGCTCGCGGTGCTGGCCGGGCTGTTGTCGGCCGTCCTGTCGTTCTGGGTGCTGCCCGCCGTCGTCGGGGTCGCCGGCCTGGTGCTGCTGGCGGTGCCCGGTCGGCGGTGGGTCGGGGAGGCGGCGCTGATCGCCGTCGTCGTCTCGCTGGTGGTCTCGCTGTTCGCGATCGTCGGGTCGACGAGGTTCCCGGGCGCCTGGTGACCGACCTGGTGACGACCTGGTGACGACCTGCGGCGTCAGCCCTTGCGCTGGCCGAAGAGCAGTCCGCGACGCATCGAGCGACGCGGCCGCGGGATCGCGGGGGCGGGCCACCACTCGACACAGACGTAGCCGGCGCGGTTGAAGCCCTCGCGGTAGACGAAGTTGTCGCCGCACCCGCACACCCAGCGCTCGCCGAGCTCGTGGTCGTCGCCCCTGGGCGCTCCCTCGGTCTGCAGGCAGACATGAATCATCGTCGAGTCCATCGCAACGCCCCCTCCTCGCGTCGACACCCGGCAGCAGCCCGGGTCGGCCCATCGTCATCGGACGCGAGCGCAAAGAGAATGGGCACGCGCGGAAGTGCGGACCATCTTGAGACAACCGCGACAATTCGTGCCGGGTTCGGGGGGAGCGGGCGGGCGTCAGATCCAGCGCAGGAACCAGATGCGGGCGTTCCACTCCGACTTCGTCAGCAGCGCGTCGGTCCAGATCGGCCAGAACCACGCGAACGCGATCAGGGCGAGCACCGTGTAGCTGCCGGCCACCACCACGCCGAACGTGCGGCGCGGGGTCGGGACGTCGGAGGTGCCGATGAGGTGGCCCATCGCGAGCACGATCGAGAGCACCAGGAAGGGCAGGGCGGTGATCGCGTAGAAGAAGAAGATGGGCCGGTCGTCGTAGGCGAACCACGGCAGCCAGGTGCTGGCGAGGCCGGCGACGGCCACCCCGTGTCGCCAGTCGCGGGCGCCGATCCACAGCAGCAGCGAGGCGACCATGGCCAGGCAGCCGCCCCACCAGATCACCGGGTTGCCGATCAGCAGGACCTGCCGGATGCAGCTCGAGCCGGACGGTGCCTGGCACCCCTGCGATCCCGGCTGGATGTCGGTCTGGGCGTCGACGCCGACCGGACGGCCGATCACCAGCCAGGTCGACGGCTTGGAGGCGTAGACGTGGGAGGAGTCGTCGAGGAAGTGGCTGTGGAACGTGTAGACGTCCTGGTGGTAGGACCACAGCGAGCGCAGCGACTGGGCCACCTCGCCCAGCCCCTCGGCGTCGGGCTCGCTCGCGGTGGGCCACGGCTCGCCGCCGCCGTAGGACGTGTACTGCGTGTTGCTGAAGGCCTCCTCGTAGGCGTCGGCATGGATCAGCCAGCCCGTCCACGACGCGACGTACGTCGCCAGCGCGACGCCGACGAGGGCGACGAACGCCGGGATGCCGTCGAGGACGACCGAGCGCAGCAGCGGTCGGCGCTGGCCGAACGCGCGGCGGGCGCCGGCGCTCCACAGCCATGCGAGCAGACCGAAGACGGCCAGGCCGTAGACGGCCGACCACTTGGTGCCGCAGGCGAGCCCGAACGCGACGCCTCCGGCGACCAGCCACGGGCGCCACCAGAAGAGACCGCGACGGCCGCCGCCGGACGCCAGCCGGTCGCGCAGCCACTGGCGGTCCGCGACCACGCAGTGCACGCCGCAGAGGGTGAAGAACGCGAGGAAGATGTCGAGCAGCGCCAGCCGCGACAGCACGAGCTGCAGGCCGTCGATCGAGAGCAGCAGCCCGCCGACGAGACCCAGCACAGTGGAGCCGGTGACGCGACGGACGAACCGGCACATCAGCAGCACCATGAGCGCGCCCACCACCGCCGACGCCGTGCGCCAGCCGGTGGGGTCCATCCCGAAGACCTTGATCCCCGCGGCGATCAGCCACTTGCCGACCTCGGGGTGCACGATCATCGACGGTCCGTCCTCGAACAACCCGGTGAGGCTGCCGTTGAGGATCGTCTTGTCGGCGTCCTCGACGTAGTCGCGCACGTAGCCGTGGTTGAGCAGCGACCACGCGTCCTTGGCGTAGTAGGTCTCGTCGAAGGCGAACGCGTGGGGCGTGCCGAGGTGCCAGCGCCGCAGGAAGAAGGCGAGGGCGGCCAGGCAGAGCGCGCCCGCCCACCCGAGCACCGGGTCCTCCGATCGCCAGCGCGGGCGATTGCGCTCGGCCGCCGTCGGAGTCACGCGAGGCACTCTAGCCAGACCCGCGCGAGGCCACGGGCGTACGCACGGCCGGGCGCGACCGCGTCGTCGCCGACCGCGGCGGAGCCGGGAGCCGGACCCCCGCGGCGAACATCTACGGTGAACCCATGAGCACCCCCCGACGTTCTTCTCCTCCGCTCCGCTCCTCCGAACAACGCCGCGGGGACCCCGCTTGACTGGCGTCCTGGTCCTCGCGGGCACCCCGATCGGGCAGGCCGGCGACGCGCCACCGCGGCTGGCGGCTGAGCTGTCCGGCGCCGACGTGGTCGCCGCCGAGGACACCCGGCGGCTCAAGCGGCTCTGCGCCGACCTGGGCATCACGCTGCGCGGGCGGGTGGTGTCCTACTTCGAGGGCAACGAGCAGGCGCGCACGCCCGTGCTGCTGGAGGCGCTGCTCGCCGGCGAGCGGGTCGTGCTGGTGACCGACGCCGGGATGCCCAGCGTCTCCGACCCCGGCTACCGGCTGGTCGCGGCCGCGGTCGAGCACGACGTACGCGTCACGGCGGTGCCGGGGCCGAGCGCGGTGCTCACCGCGCTCGCCGTCAGCGGCCTCCCGGTCGACCGGTTCTGCTTCGAGGGCTTCCTGCCCCGCAAGGCCGGGGAGCGCGGGCGTCGCCTGGCCGCCCTGGCCGCCGAGGAGCGGACCATGGTCTTCTTCGAGGCGCCGCACCGCACCGAGGCCGCGTTGGCGGCGATGGCCGACGCGCTGGGCGACGACCGCCCGGCCGCGGTGTGCCGCGAGCTCACCAAGACGCACGAGGAGGTGCGCCGGGGGCCGCTGGCCGAGCTGGCCGCCTGGGCCGCCGACGGCGTCCGCGGCGAGGTGACGATCGTGGTGGAGGGCTCCAGCGGCGCCCCCGCCGTCGACACCGACCCGGGCTCGATCCGCTCGGCCGTGGCGGGCCTGGAGGCCTCCGGCTCGACCCGCAAGGAGGCGATCGCCGAGGTCGCCCGTCGGGCCGGGCTGCCCAAGCGGGAGGTGTACGACGTTGTCCACCGGTGACCAGGCATCGGAGCAGGGGCCGACCCGCAGCCGCGCCGCCACCGAGGAGAGGTCGGGAGCCCGGCGCGACCGCGAGCGCCCGCCTGCGCCGGAGCCGCTGCCGCACCCCGTCGTCGACAACCACTGCCACCTCGACATCGCCGACGGCGACTGGCTCGACACCGGCGACGCGATCGCGGCGGCGGCGGCCGTCGGCGTGCCGCGGATCGTGCAGATCGGCTGTGACCTGCCGGGCGCCCGCTGGGCGGTGGCCGCGGCGGCCGAGCACGACGCCCTGGTCGCCGGCGTGGCGCTGCACCCCAACGAGGCGCCCCGGCTCGCCGAGGCCGGGCGGCTGGAGGAGGCGCTGGACGAGATCGAGCGGCTCGCGCAGTCGCACGCGAAGGTGCGCGCCATCGGCGAGACCGGGCTCGACACGTTCCGCACGGGCGAGGAGGGCCGCACCGCCCAGGAGGAGAGCTTCCGCCGCCACATCGACCTCGCCAAGCGGCTCGACAAGACGCTGGTCATCCACGACCGCGACGCCCACGACGACGTGCTCCGCGTCCTCGACGAGGAGGGTGCCCCCGAGCGCTGGGTGATGCACTGCTTCTCCGGCGACGCCTCGTTCGCGCGCCGGTGCCTCGACCGCGGGGCCCACCTCAGCTTCGCCGGCACGGTGACGTTCAAGAACGCCGCCCCCCTGCGCGAGGCGCTGGCGATCACGCCCGTCGACCGGGTGCTGGTGGAGACGGACGCGCCCTACCTGACCCCGACGCCGTGGCGCGGACGACCCAACGCGTCCTACCTGGTGCCGCACACCGTGCGGGCGATGGCCGAGGTGCTGCAGGCCGACCTGGAGCACCTCTGCCGGGCGATCGACGCCACCACCGAGGTGGCCTTCGGGGGACCCTGGTAGCCGGTCCGTCGACGGGCGGGCGTGCCCTCCCCGCGGGTGGACGTGGGGAGGGTCTCCCCAGAAATCCGCCCTCAGGAGTTTGCGTCGTCGCCCGTCATCGTTATCGTCTTGTGATTGTTGGCCGGGATCGGGAGCGATGTCCGGCAGCAGGAGGACCGGTTCGGGCCGGTCCTGCGAGACCCCCGCTCGCACGTCGCACGACTCCCACGGCTCTTCCCGTGGAGGCCGCGCACGCTCGGCCGGGGGGTGCTGCCCCCGAGGCCCGGACAGAACGACGTTCGGAGAATCGTGCGCTCTCGTCTCGCGCAGCTCAGCAGGTCCAAGACCGTCCTGGCGACCCTCGGGGCGCTCGTCGTGGCAGCCGTCGGAGGAACGACGGTCGGCTACGCCGCCCTCACCAAGGACGTGACCCTCACCCTCGACGGGGACCCCCGGCAGGTGAGCGCCATCGGCGGCACCGTCGGCGACGTCCTCGAGGCCGAGGGTGTCGAGCTCACCGACAAGGACCTGGTCGCTCCAGCGCTCGACGAGCCGGTCAGCGACGGCTCGGCCATCGCCGTGCAGTTCGGGCGACCGCTCGAGCTCTCGGTCGACGGCACGGCGCACACCTACTGGGTCAACTCGACCGACGTGGCCAGTGCCCTCGGTGAGATCGGGCGCCGCTTCGCCGGCGCCGACCTGTCGGCCAGCCGCAGCTCGGCGATCGGTCGCGACGGCCTCGCCCTCGAGGTCGTCACCCCCAAGGTGGTGCACCTCAAGCTGGGCGGCAAGCAGCTGAAGAAGCGCAAGCTGGCCGCGATGACGGTCGCCGACGTGCTCGACGACGCCGGCTTCGACGTCGACCGGCACGACAAGGTGCGTCCCTCGCTGACCACCGAGATCGCCGACGGCGACAAGATCGTCGTCACCGACATCCGGGTGGTGACCAGGAAGGTCGCCCGCGAGGTGGTCGAGGCCCCGGTCGTCGAGCGCGAGGACTCCTCGATGCTGGAGGGCAAGCAGGAGGTCGTGCGCGCCGGTCGCGACGGCGTCCGCAACGTCACCTACCGGCTGCGCTTCGTCAACGGCGAGCTCCGGGCCCGCACGGTCGTCAAGGCCGACGTGAAGGTGAAGGCCCAGCCGCGGGTCGTCCGGGTCGGCACCAAGGAGGAGCCCGAGGAGCTGGCCGCCAACTTCGCCGGCGGCAGCACCGTGTGGGACTCGCTCGCGCAGTGCGAGTCGGGCGGCAACTGGGCCATCAACACCGGCAACGGCTACTACGGCGGCCTCCAGTTCAACCTCGGCACCTGGCGCGCCTACGGCGGCACCGGCTACCCGCACCAGGCCTCCCGCGAGACCCAGATCGCGGTCGCGACGCGCCTGCGCGACGCCACCGGCGGCTACGGCTCGTGGCCGTCCTGCTCGGCCAAGCTGGGCCTGCCGCGCTGATCGGGGACCCCCCACTAGGCTTCGCGATCATGACCACGAACCCGGCCGGCCCGAGGCTCCTCGGGCCGGCCGAGGTGCGTCAGCTGGCCGCGGAGCTCGACCTGCGCCCCACCAAGCAGCGCGGCCAGAACTTCGTCATCGACGCCAACACCGTGCGCCGGATCGTGCGCGAGTCCGCCATCACCGCCGACGACGTCGTCGTCGAGGTCGGCCCGGGCCTGGGCTCGCTCACGCTGGCCCTGCTCGCGGTCGCCCGCCGGGTGATCGCCATCGAGGTCGACCCGCTCCTCGCCGGGCGGCTGCCCGCCACCATCGCGGCGTACGCCCCCGACCAGGCCGACCGCTTCGAGGTCGTGCTGGCCGACGCGATGCGCGTGGAGTCGGTGCCCGGGCCGCCGCCGACCGCGCTGGTGGCCAACCTGCCCTACAACGTCTCGGTGCCCGTCCTGCTCCACCTCCTCACCCTGCTGCCCTCGCTGGAGCGCGGCCTGGTGATGGTGCAGGCCGAGGTCGCCGACCGCCTCGCCGCGCCACCGGGGTCGAAGACCTACGGCGTGCCGAGCGTCAAGGCCGCCTGGTTCGCCGACGTGCGCCGTGCGGGCACGATCGGCCGCAACGTCTTCTGGCCCGCCCCCAACGTCGACTCCGGGCTCGTCGCCTGGACCCGGCAGGACCCGCCGCGCACGACGGCCACCCGCGAGGAGGTCTTCGCCGTCGTCGACGCCGCCTTCGCCCAGCGGCGCAAGCAGGTGCGCGCCGCGCTGCGCGGGCTGGCGGGCTCGGCCGAGGCGGCGACCGCCGCGCTCGAGGCGGCCGGCGTCGACCCCACCGCGCGCGGCGAGGTGCTCGACGTGGGCGACTTCGCCCGGATCGCCGAAGGGCTGGCGGCCACCCGGGACCGGGCGGCGGAGTGAGCACCACCGTCCGGGCGGCCGCGAAGATCAACCTCCACCTCGGCGTCGGCGCGCCCCGCGAGGACGGCTTCCACCCGCTCGACACCGTCTACCAGGCGATCTCGCTCTACGACGACGTCACGGTCTCCACCGCCAGCTCCACCCCCAGCTCCACCGCCAGCTCCACCCCCAACTCCACGGTCAGCTCCACCGTCGCCGAGGACTCGCTGTCCGTCTCCGGCTCGTCGTACGTCGACGTGGCCGGGGTGCCGACCGACGCCACCAACATCGCGCTGCGGGCGCTCGACGAGGCGCGGTGCGGGGGCGCCCACCTCGTGGAGATCGCCAAGCAGATCCCGGTCGCGGGCGGCATGGCCGGCGGCTCCGCCGACGCGGCGGCGGCCCTGCTCGCGCACGACCGGCTGCACGACCTGCGCCAGCCCGACGACGTGCTGCTGGCGCAGGCCGCCCGTCTCGGCAGCGACGTCCCGTTCTCGCTCGTGGGAGGAACGGCGCGCGGCCGTGGCCGCGGCGAGGTCGTCGAGCCGATCGTCGACCACGGCACCTGGTGGTGGGTCGTCGTCCCGGCCGCGGTCGGCCTCTCCACGCCGGAGGTCTACCGCCACTTCGACCGGCTCCACCCCGACGCGCCGGCGCAGCCCGCCGAGCCGACCGAGCTCCTGGCCGCCCTGGCCAGGGGCGAGCCCGTCCGGCTGGCGCGCGCGCTGCACAACGACCTGCAGGAGGCGGCCGTCGACCTGCGCCCCGAGCTGGGCGACCTGATCGACCGCGGCGAGGCCGGCGGCGCCCTGCGCGGCATGGTCAGCGGCTCGGGCCCCACGTGCGTCTTCCTCTGCGACTCGCAGGAGGGCTCGGCGGAGGTGCTCGCCGCGCTGTCGGCGTCGTACGACGTGGTGCTGAGCGCCGTCGGACCCGTCGCGGGCGCGCACGTCGTCGACATGCACCAGGTCGGGACGGGCCTGCGGTAGGCCAGGGATGGGGTCTTGACCCGATGGCGTGAACCGCTGCGGGCGGGGAAGCCTGTCGCTATGGTGTGCGCGGCGTCGACGACGTCGCACTGATCGCCTGGGGGAGGCATCGTGACCGTGTTCCTTGTCGTGGGCGGCGTCGGCGTGCTGCTGCTGCTCGTGACGCTCGTCCTCGGCGACGTCCTCGACGGCGCCCTCGAGGGCCTCAGCGCGGGACTCTTCTCGACCGAGGCCCTCGCCGGCTTCCTCGGCGCCCTCGGCTTCGGCGGCGCGATCGCCCTCGAGACCACCGGGTCGACCTCGCTCGCGGTCGTCGTCGGCCTCGTGCTCGGCGTCCTGCTCGGCTGGCTCGCCGCCCGGGCGTCACGGTTCCTCCACGGCGACGGCGAGGGCGACTCGGTGCGCACCTCCGACATGCTCGAGCGGATCGGCCAAGTGGTCAGCGCGATCCCCGAGGGGGGCTTCGGTGTCGTCTCGCTGACGGTCGGCGGCCACCTCACCCGCCTCAACGCCCGCTCGAGCATCGCCCTGCCGGCCGGTACGCAGGTCAGCGTCACCCAGGTCATCTCGCCCACGGCCGTCCAGGTCGAGCCGCTCTTCCTTCCCTGAAGCCAGCCCCTCTCGTCTCGCACCACCCCACCTCACGCCCTCCTAGGAGCCCTGCCCATGTTCGGACTGTCCCCGGTGATCACCGCGGTGATCGGCCTCGTCGTCCTCCTCGTGCTGCTGGCGCTGCTGGTCACCACGCGCTACAAGGTGGCCGGGCCCAACGAGTCGTTCATCGTCACCGGACGCAAGGGCAAGGGGGAGGTGCGCAACCCGGAGACGGGTGAGATCTCGACCGACCTGTCGGGCCAGAAGGTCGTCATGGGCGGGGGCGTGTTCGTCATCCCCTTCGTGCAGCGCCTCGCGACGCTCGACCTGTCCTCGCGCCGGATCTCGGTGCAGATCCGCGGCGCGGTGTCCGGACAGGGCATCAAGCTCAACCTCGACGGAGTCGCGCTGGTCAAGGTCGGTGGCAACGAGGACTCGATCCGCGCCGCGGGCCAGCGCTTCCTCAGCCAGCAGGGCGAGATCGAGACCTTCACCCAGGAGGTCCTCGCCGGCGCGCTGCGCTCGATCGTCGGCTCCATGTCGGTCGAGCAGATCATCCGCGACCGCGCCGCCTTCGCCCAGCGCGTCGCCGAGGAGTCCGAGTCCTCGCTCACCGGCCAGGGCCTGGTGCTCGACACCTTCCAGATCCAGGACATCACCGACGACGGCTCCTACCTCGCCGACCTCGGTCGTCCCGAGGCCGCCAAGCTCAACCAGCTCGCCTCCATCGCCGAGGCCAACGCCCGCCAGGCGGCCGAGCAGGCGCGCATCGCCGCCGAGCAGGAGATCGCGGTCACCCAGCGCGCCCTCGCGCTCAAGAACGCCGAGATCAAGGCCGAGACCGACGCCGCCAACGCCCAGGCAGCGGCCGCCGGGCCGCTCGCCCAGGCCGACCGCGACCAGGCCGTGCTGCTCGAGCAGGAGAAGGTCGCGGTCCACCAGGCGGCGCTCAAGGAGCGCCAGCTCGACACCGAGGTCCGCAAGCCCGCCGACGCCGAGCGCTACCGCGTCGAGACCGAGGCGCAGGGCCGTCGCGCCTCCGCCATCCTCGAGGCCGAGGCCCGCAAGGCGTCGTCGATCGCCAACGCCGAGGCCGAGGCCGAGAAGGCCCGCCTGACCGGTGAGGGCGAGAAGTCGCGTCGCTCGGCGCTCGCCGAGGCCGAGGCCATCGAGGGTGCCAAGCGCGGTGAGGCCGAGAAGGCCCGTCGCGTCGCCGAGGCCGACGCGCTCCGTGCCGAGGGTGAGGCCCAGGCCGCCACCATCCTCGCCGCCGGCCAGGCCGAGGCCGAGGCCATGGACAAGAAGGCCGCCGCCTTCGCCGGCTACAACGAGGCCGCCGTGCTCCAGATGCTCATCGAGGTGATGCCCAAGGTGGCCGCCGAGCTGGCTCGCCCGATGGGCAACATCGACAAGCTGACGGTCATCTCGGCCGACGGCGCCGGCGAGCTGCCCAAGCAGGTGACCAACAACCTCGTGCAGACCATGGAGATGCTCAAGGCCACCACCGGCCTCGACGTCGAGTCGCTGATACAGAAGTACTCCGGCACCAACGGCTCGGCCACGCCGACCCTGGGCGAGGGGTCCTCCGCGGCCGGCGGCCAGTCGGACTCCTGACGCCGTCGGGCGTTCCCCTCACGCAGCGCCCGTGAGGGGGGCGTGCGCCGATCCGTGCCGAGCGGGGTGCACCTGAGAGGATCGCCCGGACATGGCGAACCTGATCAACCTCGAGCGCGTCTCGAAGTCCTACGGCGTACGGCCCCTGCTCGACGACGTCTCCCTCGGTATCTCGGTGGGCGAGCGCGTCGGCGTCGTCGGCCGCAACGGTGACGGCAAGACGACCCTGCTCGAGGTGATGACGGGCCTCGAGGAGCCCGACTCCGGACGCGTCTCGCGCACCCGTGGCATCGAGATCGGCTACCTCCACCAGGGCGACGAGCTCGTCGACACCCACACCGTCCGCGAGGCGGTGCTCGGTGGCCGGCAGGACCACGAGTGGGCCGCCGACGCCACCACCCGCGAGGTCGTCGAGGAACTGCTGGCGGGCGTCACCCTCGACCGCGCCGTGGTCGGCCTGTCCGGCGGCGAGCGCCGTCGGTGCGCCCTGGCCGCCCTGCTGCTCTCGCGCCACGACCTGATCGTGCTCGACGAGCCGACCAACCACCTCGACGTCGAGGCCGTCGCCTGGCTCGCCGCGCACCTCGTCCAGCTCCCGTCCGCGCTGATCGTCGTGACCCACGACCGGTGGTTCCTCGACGCCGTCTGCCAGACCACGTGGGAGGTCCACGACGGCGCGGTCGACGCCTACGAGGGCGGCTACGCGGCCTACGTGCTGGCCAAGGCGGAGCGCCAGCGGCAGGCGGCAGCCACCGAGACGCGGCGGCTCAACCTCGCCCGCAAGGAGCTCGCCTGGCTGCGCCGCGGCGCCCCCGCGCGTACGTCGAAGCCCAAGTTCCGCATCGAGGCCGCCAACGCGCTCATCGACGACGTGCCCCCGCCGCGCGACCGCATCGAGCTGCAGCGCTTCGCCAGCCAGCGGCTGGGCAAGGACGTCATCGACATCGAGGACGTCGACCTGTCCCGCGGCGACCGGCGCCTGCTCGAGCACGCCACGTGGCGCATCGGTCCCGGCGACCGGGTGGGCATCGTGGGCGTCAACGGCGCGGGCAAGACCTCGCTGCTCTCGCTGATCTCCGGCACCCTCGCCCCCGACGTGGGCCGGGTCAAGCACGGCCGCACGGTGCAGATGCAGCACCTCACCCAGGCGCTCGACGAGATCGACCCCGATGCGCGGGTGCTGCCGACGGTGGAGTCGATCCGCCGCGTCAGCAAGACCCTCGACGGCCAGGAGGTCACCGCCACCTCGCTGCTCGAGCGCTTCGGCTTCACCGGCGACCGGCTGACCGCCCGCCTGGGCGACCTGTCGGGTGGCGAGCGGCGACGCTTCCAGCTGCTCAAGCTGCTGCTCAGCGAGCCCAACGTGCTGCTCCTCGACGAGCCGACCAACGACCTCGACATCGACACCCTCAACGTCCTCGAGGACTTCCTCGACTCCTGGCCCGGCACGCTCGTCGTCGTCTCCCACGACCGCTACTTCCTCGAGCGGGTCACCGACTCGATCTGGGCCCTGCTCGGCGACGGCCAGGTCTCGATGCTGCCCCGGGGGGTCGAGGAGTACCTCGAGCGCCGCGCGGCCCTCCCGGCGGCCCCGTCGGCCGGGCCGTCCACCGCTGCGTCCTCTGTTGGGTCCTCGTCAGCACCCGCCGGTACGCCCTCGCCCGACGTCGCTGCCAGGGCCCGGCCCGGCTCGGCCGAGGACCGCGCCGCCCGCAAGGTGCTGGCCCGGGTCGAGAAGCAGCTCGAGCGCATCGCCGAGCGCGAGGCCGAGCTCCACGCCGAGATGGAGGCCAACCTGTCCGACTACGACCTCCTCGCCCGCGTCGGCGCCCAGCTCGGCGAGCTCGCCGCCGAGAAGGAGGAGCTGGAGCTGGAGTGGCTCGAGGCCTCCGAGGTCGTGGAGTAGCCGGGTCCGGGCCCTCCTGTCGAAGTCCCCGCTCGAGCGGGGACTCCGACACCTGGAGGCGGTTGCAACCCCCTCCAGGTGTCAGACTTCCCCACCAGGTCAGCTGAAGGGCGCGAGCAGCGAGCGCAGCAGAGCGGCGAGCTCGGTGCGGTCGCGGTCGGACAGGTCCGACATCAGGTCGGCCTCGGCCGCCAGCAGCGCCTCGAACGCCCCGTCGACGGCGGCCTTGCCGTCGGCGGTCAGCCGCACGAGCACGCCGCGCCGGTCGTGCGGGTCGGGGAGCCGCTCCACCAGGCCGCGGCCGGCGAGCCGGTCGACCCGGTTGGTCATCGTGCCGCTGGTCACGAGCGTCTCGCGCAGCAGCCTGCCGGGGGAGAGCTCGTAGGGCTGGCCGGCGCGGCGCAGCGCGGCCAGCACGTCGAACTCCCACGACTCGATGCCGTGGGCGGTGAAGGCGTCGCGGCGGGCCAGGTCGAGGTGGCGGGCCAGCCGGCTGATGCGCGAGAAGACCTCGACGGGCGCGAGGTCCAGGTCGCCGCGCTCGCGGCCCCAGGCCTCGACCAGGTCGTCCACCTCGTCACGCATGGAGGACATCGTGCCAGATCGGTCGAGAATCTTGACATCGAGACTGTTCGGGCGAGAGGGTGAACTATCTCGACATCAAGATATGTTACGGACGAGATCCGCCGGGTATGGGACGGTCGGACGGGCGACCCGTTCGCCACTGGACGCCCGGCGTTCGAGCGAGGAGGACACACGACATGAGCCACAGCTGGGACCCCGACCGCTACCTGGCGTACGCCGACGAGCGCGGGAGGCCGTTCGTCGACCTGCTCGCGCGGGTGCCCGCGGAGAACCCCCATGTCGTGGTCGACCTCGGCTGCGGGCCGGGCAACCTCACCGCCCTGCTGGCCGACCGGTGGACCGGCGCCCGCGTCATCGGCGTCGACAGCAGCCCCGAGATGATCGCCGCCGCCCGCGCCCTCGACGGCATCGAGTGGGAGGTCGGCGACCTCCGCGACTGGGCCCAGCCCGACCCGCTGGCCCTGCGCGAGCCGATCGACGTGCTCGTCTCCAACGCCACGCTCCAGTGGATCCCCGACCACCTCGAGCTCCTTCCGGGCCTGCTCGACCGCGTGCAGCCCGGGGGGTGGCTCGCGTTCCAGGTGCCGGGCAACTTCGACGAGCCCAGCCACACCATGCGCGCCGACCTCGCCGCGCGATCGCCGTACGCGGAGCACGTGCGCGGGGTGCGGGTGCCGGCCAGCCACGACCCCGACGACTACGCCCGGGTGCTGCTCGACCGCGGCTGCGAGGTCGACGTGTGGGAGACGACCTACGTCCACGTCCTCACCGGCCCGGACCCCGTCTTCGACTGGGTCTCGGGCACCGGAGCCAGGCCGACGCTGCTGGCGCTGCCCGACGACCTGCGCTCGCACTTCGAGGACGAGTTCAAGGCGCTGCTGCGCGCGGCCTACCCCGCCGACGACTCCGGCCGCGTCATCCTGCCGTTCCGCCGGATCTTCGTGGTCGCGCGCAAGGCTCCGGGGGTGCTGGTCTGATGCGGCTGCACCACGTGCAGGTCGCCTGCCCGCCCGGAGGGGAGGAGGCGGCGCGTCGGTTCTACGCCGACGCGCTCGGCATGAGCGAGGTCGACAAGCCGGCCGACCTCGTCGCCCGCGGCGGCTGCTGGTTCCGGGCGTACGACGACGCGGGCGCGGTGGCGGCCGAGCTGCACGTCGGCGTCGAGGACCCGTTCGCGCCGGCGCGCAAGGCGCACCCGGCCTTCGTCGTCGACGACCTGGCCGAGGTCTCCGCACGGCTGCAGGGGCTCGGCTTCGAGGTCGACGAGCGGGAGCGCGACTCGTTCCCGGGCCACGTCCGCCTCCACACCCGCGACGGTCACGGCAACCGCGTCGAGGTGCTCCAGCGCCGCTGAGCCGATGTCCCCGGGATCGGGCCACCTCCGCCGATCCGCGGACGCACGGCGCTGGCGGGCGCACTCAGGTGGCTAGGCCAGTGGCTTGGCCTCGGCCGTCGACTCGCCCACCATGCTGACCTCGAGGACCTTCTTCTCACCGACGAACTTGTGCTGCAGCCAGGTGGCCAGCCACGTCAGCAGCAGGTTGACGACCACGTAGATCGCCGTGATGACGATGATCGTCGGGACGTGGTTGCCGAAGCTCTGGTAGATCGGCTTGGCGATCCGGGTGAGGCCGAGGCCGGCCACGGCGTAGCCGAGGCTGGTGTCCTTGAGGGCCACCACCATCTGGCTGATGATCGCGGGGATCATGATCTTGACCGCCTGCGGCAGCAGCACGATCGTCATGACCTGCGTCTTGCGCATGCCGATGGCGTACGCCGCCTCCGCCTGACCCCTCGGCACGGCGTTGATGCCGGCGCGGAAGACCTCGGCGAGCACGGCGCCGTTGTAGAGGGTGAGCGCGAGCACGACCGACCAGTAGGTGCGGCGGCTGAGCTCGTCCATGCCGCCGAAGATCGCGTAGAAGCAGAAGATCATCAGCATGATGACCGGCACCGCGCGGAAGAACTCCACGACGAGCCAGCACGGCCAGCGCACCCAGCCGTGGTCGGAGAGCTTGCCCACGCCGAACAGCACGCCGAACACGACGGCGCCGATGACGGCGCTGAAGGCCATCTGGAGGGTGATCAGCAGGCCGTCGACCAGGATCGCCTCGATGTAGCGCGGGGTGAGGAACGGCTCCCACTTGTCGTACTCGAGCTGGCCGGTGGCCTGCAGGCGCCACACGACGAAGGCGAGGGCGGCGACGACGCCGACGCCGGCGATGATGCTGTAGGTGCGGTGCCGCGCGCGGGTGGCGGGCCCAGGGGCGTCGAAGAGGACTCCGGTGCTCATGTCAGGCCACCTTCCAACGGCGCTCGAGCATCGTCGAGACCAGGGAGATGATCTCGACGAGGATGACGTAGCCGATCGCGAAGGCGATGAAGATGCCCCAGCGCTGGTCGGCGTAGTCGTTGGTGAAGCCCTTCATCCGGCCCACTGCCTCGATCACGCCGAAGACTCCGGCGACCGAGGTGTTCTTGAGCAGGGCGATGAGGGTGCTGGCCAGCGGCGGCACCGAGGCGCGGATCGCCTGGGGCAGCACGACCTGGGACATCACCCCGGTGAACGGCAGGCCGATCGCGCGGGCGGCCTCGGCCTGCCCGAGGGGCACCGCGTTGACGCCGGAGCGGATGGCCTCGCACACGAAGGCCGCCGTGTAGAGGCTGAGGGAGGCGACCGCGGCGCTGAAGAACGAGGTGAAGTCGAAGGGGCCGATGTGGATGTCGACCCAGGTGAAGCGGAGGGCGTCGAAGATCTTGCCGGCGCCGAGCTGGAAGAACAGGAAGATCATGACCAGCGGGGTGTTGCGCACGAGCGTGACGTAGGCCGTGCCGAAGATGCGCAGCACCGAGACCGGGCCGACCCGCATGGCGGCGAGCAGCGTGCCGAGCGCGAGCGAGAGCACGGCGGAGACCAGGAAGAGGAAGATCGTGTAGCCGAAGGCCCTCAGGACCAGGTCGAAGTTGTCCAGGACGGCGTTCACGCCACTCCTCTCTCGGTCGGGCCCGGTCCCTGCTCGGGGCCCGGGTGGGGGACACGGCCCCGGGCCCGCCGACGACGGCGGGCCCGGGATCCGGTCAGGTGGGTACTACTCGCAGGAGTCCATCTCCGGCAGCTCGGGCACCTCGACGCCCGAGGGGCCGAGGGTGGCGTTGAACGCCTCCTCGTACGTGCCGTCCTCGTGGGCCTCGGTGATCGTGTCGACGATCCACTGGCACATCTCGGGGTAGTCCTGGGAGTAGCCGACGCCGATGCGCTCCTCGGAGAACTCGTCGCCGACGACCTTGAGCTCGCCCTCGTTCTGCGCGGCGTAGCCGGCGAGGATCGTGCCGTCGGTCGTCATCGCCTCGACGGTGCCGTCGAGGACCTTCTCGACGCACTCGGAGTAGGTGTCGAAGCCGACCGGCTTGGCGCCCTCGGCCTCGATGTTGTCGAGCGAGGTGGACCCGGTGACCGAGCACACCTCCTTGCCCTTGACGTCGGCGACGTCGTCGATGTCGCTGTCGGCCTTCACCAGCAGCTGCTGGCCGGTGACGAGGTAGGGGCCGGCCTGGCCGACGACCTGGCGGCGCTCGTCGGTGATGGAGTACGACGCCAGCACGAGGTCGACGGTGTTGTCCTCGAGGAAGGGCTCACGGTTGTCGGAGATCGTCTCGACCCACTCGACGTCGGTCTCCGGGTCGATGCCGAGGCTCGCGGCGAGCACCTTCGCCATCTCCACGTCGAACCCGGTGGGCACGTCGGAGGCGGCGTCCTTGAAGCCGAGGCCGGGCTGGTCGTACTTGACGCCGATCTTGATCTTGCCGTCCTCGGCAAGCTCCTTCATCCGGGTGCCGTCGTCGAAGTTGTCGGCCGCGTTCTCGGTCACCTCGACCTCGGCGCTCTCGGTGTCCTCGCCGGCGTCGCCGCAGGCGGCCAGCGACAGGGCGAGTCCCGCCGTGGCGATGACCGCCTTCGTCCTGATGAATCTCATGCGTTGTTCTCCTTTGGTTCGCGGCCCCGAGGCCGTCGGTGGGTTCCGGGTGGGGAGCTGCGGGGGGAGGGGCGGGGAAGGGCGGGGAGGGCCTCAGTGCTTGAGGATCTTGCCCAGGAAGTCCTTGGCGCGGTCCGAGCGCGGGTGGATGAAGAACTCCTCGGGGGTGTTCTCCTCCACGATCGCGCCGTCGGCCATGAACACGACGCGGTCGGCGGCCGTGCGGGCGAAGCCCATCTCGTGGGTGACGACGATCATCGTCATGCCCTGCTCGGCGAGGTCGACCATGACGTCGAGGACCTCCTTGATCATCTCCGGGTCGAGCGCGGAGGTCGGCTCGTCGAAGAGCATCACCTTCGGCTCCATGGCCAGGGCGCGGGCGATGGCCACGCGCTGCTGCTGGCCGCCGGAGAGCTGGGCGGGGTACTTGTTGGCCTGGTGGTCGACGCCGACCCGCTCGAGCAGCTCGCGGGCCTTCTGCTCGGCCGCGGTCCGGCTCATGCCGCGCACCTTGATCGGCCCGAGGGTGACGTTCTCGAGGATCGTCTTGTGGGCGAAGAGGTTGAAGCTCTGGAAGACCATGCCGACCTCGGCCCGCAGTGCGGCGAGCGCCTTGCCCTCCTGGGGCAGGTCCAAGCCGTCGAGGGTGATCGTGCCCTCGTCGATGGTCTCGAGCCGGTTGATCGTGCGGCACAGGGTGGACTTGCCGGACCCGGACGGGCCGATCACGACGACCACCTCGCCGCGCGTCACGGTGAGGTCGATGTCGCGGAGTGCGTGGAGCTGCCCGAAGTACTTCTGGACGCCCTTCAGCACGACGAGGGGCTCGCCCCGGCCGGCGCTGACGGTGGCCGTTTGCTGCGCGGTCATGGGGGCAACCTATCGGCAGGTGGCCCGCGCGGACCATCAGGCATGGCCCCCGGGGACCATCACAGAGTGGTGACGATTCCCGCGTCGGGGTCCCACCGGCGCAGCGACGACAGGGTCACCACCACGTCCTCGTGGCCCAGCACGCCGACCGCGCGGCCCACGTCGGCTCGTGCCATCCGCCGCGCCAGCGTGAGGTGGGGGAGCCACCCGACGTGCTGGACGTCACGCACCCGCGAGCGCAGGTCGAGCACGGCACGCACCAGCGCGTCCGGCACGTCGAGGACCCGGACCAGCGAGACCCGGCTGCCGCCGAGGAGGGCGAGCCCCGAGGCGCGGACCTCCACCGGCAGCAACGGCCCGAGGAGGTCGTTGGCCCGCTGCTCGTCGTCCCCGCCGAGCGCCGGGGCCGCGACGACCGTCACGTGCGGGCTGTTGGTCGACCCGCGGTGGTCGAGCTGCGACGGCAGCCCGGCGTCGCGCAGCGCCTGCCAGTCCCGGCGTACGGCCTCGCGACCGGTCTCGTCCGGCAGCAGCTCGAGCGCGTGCATGCGGAACATGCCGCGAGCCTAGGCACGGTGCAGCGGCGGGCGCGGGGTCCTCGTCGCGATTGCCCCCGCCCCCGCGCGCCGCCGTACCCTTGAACGGTCATGAGCACCGTCGCAGAGACCCCCGCACGCACCTACGAGGTCAAGACCCACGGGTGCCAGATGAACGTCCACGACTCCGAGCGGCTCAGCGGCCTGCTCGAGGACGCGGGCTACGTCCGCGCCGCGGCGGACGAGCAGGCCGACGTCGTCGTCTTCAACACGTGCGCGGTGCGCGAGAACGCCGACAACAAGCTCTACGGCAACCTCGGTCACCTCGCCCCGGTCAAGGCCGCCAGGCCGGGCATGCAGATCGCCGTCGGTGGCTGCCTGGCGCAGAAGGACCGCGACACCATCACCCAGCGGGCGCCGTGGGTCGACGTCGTCTTCGGCACCCACAACATCGGCTCGCTGCCGGTGCTGCTCGAGCGGGCCAGGGTGGCCGAGGAGGCGCAGGTCGAGATCCTCGAGTCGCTGTCGGTCTTCCCCTCGACGCTGCCCACCAAGCGCGAGTCGGCGTACGCCGCCTGGGTGTCGATCTCGGTCGGGTGCAACAACACGTGCACCTTCTGCATCGTCCCCGCCCTGCGCGGCAAGGAGAAGGACCGCCGCCCCGGCGAGGTCCTCGCCGAGGTCGAGGCGCTGGTCGCGGAGGGCGTCACCGAGATCACCCTGCTGGGCCAGAACGTCAACGCCTACGGCGTGGAGTTCGGCGACCGCCAGGCGTTCTCCAATCTGCTGCGCGCCTGCGGCTCGATCGAGGGGCTCGAGCGGGTGCGCTTCACCTCGCCGCACCCGGCGGAGTTCACCGACGACGTCATCGAGGCGATGGCCGAGACGCCCAACGTGATGCCGTCGTTGCACATGCCGCTGCAGTCGGGCTCCGACAAGGTGCTGCGCGACATGCGCCGCTCCTACCGCCAGTCGAAGTACCTCGGCATCATCGAGCGCGTGCGCGCCGCGATCCCCGACGCCGCGATCACCACCGACATCATCGTGGGCTTCCCCGGCGAGACCGAGGAGGACTTCCGGGCCACCCTCGACGTGGTCCGCGCCGCCCGCTTCTCCGCCGCCTTCACCTTCCAGTACTCCAAGCGCCCCGGCACCCCGGCCGCCGTGCTCGAGGACCAGGTGCCGCCGGACGTCGTCAAGGACCGCTACCAGCGCCTGGTCGAGGTGGTCGAGGAGGTCGCCTGGGCCGAGAGCAAGGCGATCGTGGGCCGCACCGTCGAGCTGATGGTCGCCGAGGGCGAGGGCCGCAAGGACGTCGCGACCAAGCGCCTGTCCGGTCGCGCCCGCGACAACCGGCTCGTCCACTTCGCCGCCGACTTCTCGGCCGTGCCCGACGACTCCGTCCGCCCCGGCGACATGGTGGAGGTCGAGATCACCTACGCCGCGCCCCACCACCTCGTCGCCGACGGTCCGATCCGCTCCGTGCGCCGCACCCGCGCCGGCGACGCCTGGGAGCGGCGTACGTCCGCCCCCGCGGCTCCCGCCTCCGTCGGGCTCGGCATGCCCGCGGTCGGCGTCCCCGCCCCGCTTCCCCCCGCTCCCGCCTGCGGCTGAGCCCGCCCGCCGCTCGCCCGCCCGCTTGTCGTCTGGTCGTCTGTCGTCTGTCGGAGTCCCCGCTCGAGCGGGGACTTCGACAGGAGCGTGGAGGATTCGAGCCACCAGGTGACCCGGATCCTCCACGATCGCCTCATCCACAGATCGGGCGGAGGGGGTCGCGCCGAGGAGCGCGGTCGTCGAGCGTGGTCGGGTGTTCGATCTGGACTCCCTGCTCGCCTCCCAGGACGGGGTCGTCTCCCGCGCGCAGGCACTGGGCGCGGGCCTGCTGCCGCACGACCTGCGCCGGATGGTGCGCCGCCGCGAGCTGGCGCCGCTGCACCCCGGCGTGTACGTCGCCCACACCGGCGACCCCGTGTGGGTCCAGCGGGCCTGGGGCGCGGTGCTCGCCTGCGCGAGTCCGCGCGGCGTCGCGGGCGTCGAGCTCGGCGCGGCGCTGGCGGGTGTCTCAGCGATGCGGGCGGCGGACGGCCCCGGGCGTCCGGACGGCGACGCCGGCCCGATCCACGTCGTGGTCCCGCGCAGCCGACGGGTGGTCGCGCCGGAGGGGGTACGCGTCACGCGCACCTTCCTGCTCCGCGACCGGGTCGGCTGGAACCTCGGACCGCCTCGACTGCGCTACGAGGAGGCGGCGCTCGACGTCGCACTGGGCACGGTCGGCGATCTCGCGGCGGTCGGAGCGGTCGCCCGCGCGGTGCAGGGTCGCCACACCACGGCTGTACGCCTGCAGCACGCCCTCGCCCACCGCGCTCGGGCCCCGCGCCGCGACTTCCTGGACGCCGTCCTGCGCGACGTGGCCGACGGGTCGTGCTCGGTCCTGGAGCACGCCTTCGTCACCCGCGTCGAACGTCCCCACGGGCTGCCGCGCGCCGAGCGACAGCAGCGCGCGGGCACCGTCACGGGCGTGGTCTATCGCGACGCGTCCTATGGCCTGCGCCTGCTCGAACTCGACGGACGCCTGTGGCACGACACCGCCGAGCAGCGCGACCGCGACTTCGAGCGCGACCTGGACGCGGCCGTCGAGGGGCGCGACACCGTACGCCTCACGTGGGGGCAGGTCGTCGGCCGGCCGTGCTCGACCGCGGCCAAGGTCTCGGCGCTGCTGGAGCGGGATGGATGGCCGCCGGCCAGGTCGTGCGGCGGTGGATGTGCGCTCGAGCGGGCGGCATGAGCCCGGTGCCTGTCTGTCGAGGTCTGTCGAGGTCTGTCGGAGTCCCCGCTCGAGCGGGGACTCCGACAGGAGCGTGGAGGATCCGAGCCACCAGGTGACTCGGATCCTCCACGATGTGGTCAGGCGGGGGGCTCGGGGGACCCGTCCTCGGCCTGCTGGCCGGCGGTGGGCTCCCCGGAGGCCTCCTTACGCGGGGTGTCGGACTCCTTGTCCTCCGCCTCGCCCTCAGGCGCCTGCGGCTTCTCGTCGGGCTCGGCGATCTCGTCGGGCAGCACGTCGTCCACGGCCGGGTTCTCGTCCGGGTCCAGGTCGCGCGCGAGGCCCGCGTCGGCGGGGTCCTCCTGCAGCGCGTCGATCCCACCGGGGACCAGCTGCGGCTCCTCGGAGTACGGCTCGGGCATCGGGCTCAGTTGTTCGTCGGTCATCGATTCCCTCCCTGTCATCCGGGTGATCCTGCCTCGCCCGTCCCGCCCGGGCCACCCCCGGGCGGAGGGGCGTCCCACCCGAAGGTGAGGTAGCCGACCCCGGAGAACAGGTGCGCCAGCGCGTGCGCCTCGTGCGGCACCATCGGCTCGGGCAGGTCGTCGAGGCGGCACCAGCGCTGCTCGGCGCACTTCTCCGGCTCGACGATGCGCGGCTCGCCGGTCCACGACCGCGACGTGAAGAACCAGTCCACCCGCTCCTCGATCGCCGGCCCGAACTGGCTGCGCTGCATGGTCAGCACGAAGTCGAGCTCGAGGTCGGTGATGCCGAGCTCCTCGAGCGCCTCGCGCCGGGCGGCGTCGTACGCCGTCTCGCCGGGCTCGACGTGGCCCGCGGCGCCCGCCGCCCAGTGGCCGGGCATGTAGGGCACCGGCCCGCGCCGCTGGAGCAGCACCTCCGTCCCGCCGGGCGACTCGCGGAGCAGGTAGACGTAGGACGCCGGGACGAGGGCGAAGTGGTCGCTCACCCGCCCACCGTAGGGCGCTGCGACAATCGGCTCATGCCCCGTCCTGTCGTCGCCGTCGTGGGGGCCACGGCCTCGGGCAAGACCGGGCTCAGCCTCGACCTCGCGGAGAGGCTCGGGGGAGAGGTGGTCAACACCGACGCGATGCAGGTCTACCGCGGGATGGACGTCGGCACCGCCAAGCTGCCCGAGTCGGAGCGGCGCGGCATCCCGCACCACCTGCTCGACCTCTACGAGGTCACCGAGCCGGCGACCGTCGCACTGTTCCAGGGCTGGGCGCGCGAGGCGATCGCCGAGATCCGCGGTCGCGACGCCACCCCGGTGCTGGTGGGTGGGTCGGCGCTCTACACCCGCGCGATCCTCGACCGCTTCGAGTTCCCCGGCACCGACGACTCGCTGCGCCGCGAGCTCGAGGCCGAGCTCGAGCGCGTGGGCAGCCACGCGCTGCACCAGCGGCTGGCGGGGGTCGACCCGGAGGCGGCCGCGCAGATCCTGCCCGACAACGGGCGCCGCGTCATACGCGCGCTCGAGGTCGTCGCGCTCACCGGCCGCCCGTTCAGCGCCAGCCTCCCACGGCTGGAGTACGTCGACCCGCTGACGGTGCAGGTGGGCGTCGACATCGACCGGCCGACGCTCGACGAGCGGATCGCCCACCGCGTCGAGGAGATGTTCGCCGGAGGGCTCGTCGAGGAGGTCGAGGCGCTGCTCGAGCGCGGCCTCGCCGAGGCCCGCACCGCCTCACGGGCCATCGGCTACCGGGAGGTGATGGGCTACCTTGCCGGCGACCGCAGCCTCGACCGGGCGATCGAGCAGACGATCGTCGCGACCCGGCGCTTCGCCCGCCGCCAGGACGCCTGGTTCCGCAAGGACCCGCGCATCGTGTGGGTCGCCCACGACGACCCCGACCGCGTCGAGAAGGCGGTCGGGGCGGTCGAGGCCCTGCTGGGCTGAGCTCGCCCGGGGCGCGGTGTCGGCGGGCGGTGCCATGGTGGTCCGATGGCGACCATCTACTACACCGGCTGCACGCTCGACGGCTTCATCGCGGCCGACGACCACTCGCTCGACTGGCTCACCTCGCGCGACATCGACGAGGAGGGGCCGATGGCCTATCCCGGCTTCCGCGAGCGCCTCGGCGCGTGCGTGATGGGGGCGTCGACCTGGCAGTGGATCCTCGACCACGACGACGACCCGTGGGGACCTCTGCCGACGTGGGTGCTGACCCACCGCACCTTCCCGGAGGCGCCGCCGAGCGTCCGCTTCGACCGCGACGACGTGCGTCGTGTGCACGCCGCGATGACCGAGGCCGCCGCCGGCAAGGACCTCTGGGTGGTGGGCGGCGGCGACCTGGTCGGTCAGTTCCACGACGCCGGGCTGCTCGACGAGGTGTGGCTGCAGTACGCCCCGGTGACCCTCGGCGGCGGCGCGCCCGTGCTGCCCCGCCACGTCGAGCTCCGGCTCGAGGAGGTCGGTCGCAACCGCGACTTCCTGTGCGGGCGCTACACCGTCGTGGGCTGACGTCGGCACGCACCCGGTGGGGTGTGGGACAAGCCGCACCGGCGGGGGCAGGGTTGGGGCCAACGACTCCCGAGAGGAACCCATGCCCCACCTCGCTCGTCGCGTCACCGCCACCTTCTCTGCCGCCAGCGGACTGGCGGTCGCCGCGTCGCTCGTCGCCTCGCCGGTGCCCGCGCAGCCGGCGGCCCAGGCGCCCTCCACCGCGCCGGCGCCGACCTCCGAGCTCCGACCGACGGTCAAGGACCCCACGGCCGTCGGCAAGGGCGGCGCGATCAGCACGGTCGACCCCGAGGCGAGCGCGGCCGGGCTCAAGGTGCTCAAGGCGGGCGGCAACGCGGTCGATGCCGCCGTGGCCGCGGCGGCGACGCTCGGCGTGACCGAGCCCTACAGCGCGGGCATCGGCGGCGGCGGCTACTTCGTGCACTACGACGCCAAGTCGGGCAAGGTCCGCACGCTCGACGGTCGCGAGACGGCTCCGCGCAAGATGCCGCAGGACGCCTTCATCGACCCTGCCACGGGCAAGCCCTACACCTTCACCCCCGACCTCGTCACGAGCGGCGCGAGCGTCGGCACCCCCGGCACCCTGGCGACCTGGGACAAGGCCCTCGCCAACTGGGGCACCCTCTCCCTGGCCGAGGCGCTCGCGCCCGCCACCAAGGTCGCGCGCCGCGGCTTCAAGGTCGACGAGACCTTCCGCCAGCAGACCCTCGACAACGAGGTGCGCTTCGCGGCGTTCCGCGACACCAAGAAGCTGTTCCTGCCCAAGGGCGACGCACCCAGGGTCGGCTCGGTGTTCCGCAACCCCGACCTCGCCGACACCTACGACCTGATCGCCCAGCGCGGCCCGAAGGCGTTCTACCGCGGCCGCCTGGCCCGCCTGATGGCCGACGTGGTCCGCAAGCCGCGCACCACCAAGCGCACCGAGCTCCCCGTGCCGGCCGGCTGGCTGACGGCCCGCGACCTGCGCGACTACCAGGTCCGCTCGCAGCGCGCGACCCGCACGACCTACCGCGGCCACGAGGTCTACGGCATGGCGCCGTCGTCCTCCGGCGGCACCACCGTCGGCGAGGCGCTCAACATCCTCGAGCGCTACGACCTCTCCGCGATGACGGCCGAGCAGGCCCTCCACCACTACCTCGAGGCCAGCGCGCTGGCCTTCGCCGACCGCGGCACGTACGTCGGCGACCCCGCCTACGTCGACGTCCCGGTCAAGCGCCTGCTCGACGACCGGTTCGCCGCCGAGCGTGCCTGCGCGCTCGACCCCGCGAAGGCCGCCACCAAGCCGGTCGCCGCCGGTGACGTGACGTCGTACGACGGCGTGTGCTCGCCGTCGTCGGCCAAGGGCACGACCGACGCCGACACCGAGAACATCTCCACCACCAACCTCACGGTCGCCGACCGGTGGGGCAACGTCGTGGAGTACACCCTCACCATCGAGCAGACCGGCGGCTCGGGCATGGTCGTGCCCGGCCACGGCTTCCTGCTCAACAACGAGCTCACCGACTTCTCGACCGTCTACGACGCCGCCGACCCCAACCGCATCCAGCCCGGCAAGCGCCCGCGGAGCTCGATGTCGCCCACGATCGTGCTCAAGGACGGCAAGCCGTTCCTGGCGCTCGGCTCGCCCGGCGGATCGACGATCATCACGACCGTCCTGCAGATGCTGGTCAACCGGATCGACCTCGGCATGACCATCGAGGAGGCCATCGCCGCGCCGCGCGCCGCCCAGCGCAACACCGCCAGCGTCACGGCCGAGCCGGAGTTCATCGCGGCCTACGGCCCGGCGCTCACGGCCCTGGGCCACACCTTGGCGCCCGCCGGTGACGCGTTCACCAGCGCCGCCGAGATCGGGGCGGCGACGGCGATCGAGTTCGGCTCCGGCAAGCGGATGACGGCGGTCGCCGAGCCCAGCCGTCGCGGCAAGGGGTCGGCCAAGGTGGTCGACCCGCGCTGAGGCTCGTCCCGCCTGCCACACTGGCGGCGTGAGCTACCCCTTCCTCAAGGGACACGGCACCGAGAACGACTTCGTGGTGCTGCCCGACCCCGACGGCACGGTCCACGGCGACGCCGACGGCGAGATGGACGCCGCGCGCGTACGCGCCCTCTGCGACCGTCGCGCCGGCATCGGCGGCGACGGGGTGCTGCGGGCGGTGCGCCGCGACGGCGGGTGGTTCATGGACTACCGCAACGCCGACGGGTCGGTCAGCGAGATGTGCGGCAACGGGGTGCGCGTCTTCGCCCGCTACCTCCACGACGTCGAGGGCGAGCCGTTCCCGATGCGGATCCTCACCCGTGCCGGCGTCAAGGCCGTCGACCGGTCCGGCGACGAGCTGACCGTCGACATGGGCGCCCCCGAGGTGCTGGGGGAGACGAGCGTGTCGGTGATGGGCCGGACGTGGCCCGCGCGTCACGTCTCGATGGGCAACCCCCACGCGGTGGCCTCCGTGGACAACCTGGCCGAGCCGGGCCCGCTCATCGAGCCGCCCGAGCACGACGACGCGGTCTTCCCCGAAGGCGTCAATGTCGAGTTCGTCGTGCGCCGCGGGGAGCACCACGTCACGATGCGCGTCCACGAGCGCGGCTCGGGGGAGACCCGCTCGTGCGGCACCGGCGCCTGTGCGGTGGCGGTCGCCACGGCGCTGGCCGACGATGCCCCGCGCGGCACCACCTACCGCGTCGACGTGCCCGGCGGCACCCTCCACGTCGTGTGGACCGAGGACGACCGCGTGCTGATGACGGGCCCCGCGGTGCTCGTCGCCCGCGGCGAGACCGACCTCTGAGTCGAGCGCCCGGCCCGTCGCAGCCGCCTCCGGGCCCCGCACCCGACTGGCATAGCATCCGGCGCATGGACATCACCGGATCCTCCGCCATCGTCACCGGCGGCGCGAGCGGCATCGGTGCCGCCGTCGCCCGGGCCCTCGCCGCGCGGGGCGCCGTGGTCGTCGTCGCCGACCTCAACGCCGAGAAGGGCGAGGCGCTCGCCGCGGAGATCGGTGGCGTCTTCGCCCCGGTCGACGTGACCAGGACCGACCAGGTCGCCGCCGCCGTCGAGGCCGCCGCCGAGATCGCCCCGCTGCGCGCGTGCGTCAACTCCGCCGGCATCGGCTGGGCGCAGCGCACCATCGGCCGCGACGGGCTCCTCGAGCAGGCCCACGACCTCGACGCGTTCCGCCGGGTCGTCGAGATCAACCTGATCGGCACCTTCGACATGACCCGCCAGGCCGCGACGGTGATGAGCCGCAACGAGCCCGACGCCGACGGCCAGCGCGGCGCCATCGTCAACCTCGCCTCGGTCGCCGCCTTCGACGGCCAGATCGGCCAGGCGTCCTACTCCGCCTCGAAGGGCGGCGTGGTCGGCATGACGCTCCCGGTCGCGCGCGACCTCTCCGCGGCCGGCATCCGGCTCAACACCGTGGCGCCCGGCCTGATCGACACCCCGATCTATGACGCCTTCCCCGAGCCCGAGGAGTTCAAGGCCAACCTGGGTCGCAACGTGCTCTTCCCCAAGCGCCTGGGTCGGGCCGAGGAGCTCGCCGGCATGGTCGTGGAGTGCCTGACCAACTCCTACATGAACGGCGAGACGATCCGCGTCGACGGCGGCATCCGGATGCCCCCCAAGTGATGCCGGCCCGCTGACCGGGCCGCTGTCTGGCCCGCTGACCGACCCACTGACGCCCGGCTCCGGCTGGTCCAGACCGACGGCCCCGATTCGGCCGATCGCCGCCGCGGCGGCCCGCGATGGAGGATCGTGCTGGACGGAACGTCCAGGACAGCCTGTGGGGGGCTCACGATGACCAACCTGATCGAGCCGCGCCCGGCGACAGCCGGCGCGGACAGCGACGACAGCGAGCTCGCCTCGCTCGTACGCCGATGGGTGGGCGCGCGCCGTGGAGGCGCACCGCGCTCCGTCCCACCGCCGGCACGCGCGCCCGCCGCGGAGTCGCTGCGTCCCGCCGTCCCGGCCCCGCCCGCGGCGCGGGTCCTCCCGCGCCGGCCCGCCGGGCCCGACCCGGTGCAGGCGCGCCGGCTGGCCGTGCTCATCGACGCGCGCCGCATCCCCGAGGAGGTCGCCGCCGGGCTGCTGCAGCGGCTCGAGGGCCGCGGCTCGGTCACCGTGTGCCGCGCCTACGCCGACTGGAGCCGCTCCGACCTCGGCTCGTGGGTCGAGCACCTGCGCCGCCAGGGGCTGCACTCGTTCCACCAACTCGCCGACGACGACGCCCAGGCCCGGGTGGCGCTGGCCATCGACGCCGTCGACATCGCCCGCGAGTCCGCCGTCGACGAGGTGGTCGTCGCGGGCGACATGACCTCGATGCTCCCCCTGCTCCAGCGCCTGCACGCCGCCGGCGTCAGGGTCGTGGTGGCCGGGCCGCCGCACACGCCCTCCGACGTACGCGCCGCCTGCGACGAGTTCGTCGACGTGGGCACCCTCACCGGGCCGGCTCCCGCCGCCTCGGCCGGGCGGCACCGCGCCTGAGGCCCACCCCGTCGTCAGCCCTGCGCGAAACCGTTCGCGCAGGTGAGGCCGTGCGACCTAGGCTGGACGGCATATGACGAACGCACCTGACTTCAACCTGCGCGACGCGCTCGACGCTACCCGCGCCTGGGACGACGAGACCATCGAGCTCGACGACGAGCTGCTCGCCGACGACGTCGACTCCGGCTATGCCGACGACGCGTCGTCCGACGCCTGGGACGAGCCCGACCCCGAGGAGCTCACCGTCGGCGCGCAGGAGCTCGCCGAGCGCCACGCGCTGCGCCGCGTGGCCAGCCTGCGCACCGAGCTCGAGGACATCACCGAGGTCGAGTACCGCCAGCTGCGCCTGGAGAAGGTCGTGCTCGTCGGCGTGTGGACCGAGGGCAGCGTCACCGACGCGGAGAACTCCATGGCCGAGCTCGCGGCGCTCGCCGAGACGGCCGGCTCCGAGGTGCTCGAGGCCGTGTTCCAGCGCCGCCAGAAGCCCGACCCCGCCACCTACATCGGCCGCGGCAAGGTCGAGGCGATCCGCGAGATCGTCGAGGCCACCGGCGCCGACACCGTGATCTGCGACGGCGAGCTGGCCCCCAGCCAGCTGCGCAACCTCGAGGACAAGATCAAGGTCAAGGTGGTCGACCGCACCGCCCTGATCCTCGACATCTTCGCCCAGCACGCCAAGAGCAAGGAGGGCCAGGCGCAGGTCGAGCTGGCCCAGCTGCAGTACATGAAGCAGCGCCTGCGCGGCTGGGGCGGCAACCTGTCGCGCCAGGCCGGTGGCCGCGCTGCCGGCGGTGACGGCATCGGCGGCCGCGGCCCCGGTGAGACCAAGATCGAGACCGACCGGCGCCGCATCAACACCAAGATCGCCAAGCTGCGCCGCGAGCTCAAGGAGATGCGCGGCACCCGCGAGGTCAAGCGCCAGTCGCGCCGCCGCAACCACGTGCCCAGCGTCGCGATCGCCGGCTACACCAACGCCGGCAAGTCGTCGCTGCTCAACCGGCTGACCGACGCGGGGGTGCTGGTGGAGGACGCGCTCTTCGCGACCCTCGACCCCACCACGCGTCGTACGACGACCTCCGACGGCCGCATCTACACGATGTCCGACACCGTCGGGTTCGTCCGCCACCTGCCGCACGGCCTGGTCGAGGCGTTCCGCTCGACGCTGGAGGAGGTCGCCGACGCCGACCTGCTGCTCCACGTGGTCGACGGCTCGCACCCCGACCCCGAGGGCCAGATCGCCGCGGTGCGCGAGGTGCTCGCCGAGATCGGGGCGACCAAGGTCCCCGAGATCATCGTGATCAACAAGGCCGACGCGGCCGACCCGCTGGTGATCGGCCGGCTGCGGTCGCGCGAGCCGCACAGCGTCGTGGTGAGCGCCAAGACCGGTGAGGGCATCGAGGAGGCGCTGCGCGCCGTCGAGTCCGAGCTGCCGCGCCCGCAGGTCGAGTTCGACGTGCTGCTGCCCTACGAGCGCGGCGACCTGGTCAACCGGATCCACCAGGAGGCCGAGATCGGCTCGATGGAGCACACCGGTGACGGCACGCTCGTGGTCGGCCGGGCCAACGCCGACCTCGCCGGCGAGCTCGCCGCGTACGCCCGCTGAGCTCGTCAGCGGGCGCACGCGGCGCGGACCTCAGTCCTTGAGCCGGCCGCGTCGGCAGACGTCGCCGACGCCGACGACCTCGCCCCGGTCGACGACGACCTCACGCGTGCCGAGCACGCGGTCGCGACGGTCGGTGCAGGAGACGACCCACGCCTCCTTGACGCCGGTGTCGATCGGCGGGTCGGGGCTCTCGAACGTCACCTGCCCGGTCCAGTCGTGGGCGGCGTCGCCTCCCGCGTAGTTGTCGGCCACGAGGGTGTAGGTGCCCGGCTGCGGGTCGGGGACCCGGATCACCTCGGGGTTGCCGAGCGTCGCGCCCGAGCCCACCGGCGTGCCGTCGGGCCCGATGAGCGTGAAGTCCCAGTCGTAGGCCTCGGCGTCGTCCGACGGCCAGCCGACGGTCACCACCGCATAGCCGTTGTCGGCCGCGGGCAGGCCCTGCACCTCGAACGTCGTGGTCTCGCTGCTGCCGACCGCCGGGACGCCGGCGGGGTTGACGAGCGTGACCGGCGCCTGCGGCGGCGCCTCGGGGTAGCGGCCGTAGCGGCCCGCGACCAGCGGGCGCGTCGACGGGTTGACGTCCAGGACGAACCGGCCGCCGCGGTCGGTGGCGTACTCGGTGACGAGCGTGTCCTCGTAGAGGATGGGCTCGCCGACCGTGCCGTCGGTCTGGATCACCGGCGAGGTCGGGGACACGACGTGCTTGGACACCGTGATCGTGCGCCCGGCCGGCGCGGTGCCGCGGATGCGGGAGTGCAGCCCGTCGTCGGCCGCCGCCTCCGCGGCGAGCCAGTAGGCCTCCTGGTTGCCGCCGAGCCCGGCGCTGTCCGCGGGGGCCTGGCCGAGGTACTCCCCGACGACGGCCTCCTCGTAGGCGGGGTGGAAGCCCTCGTCGCCGATCTCGATCGTGTAGCCGAGGCCACCGGTGATCCAGTAGCTCCAGTCCTCCGTCGAGCCTGAGGTGTCGTAGAGCTGGTACGACGCCTGGCTGGTGTAGGCGTTCTGCGCCGCCATCGCGTCGCCGAGCGCCTTGAGCTCCGGCTCGTCCGGCGCCAGGCCGGTGGCCGCGATGGCCGGCGGGCGGAGCACCAGGTTGCTGTAGGTGTGGTTGGAGATCATGACCGTGACCGAGCGCTTCGAGATCAGCTTGCGCACGGCGTCCGACTCGGGCTCGCTGCCCGGCCCGTCACCGCGGAAGGTGTCGCTCGACCAGGTGGGGCTCGCGCCGCCTCCTCCCCAGAAGCCGGGGTAGTTGCGGTTGAGGTCGGTGCCCCGGAGCCGGCCGGCGGGGTTGTCGTCGCACGTCCCGGTCCGGTACTGCGCGGGCGTGGCCGCCGAGATCGAGCAGTTCTTGCGCTTCATCTCGTAGTCGAAGGTGCTGAAGTCGCCGAGCGGCGCCGCGCCTCGCGAGATCTTGAACCCGTCGACGTTCACGATCGGCACGACGATCACGCGCGAGTCCTCCAGCACGCGGCGGGCCCGGTCGCGGACGTCGCGGTCGCGGGCGTAGTAGGACTGCAGCAGGTCGAAGGCGAACTCCATCGTGTGCTCGGCGCTGGGCCACTCGCGGGCGTGGTGGGCGCCCATGAGGAGGAAGACGGGCTTGCCGTCGCGGACGTCGGTGGCGCCGACGCTGATCTCCAGGCCGCGGATGCGCTCGCCGAGCACCGTCGGGTTCTCGAGGGTGAGCGGCTTGGTGAGCGTGGGGTAGAGCCGGGCGAGCCGGGCCATGTCGCGCTGGTAGTCGTCGTAGGTGCGGTACGACGTCCGGCCGCTGGGCAGGGCCGAGGTCTCGACGCGGGCGTCGTAGGCCCGGTCGGCCTGGCGGTTGGCGCGCGTGAGCGCCTCGAGGTCGTCGACGGTGACCGTCCAGGTGAAGCCCGCGTCGCGCAGCGCCTCGGCGTCCTTGTCGTCGTGCAGGACGACCTCGATGCCCCGCTCGGTGGCGTGCTCGGTGACGTCGAGGCCCAGGGCGATCACCTCGTTGCGGTCCTCGACCTCCGGCGCTCGGACCATCACGATCTTGGTGGTGTCGTCGGACGCGGTGCGGGCGACCTCCCGGCGCCCGTCGTCGCGATCCGGCGCTCCCGCCCCGCTCGCCACCCCTGCCCCTGCGGCCAACCCTGCTGCCACCAGCGCGCCGACGGCCGCCAGCCGTACGCCACTGGTCGTTCTCCTGCGTGTGGACATGTGCCCTCCCGAGAGCGCGGCCGTGGATCGGCCGCAGTCTGACCACACAACACCCGTGCGGCGACCCCTGTCGAGAGGGCTCGGAACCTTCGTCCGGGGCCGCGCGTTGACCCCTCCGGGCCCTGATTGGGGCGTTCGAAGTCTCGTGGTGGAGGATGTCGCGCATGTCACGAGGTGTCTGGATCCGCTTCATCCTGGTGCTCGGCCTCCTGGCCGGGTGCGCGGCGCTCGCCATCAACGTCAAGCCCAACCTGGGTCTCGACCTCCGGGGCGGCGCGCAGTTCGTCTTCGAGGCGGAGGGCACCGAGCAGACCCCCGCCAACGCCGAGAACGTCGACAAGACGCTGCAGGTCCTCCGCGGGCGCGTCGACGCCCTCGGTGTCGCCGAGTCCACCCTCGTGCGCCAGGGCGACAACCGCATCCTCGTCGAGCTGCCGGGCGTCACCAACGACGAGGAGGCCCAGGAGGCCGAGGAGCGCATCGGCACCACGGCCAAGCTGACGATCCACGAGGTCATCGCGACCGCGCAGCCCGACGCCAAGCCCAGCAAGAAGAAGAACCTCGTCCTGCCCTCCGACCAGGGCGACACGCTCGAGGTCGGTCCGACGGTCATCCAGGGCGAGGAGATCAGCGGCGCCAGCGCCGTGCAGCGCGACCAGAGCGTCGAGTGGGTGGTGGCCATCGACTTCAACGGCCCCGGCGGGCGCACCTGGGCCGACATCACCGGCAAGGCCGCCTGCAACCCGGCCGGCGACCCCAAGCGCCGCATCGCGATCGTGCTCGACGGCGAGATCATCTCCTCGCCAGAGGTCAACACCGACGTCGGTTGCGACGTCGGCATCCGCGGCGGCTCCACCGACATCACCGGCAACTTCACCTCCACCGAGGCCAAGGACCTGGCCGCGCTGATCGAGGGCGGCGCGCTGCCCCTCGAGCTCAAGGCGATCTCCGACCGCCTCGTCGGACCGTCCCTCGGTGCCGCGGCGATCGACGCCTCGATCGAGGCCGGCATCATCGGCATCGCGCTGACCGGCCTGTTCATCATCTTCGTCTACCGGCTCGTCGGCTTCGCCGCGACGCTCGCGCTCGCGTCGTACGCCCTGCTCGCCTACGCCATGCTCGTCGGGCTCGGCTCGACGCTCACGCTGCCCGGCCTCGCAGGATTCGTGCTCGCCATCGGCATGGCGATCGACGCCAACGTGCTCGTCTTCGAGAGAGCCAGGGAGGAGTACCAGGCCTATCCCTCGGCAGGGCTCAGGCGGGCGCTCCAGGTGGGCTTCAACAAGGCGTGGAGCGCGATCATCGACTCCAACATCACCACGCTCCTCGCCGCCGGCCTGCTGTTCTTCCTCGGCTCCGGCCCGATCAAGGGCTTCGGTGTCACGCTCTCGATCGGTGTCATCGCCTCGATGGTCTCGGCGCTGATCATCGCCCGGGTGCTGTGCGACGTCGCCGTCTCCAACAAGGCCGTCGGGCGTCACCCGGCCGTCAGCGGGCTGGGCTCGGTCGGCAAGGTCCGCGAGTGGCTGGACCGCAAGAACCCCCAGCTGATGAAGCGCCGCAACACCTGGCTCGGCATCTCCGCGGCCGCGCTCGTGCTCGCCGTCACCGGCATCGTCACCCAGGGGCTCAACCTCGGCGTCGAGTTCACCGGCGGCCGACAGCTCGACTACTCGGTCAGCAAGGATCTCACGGTCGACCAGGCGCGCGAGGCCGTCGCCGAGGCCGGCTTCCCCGAGGCCGTCGTCCAGTCCGCCGACACGGCCGACTTCACCGTCCGCACCGGCGCGATCTCCAACGCCGAGGAGCAGCGGATCGAGGCCGAGCTCGCGAAGGTCGGCGGCACGGTCGACAAGGTCGACGATCAGCAGATCGGCGCCTCGCTCGGTGAGCAGCTGCGCAACAACGCGCTCATCGCCTTCGGCGTCGCGTTCCTCGCCCAGCTGCTCTACCTCGCCATCCGCTTCAAGTGGACCTTCGGCGTCGCGGCGGTGCTCGCGATGGCCCACGACGTGATCCTCGTGGTCGGGCTCTTCGCGTGGCTCCAGAAGCCCATCGACGGCATCTTCCTGGCGGCGGCGATGACCATCGTGGGTCTGTCCGTCAACGACACCGTCGTCGTCTTCGACCGCATCCGAGAACGGTGGTGGGGCTCCAAGCCCGACGACAAGTTCATCGACATCTCCAACAAGGCGGCCGTCGAGACGATCCCCCGCACGGTCAACACGGGCCTCGGCTCGATGTTCATCCTGGCCGCGCTCGTCTTCCTCGGCGGCGACTCGCTGCAGGACTTCGCGATCGCGCTGCTCGTCGGCCTCGTCGTCGGCACCTTCTCCTCCGTCGTGGTCGCCACCCCGCTGCTGACCTACTTCAACGAGAAGTGGCCCATGAGCCGGGTGAAGAAGGAGAAGGTCGAGCGGGCCCGCGAGGACTCCGGCGCGGTCGTCTGACCCGCCGGGCGCCTGGGCGCCTCTCTCCGCTCTTCTCGTCTGGTCGGAGTCCCCGCTCGAGCGGGGACTCCGACACTTCGAGGCGGTTGCAACCCCCTCCAGGTGTCGGACTTCCCCTCCAGGTCGGAGGTCGGCGCGCCTGGACGGCCGTCCGGATAACCGGGACCGGCTGGGCGGGACGGCGTACGCTCGCCCCATGTTGTGGATCCTGCTGATCGTCGTCCTGGGCGTGGTCGCCTACCGCTTCCGGTTCAAGATCCTGGCCAAGGTGCTGGGCCAGCCCGAGCGTCGCATCGAGCGTCAGATCGGGCGCAAGAAGAACTACTGAGCGGCTCTGTGGACGGCGTACGACGGAGCGTCGGCGCCGCCACGTAGGGTGCTCTGGTGCCTGAGACCGCCACCGCCCCCGCGCCCGTCAGCGAGGTGCTGAGCACCGCGGTCGCCGCGCTCGGCGGCCAGCAGCGCGACGGGCAGGTGCAGATGGCCACCGAGGTCGCCGAGGCGATGGAGGAGGGCCGCCACCTGCTCGTGCAGGCCGGCACCGGCACCGGCAAGTCGCTGGGCTACCTCGTCCCGGCGATGCTCCACGACAAGCGCGTCGTGGTGGCCACCGCGACCCTCGCCCTCCAGCACCAGCTCGTCGAGCGCGACCTGCCCCGCCTGGTCGAGGCGGTCAAGGACGTGCCCGGGCTCGACACGTCCTACGCGGTGCTCAAGGGGCGCTCCAACTACGCCTGCCTCCACCGCATCCGCGCCGGCGTCCCCGACGACCAGGGCACGCTCGTCGACGTGCCCACCGGCTCGCTGGCCGAGAAGGTGCTCGAGCTGCGCGCGTGGGCGGAGGAGGAGTCGGAGCAGGGCGGCAGCGGCGAGCGCGACAACGCTCCGCGGCACACCGACCGCGAGTGGCGCCAGGTCTCGGTCAACCACCGCGAGTGCCTCGGCGCCAGCAAGTGCCCGTTCGGCGCGGAGTGCTTCGCCGAGCTCGCCCGCGAGAAGGCGCACCGCAGCCACCTGATCGTCACCAACCACTCCCTCCTCGCGATCGATGCGATCGAGGACGTGCCGATGATCCCCGACTACGACACCGTCGTCATCGACGAGGCCCACGAGCTCACCGCGCGGGTGACTCAGGCGGCCACCGACGAGCTCGCGGTGCCCGACATCGAGCGCGCCGCCCGCCGCGCCAGCCGGTGGACCGACTCCGCCGACGGCGACCCGGGCGGCGACCTCGAGGACGCCGCGCAGCAGCTCGCCGAGGCCTTCGAGGCGACGCCCCCCGGCCGCATCGACCAGATGTCGACCCAGCTCTCCGACGCACTGGTGCTCGTCCGCGACGCTGCCCGCGCCTGCCTGTCGGCGTTCCCGCGCGAGTCCGGCGGCGAGGGCGAGGGCGACGCCGGCCGCACCCAGGCCAAGGGCATGGTGCAGGAGGTCTTCGTCAACGCCGAGCGGATGGCCGCCGGCTCGCAGGCCGACGTGCTGTGGCTCGGCGAGGCGCGCGACCGCTTCCCGGCCCGGCTCCACGTCGCCCCGCTCCAGGTCTGGGGCCCGATGCGCGACAAGCTGCTGAGCGACAAGACGGTCGTCTTCACCAGCGCGACCCTGATGCTGGGCGGCGAGTTCGGCGCTGTCGCCACCTCGCTCGGCCTCAAGCCCACCGAGCGCGTCGACTCGCAGGTCGCCCCCGCCGACCCCGACACGGCGCTGCCGTGGAAGGGCATCGACGTCGGGTCGCCCTTCGACTACGGCCAGCAGTCCATCCTCTACGTCGCCCGCCACCTGCCCCAGCCCGGACGCGACGGGCTCGGGCCTGCGCAGCTCGACGAGATCTGCGAGCTCGTCGACGCCCTCGACGGCCGCACGCTCGGCCTGTTCTCCTCCCGTCGTGCCGCCGAGACCGCCGCCGAGGCCGTGCGCGCGCGGCTGCCCCACCTCACGACGCTCGCCCAGGGCGACGCCCAGCTGCCCGAGCTCGCCAAGCAGTTCGTCGACGACCCCCACACGATCCTGTTCGGCACGCTGTCGCTGTGGCAGGGCCTCGACGTGCCGGGCGACACCTGCCAGCTGGTGATCATCGACCGCATCCCCTTCCCGCGCCCCGACGACCCGCTCATGTCGGCGCGCCAGCGGGCCGCCGACCAGGCCGGGGGCAACGGCTTCATGCAGGTCGCCGCCACCCACGCCGCGCTGCTCCTCGCGCAGGGCGCCGGGCGGTTGATCCGCACCACGTCCGACCGCGGGGTGGTCGCCGTGCTCGACCCGCGCCTGGAGACCGCGCGCTACGGCCGGTTCCTCAAGGCCTCCCTGCCGCCGATGTGGTCGACCACCGATCCCGCGCTCGTGCGGCAGGCGCTCAAGCGGCTCGGGCAGTCCTAGGCCCCTGGTCCCGCTTGTTGCGGTTTGCCGTCAGGACGGTCGGTCGACCCTTGACGCGGGCACCCATGTCGGCAGTTCGGCCGGGGACGGGCCACCGTCACGCTCGGCACCGGGGTGCCGGGCATGCGAACTGCCTTCATGGTGGTCGCCGCCCAGGGGGTTCAGGCCGGCGGCTCGTAGCCGAACACCTGGTAGTCGCGGGCGTACATCCGCCCGACCAGCTCGCCCAGCTCGGGCGACACCCGCCGGTCGCGGCCACCCGGCGCCGTCTGGTTCTTCGGCGCGGTCGGCACCGCCGGGGCGCCGATGCGCTCGCACACCTCGGCGAAGTCGCGGTCGAACGTCTCGAGCCGGCCGACGAAGTCGACCCGGTTGAGGTCGATCATCCGGCTCTGCAGCGTCAGGTGCTGGTCGGTGCCCGGGACGGCCGCCAGGTCGTGGCCCGCGGTCCAGCGGGCGAACTCCTCGATCGCCTGCATCCGCGCGAGGGTGGCCGGGTCGAAGCCGTAGTAGTTGTGGTCGACGACCTTGTCCTGCCACGCCGAGACGAAGCGGTCGAGCGGGTCACGCACGAAGGCGAAGGTGAAGTAGTCGGCGAAGCTGGCCAGGGGATAGCGCACCCGCATCGCGTGGTCGACGTCCATGCTCACGCCGTGGGTCTCGCAGTGGTGGCGGATCGTGCGGGTGGCGACCTTGGCCACGCGATACCAGACGAACCGGTGGCTGTGGCTGATGGTGAGGTTGTACGCGAGCGGGCTGAGCCACGCGGACGCCTCGGCCGCGCCCGCCAGCCGCTCGACCTCCTCCTGCGCCTCCGGCGTCAACCGCCGCCGGTTCCCCGCGCGGGTGCGGAAGAGCCCCGGAGGGGGAGGGTGGGGGCCGGAGGATGACATCGGCGCGAGGCTACACCGGCGCCGCGCCCTGCCCGGGCGCGCTCAGCCGAGCGGGATGCGCCCGCGCAGCGACTCCGGGTCGGCCACCGGCTGCTTCGCCGTCTCGGCGATCACCTCGCGGGCCCGGTCGACGCTGTCCCAGACGTTCCACAGCAGCACGCCGCGCACCAGCCCGGACCGGAGGTAGTAGACGACGCCGGTGCCGATCTCGCCGTCCTTCCAGTCCTCCACCAGGTCGAGGTCGCTGCTGGTCTCGCCGACGGCCTCGTAGCCGAAGTCCAGGATGTCGGACCAGAAGAAGGGCGTGTAGCCGTACGCCTCGTCGGCGCCCGCCATCGCCCTGCCGGCGTGCTCGCCGGACTTCTCGGCCTGGTCGACGTGCTCGACGCGTCGGCGCCCCAGCAGCGCGTCGGGGTAGGACGCCACGTCGCCGGCGGCGTAGACGTCGGGGTCGCTCGTGCGCAGGTGCTCGTCGACCACGACGCCGTCCTCGACCTCGAGGCCGGCGGACTCGGCGAGGCCGGTGCGCGGCAGCACCCCGACTCCGATGACGGCCGCGTCGGCCGCGACGTCGGTGCCGTCGGCGAGGCGGATGCGGACGCCGCCGTCGTGCTCGGTGCCGCGCTCGACCGAGCCGTGCACGAGCCGCACGCCGCGGTCGGCGAGCGCCTTGGTCACCGTGGCCGCCAGCGCGGTCGGGAACATCTGCTCCTGCACGTCCTCGCGGTCGAGCACGAGCGTCACCTCGACGCCGTTCTGCACCAGGGCGGAGGTGATCTCCGAGCCGATGTAGCCGCCACCGACGACGACGACGTGGCTGCCCTCGGTCGCGATCGTCCGCAGCCGCTGGTAGTCGGCGGCGGTGCGGTAGTAGACGACCCGCGGGCCCGGGTCGACGGGGAGCTGGCGGGGCTCGGCACCGGTGGCCAGCAGCAGCTTGCCGTAGCCGACGGTGCTCCCGTCGGCGAGGCGTACGACATGGGCGCCGGGGTCGATCTCCGTCACGGTCGTGTCGGTGGTCAGGTCGACCGCGTCGTCGTCGTCGAGGTCGCCGGCCAGCGACGCCCCCTCGAGCGTCTCGTCGTCCTTGAGCCAGAGGTCCTTCGAGAGCACGGGCCGGTAGACCGGCTTGTCCGGCTCGGAGCCGATGACGGCGACGCGGCCGCCCTGGTCACGCGTGCGGATGCCCTTCACGGCGCTCGCCGCAGCGACCCCCGCGCCGACGATGACGTAGTCATAGGACTGCTCGAGGTGGCTCATGGAGCCATCGTGCCCGCCGGACCCTGAGGTGCACCGGTCCGTGTCAGGACGCGTGCCGGTGGTAGACCTTGTTGGCGATCCGCCAGACGCCGTCGACCCGCACCAGGACGAACATGTCGGTGAAGACGGACTCCCCGTGGCGCAGCGTCATGGTCGCCGTGGCGACGGTCCCTTCGACGCACACCTGGTCGACGGTCCTGCTCCGGTCCGCCTCGTCGGGCGCCGGCGTGCCGTCGAACAACGCGCAGTAGTCGTCCATCGACCAGGAGGTGAAGGTGCCCTCACGCAGCCCTTCGACGTGCGCGGTGGGGAGGAACGCGGTGCGGAACCACGACGGGTCCCCCGTAGCGTGCCCGCGGGCATAGGCGTGTAGCGGCGCCCGCACGTCGTCGATGCCGGTCACGACGTGGCCGTCCGGGTGGAGGCGGACAGCGCCACGGCCGACACGTCGTCGGCTCCGGTCAACCGACCCGTCGTGACGAGGCGGGAGAGCCGGTCGAGCGGGGCCGAGGGTCCTCCCGCAGCTGCGAGGAGCCCGAGGTCCTTGACGAGCGCGTCGACGGTGAAGTGCGCGGTCTGGTCGGGGCGCTCGAGGCGAGGGCGGAGCGATCCCACGGTGTCGCCGAGCCGCCCGAGGGCCAGCACGTCGAGCGCCGCGGTGAGCGGGAGCCCCAGCGCCGCTGCGCCGGCCAGGCAGTCGCGCACGGAGAGCAGCGCGGCGGCCAGCGACGCGTTGGCGACCAGCTTGGCGGCCGCGGCCTCGCGCGGGGTGGCGAACCGGCTCACGCCGCCCAGCACCGGTGTCAGTGCCTTGACCGCTTCCTCGACGTCGGCAGCCGGTCCGCCCGCCAGGAGGCGCAGGGTGCGGGCCCGGACCGCCGGCACGGAGCCGACGACGGGCGCGTGGACGTATCGGCCGCCCGCCGAGGACACGATCGACGCCAGCGCGTCGGCCTCGTCGACTCCGACCGTGCTCGTGACGACGACCAGTCGCCCGGCGAGGTGCTCGGCGACCTGGGCGAGCACCGCGCGACAGGCAGGCCCGTCGTAGACGGCGAGCACGACCGGCCCCGGGCGCGCCAACGCCTCCGGGGCCGTGCCGGCCGTCCCGCCGCCGCCTCTGCTCCACGACGCGACCCGTGCGCCCGCGGACGCAAGGGTCTCTGCCATCGCCCGGCCCATCCGCCCGAGCCCCAGCACCACCACGTGTTCGTTCATGCCTACGACCATGGAACCGGCAGCGGCCTGCGACAAGCGCAGGTGTCGCATCGCTCCATGCGGTCTGCGCATACTTCTCTGCATGGCGTTGACGGCGTGGCGGACCTTCGTGGCGGTGTGCGAGGCCGGCTCCTTCACGGCCGCGGCCGAGGAGCTCGGCTACACCCAGTCGGCGATCTCGCGCCAGGTGGCGAGCCTGGAGCACGACCTCGGCGAGGCCCTGCTCGAGCGCCTGCCGCGCGGGGTCCGGCCGACGGCCGCAGGGCAAGCGCTGCTGCCGCACGCGCGCCTGCTGGTGGGTGAGGCGGCCCGGGCGAGGGACGCCGTACGTCGCGCCCGCGCTGGCGACGCGGTGCCGCTCACCCTCGGCGCCGTGCCCTCCGCCTCCGTGGACCTCGTGCCCCGCACGCTGCGGTCGCTCCCGGCCGAGGGTCCGCGGGTGGCGCTGCGCTCGGACGGCTCGGCCCGGCTGCACGAGCGGGTGCGCACGGGCGACGTGGACGTCGCGGTGGTCACCGACTATCCACCCGGCCTGCCCACGGACCCCGAGGTGCGACGTACGAGACTGCTCGAGGACGAGATGTGCGTCGTCCTGGCCGCGGGGCACGCCCTGGCCGCCGGCCGCCGGCGCGTGCGGCTCACGTCGTTCGCCGACGAGATCTGGGCCGAGGACCACCCCGGCTCGGGCAGCCTGCTCGAGCGGGCCGCGGGCCGGGTCGGGTTCGAGCCCAGGGTCGAGCTGGTGGCGGGCGACCTGCTCGGCAAGGTGGCACTCGTCGCGGCCGGGCTCGCCGTCGCCCTCGTGCCGGCGATGCTGGTGCCGGGCCTGCCGGCGGGCGTCGCCGTACGCCGTCTGGTCGCGCCACCGACCCGCACCGTCTACGCGCTGAGCCGCGAGCGTCGTCCGCGGCCCGGCGTGCAGGAGCTGACGGCGGCGCTGGTCGCCGCCGCGTCCGGCTCCGCGCGGTAGGTCAGAGGCTGCGCAGGACCGCCGTCACCACGCCGAGGATCGTCGCGTCGTCGCCGGGGATCGGGTCGTAGGCGTCGTTGTGGGGGAGCAGCCACACGTGGCCGTCCTTGCGCTGGAACGTCTTGACGGTCGCCTCGCCGTCGATCAGCGCGGCGACGATCTGGCCGTTGGTGGCGGTCTGCTCCTGGCGGATCACGACGTAGTCGCCGTTGCAGATCGCCGCGTCGACCATCGAGTCGCCGGAGACCTCGAGGAGGAAGAGGGTGCCGTCGCCGACGAGCTGCTTGGGCAGCGGGAAGACGTCGGTGACCTGCTCCTCGGCGAGGATCGGGCCACCGGCGGCGATGCGGCCGACGACCGGGATGTTGATCGCCGTCGGCATCGCGTCGCCGATGCCGGTCTCGTCGATCGAGGTCTCCTCGCCGCTCGACATGCTGCGACGGGCGGCCATCACCTCGGGGAGGAACACCTCGAGGGCGCGGGGACGGTTGGGGTCGCGCTTGAGGAAGCCCTTGCCCTCGAGCACGCGCAGCTGGTGGGCGACGCTCGAGGACGACGTGAGGCCGACGGCCTGGCCGATCTCGCGCATCGACGGCGGGTAGCCCTTGGTCTCGATGGAGTCCTTGATCGTGGCGAGCACCCGCTGCTGGCGCGGGGTCAGGCCGGTGGCGTCCGGGGGTCCGTCGGGCATCTCGATGACGTTCTTGTCGTCCTGCTTGGCCATGCGTCCTCCAGTGCGGTTGCCCCCTCCGTCCACGGCTGGTCAGGGAGGAGCTGGTGCGCCCACCGTAGACCGCCCGGCAGGTCAGGATCAAACACCTGTTCGAAGCCGCGTGTCGCTAGGGTCCCGCCATGACGACACGCTCCTCGACACCCTCCTCGACCGGGACCCCCACCGTGAGCGTCGTGACGGGTGGTGCGCGTGGGATCGGTCGCGGCATCGCCGAGCTGATGATCGCCCGCGGCCACCGGGTCCTGATCGGCGACCTCGACGGCGCCGCGGCGACCGCCACCGCCGACGAGATCGGCGCGGTCGCCGGCCTGGCCCAGGACGTACGCGACCCTGCGTCGCACCGGCTCGTGGCGGAGGAGGCGGCTCGCCACGGCGAGCTGACCGCGTGGTTCAACAACGCCGGCGTCGGCGACGACGGCACGCTCGCCGAGCTGGCGGAGGAGCAGGTGCGCCGCTTGGTCGAGGTCAACCTGCTCGGCACGATGTGGGGCACCCGCGCGGCGCTCGCGGCGTTCGGCCCAGCGGGTGGCGACGTCGTCAACGTGGCCTCGCTCGCCGGCCTCGGCCCGGTGCCGGGATACAGCGTGTACGCGGCCACGAAGGCCGCGGTCGTCTCGCTGTCGACGTCCGTCAACGCCGAGTCGCCGCGCGGGGTGCGGGTCCACGCCCTGTGCCCCGACGGGGTCGACACCGCGATGCTCGCCGCGCAGGACCCCGACGGCCTGGGGTCGCAGCTGGTCTACTCGGGAGGCCCGATCCTGGCCGTGGCGGACGTCGCGGCGGCCGCGGTCGAGCTCGTCGGGTCGAGCCGGGTGGTGCGTGCCGTGCCGGGGTGGCGCGGGGGAGTCGTGCGCGGCTCGGCGCTGGCTCCCGGGCTGATGCAGCACGCGGCCGGGCTCTTCGCCGCGCAGGGCCGGCGCGCCATGAAGCGCCGCTGACGTCTCCACCTGGGGAAGCCCCGAACATTTGTTCGACGAGGTGCTTGCGTCGTTCGAACACGTGCTCTACCGTCGTACACATGTTCGATCGAACGTCTGATCGACCACCGGTGGCCGAGGCCACTGTCGGTGGGTCCGACTAGACATTCGCTCGACAGAGACGACCGGCTGATTCTTCCCCAGGAGGCCACCATGAGCACCCTCAGCCTTTCCCCCGCTTTCGCCCCGGCTGCTGCCCAGCGCCGCTCCACCGTGCGGCTGACCCGCCGTGGCCGGCTCGTGGTCTTCCTGACCTCGCTGTTCCTCGCCCTCGCCGTGGCATTCGTCCTCGCCGGCGGCGCGGTCGGCACCGGCGAGGCCGGCCAGCCCGCCCCGACCCAGATCGTCCAGGTGGCGCCCGGCGACACCCTGTGGGGGATCGCCAGCGACATCGCCACCGACGGCGACGTCCGCGCGGTGATGACCGAGATCGAGCGGCTCAACGCCCTCGAGTCCGCCGGCCTCGCGGCCGGCCAGAAGCTCCGCGTCCCGGTCGTCTCCGACTGACGCGCGAGGCCTCCATCAGCCGCTTCGACCCCGGCTGGTGGACCAGGGGAAGGCGAGGGGCGGGCCCACGGGCCCGCCCCTCGGCGCATTCCCATCCCGGCCCCGCTGGGGCGTCGTCCACAGGTTTCGTCGCCGGGGTGGTTGCGGGGGCGCGGGAATGGGTAGTTTCAGCGTGCTGATGTCGTTCTCGGGAGGCACTTCATGCACCTGCGCCGCGCACTCGCCCTCACCCTCGCCGTCCCGCTCCTCGTGGCCGGGTGCTCCGACGAACCCGCCCCCGAGCCCAAGATCCCCGATCCCACTAGCTCCTCGCCGACCCCGACGCCGGTGGAGACCGAGACGGCTGAGGTCGAGAGTCCGGAGGACTTCATTCGGCGGTGGGTTGAGGTGAGCAACTCGATGCAGAACTCGGGCGATACCTCGGAGTACCTCCGCCTGTCGGCCGGGTGCAAAGCCTGCTCGCAGGTGGCCGATCGGGTTCGGAGCGCCTTTGACGCCGGCGGTTTCGTGAGGACGGAGGGTTGGTCCGTTGAAGACGTGTCCGACAAGTCCGGAGGCGATTCACGTCCGGTCTTTGACGTGCGCGTGACATCAGCGCCCACTGTTATCAAAGAGAATTCGAATGCCCGGGAGCAGGAGTATTCGGGCGGGGACCTGGTTTACCGATTCCGTCTCAATGCGACGTCGCCGTGGAGGGTCGTGCGACTGACGCAGGTGCCGTCGTGATCGGTGCTCGGGTGATCTACGTCGTCGTGATCGTGCTGGCCGCGCAGAGCGCCATCTGGTCGCCGACGGCTGCGCAGGCGGATGGGCAAACCTGCTACGAGACAGCCGACCTCTACTCGGTTGAGGTCGTATGCGAGTACACGGGTCAGACCCTCCAAGCGGCGCAAGAGGCCGAGCCGAAGTCGACGTGGCTGGTCTATCAGTTGTGTAAGGACGGAACTTCGGGCGGGGTGGAAGCTTGTTCAAATCCCCGGGCCTGCACGGTCGATGGTCGTACGGGAACGTTGTACGCGGTGTTTCGAGACGGGACTAGGGTGGGCACGGCCTGCTTGACGGCGGACGAGGCGGCGGACGTTGACGACCCTCCAATTCGCACACTTGTGATCCGAGCGTTTGACGAACTGGACTGGTCCCCATCGGCACTGTCGGTCCAGCCGCCGAACGGGAAGACGCTTGTCAACCTGGAGACCAACTTCTTCACCGCCAACACGCAAGCGTCAAGCATTCCGGTGCAGTTGCAGGGATCCAACGTGGTCGTCACCGCCAGGCCGGTTGCGTACCGTTGGAACTTCGGCGACGGCACCTCTGAGACGACGACCAGCCCGGGGGCGCCGTACCCAGGTCTCGACGTGGCCCACGTCTACGAGCAGGTCGAACAGGTCGCTGTCAGCGTTGACACCCAGTACGGGGCTGCCAGCTTCACGGTCGACGGCGGCCCCCCTGAGACCATTCCGTCCACCATCTGGGTCACCGGCGCCAGCGAGGACCTCGAGGTCGTCGAGGCACTCCCGCAGCTCGTCCTGCGATGACCCACCGAATGGTCGTGCGGGCGCTGGCGGGTGCCGCAATCGCGATGAGCCTCGCGTCGTGCGGCAGTGCAGCCAAGGAGCCTGCGCCCGTACCTCCCAGGACGAGCGACGATCCCCAGCCTGGTCATGGGAAGCCACAGGAACGGCGGCCCGTCGACTCTGCCTACTTCGCGCGGGACCGGTCGAACCCACGAGCCTTCATCCGTCGGTGGGAAGCAGCCAGCGACGAGATGCAGATGACGGGAAGGACGTCGCACTACGCGTCCATGACCTCTGAATGTGACCCCTGCGATGGTTTCGTGGAGGCGGTCGAACGCGCCTTCGAGGGCGGTGGCTCCGTCGACTTCCCGGGCTCGACCATCATCCGTATCACCAAGGTGCGCGGTTCGGACGCGACCTACCTCGTCACAAAGGACGTCCCTCGTACGGTCGTCCGGCACGGGGACGGGCGACGTGAGGAGTTCCCGGGTGGCCGCACCACCCTTCGGGTCGTCCTCGAGCCGTTCCGCAAGGGCTGGGTGGTGGGTCATTACTGGATCGAGCCAAGCTGATCAGCCCTAGATCGACGTGCACTCGCGTCGGCACGCAAGCAAGACTGCGAGTCGGCCTCATGCGCCGCGCCCGATGCCGCGATCGGGGAGGGCGGGACGCACGGCCCGTCGCCCGCCCCAAGATCGTGGAGGTTCCGAGCCAGTGGGCGGCTCGGAACCTCCACGGTCAGCGGGCGGCGCGCTTCCCGCCGACGGGGCGCGGGGGAGCGTCGTCCGGAGGGGGTGGCGCCTCGGTGATCCCGAGGGTCCGCATCAGCCGGGCGACCAGCATCAGACCTGCGAACAGGCAGGCGATCGCGCCGAGGCAGGCCAGCGCCATGAACAGCCAGGCCGAGCCGCCGGAGGAGCTGCGCGCCGCCGTGCCGAAGTCGATGGCGGCGTAGACGAGGTAGCCCCACGCCACCACGCACAGGGTGATCGCGGCACCGAGGACGAGGGCGGTCCGGTCGAGGGTCCGCGGGGGCCGCGCGCCTCTCCGCGCACCTGCTCGCTTCCCCGCTGTGGACACCCCGTCATTGTGGCGGATGGGGCCTCATGGGGCAGGGGTTCGACGAGTTTGGCGCCGACCGACACGCCGTCCAGGACCGCCCCCGAGGTGCCGTGCCGCGCACTGACCTGCGGTTTTGTCGAGCCGGCGAAATACCTCGGCCGAGGATTCGCGTTCGCTTGCCAGGCGTTGTGGTCGGGGCGTACGGTTACCACTACATCTAGTACTTACACCGCTGTAGTTATCCACATCTGGTGCACAGGCCAGAGGGCGAACCACACAGCCCGAGACTAGTTGTCCACAGGAACATCCCCAGCCGACACCCCGTTATGTGGGTGTATGACGCGCGCCCACCGCTCGAGAGGAGGACCGCCGTGCACTGTCCCAACTGCAAGAACGAGGACACCAAGGTCCTCGACTCCCGGGTGGCCGACGACGGCGCCTCGATCCGCCGGCGGCGTACGTGTGCCGCGTGCGACCGCCGCTTCACCACGGTCGAGAAGATGCAGCTCACGGTGCTCAAGCGCTCCGGCGCGACCGAGCCGTTCAACCGCGACAAGGCGATCGCCGGCGTCCGGAAGGCCTGCAAGGGCCGCCCGGTCACCGATGCCCAGCTCGCCTGCCTCGGCCAGGAGGTCGAGGACGCCCTGCGCCTGAGCGGTCAGGCCGAGTTCGACGCCAACGACGTCGGCCTCGCGATCCTGGCCCCGCTGCGGGCGCTCGACGAGGTGGCCTACCTGCGCTTCGCGAGCGTCTACCGCGCGTTCGAGTCGGTCGACGACTTCGACGCCGAGATCAAGATGCTGCGGCTCGAGCGAGCCGCCGGCGATCAGCCCGTGCAGACCGGCTGACCCCCCAGACGGGCCCGGCAGGTAGTGGGGAAGCTGCCTGCCGGGCCTCACCAAACCCCCCGCGAGTCGACTCGCGCACGCACCACCACCCGCACCATCCATATACGAGGGACAGAGGAACTCCATGACCGAGACGGTGAGCACCCGCGCCAAGGCGAGGGGCAAGGGCCTGAAGATGGAGCGCGTCTTCAGCACCGAGGGCACGCACCCCTACGACGCCATCACGTGGGAGCGTCGAGACGTCCTCCAGCAGAACTGGAAGACCGGCGAGACCGTCTTCGAGCAGCGCGGCGTGGAGTTCCCCGACTTCTGGTCGGTCAACGCCTCGACGATCGTCACCACCAAGTACTTCCGCGGCGCCGTCGGCTCCGACGTCCGCGAGTGGAGCCTCAAGCAGCTCATCGACCGGGTCGTGAAGACCTACACCAAGGCCGGCATCGACAACGGCTACTTCGCCACCGACGCCGACGCCGAGATCTTCGAGCACGAGCTGACCTGGCTGCTGGTCAACCAGTACTTCTCCTTCAACTCGCCCGTCTGGTTCAACGTCGGCACCCCGTCGCCGCAGCAGGTCTCGGCCTGCTTCATCCTCTCGGTCGACGACTCGATGGACTCGATCCTCAACTGGTACAAGGAGGAGGGGTTCATCTTCAAGGGCGGCTCCGGCGCCGGCCTCAACCTCTCCCGCATCCGCTCCTCCAAGGAGCTGCTCTCCTCCGGCGGTACGGCGTCCGGTCCCGTCTCCTTCATGCGCGGCGCCGACGCGTCCGCGGGCACCATCAAGTCGGGCGGCGCGACGCGTCGTGCGGCCAAGATGGTCGTCCTCGACGTCGACCACCCCGACATCGAGGAGTTCGTGATGACGAAGGCGCGCGAGGAGGACAAGATCCGCGCGCTGCGCGACGCCGGCTTCGACATGGACCTGGGTGGCGCTGACATCACCTCCGTGCAGTACCAGAACGCCAACAACTCCGTGCGCGTCAGCGACGAGTTCATGCGCGCCGTCGAGGACGGCACCGAGTTCGGCCTGCGCTCGCGCGGCACCGGCGAGGTCATCGAGACCGTCGACGCCCGCGACCTGTTCCGCAAGATCAGCCAGGCCGCGTGGGAGTGCGCCGACCCGGGCCTGCAGTACGACGACACGATCAACGACTGGCACACCAACCCCGAGACCGGCCGCATCACCGCGTCCAACCCGTGCTCGGAGTACATGTCGCTCGACAACTCCTCGTGCAACCTCGCCTCGCTCAACCTGCTGAAGTTCCTCAAGGACGACGACACCTTCGACGCCGCGCTCTTCGCCAAGGCCGTCGAGTTCATCATCACCGCGATGGACATCTCGATCTGCTTCGCCGACTTCCCGACCGAGGCGATCGGCAAGACCACCGTCGACTACCGCCAGCTCGGCATCGGCTACGCCAACCTCGGCGCGCTGCTGATGGCGATGGGCCTGGGCTACGACTCCGAGGGCGGCCGCTCGATGGCCGCCGCGATCACCTCGCTCATGACCGGCACGTCCTACAAGCGCAGCGCCGAGCTTGCCGGGATCGTCGGCCCCTACGCCGGCTACGCCCGCAACGCCGAGGCCCACAAGCGCGTGATGCGCAAGCACCAGGCGGCCAACGACGTCGTACGCGTGCTGCACACCGAGGACGGCCGGGTGCACAAGCTGGCCACCAAGGCGTGGGCCGACGTGATCAAGGTCGGTGAGAAGTTCGGCTTCCGCAACGCGCAGGCGTCCGTCCTCGCACCCACCGGCACCATCGGCTTCATGATGGACTGCGACACCACCGGCATCGAGCCCGACTTCTCGCTCGTGAAGTTCAAGAAGCTCGTCGGCGGCGGCTCCATGCAGATCGTCAACCAGACGATCCCGCGGGCCCTGAAGAAGATGGGCTACCAGGCCGAGCAGATCGAGGCGATCGTCGCCTACATCGCCGAGCACGGGCACGTCGTCGACGCCCCCGGCCTCAAGACCGAGCACTACGAGATCTTCGACACCGCGATGGGCGCCCGCTCGCTCAAGCCGATGGGCCACGTGCGGATGATGGCGGCATGCCAGCCGTTCCTCTCCGGTGCGATCTCCAAGACGGTCAACCTGCCCGAGAACGCCACGGTCGAGGAGATCGAGGACGTCTACCTGCAGTCCTGGAAGCTCGGCCTCAAGGCGACCGCGATCTACCGCGACAACTGCAAGGTCGGCCAGCCGCTGTCCGATGGTGGCGGCAAGGCCAAGAAGGACGCCGCCGACAAGGCCGCGGCCTCCGCCGAGGTCGAGACCAAGGTCGTGGAGAAGGTCGTCTACGCCCCGGTCCGCAAGCGCCTGCCCAAGTCGCGCGTCTCCCGCACGACGTCGTTCACCGTCGGCGGTGCCGAGGGCTACATGACCTCCGGCGCCCACGACGACGGCCAGCTCGGCGAGGTCTTCCTCAAGCTCGGCAAGCAGGGCTCGACCCTCGCCGGCGTGATGGACGCCTTCTCGATCGCCGTGTCGATCGGCCTGCAGTACGGCGTCCCGCTGGAGACCTACGTCTCGAAGTTCACCAACCTGCGCTTCGAGCCCGCCGGCCTCACCGACGACCCCGACGTGCGGATGTCGCAGTCGATCATGGACTACATCTTCCGTCGCCTCGCCCTGGACTACCTGTCCTTCGAGGAGCGCTCGCAGCTCGGCATCTACTCCGCCGAGGAGCGCCAGCGCCACCTCGAGACCGGCTCCTACGAGCCGCTCGTGGAGGAGACGGGCTCGGCCTCCGAGCTCACGTCGCCCGCGTCCTCCTCGGCGTCCGCGGACGTCGTGGAGGTCCAGGACCTCGAGACCAAGGACACCCACGGCGCCGAGGCCCGCGAGGTCCCGGCCCGAGTGACCACCGGCGAGGCGAAGACCACCGCCGAGCTCTTCGAGAAGCTCACCGGCACCGCCGTCGACTCCCCGCTCTGCATGACCTGCGGTACCAAGATGCGCCCCGCCGGCTCGTGCTACGTGTGCGAGGGCTGCGGGAGCACCAGCGGCTGCAGTTGATTGTTGGGTTGCACGGTTCTGGCTACATGAATTGCGCAGTCTGACACGGTTGCATCGCTGCCAACCACCATCATCATCAAGTTGACGGGGAGAACATCTAGTTGATGTTGATGATGAAGTCACCTACCCGGCCCGGTGCCCCATTCGTGGGGCGCCGGGCCGGCGGCATCTCCGGGACCGAGGCAGACAGGCAGAGGCTGCACAGGTCCCGGCACGTCCGGCACGAGTGTCGGTGGCGCCTGCTGGAATGACGTCACGAACTCTGATCACGCGAGGCCAGTCGCGACAACAGAACAAAAACTTCGGCAGCACGACGTAGTGCCGCCGTAGCGGGCATAGCCCGAGAAAAAGCGGAACCCCCCGCCGGCCAGGGCGAGGGGCATCCGATTCAAGAAACTCCAACCTCTACAGAAGGAGTGGGCTCAGTGAAGCACACTGCTGACAGTCGTACGACCCCTACCGTCGAGGAACTTCTGGAATGTGCGCGACGTCGCATCCAGGTCCTCGACGACGAGCTCGATGAGGCCAAGGTCCGCCGTGGTCTCATCGGCGCCGCGCTCCGCAAGGAGTTCCCCGGCTCGCGCATCTACGTGAACGGAAGCGTCGCTCACGGGGACGCGCTGACGCCGCTGACCGACATCGACCTCGGTGTCGTCGTCGCTGAGGCCGTCGACTCCCACGGCCCGGGGAAGAAGGGCCCCGGCGACCTGAAGGACCGTGCCGCGAACGCTATCCGTCGCGAGCTCGGCCCGGAGTACCGGAAGCTCACCGTCATCGCGGAGGGACGCAAGCGGTCGATCCTCGTCCGCTTCGGCGACCCGGTGACGGCCGGCGAGAAGGACTTCACCGCGGACGTCATCGTCGCGATCGACAACCTCGAGGCCGAAGGTCTCTACATCCCGAGGTACCGCGAGTGGGACCGCGCGCATCCCGAGGAGCACACGCGGATGGTGCGCAACGCCATCGACAAGACTGACATCGTCTTCGCGCGGGTCGTCCGGCTCCTCAAGCACTGGAACCGGCGCAACGACATGCCCCTGTGCTCGTGGAACATCAAGGCGCTTGCCCTCGGCTGCCTGTTCCAGCCCATGACCCAGACCGACGGTCTGAAGGTGTGGTTCGATCACGCCATCGACGAGATCTCTGTCGCTGAGACTGAGGACCCCGCCGGCGTCGCGGACAAGCCGATCAAGCTCAACAAGTCCCGCACTGAGGTGCTCGCACAGCTGCGGGAAGCCGTGGCGCACCTCGCGCAGGCGGTCGAGTTCGAGAAGGCTGGCTACCCGGTTCTGGCGTGGGAAGAGCTCGCGCTGATGTTCCGCGACGAGCAGATGCTGACCCGCCCTGACGAGTACGACGTCACCATGGAGCAGGCCCGCAAGGTTCGCGACGATAAGGCCCGGGAGGGGAGGCGCACCGGTTCCCCCGCTCTCCTCACCGGAGTTGGAGCAGGCGCGTTCCAGGAGCGTCGGGACGTGTCGTCGTGGGGACTGTGAGCGAATCAGCGGCGGACGTGTTCAGAACCTCAGGTGATCGCGACGGCGCAGGACGCCCGGTGCTCTGGTACGGCGCCCAGCCCGCGTGGCAGATCGACCTAGAACGCGACGCCCAGCGCGCCCACGGTCTCCACCTGCGTCGCGAGCAGGGGATCGGCGTCTCATGGCGCCGATCCACCGGCTGGCTGGCCTACCATCACGACGGCCTGAACGTTCCGGGACGCCGCGACACGGTCCCGGTCACCGTTGCCTTCTTCGAGGACCCGCCGTACGACACCTACGGGATCGCACCGGAGAACTACCCGCGGATCTGGGCCGACTGCGGTGCTGTATCGCCGCACCGCATGTCCGACCAGGCGCCGTGCCTCTACTACCCGTGGAGTGCCGTCGAGCAGCGGTGGACCGCAGCCGACGGCCTGCTGCCGCTGCTGAACCTGGTGCGCGACCACCTCTACTTCGAGCACTACTGGCGCCTCACCGGTGGTCAGCGGCGGGGTCAGTGGCTTGGAGGCGAGGCGGCTCACGGCGTTCCGGACGTGATGGCGTCGTGATCGCGCAGGTCGTTGTTGTCGCTGCAGCGAAGCCCAAGTCAGGCCTGTTCGAGAACTTCGGGTGGGGCGAGGGGACGACGCTGATCGGTGCGGGGCTCGCGGCCGCCGCCACGATCCTGGTCGCGGTCTGGACGTACGCGGCCAACCAGGCTGCCGCGCGGCGTGAGCGGCGGTCGGCGGCGTTCGCTGAGGCGCTGCGTTCGGTCGAGGACTACCTCGAGGGTCCCTACCGGATCAGGCGCAGGGACGGGTCTGCGCAGCAGCGCGCCGAGATCACTTCGCATCTCAGCGACGTCAAGAGTCGTCACAACTACTACTGCGGTCTGCTTCGCCTGCACGCTCCGGCCCGGACTGCACAGGCATTCGAGGAGTTCGTGACAGCGGCGGTCAAGGACGCTGGTCCGCAGATGACGTCCGCCTGGCGTGCCAAGCCGACGAAGCGCGACCGTGAGGTTCCGCTGGGTCGGGGGTATGACCGGTCCCGGTCAGACAAGGCGAAGAAGACGGTGCTCTACGAGATGCACCGGGCCCTGACGCCCAGGTGGCGCCGGTGGTTCGCACACATCAAGGACTGACCCGAGCGCCTCGACGACCGCGGTAATCGGCCTGTGATCCGCCCATAGACGTCCCGCCCGAGTGGACTCGGGCGGGACGTCTTACGTGGTGCAGCTCAGGTGCCAGCCCTCGCGCCCGGGCCGATCGTCCGGGCATGAGCTCGGCGGCAAAGTGTGATGCTACGTATGAAGATCGTGCGTCCCGCGACTCACTGACTCCCGTGCGCGTCCCACCACCACTGGTATCGCTCCTGGTCGCCAGGAAGCAGCTCCTTCCGGAACGTCACCAGCACCGCAGTCCGCCCGTCCGTTGTCTCGATCAGCTCGGTTCGGAGGACGGTCGCCAGCGTGTGTCCGCCCGTGCGGCCCACCTCCACGAGCGCGCCCGGGAACAGCCAAGACGGGTCGAAGCGGAGTGTTCGACAAGCGCCCACCCGTTCCCGTCGTCGTCCTCTTGGTTGAGGTCAGCGTCTAGCCGACGCGACTGCTCACTCGGGACTGCTGAACGATCAGGGGACTTTTGACTACGCTGCCTGATCGGCGGCCTTGCTCATGATGAGTTCGAACTCGATGGGGGTCAAACGTCCGAGCCGTTCTTGGCGTCGGCGGCGGGGGTAGGTCCGCTCGATCCAGGTCACGATTGCGATGCGAAGTTCCTCGCGGGTGGTCCATCGCCTCCGGTTCAGGACGTTCTTTTGGAGCAGCGCGAAGAAGCTCTCCATGGCCGCGTTGTCGCCGGCTGAGCCGACCTGGCCCATCGATCCGAGGAGCTGATGGCACCACAGTTCCTGCTGAAGTTTCCGCGCACGAAATTGCGACCCGCGGTCCGAATGCAGCGTGCACCCGGCCACCTTCTGCCCATCGACTGCTCGGCGGGCGACGGCATTGTTGAGGGCGTCGACGGCGATCTTGGACTCCATCCGGTCACTGATTGAGTAGCCGACGATGCGGTTGGACCACACGCCCTTGATCGCGCAGATGTAGAGCTTGCCCTCGTCGGTGCGGTGCTCGGAGATGTCGGTCAGCCACAGCAGGTTCGGGCCCGCCGCGGTGAAGTCTCGACGGACGAGGTCGTCATGGCCCGCGACGCCGACCTTGGCCTTCTTGCCGCGCTTCTTCTTCCCGAACACCCTCCACCAGCCGTTGTCCGAGCAGATCCTCCACACGGTGCGTTCGCTGACCTCGTGGCCGGCATCGGTGACCTCATCGAAAAGGAACCGGTAGCCGAACTCGGGGTCGTCGCGGTGGGCATCGAAGATCGCGTTGGCCAGGTACGCCTCGGCGTAGTCGCTGTCGGTGATCGGCTTCGCTAGCCACCGGTAGTAGGCCGAGCGGCCAAGCCCGAGCACTTCCAGGGAGACCTCAGCAGGCACACCGCTCGCCGCGAGGTCTCTCACGAGCGGGTAGAGCCTTTTCCCGGAAGGCTCGCCTGCGACAGGTAGGCCGCAGCCCGGCGCAGGACCTCGTTCTCTTGCTCCAGTCGCCTGATCCGGTTGCGTGCGGCGCGGAGTTCGGCGGCCTGGTCCTTGGTGACACCGGGCTTGATGCCGTCCTCGACATCGGCTTGGCGCAGCCACTTCGACAACGTCACCGGATGCACACCGAAGTCGTGCGCGATCTGCTCGAGAGTCTCGCCCGGTCCACGGTCCCGGGCGACCCGGATCACGTCTTCCTTGAACTCCTTGGGATACCTGCCAGCCACGACGGACCATCCTTCCAGCCAGGACCCTCGTCCTAGCCGATCGGGAAGTCCCCTATTCGTTCAGCAGTCCCAAAGTCGCCATCACGACGACTGCACGCACTGGTATCGCGACGTGTCTGGCGGTTTGTTGGGGCCTGCGCCCTATCGGGCGAGTGAGCAACTGATGCAAGAACTGCCGCCGTGCCAGACATGCGCCACCTCTGTCCGGGGCTCGCAGGTCGGGAGCGCGTCGCGAGGTGGGTGGTGGGGTCAGCCTCGAGGTCATGATGCGCGCCGATCCGAGGTACGTCGACTATCCGCCGTTGCCCTACGAGGACGAGATCAGCCGCCAGGACGACGGTAGCCGTCGCCGTCGCCGTCGACCTCTGCCGGAGGAGTCCTCGAAGGTGGTCCCGCTTGCGCGCCGGACAGTATGATCAAACGACATCGCGCGGCTGGACCCGACCCTGACCATCGTCGCGGTCTAAGGCCCACGTGGTCGCCGAGTTCGGCACGCGCACTGGGTCAGGACCAGTGTCGGCGCATCACCGTGGTCGCAGCGAACGGGTCCTCGCCCGACACCGCGGTCGCGACGCCGGCTCCCTCCGGCTTCGCGGTGGCGAGCAGCCGGCCCTCGCCGACCCACCTGCGCCAGGCGTCGAGGTAGCAGCGGGCGTTGGTGGCGTTGCGGCCGAGGACGGTTGGGGCCGGATGCCAGGCCTCGCTGGTGGCCCGGGCGGCACGCAACGCTGAGCGCGCGCCCCGGCGCGTACGGATCGCGCGGTCTGGCAGGTGCGCGTCGGTGTAGCGCGACACGAGGTAGCGCGGGGCGCCGACCGGGGCGATCGCCTCGTCGAACGCGGCTGCGAACACCTCGGCGTCGTCCTCGGTGCCGACGAGGCGGAAGCGGTACTCCCCGCCCGGGTGGACGTCGACCGCGAGCGCCGACGCGCCGATGGTCGTCAGCCCGGCCGAAGCAAGGCCGTCCGCGACTGCCGCCGCGACCGCCTCCAGCGGTGGGACGCCCGCCGTCAGGGCGAGCTGTTCTCGCACCCACGAGGCGAGGTCGTCCGCGTGCGATCGAGCGGTCACGGCGCTCCGGCCGAGGGTCGCGAGCCCGCCCACTGCGCCGGCCACGAGCGCCCACTCGCCGACGGTGAGGGAGGCGGCGCCGACACCGGCAGCCGCCGCGCCCAGCGCGAGGGACGTACGCCAGCTCGTCGCGGGGACCGGGGCCTCGGTCGTCATGCCGTCCGAGGTCAGCCGCCACGACGGAGGGACCGGCGTGAGGGTGACGACCTCGTCGGGTGGCGCGAGGTCGACGGCGGGGCGGCGTACGCGCAGCGACGCGAGCGTGACGTCCTGGTAGGGCTCACCCACCTTCCAGGCCTCGCGGATGGCGTCTCGCGCGGAGGCAGCCATCAGCATCCGTGCGTTGAGGGCGTCGAACGAGTCGACGGGTGGCGGGGTGAAGGGGGAGAAGGACGCGTCGATGTGGGCGACCCCGTCGACGATGTCGCCGTCGGCGTCGATGCCGTGGAACCCCTGGTGCTTGCGCACCAGCCGGGACCAGTCGTTGTCGCCCCTGGGGTGTGACTCCGAGACGCACACGACGGTCCAGTTGGTGGCGACCTTGTCCGGCCAGGTCGGGTCGGTGCGCAGCGCCCGGCCGCGTGTCTGGACGACGGCCGTGAGGGTGGTGGCGGTGGTCAGGTCGACGAGCGAGGAGACGCCGCGGGCGTTCCACCCCTCGCCGAGGAGACCGCGGGTGCCGACGAGGACCTGGGTCCGGCCGGACTCGAAGAACGCGGTGACGTGGCCGACCCAGGCGCGCGAGGTCCATCCGGACGCGCACGTCGCGACCGGGCCATCCGCGGTCTCGACGTGCAGGCGCGAGGCCAGGTCGGGGTCGCGGTCGGTGACGAAGGCGACGAGGTCGCGCAGCGTCGCCTCGGAGGCGGCGACGACGGAGCCGGTGACCAGCATCGGGTGCAGGAGCGCGGTGCTCGGGTCTGCGAGCAGGGCCTCCAGCGCCGCGATCGCCGACCCGGCCTCGGCGTCGAGGACCCCGTCCAGGGTCAACGGCACGGTCGCGGTCGCGCGCTCGTGGTCGCACAGCACCAGCACCCGGGTCCGCTCGCCGATCGCGGCGTGCTCGGACGCGATGATCTGGACGGCGGCGCCGGGCTTGGCGTACGACCTGGCCAGCACGCGGTCGACGGTGGAGCGCCCGCGTCGTACGCCGCGACGCGTCCACTGGTGGCCCACCGACGGCAACGCGGCCCTCACCACCGCGAGCACCTCGGCGTCGGCCGGGTCGGCGGACTCGGCGACGTGGTGGAGCAGCCAGTCGCCGAGGAGCCGGACCCAGTCCTCGGCCGACGGGGCGTGCCGGTGCCCCTCCCGAAGCCGGGCGCCGACGGGCAGGGCGAGTAGGCCCGCGTGGTGCATGCGCAGAGCGGCGTCGCACAGATCGGGCTCGCGCTCGGCGAGCGCCGCCCAGGTGGTCGTGGCGGGGACGGGCTCGACGAACCGGGCGGTGAGCCACTCGTAGAAACCGACCGACCCGAAGCCCGGGGTGGTGAGCAGGGTGGTGAGCTCGGTGAAGCGCAGCGCCTCGCCGGTCAGCCAGACCTCCTCGGTGGCCGTAGGGGTGGTCAGCCAGACGAGCTCGTCGAACGGCGCGAGGTGGCCCTCCTTCACCACCGCCGGCACCGAGACGCGGTAGCGGATCTCTCCGAAGAGCCGGTCGACGAGGGCGCGCTGCTCGCCGGCGAGGCTCTCGGGCGGTGTCGCGGTCAGCGCGAGGACGTGCGCGCGACCGATGGCGTCGAGCAGCTCGGCGAGCAGCCGCCCCCACACCTCGAGCAGGTGGTGGCACTCGTCGAGGACGAGCACCAGGCGTGGCTGGGTGCGGATCCGCTCGAAGAGGGCGACGCCGTTGGGGTGCAGCCGGTCGACGACCGGGGTCGTGGAGTCCACGTCGCCGGCGGCCTCGGAGTCGAAGACGGCCAGGGACTGGTAGGTCAGGCAGGTCAGCGGGCTGAGGAGGGACTTGTCGTCGCTCGCGTCGAGCCCCAACGTCTGGGCCTCGGCGATCCACTGGGACTGGATGGCGGTGTTGGGGGCCAGCACGACGGCGCGGGTGTCGGGGTGTGCCCGGAGCTCGCCCGAGACGGCCTCGAGTCCGACGCGCGTCTTGCCTGCGCCGGGCGGCAGGACGACCCATGCGCGTGGGTGATCCGCGTCGGCCCATGCGCGGGTGAGAGCCTCGAGCGCTTCACGTTGGTGGATGCGCAGCGGCGGCACGGCGGACGTGTCCGGATCGGGCACCGTGGACGCCTCCTGGTCGGCTCGGGGGACTCACCTGGCGAGCCGCCGTGCGCTGCAGGTGTGTCGGTGAATGCTGCCACGCGGCCGCGACCTCCACCGTCTCGGAGAGGCGGGCGCCAGCCGCCAGGCCACGGACGCCCGCGAGTGGTGTGAGTCAGAGGTGGCGCGGCAGCTCGTCGGCAGCGAGCTGCTCGAGGTGCGTCGCCGCGTCGTGGATCGCGGACTCGGTGCTCGGCGCGCGGTCGACGACGGCGTAGGCCGCGTCGATGCCGGCCGCCGCGAGGGCGGGTGGGGACAGGTGGTTGACCCCGCAGACGGCGACCACTCGGGCGCCGGCGGCCCGGGCGAGCCGTGCCACGCCGATCGGGGCCTTGCCGCGCAGCGACTGCTCGTCGAGCGCGCCCTCGCCGACGACGACGAGGTCGGCTCCCGCCAGAGTCTGCTCGAAGCCGACCATCTCGAGGACGAGGTCGATCCCCGGCCGGAGCGTGGCGCCGAGCACGGCCATCGCGGCGAACCCGACGCCGCCCGCTGCTCCGGCGCCGGGGGAGTCGCGGACGTCGCGGACGTCGCGGCCGGTCGCGGCCGACACCAGGTCGGCGAGGCGGCCCAGGTGCGCGTCGAGCTCGGCCACCTGCGCCTCGTTCGCGCCCTTCTGGGGCCCGTAGATCGCCGCTGCGCCGTGCGGGCCGGTGAGCGGGTTGTCGACGTCGCACGCCACCACCACCTCGACCTCGCGCAGCCGCGGGTGGAGCCCGCCGAGGTCGACGGCCGCCAGCGCGGCGAGGGCGCCGCCGCCGTCGCCGATCTCGGCACCCGACGGGTCGAGGAGTCGCGCGCCGAGGGCCTGGAGCAGGCCGGCCCCGCCGTCGGTGCAGGCGCTGCCGCCGACGCCGAGCACGATGCGTCGCACGCCCGCGTCGAGCGCCGCCGCGATGAGCTCGCCCGTGCCGCGGCTGGTGGCGGTCATCGGCTCCAACCGCCCGCCGGGCAGTCGCACCAGCCCCGACACGTCGGCCATCTCCACGATCGCAGTGCCCGCGAGGTGTGCCCACGCAGTGTCGACCGGCTCGCCGGTCGGCCCGCTCGCGCGGACGTCGACCCTCTCGTAGCCAGCCGCGACGGCGGCGTCGAGCGTCCCGTCGCCACCGTCGGCGACCGGGGAGACCGCCACCTCGACGTCGCCGGCGACGCCCGCCAGCCCGCGCTCGAGCGCGGCCGCGACCTCGGTCGCGGTGAGCGAGCCCTTGAACTTGTCGGGGGCGAGGAGGACGCGGGTCATGGCGCCAACCTAGGGCGTGCGTCGGCGCGTCCGGCACGCGGATCCCACGCGTCGTTCTGCGGCGACGCGCGCGCCGACGACATACGATCGCGCGCATGCAGCCCAGCCCACCCGCAGGTCCCTACGGCGGCGAGCACATGCGGCCCGGCCCGCCCGCCGTCCACCACAGCCGCAAGCCGCTGCGATGGCTGTGGGTGTTCCCCGCCTTCTCGATGGGCCTGCTGGCCGTGGTGCCGCTGATCGCCATCGCGACCAAGTCGAGGACCCGGCAGGCATGGACGTGGGCCGGCGGCCTGGGCGCCTCGTGGCTCGTGGGCTTCATGCTCGTCGCCGCCGACGACAGCGACGGCCTGGGCTCCGACATCGGTCTCACGCTCTACTTCGCTGCCTGGATCGGCTCCGTCGTCTACGCGCTCGTCATGGGAGGGAAGGTCGCGGGGCCTGCCCAGGTGAGCTATGTGCCGGTGGCTGCGCCCCTTCCGTCGTACGACCCCAACGCGGCCGCGGTGGCCCTCGTGCAGGCCGAGCGCGCCAAGCGCGAGGAGGCGCGCGCCCTCGCGAGGCGCGATCCCGCCATGGCCCGCGACCTGCGGATCGGTCGGCCCGACCTGCCCCGGCAGTACGACGACGGCGGGCTGGTCGACGTCAACAGTGCGCCCGCCGAGGTCCTGCAGCAGTCGCTCGGGCTCACCGCCGACCAGGCCACGGGCGTCGTCGAGTCACGCCAGCAGCTGAGCAGGTTCGAGCACCCCGAGGACCTGATGACCCTCGCCGGCCTCGAGCCTGCCGCCTTCGACAGCGTGAAGGACCGGATCATCCTGCTGTGACGAGGTGAGCAGCTGACGGTGGGTGGACGGAGCTCAGCGCACCTCGCGGGCGAGCCGGGCGACCGCCTCGGCCACCCGCCGCCCGAACATGACCGCGTCGTTGTGGTCGGCCCCCTCGAACACGACGCGCTCGACGAGGGCCGGCGCGCCGTCGGCGACCCGCGCGCTGAGCTCGGTCGGCACCACGCTGTCGCGGTCGCCGTAGATCACGGTGACGGGGACGTCGCTGGCGGCCAGGGGCTCCAGCACGGGGAACCGGTCGCGGAGCAGCGTGCGCACAGGCAGCCACGGGTAGTGGTGGCGACCGACGTCCGCGAGCTCGGTGAACGGCGACCGCAGCACGATGCCGGCCGGACGGTGCCGCTGCTGCAGGCCTGCGACCACGCCGGTGCCCAGCGACTCACCGAAGAAGAGCGTGCGGTCGAGCGGATGGCCGAGGTCGCCCAGGGCGCGCACCGCGGCGTCGGCATCGGCGGCCAGTCCCTTCTCGCTCGGCCTGCCGGGGTTGGCGCCGTAGCCGCGGTAGTCGACCAGAAGCACGCTGAATCCACGATCGCTCAGCTGCCGCGCGAGACCGGCGCGTCCGGCGCGGTTGCCACCGTTGCCCGGCGCCACCAGCACCGCCATCCCGGTGTCGCTCGCGGCGTCGGCCGCGACGTACCACGCACCCAGCTCGAGCCCGTCGGACGTCTGCAGGGTGACGTCACGGGCGCCGGGGAGCACCTCGTCCGCAGGCGGCACGTCGCTCGCGTCGGGGAAGTAGATCAGCTGCCGCTGCAGTCCCCAGACGGCCGCCAGGGCCAGCCCGCCGACGAGCAGCACGACCACGACCGCCATGAGGATCCTCCTGCCGAGACGACGGGTCATCGGGTCAGAGCCCGCTGAGGTCGGGCGGCACGTCGACCGAGTGGGCCTGCAGCACCTCGAGGGGTACGACGTCGAGCGCGCGCTCGGACGTGGCCGACAGCACGACGGGGGCGGCCACCCCGGCGTCGTACGCCTGGAGCCAGCGGACGGCGACGACACACCAGCGGTCGCCCGGGACGAGACCGGGGAAGTGCCACTCGGGACGCGGGGTGGACAGGTCGTTGCCGACCGCGGCCTGGTGGGCCAGGAACTCCTCGGTCATCACCGCGCAGACGGCGTGCAGGCCGACGTCCTGCGGGCCGACCGTGCAGGTGCCGTCGCGGTGGAAGCCCGTGACCGGGTCGGTGCCGCAGGGGTCGAGCTCGCCGCCGAGGACGTTGCGCTCCGTCATGGGGTGATCATCGCGCCTGCCACCTGACGGGCGCCCGGGGCGGGGCCGGTGGTTGGGTTGCGCCATGAGTGGTGAGCAGCTGCGCGAGCGCGAGATCACGGCCGCGACGTCCCTGACCCTGCCCGACGGCCGACTCAACCGCGAGGCCGTCGGCTGGACCCGGACCCCGCTGATCACCACCGACGGGATCGGGCGCGGCCGGGTGGGGCGCGGGCGCAACAAGCGCTGGGAGTACTGGGGGGTCACCACGCCCACCCATGTGGTCGCGCTCGTCGTCTCCGACATCGACTACGCCGCCGTGCACAGCATCTGGGTGCTCGACCGCCGCACCGGCGAGGAGGTCGCGCACGACGCCATCGGCGTGCTGGGACGCAGCGCGACCCTGCCCGGCACCCTCGGCCGCGGACCGGCCCGGGCGCGCACCAGGACGGTGAGCATCGACCTCGACGAGGTCGACGGCGGCACCCGGCTGCGCGCGGAGGGGAGCCGGGTGCGCGTCGACGTCACCGCCGAGCGCCCGCCCGGGCACGAGAGCCTGGGCGTCGTCGTGCCGTGGTCGGACCGGCTCTTCCAGTACACGGTCAAGGACGTCGCGCGTCCGGTCGTCGGCACGGTGTGGGTCGACGGCCAGGAGTACGCCGTCCCGGCGGGGGAGTCGTGGGCGGTGCTCGACCACGGGCGCGGGCGCTGGCCCTACGCGATGCACTGGAACTGGGGAGCCGGCTCGGGACGCACCGACGGACGCGTGGTCGGCCTCCAGGTCGGCGCGAGGTGGACCGACGGCACCGGGATGTGCGAGAACGCGCTGGTCGTCGACGGCCGCCTGACCAAGATCAGCGAGGAGCTCGACTGGCGCTACGACACCGACGACTGGATGGCGCCCTGGCGGGTGGCCGGCGAGGCCGCCGACCTGACCTTCACGCCGTTCCACCTCAAGCGCTCGGTCACCGACCTCAAGGTCTTCTCCTCGCGCACGCACCAGTGCTTCGGCCACTGGTCGGGGCGCGTGCGTGACGAGGCGGGGGAGTGGATCCGCGTCGACGACCTGGTCGGCTGGGCCGAGGACGTCCGCAACCGCTGGTGAGGGCGGCGGGTCAGGCGCCTCGCGCCGCCTTCTTCGCCGCCGCCTCGTCGCGCCGCTCCACGAAGCGGGTCGCCTCCCCGTCGAGCGCGGCGACGGCCGCGGCCAGCTCGTCGCGGGCCGCCTCGCCGTCGGCGTCCAGGTCGGTCAGCTCCCACACCCCCCACTGCCGCAGGAGCGGCGTGACGATGTCGTCGTGGTGGATGCGCAGGTCGTAGATGCCGGCCTTGGCCATCTGCACGGCCTTGCGGGAGAAGCCCGGGATGACGCTGCCGGGCATCTCGAACCCGACGACCTCCTCGGTGATCGCGCGCATGGTCTGGCTCGGCGTGAGCTCGAGCGCGGCGGTGACGAGGTTGCGGTAGAAGATCATGTGGAGGTTCTCGTCCTTGGCCACGCGGGCGAGCAGCCGGTCGGCGATCGGCTCCTCGGTGTAGCGGCCGGTGTTGCGGTGCGAGACCCGGGTGGCGAGCTCCTGGAAGGACACGTAGGCGCACACGTTGAGCAGCGACTTGTCCATCGCCTCGTAGCCGGTCTCCATCGTCTCCATCCGCGCCTGCTCGAGCTCGACGGGGTCGACGCCGCGGGTGACGAGGAGGTAGTCGCGGATGCAGAACGCGTGACGACCCTCCTCGGCCGTCCACCGGTTGACCCAGGTGCCCCAGGCGCTGTCGCGGCCGAAGGCGCGGTCGATCTCGCGGTGGTAGCTCGGCAGGTTGTCCTCGGTGAGCAGGTTGACCTCGAGGGCCGTGCGGGCGACGGGGGAGAGCTGCGACTGCGCCACCTCCCACGGGTCGCCGCCGAGGTCGGCGAAGTCGCGGCCCAGGCTCCACGGGACGTACTCGTGGGGCATCCACTCGTCGGCCATCGACAGGTGCCGGTTGAGGTTGTCCTCCACCACCGGCTCGAGCTCGGTCAGCAGCTGGGTGCTCTCGAGTGCGGCCATGCCATCTCCTCGTGGGGCTCCTCGTGGGGCTCCTCGTCGGGCGGACGCGAGGACGGACGGCCTCACCCTCCCTGCCTACACCCGCGGGGGTCCGCTGGATAGGGCGGACGAGCCGGTGGCGGGGATTACTCATCTGAGTTACTTTTTATCCATGCAGGTAACTTCCCGCTCGGTCACGTCGGAGGCCCGTCGGGCGCAGGTGCTCGAGGCGACGATCGCGGTGGTCGCCGAGGAGGGTTTCGCGCGGGCGTCGTTCGCCCGGATCGCCGAGCGCGCCGGCCTCTCCAGCACTCGGCTGATCAGCTATCACTTCGCCGGCAAGGACGAGCTGGTCGCGGCGCTGGTCGAGCACGTGGTCGCCGGGATCGGCGCGTACGTCGGCCCGCTGGTCATGCGACAGGACACGGCCCGCGGCCGGCTGCGCGCCTACATCGAGGGCGTCGTCGGCTACGCCGACACCCACCGCGCGCCGATGGCCGCGCTGCTCCAGGTGGTCATGTCCGGCGCGTGGGGCCAGGGCGCGGCCGGGCCGAGCGACGTCAGCCACCTCGAGCAGATCCTGCGCGAGGGCCAGGAGCGGGGGGAGCTGCGCGGCTTCGACCCGCTCGTCGTGGCGAGCACGGTCCAGCGCGCGGTCGAGGCCGTCCCGTTCCAGCTGCAGGCCGATCCCGACCTCGACTGCACGGCGTACGCCGCCGAGCTGGTCGAGCTCTTCGACCGCGCGACGAGCGCCGACCCGTGACCCTGCTGCGACCGGTCCTCGGCATCGTGGGCTCGACCGCGCTCTACTACCTGATGCGCCAGGCCGGCGTCAGCGTCTACGCCGCCCTCGTGGTCGGCGCGGTGCTGTCGCTCGTGCCGGCCTGCCTGGCGATGCTGCGCGGCCACCGCCCCAGCGGGCTCGAGGCGTTCTTCACCGTCCTGCTCTTCGCGAGCTTCGCGATCTCGTTGCTGCCCGGCGACGAGCGGTTCCTCCTCGCCAAGGACGCGCTCGTCACCGGCGGCGTCGGCTTCTGGTTCCTCGCGAGCCTGTGGTGGGCCGAGCGCCCGCTCGCCTACCAGTTCGCCAGGCCCATGGTCGAGGGCCGCCTCGGCTGGCCGCGCGACTGGGAGGGACTCTGGCAGCGCGAGCCCTGGTTCCGGCGGATGTGGCGCACCTCGAGCACGCTGTGGGCGACCGGCACCCTGCTCGACGCGGTCGCCCGGGTGGTGATGGCCTACACGCTCCCGGCCGACGCGGTGCCCGGGCTCAACCTCGCGATGTACCTCGCCACGGCGGTGGTGCTCAACGTGGTGACGGCCGTCGTCTACGTCCGCGCCGGCGCCGTGGGGCGAGCGCGTCGGGGCCGGGCGACGACGGGCTGAGCGCGCGACGACCAGCGTGTCCGACGGGCGCTCGCCGCCGGTCGCCGCACACCTACTGGGCTGTCCGCACGGAGCGGTAGCACGGCGAGCACCCGGCCGGGAGCATCGGCGTGGTGACGCCCCGCCGGGGCCTGACCAGAGGAGTGAGCATGTTCCGAGGCTTCGCCACCATCAGCTTCACCGCCGACGACCTGGGTGCGGCGAGCGCCTGGTACGCCGAGCTGCTCGGCGTGCAGCCCTACTACTCGTTCCCGCCGGCTCCGGCGGAGCCGGCCTACGTGGAGTTCCGGGTGGGCGACGACGAGGACGAGCTGGGGATCATCGACCGCAGGTACGCCCCGGGCTCTGCCGGGGACGGGCCGGGCGGCGCGGTGATGTTCTGGCACGTCGACGACCTCCCCGGCACCCTCGCCACCCTCCTCCGGATGGGCGCCGTCGAGCACGAGCCGCTCACCGAGCGCGAGGCCGGCTTCGCGACCGCCTCGGTGGTCGACCCGTTCGGCAACGTGCTGGGCGTGATGCACAACCCGCACTACCTCGAGGTGCTGGCGGCCCGACGCGGGTGACGACGCCGCTCGCAGAATGTGATATCACTTTGCCATCACATTCTGACGGAGGGTGCACATGAGCGGTGAGCAGCAGGTCAAGGACGCCGGACACGTCGACGAGTCGGAGGGCGGGACCCCCGCCGGCCGGCCGGTCGGGCACGAGGGGACGCGGGTGGACGTCACCGAGCGTGTGGCGTGGTCGGTCGACGGCTTCGCGGGCCTCGCGGTCTCGCTGGCGCTGATCGGGCTCGGCTGCTGGTTGGTCGTGCTCGGCATCATCGACGCCGACGCCGGGCGCGGCGGCATCGGCCAGATCCTCGGCGGATCGACCGTGGTGCTCCTCGGGCTGGTGCTCTCAGCGTCGCTGACGATCGTGGCGCCGGGACAGACCCGGGTCGTGCAGTTCTTCGGCCGCTACGTCGGCACGGTGCGCAAGCCGGGCCTGCGGATGCTCGTGCCCCTCACCACGCGCCGCAACGTCTCGGTGCGCGTGCACAACTTCGAGACCCACGAGCTCAAGGTCAACGACGCCGACGGCAACCCGATCAACATCGCCTCGATCGTCGTGTGGCAGGTCGCCGACACGGCCCGGGCCACCTTCGCGGTCGAGGACTACGAGGACTTCGTGGCGGTGCAGGCCGAGTCCGCGCTGCGCCACGTGGCGATGAGCCACCCCTACGACCACGCCGCCAACGAGGTGACCCTGCGCGGCGACACCGAGATCATCTCCGGCGAGCTGGCCGCCGAGGTCGCCGCCCGCATCGCGCTGGCCGGCCTCGAGGTCATCGAGGTGCGCATCTCCGCCCTCGCCTACGCCCCCGAGATCGCCCAGGCGATGCTCCAGCGCCAGCAGGCGTCGGCCGTGATCGCCGCGCGCGAGAAGATCGTCGAGGGCGCGGTCGGCATGGTGGAGAGTGCCCTCGCCCAGCTCGAGAGGAAGGACATCGTCGACCTCGACGCCGAGCGCAAGGCGGCCATGGTGTCCAACCTGCTGGTGGTGCTCTGCTCGGAGCGGGGCACGACACCCGTCGTCAACGCCGGGTCGCTCTACACCTGAGCGGGCCCGGCCATGGGCGAGGAGACGGAGCCGGCGGCTCCCCGACGGGGTCCGGAGCGCAAGCCCGTGCTGGTGCGCCTGGACCCCGCCGTGCACGCCGCCCTCCAACGGTGGGCGGCCGACGAGCTGCGCAGCGTCAACGCCCAGATCGAGATCGTGATCCGCGACGCGCTCCGGGCCGCCGGCCGGGCGCCGCGCGACGCCGGCCCGGTGCCCAGGCGCGGCCGCCCACCCGCCACCCGGGACGAGTGACCGCGGGGTCCGTCACGGACGCCGCGGTCACGGCCCGTCGAGCCGGACGACCAGGTCGGCGGCGTCGCGGGTGGCCGTCACCCGCTGGGCGTTGGGCTCGTCCACGCGCGTGACCCACGACCGCGCGGCCCCCGGGGACTTGCCGTACCGCTCGTGGCGGCGCACCAGCCGCTCGCGTCGTACGCCGGGGTCGAGGTCGACGTACCACGCCTCGGCGAGCAGGGGGCGGACCCGGTCCCACCCCCCGTCGGGCAGCAGGAGGTAGTTGCCCTCGGTCACGACGAGCCGCGCGGTCGGCTCGATCGCGATCGCCGCCGCGACGGGCTGCTCCAGGTCGCGCTCGAAGCCGGGGGCGTAGAGGGTGCGGTCGGGCTCGGCGTGGAGCCGGCGCAGGGCGGCGACGTAGCCGTCGACGTCGAACGTGTCGGGCGCGCCCTTGCGGTCGCGGCGGCCGAGCCTGCCGAGCTGGACGTCGGCGAGGTGGAAGCCGTCCATCGGCAGGTGGGCGACGGCGTCGGGGCCGAGGTCGTCGGCCAGTCGCGCCAGCAGCCGCTCGGTGAGCGTCGACTTGCCGGCGCCCGGCGGGCCGACGATGCCGAGCACCGCGCGGCCCGGCTGGTCGAGGAGGCGCGTGGCGCGCTCGACCAGCGCGGTGAGGCCGGGGATCCCGGGCGGCGTACGCCCGTCGGGGTCCGCCGCGTGGTCCATGCCGCGAGCGTAGGGGTGAGCGCGTCCATCGCGGGAGGTCGGCGCTGCCGACGGCGTGCTCGCGCGAGACGACGACGTCGAGGTCGTCGCCCGCGGCAGCCGGGGCTCCACGGGGACGCCGATGACCCGCGACCGGCTGCTCCCCGAGCTCGCCGAGCCGCGGGTGCTGCGCACCCGCGCCGATCAACCGCCGCACGCGTGACGTTCGGCCCTCCCCGAGCTCGCCCGCGGTCCCTAGCGTGGGGGCGAGGAGGAAGGGGGCCGTGGTGACCGACGACGTGCTGGTGGTGGACTCGCTGGTCCGCCGGTTCGGGGACCTGACGGCGGTCGACGACGTCTCGTTCCGCATCGCGCCGGGCGAGACCTACGGCCTGCTCGGGCCCAACGGGGCGGGCAAGACCACGATGATCTCGATGGTGGCCGGCCTCATCGCGGCGGACCACGGCACCGTGACCGTCGCCGGCGAGCGGATGACCCCGCGGACCACCGACCCCAAGCGGCACGTCGGGCTGGTGCCGCAGGAGCTCGCGATCTACCCCGACCTGACGGGTCGCGAGAACCTCATGCTCTTCGGCCGGTTGCAGGGCCTGCGCGGTGCGGCGTTGAAGGCGCGCGTCGACGACGTGCTCGACCTGATCGGCCTGGCCGACCGGGCCAAGGACCGCAGCAAGCACTACAGCGGCGGCATGAAGCGCCGACTCAACATCGGCGTCGGCCTGCTCAACCGGCCGACCCTGCTGATCCTCGACGAGCCCACCGTGGGCGTCGACCCGCAGTCGCGCAACGCGATCCTGGAGTCGGTGGAGGCGCTGTCGGTCGAGGGCATGGCCGTGCTCTACACGACGCACTACATGGAGGAGGCCGAACGGCTCTGCGACCGCATCGGCATCATCGACGCCGGCCGCCTGGAGGCCGAGGGCACGCGCGCCGAGCTCATCCGGCTCATCGGCGGTGTCGACACGATCCGGCTCGGCGCCAGCAGCGGTGACCTGGCGGACGCCGCCGAGGAGCTGCGCCGCATCCCGGGCGTCGAGCGCGTCGACGCCGACCGGAGCGCGGCGACGCTGACCGTCAAGGACGCCTCGACTCTCGTCGCGCCGGTCGTCGGCACGGCGGCGGCGCACGGCGTCACGCTGGCCGACGTGGAGATCTCCCGGCCCGACCTCGAGTCCGTCTTCCTCCACCTCACCGGCAAGGGCCTGCGGGACTGACGATGCGCCAGCTCCTCGTCCTCACCGGTGCCGACCTGCTCCAGCGGCTGCGCGACCGGTCGGTCCTGATCTTCGCGCTGGTCGTGCCGCTGGCGTTGATGACGGTCTTCAACCTGGTCTTCGGCGCCGCCGAGGACGTCGACCTCGCCCCGGTCACCGTCGCGGTCAGCGCTCCCGCGGCCGACGACGTCGCTCAGGTGCTGGTCGGCGTGGTCCGCTCGCTCGACGACGCCGACGAGCTCGACGTCACCGTCGTCGAGACCGACGACGAGACGGCCCGGCGGCAGGTCGAGGACGGGGACGCCGGGCTGGCACTGCTCGTCCCCGAGGGCTTCGGGCAGGCGGCCGGGGACGGGACGCCCGTCACCGTCGTCGCCGTGCGCGGCGACGAGGCCGGGGTCGAGACCGACATCGTGCTGTCGGTGGTCGACGGGGCGCTGCAGCAGCTGGCCGGCGGCGCGGCCACCACCCGCGCGGCCCTGGCCGAGGGCGTGCCGCGGGACCAGGTCGCCGCGCTGGTGGAGGAGGCCACGGCCGACGCGCCGGCGTACGACCTCGTGCGCGGCGAGGCGTCCGACGAGCAGCTCGGCGCGGGTGCGGCGCTGGTCGCGGGGCAGGCCGGGCTCTTCCTGCTCTTCACCGTGAGCTTCGGTGTCAGCGGGCTGCTGGTCGACCGCGAGGCGGGCACGCTGGCCCGGCTGCGCTCGATGCCGATCCCGCGGTGGGTGGTGATCGCGTCCAAGGCGCTGGTCAGCTTCGTGCTCGGCGTCGTGTCGACGAGCATCCTGCTGGCGCTGGGCGGCTACCTCTTCGACGCCCACTTCGGCTCGGTCCCGGCCGTCGCCCTGCTCGTGCTCTGCGCGGCCGCGGCCGGGACGTCCGTGATGTTCCTGGTCGTCCGGGTCGCCCGCACCACCGAGCAGGCGGGCATCGCGACCTCGATCGTCGCGCTGGTGCTGGGCATCGGGGGCGGCGCCTTCTTCCCGGTCGGCGCGAGCGGCGCCCTCTCGCGGGTGCTCGACCTCAACCCGGTGTCGGCGCTGCTGCGCGGGCTCGGCACCACCTCCGCCGGCGGAGGCATCGGCGACCTCGGCGCGCCGGTGGCCGTCATGCTGGGCTTCACCGTCGCGATGCTCGTCGTCTCGCGGCTCGTCCCCGACCGGGGAGCGCTGTCATGAGGAACGCCCTCACCGTGGCCGGCGCCGAGCTCCGGCTCTTCCTGCGCGACCGCTCCAACCTCTTCTTCGTCTTCGTGTTCCCCCTGCTGCTGGTGCTGATGATCGGCCTGCAGTTCGGCGAGGACGCGACCGCGGGCCGTGTGGCGGTCAGCGGCCCGGACTCGTCGCTGCGCTCCGCGCTGGTCGAGCAGCTCGAGACCCAGGACGTCGTGGTCAGCGACGACGCCGCGTGGGACGAGGCGCTGGCGCTGCTCGCCCGCGGCCGGCTCGACGCCGCCGTGCGCGTCGACGGTGACGCGGGGACGGCGTACGACGCCGGCGGGCCCGTGACGCTGGAGGTCGTGCGCGGCTCCTCGGGCACCGCCCAGGTCGTCGAGCAGGACGTGCGGACCGCCGTCGAGGCGCTGCGATCGAGACGCGGGCAGCAGCTCGCCCTGGAGGCCGCCGGGGTGCCGGCCGATCGGGTCGCCGCAGCGCTCGCAGCCGCCGAGCGCGAGGTCGGCGCCCCGCGCCTCGAGGTGACGAGCGTCGACCGGGTCAGCGAGGAGTTCGACGCGATGGGCCAGTTCGAGTTCGGTGCCGCGGGGCAGCTGCTGCTCTTCGTCTTCCTGGCCTGCCTCGGCGGGTCGGCCACCCTCATCCAGGCCCGTCGGCTCGGTGTCGTGTCGCGGATGCTGGCCGGGCCCGTGACGCCCGGTGAGCTCATCGCCGGCCAGGTGCTCGGCCGGTGGGCGATCGGCCTGTTCCAGGGCGGCTACCTGATGCTCGCGACCAGCCTCATCTTCGGCGTGGCCTGGGGCAGCCTGCCGGTCGCCCTGCTCGTGCTGGTGCTCTTCAGCCTCGTCGCGGCGGGGGCCGCGATCCTGCTGGGCACCCTGCTGGAGAACGAGGGGGCGGCCAACGGCGCCGGCATCGGGATCGGGCTGGTCCTCGCGGCACTGGGCGGGTCGATGTTCCCGCTCGAGCTCTTCCCCGACACGATGCGCACCATCTCGCGCTTCACCCCGCACGCGTGGGCCTACGAGGCGCTCGCCGACGTCCAGCGCCGCGGCGCCGGCCTGGTCGACGTGCTGCCGGAGCTCGCCGTGCTGGCGGGGATGGGGGTCCTGCTGGGCGCCCTCGGTGCCTGGTCGCTGCGGCGCAGCCTGGCCCGCGCGATGTGACGGGCTCGGCCCGCCGGCACACCCCGACGGACGGTTGACCGCCTCACTACCGTGGTCCGCATGACTGACGAGGTGAAGCAGGCAGCCACCGAGGCCGCGCAGCGAGTGGTCGACGAGGTCTCCTCCTGGCAGTACAGCGCCGAGGACAGCACCATCGCCGAGCAGCTCGACGAGGGGCTCGCCAAGGCGCAGGTCTCGCTCAGCGCAGACGAGCGCACGCGCATCCTCACCGAGATCGACGCCATGAAGGACGAGCAGTCCTCGGCCCCCCAGGTCCGGTCCGCGACCCCGGTGGAGTGACGTCATGGACGTGCGAGGAGTGCTCACCGAGGGCTTCGGCCGGATCACCGAGATCTACGACGGGATCGCCGACGGCCTCGACGACGAGACGCTGCACCACCGCCCCGACGGGGTCGGCAACCCCATCGGCTGGCTGCTGTGGCACCTGGCCCGGGTGCAGGACGACCACATCGCCGACCTCGCCGGGGAGCGGCAGGTCTGGGAGCGGTTCCAGGACCGCTTCGGCCTGCCCAACGGCACCGACGACGTGGGCTACGGCCACACCAGCGAGCAGGTCGACGCCCTGCGCATCGAGGACCCGGCCCTGCTCGTGGACTACCACCACGAGGTGACGCTCGCGACCGCGCGCTACCTGCAGACCGTCGACGAGGCCGAGCTCGAGCGGGAGGTCGACCAGCGGTGGGACCCGCCGGTCACCGCGGGCGTACGCCTGATCAGCATCGAGGCCGACTGCCTCCAGCACCTGGGGCAGGCGGCCTACGTGAAGGGACTTCTCGGGTCGCGCTCCTCCTGACACAGGGGGGAGGTCGGGGCCAACCCCTAACCTGATTAAGGTAGTCGAGTTAGTCGCCAAATCCGAAAGGACATCGCCATGCCCTCCTCCCACCGACCGATCAGCATCGACCGCCGGAGCTTCATGGGGTTGGTGGGCGCCGCCGGCATCGCGTACGCCGCCAGCTCCTGCGCCGGGCCCGGCTCGACGTCCGGTGGTGGTGGCACGGCTCCCTCTGGTGGATCGGCCACCGACACCATCTCGTTCGCCCACTGGCGCGCCGAGGACCAGCAGGTCTTCGACTCGATCATCACCGGCTTCGCCGATGCCAACGCCGACGCCGGGGTCAAGCAGGACATCTCGCCGTCGCAGGACTACCAGTCCAGCGCGATCCAGCGGTTGCGCGGCGGCGAGGTCGGCGACGCGTTCACCGCCTTCCGGGGCGCGCAGTTCGAGGACATGGTCTCCGCCGGTCTCTTCGCCGAGCTCGGCGACCAGGACTTCGTCTCCCGCTACAGCGACCGCTTCACCCCCGTGGGCCAGAAGGACGGCACCCAGTACGGCCTGCCCTACCAGGTCGTGTTCCTGATGCCGATCTACAACGTCGACCTCTTCGAGAAGGCCGGAGTCTCCGAGCTGCCGCAGGACTGGGACGGCTTCCTGGCACTCTGCGAGCAGCTGCGCTCGGCCGACGTCACCCCGATCGCCTGGCCCGGCGGCGACGCCGGCAACGCCGCGCAGCTGTTCAACGCGATGACCATGAACAACGCGCCGTCGGACGACTTCGGCACGAAGATCGAGTCCGGCGACTACAAGTGCACCGACGACTGGTTCCTCAAGACGCTCGGTCAGTACGCCGAGCTGGCGCCCTACATGCAGAAGAACGCCACGGGGAGCGCACCCGAGCCGCTGCAGCAGCTCTTCACCGAGCAGAAGGCCGCCATGCTGGCCACCGGGAGCTACCACATCGCCGCCACCCGGGCGCTGGGCGCGGAGTTCGCGATGGACCTCATCGCCCCGATCACCACGTCGGCCGGCGAGGCGCGCTACGAGGGGGTGCACAACGCCACGTTCATCCTCGGCGTCAACGGCAGCTCCGACAAGCAGGAGACCGCCGTCGCGTGGCTCGAGCACCTCTCCGACCCCGAGGTGGCCGGCGAGTACGCCAACGGCACCGCCCAGCACGTGACGGTCGAGGGGGTCGACTACACCAACCCCGACCTCAAGCGGATCGAGCCCTGGCTGTCGAGGAACACCGCCCTCGCCCCGCGCTACCAGTTCCTCGACCTCGACGTGGAGGCCGCGGTCGAGGCGGCGTGCGTCGCCGTCGTGGGCGGCCAGTCGCCGGAGCAGGCGGCCGAGGAGGCACAGAAGATCGTCGACGAGCAGATCGGATGAGGAAGCCCGACGGGCCCGGGCGACCACACCCGGCGCTCTACCTCTTCCCCCTGCCCGCCGTCGCCCTCTACGTCGTCTTCTTCGTCATCCCGACGGTGCAGGCGGTGCAGTACGCCACCACCGACTGGGACGGCTTCAGCCCCGACTTCGAGCGCGTCGGCGCCGACAACCTGGTCAAGCTGGCGACGGGCGGCGACTCGCTCTTCACCACCGCGCTGACCAACAACCTCAAGTTCCTGCTGGTCGTGGTCGTGCTCCAGACGCTGCTCTCGCTCGGTCTGGCGCTGATGCTGCTGCGCACCACCAAGGCGTCGGTGTTCCTGCGCTCGGTCTACTTCCTGCCCACCATCTTGTCCTCGGTGTCGGTCGCCTTCATCTGGCGCTTCGTCTACGACCCCAACGTCGGACCGGTCAACCAGGCCCTCGGTGCCGTGGGGCTCGACCAGCTGCAGTCGGGCTTCCTGGGCAACCCCGACCAGGCGATCTACTGGGTGGCGATGACCCAGGTGTGGGCCCACGCGGGCCAGCTGATGGTCATCTTCATCGCCGGGCTGCAGCAGATCCCCGAGGACCTCTACGAGGCCGCCCGCCTCGACGGAGCCGGTCGCTGGCACCAGTTCCGGCACGTCACCTGGCCGCTCGTGGCGCCGACCACGACGATCGTCGTCGCCTACACCACGATCCAGTCGTTCAAGGCCTTCGACCTGATCCTCGGCCTCGGCGGCAACCCGCCGCGCCGCTCCCTCGACATCTTGTCGACGCGCATCTACACGACGTTCACCAACGCCGAGTTCGGCTACGCCGCGGCCGAGTCGCTGATCTTCATGGCCATCATCCTCGCCGTGACGTTCCTGCAGCGCCGTGCGCTCAAGCTCACCCAGAGGGGAGCGTGAGGACCCGGTGACCGCCACCCTGGGCCGCCGGGCGCTGCTCGGCCTCTACGCCCTGCTCATCCTCCTGCCGCTCTCGCTGGTCCTCACCGGCAGCTTCAAGACCACCCCCGAGCTCTTCGACTCGCCGTTCGGCCTGCCGGGCTCGGTGAGCCTCGACAACTACCGCACGGTGCTGGGCGACCAGGCGATGTCCACCGCGCTGCGCAACAGTGCCCTCGTCACCGCGGGCGGCGTCGCCCTCACGCTGCTGCTCGCGATCCTCGCGGCGTACGGCGTCGCGCGCATCCCCGGCTGGCGCGGGTGGGCGATCCACGGCTTCCTGGTGCTGGGGATGGCCGTGCCGGCGCAGGCCAACATGATCCCGCAGTACGTCCTCTTCGACCAGCTCGGCCTGCTCAACAGCCTCCTCGGACTGGTGCTGATCGAGACGGTCGTGTGCCTGCCCGTGGCGGTCTTCATCCTCGCCGGCTTCATGCGCACGCTGCCGCCGGAGCTCTACGAGGCCTCGGCCCTCGACGGAGCGGGGCCCTGGCGCACCCTGTGGTCCATCGTGCTGCCGCTGTCGCTGCCGTCGATCGCGGCGACCGCGATCTTCCTGGTCGTGATCCAGTGGAACGACCTGCTCTACCCGCTGCTGTTCATCCAGACGCCGGAGAAGCGCACCCTGCCGCTCGCCCTGCTCGACTTCCAGGGCGAGTTCCTCACCAACTACCCGCTGCTCTTCACCGGCGTGCTGGTCGCCTCGGCGCCCCTGGTGGTGGCCTACGTCTTCCTCCAGCGCTACTTCGTCGCCGGGCTGACCGCCGGCTCGGTGCGCGGCTGACGTCCCCTCCACCGTCGGCTCCGGAGCCGACGACGCGGCGCCGAGCGAGCGGGTGTCGTGAGCGATCATGACGGCATCTTGAGGACGTGGATGGGCCCGGATGCGGGTCGGCGAGGCATACTTAGGGGTGATGACCTCTCAGAGCGGCCGACGGCCCAAGCACCTCCCCAGCAGCCCCTTCAAGCCTGCGGTCGAGCCCGTGGTCGAGGTGTTCGCGGTCGGTGACCGCGTCACCCACGACCTCTACGGGCTCGGGCAGGTCACCCACCTCGACAGCCACGCGGTGACCGTCGACTTCGGGTCGAAGTCGGTGCGGATCGCGCACCCCTACCCCAAGCTGCACCACCTCTGAGGCGCTTCCAGCTGGCGCCGCGACGCGGCGACCGCGCGCCGTGACGGCGGTCAGCGGCAGGGCAGCGAGCCCAGACGGGCCAGACCCTCCCGGTCGCCGGGACCGAGCTCCACCTGCCCGGTGTTGTCGGCGTACATCAGCTCCATCGGCTCCTCGATGTGGCCGAGGCCGACCACGTGGGCCAGCTCGTGGAGCACGATGGCCTCCATGGTGCGCGGCTGCTCGGCCACCGCCGCGGGCGTGAAGGCATCCAGGTCCAGCACGACGCTGCCGCTGACGAAGGTCAGGTGTCCGGCCGACCCGCGCTCGGCGACGGCCCCGCCCACGCCCGCAACCTGACCGGCCAGGTCGGCGTACTCGGTGTCGTCACCCCAGCCGATGACGACCGGGTCCGGCCGGCCGAAGAGCCTCCCGCCACCGGGGAACGGACGCTCGTCGGTCTCACCCTCGTCGGCGAACGCCAGGCCCGTCGCCGCGCTGATCCGCCTGATCGCCCCGTCCACCAGTCGCCGTCCGCCCGGCGGCTCGCCGGCCGGGTTGATCCGGTAGCGGATCTCCTCGCACGGGTCCCACCCGACCGGGTCGCCGGTCCCGCGCTGAGTCATCGCCCATGTGAACGCACCGCCCTGCCCGACGACGCGGGGCGCGGACAGCGGCCGCTGGGCCTCCATCCCGATCGCCCGGCGCAGAGTCTCCATCTGCTCGGCCGGGTGCCACGCCACGACCGCCGCGAGCATGGTCGCGGTCAGGAGCATCGTCAGCCAGGTCGAGGAGCGGGACACCTGCCCAGTGTGGCCGGTGGGTGGCGCGGGGACAGGGGATCACGTCAGATGCGCCGCTGTCCGCGGCGCGCGTGAGCGACGTGCCACCATGGCCGCATGCCGGCCGAGCTCGTCGTACGCCAGGCCGGGTTCGCGCCGGTCAAGGGCATGCGCCACCTGTCCCTCCCGGCGATCGACCTCGACGCGCACGGCGCCCTGGGTGACCGCTCGCTCTGTCTCGTCGACGTGGACCGCGCGCGGGTCCTCAGGACGGTGCAGCACCCGTCGCTGATCGGTGTCGTCGCGCGCGTCGCCGACGACCTCCTCGACCTCACGCTCACCACGGGCGAGTCGCTCTCCGCTCCCGTCGTCCCCAGCGGCCGCAGCGTCACGTGCGACTACTGGGGCCGGCAGGTCCTCCTCGAGCTCACCGAAGGTCCCCACGCCGAGCTCCTGTCCGACTGGCTCGCCGTGCGTGTGCGCCTCGCGGCCGCGCCGCGCGGGGGAGTCGTGTTCGGCGAGCCGCTCACCGTCGTCGGCACCGCCTCGTTGCGTGACCTCGCCGGCCGGGTCGGGCACGCCGGGCTCGTCGCCGAGGCGGCGCGCTTCCGGTCGACGCTCGTCGTCGAGACCGAGGAGCCCTACGTCGAGGACTCGTGGACAGGACGGGAGCTGGTCGTGGGTGGCGCGACCGTGCGGATAGGCGGCCCGGTGCCACGGTGTGCCGTCGTCGACCACCACCCGGTGACAGGGGAGCGGGACGTGCGGCTGCTGAAGGCGCTGGCGCGCGAGCGTCCGGTCAACGGTGCCGGCGAGCCGATGCTGGGGGTCTACGCGGGCTGCGTGCGCCCGGGCCGGGTCGTCACCGGCTGACCTGTCGCTGGGGCGGCGTCGAGCTGGGTCGAGCACGCCCTCGAGTGAGCCGTCAGTGACCGACGCGCCGGTCGGCCTGGCGCGGCACCACAGGCCCACGGTCGATGTCGGCGAGCTCTCGGCGAGCGAGGTCGAGGGCGCCGAGGAGGGCCCCCAGGGCGTCGATGGTGTCGTGCGCGGCGGTGTCCCACCGGTCCCAGTGCGAGCCCCGGTGGAGGGCCGCACCGCCCTGCCACGCCACGACGAGCCTGTCGACGCTGAGCTCTGCGTCGCGTCGTCGCGCGTCGATCTCGGCGACGCGGGCGGCCAGGCGCGAGGAGTCGGCCGACGGCTTGGGACGGTGGTGGTGGTGCAGGTGGCCCGAGATGATCATTGCGGGTCGTTACCCACCCGGTCCCCCCGGTTACACCCCACTTGACGACACCTAGACGGAACCGTGACGCACCCTTGCCCAACAGCGAGCCTGCCCACGGCCCGCCCGAGGTCCTACTCTGGACCGACCCACCGCCCACCGCCCACCGCCCACCTCGGAGGCCCACGTGGACACCATGACCCCTGCCTACGGCGCGGGCACGCTGCTGACGATCGCCGCCCTCGCCGTCGCCGTGCTCCTGCTCCTGATCATCGTCCTGCGCATGCACGCCTTCGTGGCGCTGGTGCTGGTCAGCCTGGGCACCGCGGTCGCGGCCGGCGTGCCCCTGGCGGACGTGCCAGCGATATCGATCGCCGCCTTCGGCAGCACGCTCGGCAACGTCGCCCTGCTCGTCGGGCTGGGCGTGATGATCGGGCGGATCCTCGAGGTGACGGGTGGCGCGCAGGTGCTGGCCGACACGTTGGTCAGTCGCTTCGGGGAGAAGCGCGCCCCGCTCGCCCTGGGCGTCGCCGCCCTGTTGTTCGGCATGCCGATCTTCTTCGACGCCGGGCTCGTGGTGTTCCTCCCGATCATCTTCTCGGTCGCCAAGCGGTTCGGCGGCTCGGTGCTGATGTACGCCCTCCCGGCCGCGGGAGCGTTCGCCGCGATGCACGCGATCGTGCCGCCCCACCCGGGCCCGGTCACCGCTGCCACCGAGATCGACGCCAGCATCGGTCTGACCCTGCTGGTCGGTGTCGTGGTGGCGGTCGTCGCCTGGATCGTCGGCGTCTACGTCGTGACCACCGCCTGGCTCGGCAAGGTGGACGTCCCGATCGACGACTCGGTGCTCACCGGCGGCCGCGAGGCCGACACCGCCAACCCACCCGGCTTCGCGCACGTGCTCGGCATCCTGCTGCTGCCGGTGCTCCTCATCGCCGCCAACACGATCTTCACCACCCTGCGCACCAACGGCTCCATCGCCGAGGACGGCGTGCTCGTCGACGCGCTGATCTTCACCGGGCAGACCCCGGTCGCGCTGCTCATCTCGCTGCTCGTGGCGACCTACACCCTGGCCGTGCGTCGCTACTCGCGCGGCGAGACCGAGCACCTGCTCAACGAGTCGCTCGGCCCGATCTGCGCGATCATCCTCATCACCGGTGCGGGCGGGATGTTCGGCGGCGTGCTGCGCTACAGCGGCATCGGCGAGGCGCTCTCGGACTCGCTCGCCGACATCGGGCTGCCGCTGATCGTCTCGGCCTTCGTGATCGCCACCACCCTCCGCGTCGCGCAGGGCTCGGCCACGGTCGCCCTGACCACCACCGCGGGGTTGATCTCGGCCGGCGTCGCCGACGCCGACCCCTCGTCGCTGCAGCTCGTGGCACTCGTACTGGCGATCGCCGCAGGCGCCACCGTCCTGTCCCACGTCAACGACTCGGGCTTCTGGCTGGTCGGCCGCTTCTTCGGGATGGACGTGCGGACCACGCTGAGGACGTGGACGGTGCTCGAGACCACGCTCGGCGTGAGCATCTTCGTGCTCGCCCTCGGCATCTGGGCCGTCGGATGACGGCGTCCGAGGCGGCTCCTCGCCACCTCGTCTTCATGGGCGTCTCCGGGTCGGGGAAGTCGACGGTGGGCCGTGCGGTGCAGGAGCGGTTGGGCTGGGAGTTCGCCGAGGGCGACGACTTCCACCCCCCGGAGAACGTCGCCAAGATGCGCGAGGGGATCGCGCTGGCCGACGCCGACCGCTGGGGATGGCTGGAGTCGCTGGCCGCCTGGACCGCCGAGCGCGACGCCCGCGGCGAGCCGACGATCATCACCTGCAGCGCCCTGCGCCGCGCCTACCGCGACGTGCTGCGGCGCGGCGGCGAGGGCACCTTCTTCGTGCACAGCACCGGCGACAAGCACATGCTGCTCGAGCGGATGAGCGCCCGCGACCACTTCATGCCGCCGAGCCTGCTCGAGTCGCAGCTCGACACCCTCGAGCCGCTGCAGCCCGACGAGCACGGGATGGACATCGACCCCGCGCTGCCGGTCGACCGGCTCGCCGCGATGGTGCTGGCGAGGCTCGACCTGCCCTGACCCGGCGGGCCTCAGCCGACCCGCCGCGCCCGGAGCACGGAGTCGCTGACGGCGATCTGCTCCCCCGACCCGGGGTGCGCCTGGGTGCGGGAGCGGGTCTCGCACGTCTCGACCACGAAGCCGTCCGGAAGGCCCGGCAGCAGCGACTCGGGGGTGAAGAGGAACGAGTGGTGGCCGTGCCTCATGCCGGTGGCCCGGTCGCCGGGGTGGTGCCCGACGACCAGCAGCGTGCCGCCCGGCGCGACCGCGGCGGCGAGGCGTCGTACGAGCTCGGGCATCGCGCCGTCCGGCAGGTGCATGAACTGCGAGGAGACCAGGTCCCACGTCTCGCCCGCCGCGTCGAAGGTGCGGACGTCGACGCGGCGGGTGGCGACCCGCTCGCCGACGCCGGCCTGCGCGGCGTGCTCGGACGTGCGGGCCAGCGCGGCGTCGGCGAAGTCGATGGCGGTGACGTCCCACCCCTGCCGTGCCAGCCAGACGGCGTCGCCGCCCTCGCCGCACCCGACGTCGAGTGCGCGGGCCGGCGCCAGCGAGGCGACCTCGGCCTCCAGCTGGGCGTTGACCCGACCGCTCCACACGCGCTCGCCGGCGTAGCGGTCCTCCCACGCCGGGCGCTCGAACATCCCCGCCCGTCGCGCCTCGACCGCGCGAGCAGCGTCCGCGGCCGCGAGGTCGCCGTTGATCCACGCACCGACGCGGGTGCCGTGGGCCGCCGAGGCCATCAGCGTCATCGAGATGTCGGTGGCGTTGCCGGCGGCGAAGACGCCGGGAACCGTCGTGGCGCCGTTGGGCTCCACACCGATCACGGACCCCAGGACGGCGCCACCCATCTCGACGGGCTGCGGCTCGATGCCGAGCGGGGCGAGGTGGTCGGCACGCACGTGCGGCCGCGACGCCACCACGATCGCCTCCCGCTCGAGCACCGAGCCGTCGGCCAGGCGCAGCCCGACGAGCCGCTCGCCGTCGGTGACGACCTCCCGCGGCGTGCCGTGCTCGACCCGTACGCCGATCGCGCCCAGCCTCTCCAGCTCGTCGTCGGCCAGCTCGACGCCGTCGTGCACGATCATCACGACGTCGGCGGAGAGCTGGCCGAACAGCAGGCCCTGGTGGCCGGCCATCGGCGAGGTCGCGAGGATCGCCAGCGGCCTGTCGCGCACCTCCCAGCCGTGGCAGTAGGGGCAGTGCAGCACGTCGCGGCCCCACCGCTGCGCCAGCCCCGGCACGTCGGGCAGCTCGTCGACCATCCCGCCCGTGACCAGCACCCGGCGGGCGCCGTAGCGCCGTCCGCCCTCGGTGGTGACCAGGAAGGCGTCGGCCTCGCCGGACACGCCGACCACGCGGTCGGCGAGCACCTCGACGCCGTAGGCCGCGACCTCGGCGCGGCCGTCCCCGAGCAGCTCCAGCGGCGCGACGCCCTCGCGCCCCAGGTAGTTGTGGGCGTGGCCGGCGGGGGCGTTGCGCGGCTCGCCCGCGTCGACGACCAGGACGGACCGCCTCGACCGGCCCAGCGCCATCGCGCCGCTCAGGCCGGCGACGCCGCCGCCGACGACCACCACGTCGTACCTCTCGTTCTCGCTCATGCGGCGAGCATGCGCCGCCGACGGCCGGTTTGACAAACATCCTTGCCGAAGTGGCAAAATCGCGGCATGGGCGACGAGGCGGTGCTGCGGGGCGTGGGCACCCGGCTGCGCCAGCTGCGGCTCGAGCGCGAGGCGACCCTGAGCGACCTCGCGGAGGAGACCGGCATCTCGGTGAGCACGCTGTCGCGGCTCGAGTCCGGCCAGCGCAAGCCCACCCTCGAGCTGCTGCTGCCGCTCGCGCGCGCCCACCGCGTCGCGCTCGACGAGCTGGTGGACGCGCCCGAGACCGGTGACCCGCGCATCCGCTCGAAGCCCGTCGTGCGCCACGGCCGCACATTCATCTCACTCACCCGCCGACCCGGCGGGCTGCAGTCGTTCAAGATGGTGTTGCCGGTCGAGCGCGACCCCCGCCCGACCCTGCAGACCCACGAGGGCTACGAGTGGCTCTACATCCTCAGCGGCCGGGTGCGCCTGGTGCTCGGCACCCGCGACATGCTGCTCGAGCCCGGCGAGGTGGTGGAGTTCGACACCCGTACGCCCCACTGGATCGGCAACCCCGGTCCGACGCCGGCCGAGGTGCTCGCGATCTTCGGGCCGCAGGGCGAGCGGATGCACGTCCGCTCCTGAGAGGTGGGGCGGCGCCGCGGAGCGCGGTCGGATGTGCCGGGGCCTCGCCGCGGCTGTCGGTAGGGTGCCTCGCGAGGCGACCGGGAGCGGCCGCCGACCACCATCTCGAACGCCGGGGGAACGATGCGCAGCGAGCTCTTCGACCAGACCAACCAGGAGAACGCGACCACGGAGCGCTTCAGCCTGCACCACCGCAAGACGCTGCGGGCGGTGCTGGGCGAGCCGGTGCTGGCCGCCAAGGGCTCGATGGTCGCCTACCAGGGGCAGGTGACCTTCGAGCACAAGTCGGCCGGGTCGCTCGGCAAGATGATGCGCCGGCTGGTGACGACCGAGGACACGCCGCTGATGACAGTGTCGGGACAGGGCGAGGTGTTCTTCGCCGACAGCGCCAAGGACATCTTCCTGGTGCACCTGGAGGGCGACGGGCTCTCGGTCAACGGCACCTCGCTGCTCGCGATGGACGCCACGCTCGACTACGACGTCCATCGCGTCAAGGGTGCCGGGATGATGAGTGGCGGGATGTTCAACACGCTCATCCAGGGTGCGGGCACCGTCGCGCTGACCAGCGACGGGCAGCCGCTGATCCTCGACTGCTCGCAGTCCCCGACCTACGTCGACGTCAACGCCGCGGTGTGCTGGTCCGCCAGCCTGGTCCCGCAGGTCGTCAGCTCGATGAACGTGCGCTCACTGGTGCGCGGCGGCACGGGCGAGGCGTTCCAGTACGCCTTCCAGGGCCCGGGCTTCGTCGTCGTCCAGCCCTCGGAGGGCCCGGTCGTCCCGCCCCACAACCACGGCTCCGGCGGCTGACGCGCCCCACGCCGCGGACGGGATCGCCGCACCGGGCCGCGGGCGCCCGCCGTTGACGGGTGAGGAAAGGGTTGCGGTTCTCCTGCCGCTGGGCGAGGATCTGGCCGGTCGTCGCGGTGCATCTCGGACGCGTCGACCGGGTCGGTGAGGCTCCACCACGGTGCGTCTCGCGATCCCGGTCGACGGTGGACGGGCTGTGCCTCTCACGGCTCCCATACACCCCCGCGACCCTGGTTCTGCGAAAACGCCACGGAATGTCGCCGAACTCCTTAGGTTGAGCCTGCGCCGGTCATGCCGGTGCGTTCTCGACTTCGACGTAGGGCTCACACAGGCGAGGCACACATGACTCAGGACGCAGCCCAGACCCGGAAGGGTGTGGGCCACTCGGTCGCCGGTTGGCCGCTCGGCCGGAAGATGGCCCTGGCCCTCGCGATCCCGCTGCTGCTCGCGGCCCTGCTCAGCGGCCTGCGGGTCACCGGCGACTACGGCGACTCGCGTCAGGCTGCGCGCAGCGCGCAGCAGGTGACCGTCATCCAGCCCGCGATCGACTACCTCACCGCGTCCGAGACCGCGATGGTGGCCGCACAGTCCGACAGCGCTGCCAGCCAGGGCGACCTGATCGACTCCATCAGCGACATCTCCGAGAACGCCGAGGCGCTGGTGCGCGCCCGTGACGAGGCCGACCTCGACGAGCTGCAGGCCGCCCACGTCAACGCCCTGCTCGACCTCAGCCAGGCGATGCGCGGCGAGGGTGCCGAGACGCTCGGCCCGGCCACCTGGATCGCGCTCGTCCGGCAGCTCGAGTCCAGCGTCTCGCAGCTCATCACCAGCGTGAACGCCGCGCAGGAGACGCCCGAGCCGCGCCTCGAGCAGCTCTCGCAGGCGATGAGCGGGCGGCTGTCACTCGCGCTGCAGCAGGGCCTGCTCGCGACCACGTTGTCCCAGTCGAGCTCGCAGGAGCTCTTCTCCGAGATCGGCGTCGAGGCCGCGGCCATCGACCGTCTCGCCGGGTCGGTGGAGGGCGTGAAGGACCAGACCGCCCTCCTTCGCACGCAGAACACCCGCCACGCCGGCCAGATCCGCGACGACGCCGCCACCGACCTCGACGGCCGTGACGCGTACGCCCCCTACGACGCGATCACCGAGAGCCTCGTCAGCGGGGTCACCGCGACCCTCGACGACGCGGCCGGAGCCGCGCAGCGCAACGCGTTCGTCGGCGCCGTGCTCACCCTCCTGGCCCTCGCCGCGGCGATCGCGCTCGCGTTCTTCATCGCCCACAGCCTCCTCGACCCGATCGGCAGGGTCCGCGACGGTGCGCTGGCCGTGGCCCGCCACCGCCTTCCCGACGCGGTCTCCCGCATCCGCGCCGGCCAGGAGCCCGAGCCGATCCGGCCCATCGACGTCCACACCGACGAGGAGGTCGGCCAGGTCGCCCGGGCGGTCGACGACCTCCACCGCCAGGCCATCCACCTCGCGTCCGGCGAGGCCCAGCTCCGCCAGACCGTCAACGCCATGTTCGTCACGCTCTCGCGCCGCTCGACCTCCCTGGTCAACCAGCAGCTCGCGCAGATCGAGCGCCTCGAGCACGACGAGGAGGACCCCAAGCGCCTCGAGTCGCTGTTCCGACTCGACCACCTCGCCTCGCGGATGCGGCGCACGGCCGACTCGCTGTTGATCCTGGCGGACGCCCCCAACCGGGCCGCCGGGCAGTTCAGCCTGACCGTCGGCGAGGCGCTGCAGGCGGCGACCTCCGGCGTGCAGGACTACCAGCGCGTGCAGATCCTCTCCAACCTCGGCACCCGCGTGGGCGACGAGGCCGCCGCCGACGTCGTCCACCTCCTCACCGAGCTGGTCGACAACGCGCTGAGCTTCTCGCCTCCGGCAGAGCCCGTCAGGCTGGCCGCCAAGGAGAGCCCCGACGGGGTGAGCATCACGATCACCGACGCCGGCCTGGGCGTGCCGCCCGCCGAGCTCGAGCAGCTCAACAACGACCTGCAGCACGGCGCCGAGGCCACCCCCGACACGGCCCGCCGCATGGGCCTGTTCGTGGTGTCCCGCCTCGCCGAGCGTCACGGCATCCGGACCCACCTGGCCCGCAACCCGGGCGGCGGCATGACGGCCACCGTCCACCTCCCGCTGTCGATCCTGCCCGACCTGGCACCGGCGGGCGCCCCGGCGCCCACGGCCGAGGCGAGCAGCACCGCCCCCTCGCCGAGGGTCGGCGCGGACCTCGTCGGCGCCGCGGCCGGCGACGCCCCGGCTCTGTCCAAGCGCGAGGCGCGCAACCGGGCCCGCGCTGAGAAGGCCGAGGCCAAGGCCGCCGAGCGCGCCGCCGCCGCCGAGGCCAAGGCCGCAGCCAGGGCCGCCAGGGCCGAGGCCGACCTGGAGCCCGTCGCGACGGGTACGACGTCCGCTGGGACCGACGCCGCTGCCACCCCGGCGCCCACTCCCGCTGCCGCCCCCGCTGCCAGCCCAGCGCCTGCTCCCACCCCCGCCCCGGCTGCGTCCGCCCCGGCTGCGTCCGCCTCGTCCGAGCCGACTCCCGACCGACCGCCGCTCGGCACCCTGCTCCCGCGCCGCGCCCCCGGCGCCAACATGCCGCTCACCGGCGCGGACGCGTTCACGCCCCCTGAGACCTCGGGCGCCACCGGACCGCTCTTCGGCAAGCGTCCCGAGCCCTCCGGCGCGAAGCCCGACGCGGCCGCCGCCGGGAGCTCCCCCGCCGAGCGCGCCGAGCGTGTCGCGCGCGTCGTCCCGATCACCGCCCTCGCCTCGCGCCAGCGGGCGCAGGCCGAGCAGGCGGCGCACTTCGAGGCGCCGGCGGCGTCCTCTGCGGACACCTCCGCGCAGGACGAGACCTCCGCCGACATCGCGGGCGAGCAACCGGTCGAGCACCCCCGGGCGCACGACCCGCTGTCCGACCCGCTCCCCGCCGGCGCGTTCGACGACCCGTTCGCCCCCGAGCGGTCCGACCCTGGGCCGTCCGCCGCCGAGCCGTTCGCGGCCGACCCTGCCCCCGTCGAGCCGTACTCGGCCGACCCGTTCGCCGCCGAGCCGTTCGCGGCCGAGCCCACCCCCGCCGAGCCCTACTCGGCCGACCCGGCACCCGCTGCCCTGGTCGCGCACCACCGCGAGGTGGAGGTCGACGCGGACGACCCGCTCGGCCTGGGCACGCCCGCCCGGCGGCAGCCGGTCGCGGAGCCGGAGCCCGAGCCGGTGGCGCCCTACGACGCGGCCGCGCTCCTCACCGAGGGCGCCGACCACCGCGCCAACGGGCACCGAGCCGACGGCCACACCGCCGACGGCCACCCGATCGGCGGCGGCCTCGGCCTGCCGACCCGCGGCGCCGAGCCGGCCCGATCCGGCGGCGAGTCGCCCATCTTCAAGTCGATGCGCTCGGGCTGGCTGGCCGGTGCCGGCGAGGGCGAGTGGCACCAGACCGAGGTCGACCGCGGCTGGGAGCTCGCCGAGCAGGTCACCGAGCCGGCTCCGGTCGCCGAGTCGACACCCGCCGGCCTTCCGCGACGCGCACCCGGCGAGCGCCTCGTCCCCGGAAGCGTGACGCCCCCCACGGCCGCCAAGACGCGCGACCCCGAAGCGATCCGCCGGCGCCTCCAGGCCCACACCGCGGGAGTCTCCCGCGGGCGACGCGCAGCCCAGAGTTCCACCCAGCACACGGAAGCAGGACCCTCATGACTCACGACACCTCCGCTGCCCCCGCCGCCAGCACGGCTGGTGACGACCGAGACCTCGACTGGGTGATGTCGCGATTCGTCGACGACGTGCCCGACGCGGCGCACGCGATCCTCGTGTCCGCCGACGGTCTCCTGATGGCCTCCAGCACCAGCATCCCGGGCGAGCGCGCCGAGCAGGTCGCGGCCGTCTCGTCGGGCCTCGCCAGCCTTGCGGTGGGCGCGGCCCGGCTCTTCGAGGGCGGGTCGGTGATGCAGACCATCGTCGAGATGGAGATGGGCTTCCTGATGCTGATGAGCGTCGGCGACGGGTCCAACCTCACCGTGCTGACGACCGAGCAGGCCGACATCGGCCAGGTGGGCTACGAGATGGCCCTGCTGGTGGACCGCGTGGGACGTACCGTCGAGGCCCAGGCCCGCGTCGGTACGGGCGGCTGAGCGGGCTCGTGCCGTGACGCCTCCAGACGACCCGGACGCCGAGGGCTACCGCCCCCGGTTGATCCGGTCCTACACCCTCACCGCAGGCAGGACGGCCGCCAAGGTCGAGCTGGCCATGGAGGCCACGCTCCGCCTGCAGGCAGGGGTGGAGGCCCCGGTGCTGTCACCGTCGGCTGCGCAGGTCCTCGAGGTCTGCGACCGGCGCTCCGTGGCCGAGGTGTCGGCTCTGACCAAGATGCCGATCGGCGTCACCCGGGTGCTGCTGGGCGACCTGATCGAGCAGGGCCTGGTCCGCATCCAGGCCACCATCACCGACAGCACGTCGACAGATGAGCGTCTCGAGCTCATCGAAAGGACCCTCCGTGGACTTCGAAACTACTAAGGCACAGCGGGCGGCTGCGTCGACGAAGATCGTCATCGCCGGCGGCTTCGGGGTCGGCAAGTCGACGCTCGTCGGCGCGGTCTCGGAGATCGACCCGCTGCGCACCGAGGCACTCGTCACCAACGAGTCGGAGGGCGTCGACGACCTCGCCGCGGTGCCCACCAAGGCCACCACGACCGTCGCGATGGACTTCGGCCGCCTGACCCTGGCCGAGGACCTCGTCCTCTACCTGTTCGGCACGCCGGGGCAGCGCCGCTTCTGGTTCATGTGGGACGACCTGTGCCGCGGCGCGATCGGCGCGATCGTGCTGGTCGACGTGGCTCGCCTCGATGAGTCGTTCTCCCCGCTCGACTACTTCGAGTCCAAGGGCATCCCGTTCATCGTGGCCGTCAACGAGTTCGACGGCGTCCCGCGCTACCCCACCGAGGAGATCGCCGCGGCGCTGGCCCTGCCCGCGGACGTGCCGATCATCAGCCTCGACGCCCGCGACCGCGAGCAGGCCAAGGGCGCGCTCGTGAAGATCACCGAATACGCCCTCATGCGACTGCGCGAGTCGCTCACCGTGAATGCGAACTGACGCCATGACCCGCAGCATGACCCGCACCATGACCCGCACCCCTCGACGCGCCGGCCCCGCCCGCACCGCGCTCGCCGCCCTGTCGTCGGTGGCCCTGATGGCCACCCTGAGTGCCTGCGGCGGCAGCGCCAACGCCGACGAGGCCGACGCGCTGAGCGACGTGTCGCTGGTCTTCAGCGGCGCGCTCACCGTCTGCAGCGACATGCCCTACGCGCCCTTCGAGTACGAGAAGGACGGCAAGCCCACCGGCTTCGACATCGACCTGGTCCGCAAGGTCGCCGACGAGCTCGACGCCGAGCTCGACGTGATCGACGTGTCGTTCGACGACATCACCTCGGGCACCTCGCTCAACAACGACGTGTGCGACCTCGCCATCTCGGCGATGACGATCACCGGCGAGCGCGCCCGCGTGCTCGACTTCTCCAGCCCCTACTTCGACGCCAAGCAGGCACTCATCACGCCGCGCGGCTCCGGGCTCGACTCGCTCCCCGAGCTCGCCGGGATGCAGGTCGGCGCGCAGAAGGAGACCACCGGCGAGACCTACCTCAAGGACTTCGCCCCGGACTCCACCCAGATCGTCACCTTCGACGACGCGGCCGGCCTCGAGGCGGCGCTCGCAGCGGGCTCGCTCGACGCGGCGATGCTCGACAACACGGTGTCCGGACAGTTCGTCACCTCCAACCGCAGGCTCAAGCTCGCCCGCGAGTTCGAGACGGGCGAGCAGTACGGCATGGCGGTGAAGAAGGACGGCAACATCCCGCTGCTGCGCACGATCAACCGCACGCTCGCCGAGCTCCGCGAGGACGGCACCTACGACGAGATCTACGCCACCTACTTCAGCTGACGGCTCCGGCTGGTCGCTGCCCGCTCAGCCCTCGGGGGTGGTGAGCTTCTCCAGCCGGGCGCGCAGCAGCGGCACGCGGTGGCTGTTGCCCTCGAGGGTGACGTACTGCTCGCCGAAGATCGCGAGCAGCGCGTCGTCGAGGCGGCGCACCGCGCCGGCGGGGTAGCGGTAGCCCATCCGGCGGATCACCGCGTCGGCGTCGACGGACGTGAGCAGGTCGTCGAGGTCGTCGACACTGTCGATGCCGAGCTCGGCGAGCAGGCCGGCGATCCAGTCGTAGTGGTCGGTGTGCGACCAGCCGGCGTCGCTGTAGTGCCCGGCGAGGAAGGTCGCGAGCTCCTGGCCGACGATGTGGTCGGCGTCGGCCTCGGCGGTGCTGCCGGGCGCGGCCGCCTGGATCCGCTCGCGGATCGTCGCGAACTCGCGGTCGGCCAGCTCGATCAGGCCGGCGGCCAGCGTGAAGCGGCGGTCGAGGTCGGCGGCGGCGTCCTCAGGCACGTTGCCCTTGTAGCGGATGTCGTGCTCGAACTCGGCCCACGCGTGCTGGAGCACCGTGCGCACCTGGACACTGGCGCGCTCGCCGACGAGCTCGGGGTGCTCCTCGGCCGCGTCGGTGCGCACGAGGAGGTGCCGGCTGGCGTAGCCGAAGCGGCCCGCGCGCGCGGTCTCCTCGCCCAGGTCGCGGTCGTCGAGGATGGTGAGCTCGTCGTCGAGCAGCTCCGCGACGGCCGCGACGTCGCTGTGGACGTAGGTGATCACCCGGACGCCGATCTGGTCGGTCACCTGCTCCAGCGGGTCGGGATAGACCAGCCGGCCGTCCAGGGCCCGGTTGGCCTTGGCCGCGAACGACGCGACGCTCTTGGTCCGCCCGGTGACGCTCAGGTAGTCGATGCCCGCGTCGTCGAGCAGGGTGCGGATCAGCGTCACCCACCCGGCGGTCGCCGCGGCCAGCTGCGGCTGTCGGGCGGCGTAGGCGCGCACGGCCTCGCGTACCGGCTCGGCCTGGGTCTCGGGGCCACTCATGGCGCCAAGCCTGCCAGTGCAGGCGCCACGGCGTCGACGCGGCGTCCCGCGTGCGAGCCTGCCGGGGGAGCGGGACCCGCGTCGATATCGTCGGAGGACCATGACAACCTCACCGCGTCGCTCGGGCGCCCGCACCCGGTCCGCCTCCGCCCTCCTCGCCGCCCTGGCCCTCTCGGCGTCGCTCGCCGCCTGCGGGTCCGACGACGAGACCGCGACCGACCCGGCCGGCGCCTCGAGCACCCCCAGCCCGTCCGAGCCCACGACGTCCCCGTCGGAGTCGCCGTCGGAGTCACCGTCCGAGCCCCCTTCGGAGTCGCCCTACGTGCCGGCCGGCGCCGAGCCCATCGACGTCGTGGGGTCCGCCGGGGTCACCGAGGCCGTCGTCATCGGCGCGACGGAGGGCGGAGGGTCGCCCTCGACGATGGCGTTCGCGCTCGACACCGACCGGGCCGTCGCCGACTTCGTCGCCGACCTCGCTGCGGGCCTGCCGGACCAGGTGGCGGCCGTCGCGGCCGACCTCCGCGACCGCTCGCCCGACGCGACGCCCTACGGGGCGGTGGTGTCGACCGGGTGCGAGCCGCCACGCAGCGTCGCCATCGACGCGGGCGAGGCCGGCTTCCAGGTCGTGCCGGCCCTGCCGAAGAGCACCGTCCAGTGCTTGGCCCCGGTCACCTACGTCGTGCTGTTCGCAGCCCCCGACGCCTGAGCCCCCGAAGCGGGGCGGACACCGGACGCCGGCACTGCGCCGGCGTCAGGGGGTGGGCGGGGTGACCGGCGGCGTCGTGGGGGGCGGCGTGACGGTGGGGGTCGGCGTGGGGGTCGGCGTGGGGGTCGGCGTCACGGTCGGCGGCGGCAGGATCGGCACGACCGGCGGCAGGTCGCCGTGGTAGACCACGCCGAACCCGTTGGGCACGAGCCGCTCTGAGCCGTCGGAGGGCTCGTTGACGATCCCGAACGCTCCACTGCCGGTGCGGCTGTACATGGCCGAGGAGCCGCCGCCGTCGAGGTTGATGGCGTTCTCCGCGCCGAGCGCGGTCATGATGTCGGCGAGCTCGACCATCGTGTAGCCGCGGCTCACCGCGGAGCGCCCGTCGACCACGAGGATCAGCAGCCGGCGGCCGTCGGCGTCGATGCCGACCGCCGTGCGGGGGTGGGCGATCGTGTTGTTGACGACCGTGCGCACGCCGTTGACGAGCAGGGGGCGGTCACCGCTGATCGCGACGGTCGGCCGGCCGCCGACGATGCGCTGCGACAGGGTGATCTTCTTGCCGCGCTTGAGGTTCTTCAGCTTGCCGGCGGCACTGCCGGTGCCGATCAGCACGCGCTCCTTGCGGTGGATCTTGCGGCCGCTGGAGAGCTTGGGCCGGTTGGAGATGACCCGGTTGTTGCGCAGGACCACCTCGCGCGCCCGCTTCTTGCCCGAGGTGACCTGGTAGCCCTCGGTGCGGTTCCAGGCGGAGGTGAACACGCCGATCTGGCCCGGCGGGATGCTCGGGTGGTTGATGCCGCTGACCGTCCAGGCGCGGCGCTGACGGATCGTGTACTCCAGGCTCAGCGGGCTGACGTGCGGCCCGGAGTCGTCGAACCACAGGGACGAGTTGACCCCGGGGATCCACCCCTCGCGCGAGCCGGTGAGGACGCCCTCCTCGCGGTCGATCGAGACCCCGAGCGGGGCGTCGGTGCGGCCGATGTCGAAGAAGTCGCCGTTGACCGCGGCGAGCGCGTCGTTCCACCCGCCGAGCTGGCTGACCTTCTTGCGGCTGGTGACGAACGTGGGGGAGAGCTCCTCGAAGGACAGGTTGGGCGCGTCGAGGTTGACGGTCACCAGGTTCATCCGCACCTGCCCGACCGGCTGGCGCCCGTCGACCTGGTCCCACTCCCGCAGCACCACGCCGGGCGCGATCTCGTAGCTGACGTCGTTCTTCACCTGGACGGCTCGCCCGCGGGCGTTGACCGGCGGGCCGACGACGATGCCGGGCTTGCCGTCGGAGGTCTGGTTGCGCCCCCGGTAGCCGTCGGCGGCACCGGACGTCAGGCCCCGGCCGTCGACGCCGTCGCGGTCGTCGGCCACCGACGGTCCGGCGCCCACGTTGAGCGCGAGCCCGGCGGCGAGCACGCCGGCCGTGGCGAGCGTCAGCGCGCGCGCGCGGGCGGGCGCGGGACGGCGGGCGGACGAGTGGGAGCGGCGCGAGGAGGAAGGCACGCGTTCCAGAGTAAAGGACGTCGTGGGGCCGGTGGGACAATTGTGGTGTGCGGGTCGGTCGTGCGCGGCGGGGCTCCGGGCCACCGCCTAGGCTGGCGCGCGTGCCCGTCGAGCCCGCGCCCCGTCCCGGCGCCGCGTGCAACACGCTGCACGTCGGTGACAACCTCGACGTGCTGCCCCGGCTCCCGGCGGGGTCCGTCGACGTGGTCTACGCCGACCCGCCCTACAACACGGGCAACGACTTCGCCTACGCCGACCGCTTCCGCGACGACTCCCACGCCGACCCGTACGCAGGACGCCACGCGGCCTGGACGGCGATGATGCGTCCGCGCCTCGTGGCCGTCCACGAGGTGCTGGCCCGGCACGGCGCGGTGTTCGTCAGCATCGACGACAACGAGGTCGCCCATCTGCGGCTGCTGATGGACGAGGTCTTCGGGGAGGCCAACTTCCTCGCCCAGGTCGTGGTCAACCTCAACCCCAAGGGCCGCCAGCTCGGCCGGGGGTTCGCGACCAGCCACGAGTACGTCCTGGCGTACGCCCGCCACCTGCCCGACTGCCTGGTCGACGGCACCAGCGCCGAGGCCGTGGACGAGGCCGACTTCCCGCTCACCGCGCCCGACGGGCGCCGGTTCCGCTACCTCCCGCTGCGCAACACCAACAAGAAGTTCAACCCGGTGAGCACGCCGACCCTCCACTACCCGCTCCACGGCGACCCCGTGACCGGGCGGGTGTCGGTGGCGGAGTTCGACGGCAGCAGGGAGCTGACGCCCGTCTTCGGCGACGGTCGGCCGGCGGTGTGGCGGTGGTCGAGGCCTCGGGTCGAGGAGCGTCCCGACGACCTGGAGTGCCGGGTGATCCGCGGCCGTGCCGGCGAGCGCGCCGACATCTTCCAGCGCGACTGGCTGCACCGCGACGGTGGGCGCCGCAAGAAGCTGCGCACGATCTGGCTGGCCGAGGAGATCGGCTCGACGGACACGGCGGTCGCCGAGCTCAAGGCGCTGGTCGGCCACGTCTTCGAGTCGCCCAAGCCCACCGGCCTCGTGCGCCGGATCCTCTCCACGCTGCCCGACGACGTCGTCGTGCTCGACCCGTTCGCCGGCAGCGGCACCACCGGTCACGCGGTCGCGCTGGCCAACGCCGCCGACGGGGGCACCCGTCGCTGCATCAGCATCAACTCCGCCGAGCCGACCCGGGAGGGCTCCAACGCCCGGCTCGCCGGCCTCGACACCGTCGCCGACATCACCCGTGCGCGGCTGGCCGCCGTCGCCGAGCAGGTCGGCGGCGGCCTCGACGTCGTCGGCTAGGCATCACGCCCAGGCATCACACCCGGAATCACAACCACGCATCACACCTGGACGCCGGCGGCCTTCTCGAGGGCCGCCAGCTCCTCGTCGAGGTGCTGCAGGAGCACCTGCAGGCGGGGGACCGTGCGCCGGCACCCGGTGAGGCCGAAGCACATCTTCTCGTCGTAGGAGGTGCAGGTGATGTTGAGCGCCATCCCGTTGATCGGGATCGACAGCGGGTAGGTGCCGGTGAGCCGGGCGCCGTTCCAGTAGTGGGTGGTGCGTGGGCCGGGGACGTTGCTGACGATGAGGTTGTAGGGCGGGCGCACGACACCCTGCATCCGGAGGAGCGGCCCGAGGATGGCCGGCGCCTGCCCGATCGCGCTCATCGCGAGGATCTGGGTCGGCGTCATCGCCGACAGGCTGGCCTTGCCGTCGGTCATCGAGCGGTGGATCGCCGCGAGGCGGTCGGCCGGGTCGGGCAGGTGGGTGCCGAGCTGCACCATCACCGAGCCGACCGCGTTGCCGCCGCCGCCCGCCGTGAGCTTCGCCTGCTTGGCGCTGAGCGCGACCGGCACCATCGAGATCAGTGTCGTGTCGGGAAGGGCGTCGAGCTCGATCAGGTAGGTCCGCATCGCGCCGCTGACCATCGCCAGCACCACGTCGTTGATCGTCGTGCCGGTGGCCCGGCCGACCGCACGCAGCCGCTCGACGGGCCAGTCCTGGGCGGCGAAGCGGCGCGAGCCGGTGATGCCCTGGTTGAGGATGGTGCGCGGGGCGTGGAGCGAGAGCGCCGAGGTCTCGTTGCGCACGCTCCTGGTCAGGGTGCGGAGCAGCGCTCCGGGCATCCCGGCGGCCTCCGCCGCGATCGCCAGGGTGGAGCGCACCGTGGCCGCGGTGAGGTCCGACAGCGACGCCTCGGAGGTGCCGTCGGGCTCCTCGTGCGCCGGGCCCGGCGGGCGCGGCCGCACCGCCCACGGCGCCGGCATGTCGCGCTCGTCGGGGTCGGTCGACAGCACGCTCGCCATCAGCCGCATCGCGGAGAGGCCGTCGACGAGCGAGTGGTGGGTCTTGGTGTACATCGCGACCCGACCGTCGTGCAGGCCCTCGATGACGTGCGCCTCCCACAGCGGCCGCTCCCAGGCCAGGCGGGTGCCGTGCAGCCGTGAGCACAGGTCGAGCAGCTCGCGGACGCGTCCCGGCTTGGGCAGGGCGCTGTGCCGGACGTGGTGATCGATGTCGAACTGCTGGTCGGGCACCCACACCAGCTGACCTGCCGTTCGCGCGGAGCGGTGCGGGTGCTTGAGGAACAGCGGCGCGACCTGCTCGACGTCGCGCATCTTCTCGTACATCTCGCGGACGTAGCCGCGGCCCGCCCCCGCGGGCTTCTCGAAGAGCTGGAGGCCGCCGACGTGCATCAGCATGTTGCGGTTCTCGGCGAGCAGGAAGCCGGTCGCCGTCGGGTCGATCACGTCCGCCACGTGCTGCTCCTCCGTCTCGGCCACCCCTCCTCGCGGGGCGAGGAGGTCCGGGCATCCTCTCGCCCCCCGCCCGGTGCCACAAGGGCATCAGGTCCTGGGTGGCTCAGGCCTTCAGCGAGTGGGCCAGCTCGGCGACGAGGGCGTCGACCACCGCGACGAGGTCGCCGCCGGACTCGTGCGCCACCGCCCGCTGGCGCTGGTAGGACGCACCGCGGACGGGGATGTCGGCGACGGCGCGCAGCTCGGCCTCGCAGCCGAGCCGTCGGGCGACGGGGGTGAGGCGTTCGAGCAGGTCGGAGAGGTCCTCGGTGACCAGCCGCTCGCGGTTGTGGTCGTCGACGATGACGATGGCGTCGAGGCCGTAGCGCGCGGCCCGCCACTTGTTCTCCTGCACCTGCCACGGCGGCAGGGTCGGCAGCCTTTCGCCGGCGGTGAGCCGGGAGTCGAGGTCGACGACGAGGCAGTGCACCAGCGCCGTGAGGGCGCCGAGCTCCTGCAGGTCGGACATCCCGTCGCACACGCGGTGCTCGAGCGTGCCCAGGTGGGGGGCGGGTCGCAGGTCCCACCGCACGTCCGACATCGAGTCGATGATCCCGGTGGTCGTCTGGTCGGCGATGCACTTCTCGAACTCGGCCCACGTCTCGAACGCGAACGGCAGGCCGGCGGTCGGGAGCTGCTGGAACATCAGCGCCCGGTTGGACGCGTAGCCGGTGTCCTGGCCCGCCCAGATCGGCGAGCTCGCCGACAGCGCCAGCAGGTGGGGGTAGGTGGTGAGCATCGACTCCAGCACCGGCATCACCCGGTCGCGCTCGGGCATCCCGACGTGCACGTGCACGCCCCAGATCAGCATCTGGCGACCCCACCACTGCGTGCGGTTGATCAGCTCGGCGTAGCGGTGGCCCTCGGTGAGCTGCTGGTGCGACCAGTCGGCGAAGGGGTGGGAGCCGGCGCCGAGGAGGTCGACTCCGAGCTCGGCCGCGGCGGGGGCGACGACCGCGAGCGTCCCGCGGAGGTCGGCGACGGCCTCCTCGACGGTGTCGCAGACGCCGGTGACGACCTCGATCGTGTTGCGCAACAGCTCCTTGTGGAGCCGCTCGGGCCGGTCGAGCCGGCCGCCGGCGAGCTCGTGGAGCTCGGACGCGACGCTGACGAGGTCGCGGCTGGCCCGGTCGACCAGCGCGAGCTCCCACTCCACCCCGAGCGTCGGCTCCGGCGACGCGTGGAAGTCGATGCGCATGCGGCGAGTCTAGGTAGGCGACCGGCGGTGAGGCTCACCCCTCCGACCGGTGCCGGCCCGGGTTTGCCACCATGGACGGATGGACCGCGAGGACGGACGCACGCGCACGCCGGGGGACCCCGACCCCGACCACGACGCCGAGCACGATCCCGACCACGATCCCGACCACGACGCGGCGCGCGCCGCGGCGGAGCAGCGCACCCTCGACAACCTGACGATCGACCTCTGCCTGCGGATCGGCGAGATGCTGCTGTCCTCGGGTGCGGGCGCGGCCGACGTCATGGCGACGATGCGCTCGGTGGCCGACCACCTCGGTCTGCGCTCGGCCGAGCTCGACGTCACCTTCACCGCCCTGTCGATGAGCCACCAGCGCTCGGGCGACGACGTACCGACGCTGATGATGCGCCACGTGCAACGGCGAGTCATCGACTACGAGCACCTCACCGCCGTCGACCACCTGGTGCGCGACATCCTCACCGACCGGGCCGACGTCTACCTCGCGCGCTCGCGGATGGCCACGATCGTCTCGCTGGGCCACGCCTTCCCGCGCTGGGCGGTCACCCTGGCGTGGATGGTGATGGCCGCCGCGGTCGGCATCTTCCTCGGCGGCGGGCCGGTCGTGGCGGTGGTCGCCGCGGTGGCGGCGGCCCTGATCGACCGGGTGCAGATCGTGCTCGCCCGGCGCCGGCTGCCGTTCTTCTACCAACAGGTCGCCGGCGGCGCGATCGCGACGGTCCTCGCCGCAGTGGTCGCGGCAGGCCCGGTCGAGGTCGACCCGTCCGTGGTCGTGACGGCCAACATCATCCTGCTGCTGGCCGGGATCGGCCTGATGGGCGCCGTGCAGGACGCGCTCACCGGCTTCTACCTCACCTCGAGCGCCCGGCTGATCGAGGCGATGATGGCGACCGCCGGCATCATCGCCGGCGTCGCGATGGGCATCTCGCTCGCCGGCGGCGTGGGCCTCGAGCTCGGGCAGCTGGTGCCGGGGAAGGTCGAGCTGGCCGACCTGCCCGCGGTGCTCGGCGGCGCCGCCGTGTCGGCGGCGGCGTTCAGCGTCGCGTCGTACGCGCCCCGCCGCGCCGTGGTGCCGATCGCGCTGATCACGGCGGGGGCGGCGGCGGTATCGCAGGGCGTCACGGCGGCCGGGTTCGGGCGCGCGGCAGCCGCCGCGGCCTGCGCCTTCTTCATCGGTCTGGTCGCCTACGCGGTGGCGGGGCGGGTGCGGATCCCCCCGCTGGTGGTCGCAGTGCCGGCGATCGTGCCCTTCCTCCCCGGCCTGTCGATCTACCGAGGCCTGACCTTCCTCGCCGAGGGCGGGCCCTTCATCTCGCGGGGCATCCTGGCGCTGATGACGGCGCTCTCGGTCGCGATCGCGCTGGCGTCCGGGGTGATCCTGGGCGAGTACGTCGCGCAGCCGCTCAAGCGGGAGGCGCGCCGCCTGGAGAGCCGGCTGTCCGGGCCGCGGCTCGTCGGGCCGTTCCGGGCGCTGTCGCGCGCGGAGCGGCGCGCGCTCAGGAGGAAGTCAGGCGACTGAGCTCGGCGAGCCACCGCCGGTGCGCGCCGTCGTACGGTGCGCGGCCGGTGCGGACGTCGACGACCAGCGCGTCGCACGAGGCCTGCGCGCGGGCAACCACGTCGGCGGGGTAGCCGTAGCGCACCTGGTGCTCGGCGAACTCGTCCTCGTCGTCGACGAACACCTCACCCGGACCGGCCGGGGCGACGTCCCACGGTGCGCTGTCCACGGGTGGAAGCGGGTCGGGGAGGCGGATGACGTCGAGGTCGAGGTCGACCGCTCGGAGCACGTCGCGGTCCCACGCGGGGGGCGTGGTGACGTCGATGTAGAGGTCGCACCAGATCCCCGGTGCCTGGAAGGTCGCGAGGTGCCACCCCTCGGGCTGCACGAGCGTCACGGAGTCGACGGCGGCGTGGAACTCGTGGCCCGGGCGATGGTTGTGCGTGCCGGCGGGGAAGCCCAGCCACTCCCCGTGCTCGTCGGCCCCGAGGTAGGTGCCGACCAGCTGCCAGTGCGGCCGGTCGCCCCACTTGGTCATCTCGCAGCGGATCGGGGTCCCGGGCTCCATACGCCCATCCCTATCAGGTCGAGTGGGCGCGACCTGGCGCGCCTACGGGGTCGAGTGGGCGCGTTCTGGCACGTAGACGGGGTCGAGTGGGCGCGTTCTCGCAGGTAGACGGGGTCGAGTGGGCGCGTTCTCACACATAGACGGGGTCGAGTGGGCGCATCCTCGCCGACTCCCGGTCAGGATGAGCCGGCTCGACGGTGATTCACCGTCAGGATGCGCCGCCTCGACGGTGATTCGCCGTCAGGATGAGCCGGCTCGACGGTGATGAGCGGTCAGGATGCGCCAGCTCGACGGTGCAGGCGGGCGACGACGTCCTGGTAGCGCGCGCCGAGGAGCCGGGCGGCGTGGTGGATGACGTGGGCGTCGAGGCCGACGAGCACCCGCGGCTTCCCGGCGAGCGCGCCGGCGAGGATGATCTCGGCGGCGCGGTCGGGCGACATCCGCGCGAGCCTGTCGTCGAACAGCGCGTCGATGCGGGCGCCGTCGAGGCCGGCGGCCTTGCGGCCGTGGCGGCTGATGCCGGTGCGGATGCCGCCGGGGTGGACGCAGGTCACGGTGACGGGGTGCCCGGCGATGAGCATCTCCTCGCGGATCGCCTCGGTGAGCCCGCGCACGGCGTACTTGGTGGCGTTGTAGGCCGACTGCCCGGGGGCGGAGACGAGGCCGAAGAGCGAGGAGATGTTGACCAGGGCGCCGTTGCCGCTCGCGATGAGGTGGGGCAGGAACTCCTTGGACCCGTGGACCACCCCGTAGAAGTTGACGCCGACGATCCAGTCGAGGTCGTCGTAGGTCAGGTCGGTGAAGTCGCCGGTCGCGGTCACGCCGGCGTTGTTGACGACGAGGTCGACCCGCCCGAGCCGTTCGACGACCGCGGACGCCCACGCCGCGACCGCGGCACGGTCGGAGACGTCGACGAGGTCGTGGCACACGGTGGTCGCACCGGCCTCCCGGACGAGCCCCACGGTCTCGGCGAGCCGCCCGGCGTCCCAGTCGGCGAGGGCGAGGAGTGCACCCGCCCGGGCGCAGCGCAGCGCGAGCGCGCGGCCGATCCCGGATCCGGCGCCGGTGATGACGATGACCTTGTCGGCGACGGTGCTGAGGCTCACCCCGCCACCGTAACCGGCGTCTACGCCGGCACGGTCGGGAGCGCCACGGTGATCGTGGTGTCGCCCGGGCGGCTGGCGAGCGCCACCGTGCCGCCGTGGGCGCGGACGATCGCCTCGACCAGCGAGAGCCCGAGCCCGGCCCCGCCGCGGCTGCGGGCCGCGTCCCCGCGGGTGAAGCGCTCGAACGCGTGGGGCGCGAGGTCCGGCGCGAAGCCCGGGCCGTCGTCGTGGACGGAGAAGCCGCTCGCGCTCCCGGTGACGGTCACGGTCGTGCCGGGCGGGGTGTAGCGGCTGGCGTTGGTCAGCAGGTTGGTGATGACCTGGTGCAGGCGGGCGGCGTCGCCCTCCACGACGAGGGGCGCGTCCGGCAGCGACAGCCGCCAGTGGTGCTCGGGGTCGACCACGCGCGCGTCGTCGACGGCCTCGAGCAGCAGCCGCGAGAGGTCCACCGGCTCGCGCTGGAGCGGACGCCCCGCGTCGAGCCGGGCGAGCAGGAGCAGGTCCTCGACGAGGGCGGTCATCCGCGCCGACTCGTTCTCGACCTTGGTCAGCGCCGCGGGCATCGTCTCCGGGCGCCGCCGGGCGAGCTCGGTGTAGCCGGCGATGGTCGCGAGCGGCGTGCGCAGCTCGTGCGAGGCGTCGGCCACGAACTGCCGCACCTGCTGCTCGCTGCGGTAGCGCCGGTCGAGCGAGTCCTCGACGTGGTCGAGCATCGCGTTGAGCGCCGAGCCGACCTGTCCGACCTCGGTGCGCTCGTCGGTGAGCCGCGCCGGCACCCGCTCGGCCATCTCGATCTCCCCGGACGCCAGCGGCAGCTCGGCGACCCGGCGGGCGGTGGCCGAGACCTCGCGCAACGACGCGAGCTGGCGGCGTACGACGACCGTCCCCACCGCCGCGGCGGCCACCACGCCGAGGAGGGTGGCGAGCAGCTCGAGGCGGACGAGGTCGCCGACGGTGTCGTCGACGTCGGCGAGGGGGAGCCCGGCGACCACCCGGCCGCCCGGGACCTCCCTGACGCCGACGCGGTAGCGGCCGAGGTCCGGGACGTAGACGGTGCGGAGCTCGGGGCCGTCGCCGTCGGCACGGACGTCGGCGAGCACGTCGAGCTGGTCGTCGCTGAGCGCGGTCGCGGCGCCCCAGCTGTCCTCGTCCTGCTCGGACAGCACCAGACCCGACGCGGTGCCGTCGTCAGGGACGACGGCCTGGATGGAGCCGAACTGCTGGCCCGGGCCGAAGCCCTCCTCGCCGCGACCCGGCCCGCGGCCGGGACCGTCCGAGCCGCGGATGGTCCGCTCGAGGGCCACCCGGACGTCGCCGTCGAGCTGGCTGTCGAGGTTGCGCTGCATCGCCAGCGTGGTCACGGTGCCGATGACGGCCGCGGTCAGCGCGACGAGCAGCACCACCACCGCGACCAGCCGCGCGGTGAGCGTGACGGGCCGGTGGAGCGGGCGCCTCACGACGCCGGCTTCAGGACGTAGCCGGCTCCGCGCATCGTGTGGATCATCGGGGGTCGGCCGGCGTCGATCTTCTTGCGCAGGTAGGAGATGTAGAGCTCGACGACGTTGGCCTGGCCGCCGAAGTCGTAGTGCCACACCCGGTCGAGGATCTGCGCCTTGCTCAGCACCCGTCGCGGGTTGCGCATGAGGAAGCGCAGCAGCTCGAACTCGGTCGCGGTCAGGTGGATCTCGTCGCCGCCGCGGTGCACCTCGTGGCTGTCCTCGTCGAGGGTGAGGTCGCCGACCACCAGCACGTTGCCCGCGTCGGCCTGCGCCGCGGTGCCGCCGCGGCGGATCAGTCCGCGCAGCCGGGCCACGACCTCCTCGAGCGAGAAGGGCTTGGTGACGTAGTCGTCGCCGCCGGCGGTCAGGCCGGCGACCCGGTCCTCGACGGCGTCCTTGGCGGTGAGGAAGAGCACCGGCACGTCGTTGCCGTCCGCGCGCAGGCGGCGGAGCACCTCGAGGCCGTCGAAGTCGGGGAGCATGATGTCGAGCACCACGGCGTCGGGGTGGAACTCGCGCGCGGTGGCCACCGCCTCGCTGCCGGTGTGCGCCATCCGCAGGTCCCAGCCCTCGTAGCGCAGGGCCATCGCGAGGAGCTCGGCGATGTTGACCTCGTCGTCGACGACGAGGACGCGCACGGGCGAGCCATCGGGTCGGGTGAGCTGTTGCACGAGACCATCGTGCCTCCGTTTCCTGTGGGACCGCTGTGTCCTTCCTGTCAGCGCGCCGAGTTGAGCCGCGGTCGACGAGCTCGCCGTCGGCCTCCAGGCGCCTGCCGAAGTCGTCCACGAACGCCATGTGGGCGTCGACCTCCTCGGGGGCCCACTGGTCGATCGGGACGTCGGTCACGGCCACCGGGGCGCCGCGATGGTGCTGGAGGAGCAGGTACTTCGGCAGGATCGGTCTCCTGGTCAGGTGCGGCCCATTGTCGCCGCGTCCACCTCGGGGACGGAGCCGCCGCGGCGCCCTCGACATCGTCGGGCCGACCGGGTCCGAGATCTCTGAGCGGCCGCAGGGGCTGGGCACAGGTGCGCCACAGGTGTGCGCCGCACGCTGGTCACATGACGAACGAGAACCTGGGCCGGCAGCCCGACGAGACGCAGCCCATGCGTCCTGCGGGCGCCGCCCCCACGGCCGGTCCCGAGGCCGGTCCCACCACAGACACACCCACCAACCCCACCACGGATGCGATGACCACTCCCCAGAACGACCCCATGACCAACGCACAGAACGACCCCACCACCACGGCGCCGACCGCGCCCCGCCCCGAGGGCAAGCGCGGGATGCGCGAGCGCCTGCGCGGGATGCGTCCCTCCGGCGACGGCGGCGGCCGCCGCTTCGGCACGGCCGCGCTCGCCGGCACCGCCATCGCCGGCCTGATCGTCGGTGGCCTCGGCGGCGTCGCCGTCAGCGCCTCGGCCGACGACGACCTCGGCCCCGGCGACTCGGGCTGGATCGAGCGCCACGACCAGGGCGGCCCCGGCGACCAGGGCGGCCCCGGCTACCAGGGCGGCCCCGGCTACCAGGGCGAGCCCGGCTACCAGGGCGAGCCCGGCTACCAGGGCGGCCCCGGCTACCAGGGCGAGCGCGAGGACGACGAGCGCCACTTCGGTCACGAGCGCGACTTCGGCGATCACGAGCACGGTGACCGCTACTTCGGTGACCGCGACTTCGGCGAGCGCGACGACGAGCGCGACGACGAGCGCGGCGGGCCGAGGTTCGGCGGCCCCGGAGCGCCCGACGGCGAGATGCCGGCCCCGCCCGAGGGCGACGCCCCGGACGCCGAGGACGACCCGACGTCCTGACCCGCTCCGCAACGGGCGCCACCGCCTCCGCACGGGTTGCCACCGTGGGCGAGAATGGCGCCCGTTGTGAAGATCACCTACCCGGCCGAGCTCCCGGTCTCCGCGCGCCGCGACGACATCGCCGCCGCCATCCGCGACCACCAGGTGGTGATCGTCGCGGGCGAGACCGGCTCGGGCAAGACCACCCAGCTGCCCAAGATCTGCCTCGAGCTCGGCCGGGGGCTCGGGGCGGCGGAGGGCGGCAGGCTGATCGGCCACACCCAGCCGCGGCGCATCGCGGCCCGCTCCGTCGCCGAGCGGATCGCCGAGGAGCTCGGCACCGAGCTCGGCGACGTCGTGGGCTACCAGGTCCGCTTCACCGACCGCACCAGCCGCGCCAGCCGGGTCAAGCTGATGACCGACGGCATCCTGCTCGCCGAGCTGCAGCGCGACCGCGACCTGCGCAAGTACGACACGATCATCATCGACGAGGCCCACGAGCGCAGCCTCAACATCGACTTCCTGCTCGGCTACCTCAAGCGCCTGCTGCCGCGCCGGCCCGACCTCAAGGTGATCATCACCAGCGCGACGATCGACGTCGACCGCTTCGCCGAGCACTTCCGCGCCCCCGTGGTCGAGGTGTCGGGGCGTACGTACCCCGTCGAGGTCCGCTACCGACCGCTGCTGGAGCTGCCGGAGAACGACGACGACGGCGAGCCGGTCCAGCGTGACCAGACCGAGGCGATCCTCGACGCCGTCCGCGAGCTCTCGGCCGAGGGACCGGGCGACGTGCTGGTGTTCCTGCCCGGCGAGCGCGAGATCCGCGACACCGCCGACGCCTTCTCCGCCCTCGGCAGCGACCGGCTCGAGATCGTCCCGCTCTACTCCCGGCTCAGCGCGGCCGACCAGCACAGGGTCTTCTCCAGCCACCCCTCCACCGTGCGGCGCGTCGTCCTGGCCACCAACGTCGCCGAGACGTCGCTGACGGTGCCGGGCATCCGCTACGTCGTCGACACCGGCGTCGCGCGGATCAGCCGCTACTCGGTGCGCACCAAGGTGCAGCGCCTGCCCATCGAGCCGATCAGCCGGGCCTCGGCCAACCAGCGCTCCGGCCGCTGCGGGCGCGTGTCCGAGGGCATCGCGATCCGGCTCTACTCCGAGGAGGACTTCGAGGCCCGCCCCGAGTTCACCGACCCGGAGATCCTGCGGACCAACCTCGCGAGCGTGATCCTCCAGATGGCCTCGCTGCGCCTCGGCGACATCGCGAGGTTCCCCTTCGTCGAGCCGCCCGACCGCCGCAACATCAAGGCCGGCACCGACCTGCTCGAGGAGCTCGGCGCGATCTCGACCGCCGCCGACCCCGGACGTCAGGAGAGTCCGCGGTCCGGACCGCAGAGGTCCATGACGTCCCGGCCGGGGGTACGCCTGACGCAGGTCGGCCGGCGGCTGGCCCGGCTCCCGATCGACCCGCGGCTGGGCCGGATGATCCTCGAGGCCGAGCGCCTCGGCTGCCTGCGCGACGTGCTGGTGATCGCCGCGGCGCTGTCCATCCAGGACCCGCGCGAGCGGCCCGAGGAGCAGCGGGCGCAGGCCGACCAGCTGCACGCCCGCTTCACGCACGAGTCCAGCGACTTCCTCACCTGGCTCAACCTCTGGCGCCACCTCAAGCAGCAGCAGCGCGAGCTGTCCTCCAGCGCGTTCCGCCGGATGTGCAAGCGCGAGCACCTCAACTACCTGCGCATCCGCGAGTGGCAGGACTACGAGTCGCAGCTGCGCCAGGTGTGCAAGGAGATGAAGCTCGACCTCGGCCGCACCGGCAGCAGCGAGGGCGGAGCGGCCTACGACGAGGACGGCATCCACCAGGCGCTGCTCTCCGGCCTGCTGAGCCACGTCGGCGCGCTCGAGGAGCGGGAGAAGTCGCGGCCGGGGGAGCGGCGCCCGATGCGGGAGTACGTCGGCGCGCGCAACGCCCGCTTCGCGATCTTCCCCGGCAGCGTGCTGAAGGGGCGCAACCCCGACTTCCTGATGAGCGCCGAGCTGGTGGAGACCTCGCGCCTGTGGGCGCGCCAGAACGCCGCCATCAAGGCCGAGTGGGCCGAGCGGATCGGCGCCCACCTGGTCAAGCGCACCTACTCCGAGCCGCACTGGTCGCGCAAGCGCGCCGCCGTGATGGCGCGCGAGCGGGTCACGTTGTACGGCGTCCCGTTGGTGGCCGACCGCCTCGTGTCCTACGGCAAGGTCGACCCGCCGCTCGCGCGCGAGCTCTTCATCCGCCACGCCCTCGTCCAGCGCGAGTGGGACTCCCGCCACCGCTTCCTCGCCGAGAACTCCCGCCTGCTCGAGGAGGCGGAGGAGCTCGAGCACCGGGCGCGGCGCCGCGACATCGTCGTCGACGAGGAGACGCTGTTCGAGTTCTACGACGCGCGCGTCGGCGCCGACGTCGTCAGCGGCCAGCACTTCGACCAGTGGTGGAAGCGGGCGCGGCAGAAGCAGCCCGACCTGCTCACGTTCGACCCCGAGATGCTCACGCACGACACCGCCGGCGAGGTGCGCGCGCACGACTTCCCGACGCAGTGGCACGACAGCGACGAGGCGGGGCTGACCTTCCCGATCAGCTACCACTTCGAGCCCGGCGCCGCCGACGACGGGCTCACCATCGACGTCCCCGTCGCCACCCTCAACCGCATCGACGCCGACGACTTCTCGTGGCTGGTGCCGGGGCTGCGCGAGGAGCTGGTCACCGAGCTGATCCGCTCGCTGCCCAAGAGCCTCCGCGTCGCGATGGTGCCCGCGCCCAACACCGCGCGCGAGTTCCTCGCCGCGACGCCGCCGGGCGCCGAGCCGCTCCTCGACGCGCTCGAGCGGTTCGCCCGCAGCACCCGCAGCCTGGTCATCCCCCGCGAGGCGTGGGACTGGTCGAAGGTGCCGGCCCACCTCCGCCCGACCTACCGGGTGGTGACCGACGAGGGGGCCGAGGCGGCCCGCGGCAAGGACCTCGACGCGCTCAAGGAGCCGCTGCGACCGACGTTCGAGCAGGCGATGGCCGACGTGGCGTCCGACTCCGGCGTGAGCGCCACCGGCCGCACGACGTGGACGTTCGGCACGGTCGAGGAGTCCTTCGTGCAGCGTCGCGCCGGCCACGAGGTGCGCGGCTTCCCCGCGCTCGTCGACGAGGGCCCGACGGTGGGCCTCCGGGTGCTCGCGACGGCCGAGGAGGCCGCCGCGCACCACCGGTTGGGCGTACGACGCCTGGTGCTCCTCGCGCTCGGGCCTGCCGACCCCGTCGACGACGTGCTCGCCGCCGCCGGGCTCGACCAGCGCGCCAAGCTCGCGCTGGTCGGCTCGCCCTACCCGTCGGTGGCCGACCTCCTCGACGACCTGCGCGCCGGCATCGTCGGCGAGGTCGTCGACCGGCACCCGACGGTGCGCGACGAGGCGGCGTACGACGCCGTGGTGGCGGACGCCCGCGACGCCGTCGCCTCCGGCCTCGGCCCGGCGGTGCACGAGGTGATGCGGGTGCTGGAGGCCTGGCGCACCACCGACCGGGCGATCTCCGGGCGCGCCGACCTGATCACCCTGCCGGCCCTCACCGACATGCGCGCGCAGGTCGAGCGGCTGATGGCCCCCGGCTTCATCGGGGAGGCGGGGGTGAGCCGGCTGCGCGACTACCCGCGCTACCTCGCCGCCGTGACCCACCGGCGCGAGCGCCTCGACGGCCAGGTCGCCCGCGACCGCCAGCTGATGGACCAGGTGTCCGGGCTGCAGGAGGCGTGGCTGCACGCCGTCGCGGCGCTGCCCGAGGGCCAGCCGATGCCCCAGCGCCTCCGGGAGGCCCGCTGGCTGCTCGAGGAGTACCGCGTGTCCCTGTTCGCCCAGCAGCTCGGCACGGCCACCAAGGTCAGCGACCAGCGCATCCGCAAGGTGATGGGAACGGCTGGCTGAGCCGTTCCGGGCCGTTCTAGGCTGGCCCGGTGACCGGTCGCCAGCACCACCGCCCGATGACCCCCGGCGACGCCTTCTTCGCCGACATCGCCGGGGGCGCCGACCCCGCGCAGCTGCGCGAGGCGGGCGACCTCGCCGCGACCGTGCTGGTGCGCGGCGCGCGCCGGTCCGCCGATCCCGCGCTTGCCGAGCGGGTGGTCCACCTCGCCGACACCGAGGGCCTCGAGACGCTCGCCGAGGTGTGGTCGGGGGCGCCCGCCGACACGCTTGCCGGGAGCCTGTGGCGGCTGTTCCTGCTGCGCTCGTGGGTGCACGCCGACCCCGACCGGGTGGCCGACGACTACGAGGCGGGCCAGCGCCGCGTCGACGTGGCGCGGGTGGTCGCCGGCGTGGCCGACCCTCCCGGCCCCGACGAGCTGCGCCGGATGGTGGACGAGGTCCTGCGCGGGATCACCCGCGGCGACTTCGCGGTCACCCTGTTCCGCGCGGCCGCCTTCGCGCGCATCGTCGCCGCCGGCCGCGCCGCCCTCGGCAGCGCCTCGCACGAGGAGATCACCCGCATGCTCGCGCTGTCGGAGCAGCTGGAGGCCGCTGGTCAGGTGGAAATCCGCGGCAGCCTCGCCTGAGGCGTTAAAATGTCCCTGAGTGCGTCGGGCCGTGGCAGCCCCGGGTCCCGAAATAAGCCGCTACGAGCGGCCACGCGCCGTGAGGCGCTCCCGGTCCGGCGCACTCATCTGCTCCGCAGGCCTAGGCTCGGGTCATGAGCCTCCGCAGCCGTGTCGCCGGCCTGCTGTCCCGCGTCGGGTCCCCCTCGTCCACGGCGCCCACGGCGCCCCCTGTGCCGTCGGCGCCCCCTTCGCCGGGCGAGGGCACCTACGCGCCCGAGCGTGACGGCGAGCCAGACCCGGGTGAGGTGGTGTGGGCATGGGTGCCCTACGAGGACGACCCGAGCCGCGGCAAGGACCGGCCCGTGCTCGTCATCGACACCGCCGGGGAGGAGCACGACGGCTGGGTGGGGCTGATGCTGAGCAGCCAGGACCACGACCGTGACGCCGCCGACGAGGCCAGGTGGGGGCGCCACTGGATGGACGTCGGCACCGGTGGGTGGGACTCCCGGGGCCGGCCCAGCGAGGTGCGCCTCGACCGGCTGATCCACCTCGAGCGGGGCGGCGTACGACGCGAGGGCGCCGCGCTCGACGAGACGATCTTCACTGCCGTGCTGGCGGCCCGCCGTGAACTGTCCCGATAGGGTTTCGCCGTGTCCCGGACCCCTTCCCTGCGTCGCTGTGCCCTGCTCGCCACGGCCCTCGCGGTCGCGCTGACGACGGCCGCCTGCACCGGGGAGGACGAGCCCGAGCCGCGCCCGACCCCCTCGGCGGGGCAGTCCGGCAATCCGACCAAGACGGCCGCGAAGCCCCGCGAGGTCACCTTCGGCGCCTACGGCAGCGAGGAGGAGGTGGCGGCGTTCCAGAGCGTCGTCGACTCCTTCAACGCCTCCTCCACCGACCGCCGGGTCGTCCTCGAGTCGTGGCCCGACCACGAGGCCGCCGTGGCCGACGTGCTGGCCGGTGACGCGCCCGACGTGTTCCTCACCTCGCGCATCGACCTCGACCAGCTCGTCGAGGCAGGTGCGCTCCAGCCCGTGAGCCTGCTGCTCGACGAGCGCGGCGTCGACTTCGGCGACCGGTTCTCGCGCGACGCCGTCGACGCCTTCGCGATGGACGACGAGCTGCAGTGCATGGCCTACTCGGTCTCCCCGATGGTCATCTACTACAACACCCGCCTCGTCGACTTCGACAAGATGGAGCGCCGCGGCCTCGACGTCCCCAGCACCAACGACGAGGGGGTGCGCGAGCGCTGGACGCTCGCCGAGTTCGGCGCGGCCGCGCAGTTCGCCAGCCGGCGCGGTGACCGGCGCGGCGTGTGGATCGACCCGACCCTGCAGGGTCTCGCGCCGTTCATCTACTCCGGCGACGGGAAGGTCTTCAACGACGACAGCGAGCCCACCTCGCTCGCCTTCGCCGACGACTCCACCCGCGAGGCGCTGAGCCAGACGCTGGCCATCCTGCGTGACCCCACGATCACGCCGACCAACGCCCAGCTGGCGCGCGCGACGCCCGTCAAGCTGTTCAAGCGCGGAGAGCTCGCGATGGTCGCCGGCTTCCGCAACCTCGTGCCGGAGATGCGTGAGGCCGAGGACCTCGACTTCGACGTGCTGCCGATGCCGGTCATCGACACCCGCGCGACCGTCGGCGACATCAGCGGCCTGTGCCTGTCCGCCGACTCCGACGTGACGGGCGACGCGGCCGACTTCATCGCCTACGCCGTGTCCGACGCGGCGATCGCCACGGTCGCCGCGACGGGCTTCATCGTGCCGGCCAACACCTCGGTCGCCGCGTCGCCGGAGTTCCTGGCGCCCGGCGAGGAGCCGGCCAACGCGGAGGTCTACAACACCAGCATCCGCTACATGGTGGTGCCGCCGTTCATCGACCGGCGTGAGGAGCTCGAGGAGGCGGTCACCCCCCTCCTCGACCGGCTCGTGACCGCGCCCGGTGTGCTCGACCTCGACGCGACGACCGAGCAGATCGACCTGGTCTCGCAGACGGTGCTCGCCCCGGAGGACGAGGAGTCGGAGTCGCCGGAGCCGACGGAGACCCCGACCGAGGAGTAGGCCAGGGGAGCAGGAGCGGCCTCCTACTCCCCGGGTGCCGCCCCGGGGTGCTCGGGATCCTGCTCGGCTCCGAGGATGGCGCCCACCAGCGCCCCGGTGACCAGCTCGGCCTGCCACGGCCGGGCGCCGTAGGACGCCAGCTGGGCACGGACCTGCTGGGCGAGCTCGGCCGGCTCGCGGGTCGCCGGGGGCGCCCACATCAGGCGCCGGAGGTAGTCGGGGGTGAGCAGGTTCTCCACCGGCAGGTGGTGCGCCTCTGCCAGGTTGAGCATCGCCTCGCGCGCGGCCTTGAAGCGTCGGTCGGCGACCGGGTCGCGATCGGCCCAGGTGCGGGGATGGGGCGGTCCGTCGCCGCGGGGTGCGCGGGTGGGCAGCTCGCTCTCGTCCATCTGACGGACCCGTTGCAGCGCGTCGACCCAGGTGGCGGCGTAGCGGCTCGCGCCTCGGCCGTGGAAGCCGGGGGTGGCCAGCAGCGCCCGGCGGTCGGACGGCATCGCGGTGGCGGCGGCCACGATCGCCGCGTCGGGCAGGATCCGCCCCGGCGTCACGTCGCGCTCGGCGGCGATGGCGTCGCGGGCCTCCCAGAGGGCGCGGGCCGCACCGAGGGCGCGACGCCCGCGCAGCCGGTGCACCCCGGACGTACGCCGCCACGCCTCGACACGCACGGCAGGCTCGAAGCCCAGCAGGTGATCGAACTCCTGGCGCGCCCACTCGGCCTTGCCGGCGCGCTCCAGCTCGGTGGCCATGTGGTCGCGCAGCTCGACGAGCACCTCCACGTCGAGCGCGGCGTACTCCAGCCACGGCTCGGGCAGCGGGCGCGTCGACCAGTCGGCCGCGGAGTGCTCCTTGCGCATCCGCTGGCCCAGCACGGTCTCGACGAGCGTGGCGAGGCCGACGCGGGGGTAGCCGAGGAGGCGGCCGGCGAGCTCGGTGTCGAAGAGGCTGGTCGGGGTGAGGCCGACCTCGCGCAGGCAGGGGAGGTCCTGGGTGGCGGCGTGGAGGATCCACTCGGTGCCCTCGAGGGCCTCCTGGAGCGGGGCGAGCGTGGTCATCCCGATCGGGTCGACGAGCCAGGTGCCGGCGCCCTCGCGGCGCAGCTGGATCAGGTAGGCGCGGTTGGAGTAGCGGTAGCCGGACGCTCGCTCGGCATCGATGGCCACCGGTCCGGTCGCCGCGGCCAGCGCCGCGCACGCCTCCAGCAGGCCGGCATCGGTGTCGACGACCGCGGGCAGGCCGTCGCGCAGCTCGAGGAGCGGGGCGGGCGGTGCCGCCGGCGCCTCGGGCTCGTCGGCGGGGGTGGCGTCGGCGGGGGTGGCCTCGGCGGGGGTGGTCTGGGGCTCGTCGGCCATCGGGTCAGGTGCCACGCTGGCCGCGTCGGCTGGGGATGGCGGTGACGCCCTCCGGCACGGGCGGCAGGCCGACCGCGGTGCACATCAGCTCGCCCCAGGCCTCGACGTGCGCCGTCATGTCGAGGTCGCCGTCGTCGTCGACCTCGGGCGTCCACGACGCGCGGATCTCGACCTGGGCGGTGCGCGCGTCCTCGGCCATGCCCCCGAAGCTCTCGCTGGTGACGCAGGTGACCGTGCCCGAGGCGGCGTGGTGTCGGGCGCCGTGCGCGTCCAGGGCCTCCACCAGCCACGACCAGCCGACCGCGGCCAACATCGGGTCGGCACCGAGCTCGGGGTCGATGTCGGCGCGGGCGTAGGCCACGCATCGGAAGGTGCCGTCCCAGGCGTCGTTGCCGGCCGGGTCGTGGAGCAGGATCAGGCGGCCGGTGCCGAGGTCCTCCTCGTCGACGGTGATGTCGGCGCTGAGGGCCGACGACCAGGGCGCGATGCGCTGGGGCGCCGGCATCTCCTCGCAGAAGACCTCCGGGCGCAGCGACGCCCGACGCATCGACTCCACGGCCGAGCGGAACTCCGCGGGCCCAGCCGCGGCAGCATTGCCCGGGTGGGTCTCGTGACGGGCCACCATGTGGCCAGAGTAGGCCAGCGCCGGCCCTCGCCGATGTGCCGCCACGCCGCCTCACCTGCGAGAATTCAGGGGTGACCGACGCCCCCCGCACGCCCCATCCCGGACTGGCCCGGAGCCCGTTCCTCGCGGCCGCGCGCGGAGAGGTGCCGTCCCACACCCCGGTCTGGTACATGCGACAGGCGGGCCGGTCGCTGCCGGAGTACCTCAAGGTGCGCGAGGGCATCGGGATGCTCGAGTCGTGCATGGACGCCGACCTCGTCACCGAGATCACCCTGCAGCCCGTGCGCCGCTACGGCGTGGACGCCGCCATCTTCTTCTCCGACATCGTGCTGCCGCTCAAGGCGGTGGGGGTCGACCTCGACATCAAGGCCGGCATCGGCCCCGTCGTGGCGTCGCCGGTGCGCACCCTCGCCGACGTCGAGGCCATCCCCGACCTGACTCCCGAGCACGTGCCCTCCATCGTGCAGGCCGTCGGCCAGCTCGTCGCCGAGCTCGGCGCGACGCCGCTCATCGGGTTCGCCGGAGCGCCCTTCACCGTCGCCTCCTACCTCGTCGAGGGCGGTCCGTCGAAGGAGCACGCCAAGACCAAGGCGATGATGTTCGGCGCCCCCGACGTGTGGGACGCGCTGATGAGCAAGATCGCCGGCATCGCCGCGACCTACCTCCGCATCCAGGTGCAGGCCGGCGCGTCGGCGGTGCAGCTCTTCGACTCGTGGGCCGGCGCCCTCACCCCGACCGACTACCGCGACTCGGCGATGCCCTACTCCCGGCGGGTGCTCGCCGCGGCGGGCGAGCTCGGCGTGCCGCGGATCCACTTCGGTGTCGGCACGGGAAGCCTGCTCGGCCTGATGGCGGAGGCCGGCGCCGACGTGGTCGGTGTCGACTGGCGTACGCCCCTGGAGCAGGCGATCCCGCTCGTGGGCGACCGCGCCGTGCAGGGCAACCTCGACCCGACCCTGGTCTTCGCGCCGACCGAGGTGATGACCGCCCGGGCCGCCGAGGTCGTCGAGGCGGGTCGCCGGGCCAAGGGCCACATCTTCAACCTCGGCCACGGGGTGATCCCCTCCACCGACCCCGGTCAGCTCACGGCGCTGACAGACTTCGTGCACGGCTGCTGATCGGCGTCACCGGGGTCAGGTCCGCGGCGGGCGCGGCCACCGCCGACTCCCGGTAGGCCCGGGCCTGTCGCACCAGCGCGCGCTGCAGGTCGCGCAGCGGCTCGGGCACCCGATCGGCCCGGCGGCGCACCATCAGCAGCGTCACGGTGGTCTGGTCGGTCTCGATCGGCCGGGTGGTGAGCACGCCGGCCCGCACGAGCGGATCGGCGACGATGGAGAAGTCGGGCAGGACGGAGATCCCGAGCCCCGCGGCCACCATGGCCTTGCCCATCTCGGCGCCGTCGGTGGCGTACGTCGTGCCGGGCAGCGAGCCGCCGAACAGGCGATGGGCGTAGCGATGCATCACGAAGCCCGGCCGCATCAGGACGTGCGGCTCCGCACGCAGGTCGTCGACGGTGACCCGGCTCCGGGCGGTCAGCGGGTGCGCCACGGGCAGGCAGGCGACCGGGGTGCCGTCGAGGAGGCGGTCGGCGACGAGCGTGGGCGGCACCTCGTCGCCGGGGAGCACGTTGACCAGGCCGAGGTCGAGCGACCCCTCGGCCAGTCCCTGGTGGATGTCGACCTGGCGCCCGTGGACCACCTCCACGCCTCCCGACCCGTGGCGCGCGTGGAGGTCGCGCAGCGCCGGGGCGAGCAGGCTGGACGAGGCGGTGTTGACCGTGCCGATGCGGAGGTCGCGCCGGCGCACCGACTGCTGGCCGGCGGCCTGGCGCAGCCGGTCGACCGCCTCGAGGACCTCCGTCATGTTCTGCAGCAGGTCGAGCCCTTGCCGGCTGATCCGCGAGCCGGTGCGGCGCCGGTCGAGCAGGGTGGTGCCCAGCTCCTTCTCCAGCTTGGTCACCGCCTCGCTCAGGGCCGGCTGGGAGATGTGCATGGCCTCGCTCGCGCGCCGCAGCGAGCCGTGCTCGGTCACCGCGGCGAGGTACTCCAGCTGTTCGATCCGCACGTGTGCTCCTGCCGTGTGCCGGGACGGGGCCCGAGGGTCTGGTGAAGGGGGGAGGGGTGACGGGGAAGGGGAGGGCCTGCGGCCCGCCCGGCAGAACCTGCCACCGGGGCGTGGTCGGGTGCCGCCGTCCTTCCGTAAAGTCTAGTGAATAACTAGACAAAACGCGAGGACGCGGTCCCGGCGCGGCGCGGCGGCCCGGGGCGGGAGGGCGGGCTGCTACTTTGTCTACAAGATCGATAGAGATAATGACATCGGGTTCGGACGTTCCGCGCCGGCGCGCACCCCGCGAAAGGATCGACATGTTGTTCCACTGGTTCCTCCCCACCAACGGCGGTGACGGCCGGCAGGTCGTCAGTGGCGGCCACGGCGTCTCGCACGGCTCCGGAGGTCGGCCCGCCAGCGTGGCCTACCTCGGCCAGATCGCCCGCAGCGCCGAGCAGCTGGGCTTCGAGGCCGCGCTCACCCCGACCGGCGCCTGGTGCGAGGACGCCTGGCTGACCACCGCGATGCTCGCCCCGCTCACGGAGCGGCTGAAGTTCCTGGTGGCCTTCCGGCCGGGGATGACCTCGCCCACCCTGGCCGCCCAGATGGCCGCCACCTTCCAGCGACTGTCGGGCGGCCGGCTGATGCTCAACGTCGTCACGGGCGGCGAGTCGCAGGAGCAGCGCGCCTACGGAGACTTCCTCGACAAGGACGCCCGCTACGAGCGGTCCGACGAGTTCCTCGAGATCGTGCGGCGGCTGTGGACCGGCGACCGGGTCACCTTCGCCGGACGCCACCTCCGCGTCGAGCAGGCGCAGCTCCAGCAGCTGCCCGACCCGATCCCCGAGGTCTACTTCGGCGGGTCGTCGCCGGCCGCGGGTCTCGTCGCCGCCCGCCACGCCGACGTCTACCTCACGTGGGGCGAGCCGCCGGCCGCGGTGGCGAGGAAGATCGCGTGGATCCGCGAGCTCGCCGAGAGGCAGGGCCGCGAGATGCGCTTCGGCATCCGGATGCACACCATCAACCGCGACACCTCCGAGGAGGCGTGGGCCGAGGCGGACCGGCTCATCGAGGGCATCGACGACGCCGAGATCCGCCGCGTCCAGGAGGGCCTCAAGAAGTCGGAGTCGGTCGGCCAGCAGAACATGCTGGCCCTCAACAACGGCTCGCGCGACGGCCTGGAGATCCACCCCAACGTGTGGGCCGGCGTCGGCCTCGTCCGCGGCGGGGCGGGCACGGCGCTCGTCGGCAGCCACGAGGAGGTCGCCGACCGGATCGAGGAGTACGCCGCACTCGGGATCGAGGAGTTCGTGCTCTCCGCCTACCCCCACCTCGAGGGCGCCTACCACTTCGGCGAGGGCGTGCTGCCCGTGCTGGAGCGGCGCGGCCTCTGGGCCGCCCCCGCGCCGGTGGCGGCCCGCGCGTCGGTGCCCCTCGGCGCGCACCGGGCGGCGTCGTGAGCGCCCGGGTCGCCGTGGTCGTCGGCAACCCCACGCCGCGCTCGCGCACCCACGCGTCGGCGCTCGCCGTCGCCGACCGGCTCGGCGGCGCCGACCTGGTGGTCGACCTGGCCGACCACGCGTCCGAGATCTTCGACCCCGCGGCGGGGCGGGTCGCCGACCTGGTCGAGGCTGTGGCAGGCAGCCTGGTGGTGGTCGTCGCCAGCCCCACCTACAAGGCGACCTACACCGGCCTCCTGAAGGCCTTCCTCGACCGCTTCCCCCACCAGGGACTGAGCGGCGTGACCGCGATCCCCCTGATGCTCGGCGCGTCCCCGGCCCACTCGCTCGCGACCGAGCACTCCCTCCGCCCGCTCCTCGTCGAGCTCGGCGCGTCGGTGCCGACCCGCGGCCTCTACGTCCTCGACTCCGAGCACGACCGTCCCGAGACCTACGACGCCTGGTTCGCGGCCGCGCACCAGCTCCTGCCCACGCTCCCCGCCCCGACCGCCCACGCCCTGGAAGCGAGCCCCGCATGACGGCGTCCACCAGCTCCTGCCCTGCACCCGTCCCCGCCCTCGACCAGCGCACGCTGCGCGACGCCTTCGGGGCCTTCCCGTCCGGGGTCGTCGCCGTCGCGGCGTCGGTCAAGGGCAGCCTCGCCGGCATCGCCGCGTCGTCGTTCACCTCGGTGAGCATCGACCCACCGCTGGTCTCGTTCTCGATCGCGACGACGAGCTCGACCTGGCCGCAGCTGCGTGAGGCCGGTCGCCTCGGCATCAGCGTGCTGGCCGACCACCACGACGCGGTGTGCCGTCAGCTCGCCGGACCGCGCGAGGAGCGCTTCGCCGGCCTGCCCTTCCGGGTCACCGGCGACGGGGCCGTGCTGCTCGACGAGGCGGTCGCGACCTACGACTGCTCGCTGCACGAGGAGGTCGTGGCCGGCGATCACGTGATCGTGCTCCTCGAGGTGCACGAGGTCGGCGCCGGGGACGGCGAGCACCCCCTCGTCTTCCACCGCTCGGCCTTCGCCAAGCTGCACCGCGACGACCTCGACCCCGCCCGCCTCGACGGCCGGATCAACGGCGCCGAGGTGGATCGCGGCGCCCGCGCCGACGCGGGGAGCGACGCGGCCTGAGGCCGGGAATCGCGAGGTTCGGCTGCACGCGAGCGCCTGAGGCAGGCGTATGGTCGAGAGCGGTAGGGGGTCCGTCGCCACCGGCGCCGGGGGGCCCGAGTCTCGTGGAGCCGGAGCAGCCCCGGGACGTCTCGGCGTCCCGGACGGAGGGAGCCCCGTGCCCATTCCAGCCGCAGACCCGGACGAGCGGGGCCGACCCGGGCGGCGTGCCGGCGCCTCGTGGAACGGCGCGCTGCCGCGCGGCCTGATCGTGCTGCTCGGCCTGGCCGCGGCGTTCGTGGTGATCTCCGGCATGCGCGCCTCGTCGAGCCTGATCGGGTCCGCCTTCCTCGCCCTGGTCCTCACGATCGCCGTGCATCCACTCCGGGTGCGGCTCGACCGTCACCTGTGGGGATGGCTGGCGACCGCACTGTGTGTGCTGCTGGTCGCCGTCCTCGCGATCGGCCTGGCGGCGTCGATCGTGGTGGCCGTCGCCAGGTTCGCGACCCTGTTGCCGCAGTACAAGGACGACTTCAACCAGGCGCTCTCCGACGCGATGGGGGTCCTCGAACGGGTGGGTGTCTCGACCGAGCAGATCCGCCACGTCCTCGACGGCCTCGACCTGGGCAAGTTCCTGGGCCTGGCCACCGACGCCCTGTCGGACGTCTACGGCCTCGTCTCCGGCCTGGTCTTCATGCTCGCGCTGGTGCTGTTCATGACCGCCGACGGCAGGTCCTTCGGGCACCAGCTCGACGCCGTGGCCACGGACCGGCCCGACCTGGTCGCCGCTCTGCGCAGCTTCGCCCACGACACGCGTCGCTACCTCCTGGTCTCCACGGCGTTCGGCCTCCTCGCGGCCGTCCTCGACACCATCGCCCTGACCCTCCTCGACCTCCCCGCGCCGCTGGTGTGGGGGCTGCTGGCCTTCCTGACCAGCTACATCCCGCACATCGGCTTCGTCATCGGACTGGTGCCGCCGGCCGTCCTCGCCCTGCTCGAGGGTGGCCCGAGCCTGTTCGTGACGGTGGTGGCGGTCTACCTGGCGGTCAACTTCGTGATCGGCTCGGTGATCCACCCCCGCGTCGTCGGCAACTCGGTTGGGCTGACCTCCACCCTGACGTTCCTCTCCCTGCTCTTCTGGGCCGGGGTGATCGGGCCCGTCGGCGCCATCCTGGCCGTGCCGCTCTCGATCCTCGTCCGCTCGCTCCTCGTCGACGCCGACCCGGCCAGCAGGTGGCTGTCCCCGCTGGTCGCCAACCGGGATCCCGCCTAGTGGCCGGGCGCAGCCGCCGCCCCCGGTGGGTCTACGGCGAGGGCGACGACCCCGACTACAGCGCGAGCCTCGCCAACGAGCGGACCTTCCTGGCCTGGATCCGCACCGCGCTGGCCCTGCTCGCCGGCGGGGTCGCCCTCGACGTGGTCGACCTCTCCATCCCCGCGGGCGCCCAGCGCGCCATCGCCCTCGCCCTGATCGTCCTCGCCCTGGTCGCCGCGGCGCTGACCTGGCTGCGGTGGGGGCTGGCCGAGCGGTCGATGCGCCGTGGCGCGTCGCTGCCGCCCCTCGGGTTCGGGGCGCTGCTCACGCTGGTGATCGTCGGGGTGTGCGCCGTCCTGCTCGCCCTGTTGTGGTGACGGGTCGTGAGGGTGAGGCCGACGCCATGACGAGCACGGAGCATCCCGGCGACGAGACGCCTCGTCGCGCCAGGCGCAAGGAGGACGACATCAAGACCACCCTGGCGTGGGAGCGCACGGCGATGGCCCTGCTGGTGGTGGCCGTCGCCACCGCCCGCCACACCTGGTCGATCCTGGGGCCGGCCGCCCTGGTCCCGGTCGCCGGGTTGACCGTGCTCACGCTGTGGGTCCTGGCCGAGGGGTGGCGCCGCTACGGCGCCGACCGCCGCGACCGCCGCCACTACCGCGCGATCGGCGGGCCGACCCTCGTGCTCGCCGCGACGACCGCACTGGCCGCCGCCACCGAGCTGGTCCACATGGTCGCCCGGTGACCGGGGTCAGGACCGCTTCGCCGACGCCCTCCGCGTGGTCGTCCTCACCGTCGCCTTCACGGTGGGGGTCTCGGGCTCCCTCTCCGCCGCCTTCTCAGGAGCCTTCTCGGCGGCCTTCTCAGGAGCCTTCTCGGCGGCCTTCTCGGCGGCCTTCTCGGGGGCCTTCTCAGGGGCCTTCTCAGGGGCCTTCTCGCTCGTCGGCGCCGCCGCCGACTTCTTCGCCGCCGACTTCTTCGCCGCCGACCTCCGGCCGACCGGCTTCTGGGCCGTCTTCTGGGCCGTCTTCTGCGTCGTCTTCTGCGTCGTCTTCTGCGTCGCCGGCTTGTGGCCCTTGAGCCGGACCAGCATCGCGTTGCCCGTGCCCGAGGTCTCCAGATAGGGCTGAGCGGTGACGAGGGTGCTCAACCTCGCCCCGGGACCGGCGAAGTTGCGCGCGTCGAACGACGGGTGGGTGCGGATCAGCTGGTTGCCCAGCGCCGGCAGCAGCGCCCAGCCGTCGTCGTCGGAGACGGCGTTGACCGCCCGGGTGAGCGCGCTCTGCAGGTTGATCGAGGGGGTGGTCGCCCCGGCCGTGTCGTCGGTGTCGGCATCGACGGCGGTGTCGTCGTCGCTGTCGTCCGTCTGGTCGGCGACGACGGCCAGGTCGATGAACTTGTCGCACGCGTTGCGCAGCGACTCCGGAGCCTTGCTCTCGCCGAGCACGTAGACCCACTTGCCCGACTCGCGGAGGCGGTGGGCGAGGCTGGTGAAGTCGCTGTCGCTGGTGACCAGCGCGAACGCCTCCACGTTGCCGTCGTAGAGCAGGTCCATCGCGTCGATCACGAGCGCGAGGTCGGTCGAGTTCTTCCCCGACGTGTAGGCGTTCTGGTGCATCGCCCGCAGGCCGAGGCTGTTGAGCTTGCGCGACCACTGCGTGAGGTGGGCGTTGGTCCAGTCGCCGTAGACCCGCCGGATCGTGGGGTTGCCGTACTTGGCGACCTCGCTGAGCACCTCGTTGGCGTAGGACGGCCGCGTGTTGTCGGCGTCGATCATCACGGCGATCCGGTCGGCTGCTGGGGAGGAGTCCATGCCCGCAGCCTAGGTCCCCGCACGGGCGGGGGAGCGCTCTGGCAGGCTGGAGGCGTGAGGCGTGACGCTGTGGTGGTGGGTGGCGGGATCGCCGGGCTGGTGGCCGCGCGAGGGCTCGCCGCCACCGGACGCGACGTGTTGCTCCTCGAGGGCTCGCCGCAGGTCGGCGGCAAGCTGCGGACCGGCGAGGTGGCCGGGCTGCGGGTCGACGTCGGTGCCGAGGCGATGCTCGCCCGCCGTCTCGAGGGGCTCGCGCTCGCCGAGGAGGTCGGCGCGCAGGTCGTGCACCCGACGCCGGCGACGTCGGCGGTCTGGTCGCGCGGGGCCCTGCGCACCATGCCCCGCTCGCTGATGGGTGTCCCGTTCGACCTCGACCAGCTCGCGGCCAGCGGGGTCCTCAGCCCCGAGGGGCTGGCCCGGGCGAGCGCCGAGGCCGACGTCCCCGTCACCTCCGACGACGTCTCCGTGGGCGACCTGGTGGCCGCCCGCCTCGGCGACGAGCTCGTCGACCGGCTCGTCGAGCCGCTCCTCGGCGGGGTCTACGCCGGCCACGCGCGCCGCATCTCCGCGGCCGCCGCCGTGCCCCAGCTGCTCGCGATGGCCCGCCGCGGCCGCCTGCTCGACCAGGCCGCCTCGGTGCCCGCCTCCGTCGCGCCCGTCTTCGCGGCGCTGCCGGGCGGGATGGGCCGGCTGCCCGGCCTCGTCGTCGACGGCGGCCGCTTCGAGGCGCGCACCTCGGCCACCGTCCGCGCGCTGCAGCGCACGCCGACGGGCTGGGCGCTCACCGTCGGGCCCACCACGAGCGCCGAGACCGTCGAGGCCGACGCCGTCGTCCTGGCCACCCCGGCCGCGCCCACCGCCCGCCTGCTCGGCGACGTTCTCCCCGACGCCGCGGCGGAGCTGGGGACGATCGAGGCGGCCAGCGTCGCCGTGGTCACGCTGGCCTTCCGGTCCCGGGACGTGCCCGAGGCGCTCTTCGACCGCTCCGGCTTCCTCGTGCCGCCCGTCGAGCGCCGCGCGATCAAGGCCTCGACCTTCTCCTTCGCCAAGTGGGCGTGGGTGCGCGACCTCGACCCCGACGTGGTGGTGCTCCGCACCTCGCTCGGGCGCCACCGCCAGGAGGCCACCCTCCAGGCCGGCGACGGCGACCTCGTGCGGGTCTCCCTCGCCGACCTGGCGACGATCGCCGGCATCACCGCGCGCCCCGTCGACACCCACGTGCAGCGGTGGGGCGGCGCGCTGCCGCAGTACGCCGTCGGGCACCTCGACCGGGTGGCGCGGATCCGCGCCTCGGTGGCGGGGGCTCCGGGACTGGCGGTGTGCGGGGCGGCGTACGACGGCGTCGGCATCCCCGCGGTGATCGGGTCGGCCCGGCAGGCCGTGGCCTCGGTCACACGGGCAGAATGAGGTCATGAGCACCGAGTCGACCGAGACGCAGACCAACGCCGCCCGCACGCGGGATCTCAACGACACGATCCGCTACACGATGTGGTCGGTCTTCAAGCTGCGCGACGTCCTGGGCGACGCCGACCGCGCGGCCGAGGCGACCGACGTCCAGGCCCTCTTCGAGGTGCTCGCCGAGCAGGACGTCGTGGTGCGCGGGCTCTACGACGTCAGCGGCCTGCGCGCCGACGCCGACCTGATGGTCTGGTGGCACGCCGCCGACTCCCAGCAGCTGCAGGGCGCCTACAACGCGTTCCGACGCACCTCCTTCGGCAGCCGCCTCGAGCCGGTGTGGTCGCAGATGGCGCTGCACCGTCCGGCGGAGTTCAACAAGTCGCACATCCCGGCGTTCCTCGCCGACGAGGAGCCGCGCGCGCACGTGTGCGTCTACCCGTTCGTGCGGTCCTACGAGTGGTACCTCCTCGAGGACTCCGAGCGTCGTCGCATGCTCTCCCAGCACGGCCAGCAGGCGCGCGGCTACGCCGACGTGCGGGCCAACACCGTCGCGTCCTTCGCGCTCGGCGACTACGAGTGGATGCTCGCCTTCGAGGCCGACGAGCTGCACCGGATCGTCGACCTGATGCGCGAGCTGCGCGCGTCCGACGCGCGTCGCCACGTGCGCGAGGAGGTGCCGTTCTACACCGGCGCCCGCGTGACGCCGGCCGAGCTGCTCGAGCGCCTGCCCTGAGCCCGGAACGGCCCGGGACGCAGTAGCGTCGGAGGATCATGAGGATCCTCACCGCTGCTGCCGTGCTGACCGTCCTGGGTGCCGCCACCGCCTGCTCGACCGAGGCCGAGATGCGGGCCGTCGACTCCGCCGGCTCGGGCGAGCCGTCCGCGTCGTCCGACGGGCCGCCGACGCCGGTGCCCGACGGGGAGGTGCGCACCCGCGGGCTGGTGACCGTGCTCGACTCCGGTGGCGGGCCCGAGCTCTGCCTGGGTGCGGTCGCCGAGTCCTACCCGCCGCAGTGCGGCGGCCCCACGCTGGAGGGCTTCGAGTGGGGTGACGTCGGTGCCGAGGAGGCCGGCGGGGTGACCTGGGGCCAGTACGCCGTCACCGGCACCTTCGACGGCACGACGTTCACCGTCACCGAGGCGACCCCGGCGGCGCTCTACGACCCGATGGGCGACGTCGAGGCCGGCGCCGGCGGCCTGGAGCCGGCCTGCGACGACGCCACCACGACCGACCCGGACAAGGCCACTCCCGAGGACATGGACGCCACCCTCGCCGCCGCCTCCGCGCTGCCGACGTACGCCAGCGCATGGCTGAGCAACGGCACGATCAGCGTCGCGGTCACCGGCGACGCCGCGGCCGCCGAGGCCGAGCTGCGCAAGACGTGGGGCGGGCAGCTCTGCGTGACCACCGTCGAGCGCACCGACGCCGACCTCAACACCATCAGCCAGGAGCTCCAGGCCGCGCTCGGCGAGCAGCTGCTGACCAGCGGCTCGACCGCGCCCGACTCGCTCGACGCGGACGTCGTCTTCGACGACGGCTCGATCCAGGCGTGGGCGGACGAGACCTACGGCGAGGGCCTGGTGACGGTCACCTCGGCGCTGCAGCAGGTCGACTGAGGCTACTTCTTCTCGTTGAGCGTGATGCTGATCGAGTTGATGCAGTAGCGGTCGCCGGTCGGCGTGCCGAAGCCGTCGGGGAAGACGTGACCCAGGTGCGAGCCGCAGGTCGCGCAGCGGACCTCGACGCGCTTCATGCCGTGGGAGTCGTCCTCGATGTACTCCACCGTGTCGGTCATCGGCTGGTAGAAGCTCGGCCACCCGCACCCGGAGTGGAACTTGGTGTCGCTGGTGAACAGCTCCGACCCGCAGGCCTTGCACGAGTAGGTGCCCTCGGTCTCGGTGTCGGTGTACTCGCCGGTGAACGCGCGCTCCGTGCCCGCCTGGCGCAGCACGGCGTACTCCTCGGGGGTGAGCTCCTCGCGCCACTGCTCGTCGGTCTTCTGCACGTCGTAGGCCATGCGGCGAGTCTACGGAGGCGATCCAGCCGGCGGCCCGGCTAGGGTCGGCCCATGGCAAAGGCGTCGGAGGCGTACGTCCGGGCGGGGGAGCGCGAGGTCAGGATCTCCTCGCCGGACCGGGTGATCTACGAGGCGACCGACCGCACGCCGGCGGTCACCAAGCTGATGGTCGCGGAGTACTTCACGAGCGTCGAGGAGGGCCTGATGCGGGCCCTGCGGGACCGGCCGACGGCGCTCGAGCGGTGGACGTCCGGCGTGCGGCCGGGCATGAAGCTGGCGACCGGACCCCAGGACCGCGATGCCGACGCGTTCTACCAGAAGCGGGTGCCCAAGGGCGCGCCCGACTACCTCGAGTCCGTCGCGATCACCTTCCCCTCCGGGCGCACGGCCGAGGAGATCTGTCCGACCGAGATCGCGGTGCCCGTCTGGTGCGCGCAGATGGGCGCGCTGACCTTCCACCCGTGGCCGGTGCGGCGCGACGACGTCGACCACCCCGACGAGCTGCGCATCGACCTCGACCCCCAGCCCGGCACGACCTTCGCCGACGCGGTGCGGGTCGCCGGGGTGGCCCGCGAGCTGCTCGCCGACCTCGGCATGACGGGCTACGCCAAGACCTCGGGCAACCGCGGCATCCACGTCTACGTCCGCATCGAGCCGCGGTGGGAGTTCGCCGAGGTGCGGCACGCCGCGATCGCGTTCGGCCGCGAGCTGGAGAAGCGCGACGACGGCGTGACCACCGCGTGGTGGAAGGAGGAGCGCGGCGAGCGGATCTTCGTCGACTTCAACCAGAACACGCGCGACCGCACCATCGCCTCGGCCTACTCGCTGCGTCCCCTGCCCGGCGCCCCGGTCTCCACGCCGCTGGCGTGGGACGAGCTGGCCTCACTCACCTCGCCGGCCGACCTCAACCTCTTCTCGGTGCCCTCGCGCCTCGCCGTCGACGGCGACCCGTGGGCGTCGATCGACGACGTGCACCACTCGCTCCAGCCGCTGCTCGACCTGTGGGAGGAGCACCCGGTCGAGCTCAACTTCCCGCCCGACCACCCCAAGATGCCCGGCGAGCCGCCGCGGGTGCAGCCGTCGAAGAAGGTCGAGTCGCACTGGGACGCCGACGGCAACCGGATCGCCGACTGAGGGCGCTCACACCCTCTCTGCCGGGGCGCGGAGCGCGAGCCCGATGAGGGCCAGCACGATGCCGAGCACGAACGCCATCGCGGAGACCCCGAAGGCGACGACCGACGTGAACAAGGACGCCTGCAGGAACGCCGAGTCCATGGCGACCTCCCGGTTGGGGTCCTCGCGGTCGAGCTCGGCGTAGGTCTTGCCGCCCGTCATCTCCAGGGTGTGCTTGTCGATGACGTCGGCCTGGCAGTAGGCCGACAGGGGGCCGTTGACCCCGTCTCCCGCGGCACACGAGGCGTCGTCGGACACGGTGATCCTCTGGTCGGCCAACGTCGTGGAGACCACGATCCAGACCACGACCCCGGCGATCGCCATGACGACCCCGACCACGATGGATGTCAACGCTGCAACCTTGCGCATGAGCCTGCTCCCTCCTGCCCGGCCGGCGCGCGGCGCCGACGGCGCGTACGTCTGCACGCCTGTCCAGCGTGACCCCGGGGGAGACAGGGCGCAACCCGGTGGCTAGGACCTCTCCCACGGCGCGGGGATCGGGAAGTAGCGCTCCAGGAAGTCGTGCAGCAGCCCGTCGGCGCGCTCCTCGTCGAAGGCGGCGAGCAGGTTGTCGGCGATGCAGAAGAAGTCGCGGTCGCGCTTGAGCATCTGGCCGAGCTGGGCCGGGAGCTGTTGGTGGCCCAGGTCGACGTAGCCGTGGCGGGCGCCGGCCCGGTACGCCTGGCCGGTGATCAGGCCGTAGCTCTGGGCGAAGGACGACAGCAGCGAGAGGTCGCTCGCCGAGCGGAACGGCGCGTGCGTGGTGCGCTCGACCTCGTCGGGGAAGCGGGCCGCGATCTCCTCCAGCGTCGTACGCCGCTGCGGGTGCGGGCTGTGCATCATCGTGTGCGTCAGCGCCACCCCGAAGGCGTCGGCGAGCACGCGACGGTTGTTGTGCGCCGCCGAGAGGTAGGGCCGGTCGTCGGTGCCGGGGAGGCCGACGGCGCGGTGGTCGGCGACGAACGCGGCGTACTGGCCGCCGGGGGAGAAGAAGTGCTCGGGGCGCCGCGGGCGGCCCAGGAAGACGTCGTCGTTGACGTAGACGAAGTGGTCGGCGAGGTCGGCCACGGCGTGGAGGCGGGTCTCGATCGCGTGCGAGCTGAACGTCGGCAGTGCCGACGCGGGCAGGATCTCGCGGTGGTCGACGACCCGCACCCGGTCGTGACCCGTGTCGAGCCACGACGGCACCTGCCCGGCGGTCACGAGGTGGATGCGCCGCACCCACGGCGCGAAGAGGTGGATGCTGCGCATCGAGTAGCGCAGCTCGTCGCGGCTGCGGTAGCGCGACGCGCCGCCGGCGCGGGCGCTCGGGGTGCCGCCGAGCTCGCGGATCCGCTCGTCGCGGGCGGCGAGCCAGGCCTCGTCGTCGCCGTCGACCCAGGTGTAGACGACGTCGACGTCGAAGCGGCAGTCGTCGACGGTGGGCAGCGCCATCACCTCGAGCGTCGGCACCTCAACGGCCTCGACGGTCGTCGTGGTGCGCGGGGTGCCGGCCGGCACGCGGTCGCCGTAGCGGTTGGGTCCGGGCGCGAGCAGGTCGCCGTCGGGCGCCTCCTCCCAGAACTGCACGCCGACCTCGACGCCCTCGGCCAGGAGTCCGTCGTGGCCGCCGCGCATCGGCCACGGCTCGAGGAACAGCGTGGCGGTGCGGGTGCGGGCGAGCTCGTCGGCCATGACCGCGACCGTGCCCCGGCGCTCGGGCCACCCGCGCTCGGCCGGGTCGCGCACCGACAGCCAGTCGGGCAACGACCCCGCGGCCAAGGCGGCGAGGAACGCGCCGCGTCGCGAGGACGGGACGACGACCACCGGGTGGGGATCGAGGCCGCGCGCCGGCACCACGAACCAGCCCTCGCCGGCGGCGTCCGCGGCCGCGGTCAGCGCCCGCAGCGCCGTCGTACGCGCCTGCGCGGGGGTGACGCCGGCCGCGCCCGAGGTCTCGGGGAGGTCGCCGAGCGGGCCGGGTCGCAGGCCGTGCAGCACCCGTCGCGGTGCCAGCGGGTCGGCGCGGCGTGCGACGGCGGTGCGGAACGTCTCGACCCACCGGCGTGCCAGCACCTGCCCGTCCCAGGAGCGCGAGCGCTCGAGGGCGGCGGCGCCGAGTCGGCCGCGGAAGTCGTCGTCGGCGGCGATCCGCAGCATGGCGGCAGCCAGCGCGGCCTTGGAGGCCGGCGGCACGAGGAGTCCGTCGACGTCGTGGGTGATCATCTCGCGCGGGCCCGACGGGCAGTCGTAGGTCACGGGGGGCACCCCGGCCGACATCGCCTCCTGCAGGACGAGCGGGTAGCCCTCCCCGCGCGAGGCGAGCACGGCCACGCTGGCCCGGGCCCACTCGGCGGCGAGGTCGTCGGTCGAGCCGGGCAGGCGTACGCGGTCCTCGAGGCCGAGCTTGCGCACCTGGGCGGCGAGGTTGTCCGCGCGCGGCCCGTCGCCCCAGATGGTGAGGGTCCAGCCCGGCAGCTGCTCGTGGACGCGCCAGAAGGCGTCGACGACGTGCTCGAACTGCTTCTCCGGCGCGAGCCGGCCGGCGGTGACGAACGTCCCCTGGTCGAGCGGGGAGCGGGGCTGGGGGTGTGCGGGGAGCGGGTTGGGGATCACCTGCAGCTCGGGCGCGGCCCCGCCGAGCCGGCCGGCGAGCCAGCGCGACATCGACTCGGTCAGGGAGACGACCACGTCGGCGCGCGGGGCGAACTGCAGCAGCGCGCCGAGGTCGTTGACCCGGCTCGACGACGCCCGGTGCTCCTGGTGCACCAGCGCCACGTCGGCGGGCGCGAGCTGGGCCACCGCGGCCAGCAGCTCGGGGGTCGTGGTGACGAGGACGTCGGCGTCGATGCCGGCAAGCGCCTCACGCATCGTGGCGTCGGTCAGGGCGTTGTAGAGCGCGTCCCAGCTGCGGGGCACGATCGTCGACTCGCGCTGGGCCAGCTCGGCGGGGTGGTCGCCGGAGACGGCGACCGGGCGCTCGGGGCGTACGTCGACGAGGTAGGTGACCTCGAGCCCGTCGACCAGCGGATAGTGGGTCGCGTCGCCGCTGCGCGTGACGCTCAGGATGCGGACCCGGTGGCCCTCGCCGAGGCTCAGGAGGGCGTTGGCCTGCTCGATGCCAGAGCGGGCGGTGCCGCCCATGCCGTCGGCGTTGAAGAGGACGTAGACGACGTCGAGCGGGCCGTCGCGGCGCGCGCGGCGCATCGCGGAGCGCACCTTGCCGCCGAGCCTGTCGGTGAGTGCCACGTGTCGTCAGTCCCGTTCTCGAGGTGGGCGGCGGAGGGTCGCGACGATCCTAGAGGCCGCCCCGGTGGGCGGGCAGGGAGCGTGCGTCCGGCCGATAGGGTGACGCCATGCCGACGTCCCCTGTCCAGCCGGACGCCCTCTCGCACGCGCAGCCCGACACGCAGCCGGGCACCCCGCTGGTGCTGGTCTCCGGGTCCGGTCGCAGCGGCACGAGCTCGCTCGCCGGCACGCTGAAGCGGCTGGGCCTCCACGTGCCGCAGCCCGAGGTGGAGGCGTCCGAGACCAACCCGCGCGGGTTCTACGAGCCGCAGTGGGTCATCGACTTCCACAAGCGGCACCTCAAGGAGCTCGCGCTCTTCAACATCGACAGCCGCCCCGCGGCCGTCGACATCGTCGCCCGCTACGTCGAGACCGGCGTCCCGACCGGCGAGCTGCACGAGTGGCTCGCCGGCCAGCTCGCCGAGCGCCAGCCCGGCGACCAGGTCGTGGTGAAGGACCCCCACGCATTCTGGTTCGCGCAGGTGTGGGAGGTCGTCAGCGCCGAGCTCGGCGCCGACCTGCGCTGGCTCACCGCGCTGCGGCACCCGGCCGAGGTGGTCGGCTCGCGCGACATCGCCTACCTCTCCAGCCAGCCCGACGAGCTGCGGCTGACCAAGGAGACGTCCAACGTCGCCGGGTGGGTGCACGCCGCGCTGCTCACCGAGCAGGCCGGCCGCGGCTCCAAGCGGGCGTTCGTGAAGTACGTCGACCTGCTGGCCGACTGGCGCGCGGCGCTCGCGCCGGTGCAGCAGCAGCTCGAGCTCGCCTTCGACACCGACCTGTCGGCGCCCGCCTCCGAGCGCGAGCACCACCCGGTCGACGACTTCATCGAGCCGTCGATGCGCAAGTCGCAGCTCACCTGGGACGACGTGCGCACCCCCGACTGGCTGCGCGACATGGCCGAGGAGGTCTGGCAGCTGCTCGGCGTGCTCACCACCACCCCGCACGACCCCGACACGCTGGCCGCGCTCGACACGATCCACGCCGACTACAACGCCCGCTACGCCGACGCCGTCGCACTCACGTTCGACCACACCAAGGCCGAGTCGACGCTCGCCGCGCGCCAGGCGCGCGAGGCCCAGCGGGCCACCGTGCAGCAGCTGCGACGCGACCTCGAGCAGGCCCGCCGCGGCCAGCAGGCAGTCGTCGGCGGCCGCGAGGCGGCCGCCATCCTGCGCCGCGCCGTCGTACGCCGCGTCACCCGCCGCTGAAGGTCGAGGCGGCGCGTTCTGACAGCGGTTGGAGGTCGAGGCGGCGCGTTCTGACAACGGTAGGAGGTCGAGGCGGCGCGTTCTGACAACGGGAAGCCGTCGAGTCGGCCTGTCCTGACGCGCGTCTCGTCAGGATGCGCCGACTCGTCGCTGTTTGGGTGTCAGGATGCGCCGACTCGACGTTGTTCGGGGGTCAGGATGCGCCGACTCGGCTAGAGGCCGCTGACGCCCTCGCCGGAGCCGGAGGACTGCTCGTCGAAGTTCTCGTGCTCGATGAGGTGGAGGACGGGTACGCCGAGCTTGCGGCGGGCGCGGGAGGTCCAGTCGACGTGGAAGAACTCGGCCACCACGTGGGGGCGGGTCAAGATGATGGCCTCCCGCGCGTCGACGGAGCGGACCAGCGCGGCGAGCGCGTCGACCGGCGGCTCGGAGGTGATCTTGCCGTGGGCGGTGCCGTCGGCGTCGCGCAGCGCCACGAGGGTCTGCTGGAGGTCGGAGGACGACTGCTCCTCGCACTCGCGGCGCAGCGCCTCGATGTCGACGTCGTTCATCGCCAGGGCCGGCGCGGCCATCAGGTCGCCCGCGCCGAGCGTGCCCAGCGAGGCCTCGATGCGCGCCGCGGCGTCCTCGAGCGGCAGCAGCACGTGGTAGACGACGGGGTCCTCGATCTCGGCGTGGAGCGACCGCACGCGCTTCGCGTCGCCCGGCGTGATCGCCTGCTCGACGAGGAGCACGACGTCGTAGCTGCCCCTGCCGTCGTGGATCGAGTCGTCGGTGGTGGGGTGGTCGGTGTGCTCGGTCATGACTCGCCTCCGGGTCGGGTGCTGAGGATCCTAGTGAGGTCGTAGCCGGCGGGCTCCTCGAGCTGGGAGTAGTCGCAGCTCTGGGGGTCGCGGTCGGGCCGCCACCTCACGAAGTGGGCGGTGTGGCGGAAGCGGTGGCCCTCCATGTGGTCGTACTTCACCTCCAGCACCCGCTCGGGTCGCAGGGCGGTGAAGCCGAGGTCCTTGCCGGCGCTCCACCGGCTCTGGGTGCCGGGGACGCGGTCGGGGTTGGCGGTGAGGAACTCGTTCCACCGGCCCCACGGGTGCTCGGCGATGTCGCACACGAGCGGCTGGAGCTCGTGCCACAGCTCGGCGCGCCGAGCGGCGGTGAAGCTGGCCGAGACGCCGATGTGCTGCAGCTCGCCGGCGTCGTCGTGGAGGCCGAGCAGCAGCGACCCGATCAGCGGCTGCTCCGGCGTGGACGTCTTGTGCTCGCGGTAGCCGGCGAGGACGACGTCGGCGGTGCGCTCGTGCTTGATCTTGAGCATGGTGCGCTTGTTGGGCTCGTACGCCGCCCCGAGCGGCTTGGCGACCACGCCGTCGAGCCCCGCGCCCTCGAACTCCTCGAACCACCGCTCGGCCTCGCCGGGGTCCTCGGTGGTGCGGGTGAGGAAGCACGGCCCGGTGCCGTCGAGGTCGCCGAGCGCCTCCACGAGGGCGGCGCGGCGCTCGGCGAACGGCCGATGCACGTACGACTCGTCGCCGAGCGCGAGCAGGTCGAAGGCGACGAAGCCGGCGGGCGTCTCGACGGCGAGCTTGTCGACCCGGCTCGCGGCGGGGTGGATGCGCTCCTGCAGGGCCTCGAACTCCAACCGCCAGCCGCCGGCGCCCTCGAGTCCGACGAAGATCTCGCCGTCGAGCACGACGCGCTCGGGCAGCTGACGGCGCACGGCCTCCACGACCTCGGGGAAGTAGCGCGTGAGCGGCTTGGTGTTGCGGCTGGCGAGCTCGACCTCGTCGCGGTCCTTGAAGACCAGGCAGCGGAATCCGTCCCACTTGGGCTCGAAGCTCAGGCCGCCGTGCTTCGCCGGGTCGGGCACGCCGCTCACGCTCTTGGCGAGCATCGGCTGCACCGGCGGCATCACGGGGAGGTCCACACAGCGAGCCTAGTGGGACGCCGCCCGGCCGCGGCGGCTACTCGTCGCCGCTGATGGAGAACGAGCGGAGGCGGTCGCCGGCGAACCACACGCCGGCGGCGGTCACCACCACGCTGGCGATGATCGCGTAGGGCAGGTTGGCCGGGTCGGGCAGCTCGGAGGAGATCTCGTGCCCGATGCGCAGGCCCCACTGGCCGATGCTGAGCCAGGCGATGCCGCTGAACAGGTTGCCCAGCAGGCTCTCCCAGATCAGCACGAACATCAGCGACGCGATGACGGCGTGCCGGGTCACCGCGGAGATCGCGAGGAAGAGCGCGGAGTACGCCGTCCCGGCGACGGTCGCGGCGACGAACAGCGCGAGCGCCCGGCTGCTGTCGCCGGTGATGAGCGCGGCGACCAGGATCGGCAGCGCCCCGGCCGTCAAGGTGGCGCCGAGCGCGACGATCCACTTGCTGAACGCGACGCCGTGACGGTTCACCGGCTTGGCGAGGAGGTAGACGATCGAGCCGTCGTCGACCTCCGGGCCGAGCACCGAGGAGGAGGCCAGGATCGCGACGAGGGGCAGCACGAGCGGGTAGCCGAGGTTGGGCAGGATCTGGTAGGCGGCGTCGCCGTCGACGAGTGCGGTCACCAGCACGACGAGCCCGATCAGCAGGATCGGGAACGCGAGCAGGAGGTAGAAGCGGCGGCGCCCCAGCAGCGCCTGCAGCGCGAGCTTGGCAATCGTCCCGTTCATGAGGGGTCCTTGATCATCGGGCCACCAGGTAGGCGAAGACGCTCTCCAGCGACTCGTCGCTGGGGGAGAGCTCGAACAGGGTCACGTCGTGCTGCCGGGCCAGGCCGGGCAGCTCCACCGCGAAGCTGCCCAGGTCGTCGACCTGGACGTCGAGGTGGTCGTCGCCGAGGCGCACCGCGCGCACCGACTCCTGCGCCATCAGCGCGGCGGCGAGGGTGCGGTTGTCGCTCGACTGGACGGCGTAGCGCACCGGCCGGTCGACCATCAGCCGGCGGATCGCGCCGAAGTCGCCGGATGCGGCGTGCCGGCCGGAGACGACGACCTCGATGTGCCGGGCGAGCCGCTCGACCTCCTCGAGGATGTGCGAGCTGAAGAGGACGGTGCGGCCCTCGTCGCCGAGGCGACGCAGCAGCTCCATGAGGTGCATCCGCTGCCGCGGGTCGACGCCGTTGAACGGCTCGTCGAGCAGCAGCACGGCCGGGTCGTGGACGAGCGCCGCGGCGATCTTGATGCGCTGCCGCATGCCCTTGGAGTAGGTGTCGAGGCGCCGGCTCGCCGGCTCGACCATGTCGACGACCTCGAGGATGCGCTCGGTGGCGCCGCCCGGGTCGGGGATCCGGTGGAGGTCGGCGTTGGCCCGGACGAACTGGCGTCCGGTGAGGTAGCCGAAGCTGAGCTCGCGCTCGGGGACCAGGCCGATGTGCCGGTAGGTCTCGGTGTTGCGCCACACCGGCCGGCCGTCGAGGGTGACGCGGCCCGCAGACGGGGCGAGGAAGCCCGACATCATCGCCATCAGCGTGGTCTTGCCGGCACCGTTGGGGCCGAGCAGGCCCGTCACGCCGGGGCCGATGGACAGCGACACGTCGTTGACCGCGACCACGTTGCCGAACCAGCGCGAGGCCGACTCGAGGACCAGGGTGCTCATCGCGAGCCCACCTTCCGGAAGCGCGCGACCAGCCCGAGCAGGCAGGCGGCGACGAGCAGCACGGCCACGATGGCGTACGCCGGGACCCAGGCGCCGGTGACGTCGACCGGCGTCTCGACGCCGGCGTCCCACGCGTTGGCCAGGCCGTTGACCAGCGACCACGGGGAGACCAGCCCGACGCCGACCGAGGCCGCCTCGCTGTCGCCCTCGTAGTAGGCGATGTTCTGCATCACCGTCACGATGCCGGTCAGCACGATCAGCGCCATCACCGAGCCGACGACGGCGAAGCCGCGGCGCAGGGAGATCGACGAGATCAGGCCGCTGACCCCGGCGATCATCATCGCCAGCAGGACCTGGAGCACGAGCGCCTTGAGGAGCGCCGTCGTCTGGTCGCTCTTGTCGAGCCCGGCGAGCATCGCGCCGGCGTAGAGCACGACGGTGGGGATCGCGGTGAAGAGCAGGACGGCGACGGTCAGGGAGAGCCACCGCACCAGCGCGAAGACCGCCGCGGGGAGCGGGCGGGCGAGGTAGAGCACGATCGAGCGGTGGCGCAGGTCGCGGGAGAACAGCACCGGCGCCTGGGAGGCGGCGAACAGGCTCACCAGCAGCTGCGTCTGGTTGGTGTAGTCGGCGTAGGACACCGGAAGGTCGCCCAGGCCGGTGAGGACCACCACGCCGACCACGATCGTGGCCGGCAGCAGCGACATCGCCAGCAACAGGAACGGCATCACCTTGGACTTGCCCGACCGGCCGAGCCCGTAGGCGTGGCGCAGTCCGGTGGCGAAGAGGGTGCGCGCGATGGCGGGGGTGCCCTCGCGCACGCCCTCGTAGTGGCGGTAGCCGAGGTCGTGGATGACGCCGGAGCGTCCCGGGCCGGAGGGCTCAGACACGGGTGCCTCCTTCGAGGAAGACGTCCTCGAGGTGGTGCCGGTCGGGCTGGAGCCGCATCAGGCCCAGGCCGAGGTCGGCGGCGACGTCGCGGACCAGGTCGTGGACGGCCGTGCCCTCGGCGAGCTCCGGCGGGGGCGGGTCGACCGCGACCATCGTGCCGCGCGGGCGGCAGGTGAGCCCGCGCTGGGCGAGGGCCTCACCGAGCCGATCGCGCTCGCTCTCGGTGCCGACCACCTCGACCAGCAGGCTCCCGGTGCGCTCCAGGAACTCACCGGTGGCGCTGCTGCGCAGCAGGTGGCCGCCGTCGAGGACGATGACGTGGTCGCTGACCTGCTCGAGCTCGCCGAGCAGGTGGGACGTGACGAGGACGGCGATGCCGAAGTCGTTGCCGATGCGCCGCACCAGGCGCAGCATGTCGGTGCGTGCCGCCGGGTCGAGGCCGTTGGTGGGCTCGTCGAGGAAGACCAGCCGCGGGTCGTGGGCCAGTGCCTGGGCGAGCTTGGCGCGCTGCTTCATGCCCGTGGAGTAGCCGCCCATGGGCCGGTAGCGCTCCTCGTCGAGGCCCACGTGGCGCAGCACGTCGGCCGACCGCTCGCGGGCCGCGGAGGCGCCCAGTCCCGACATCCTCGCCATGTGCACGACGAAGTCGCTGGCGCTCACGTCGGGCGGCAGGCAGTCGTGCTCGGGCATGTAGCCCACGAGCCGCCTGATCTCCTGGCTGTCCTGCTCGATGTCGTGGCCGAGCACGTGGGCGTGGCCGCCCGTCGGCTCGAGCAGGCCGAGCAGGATCTTGATGAGCGTCGACTTGCCGGCGCCGTTGGCGCCGACCAGCCCGGTCACGCCCTCGCCGACGTCGACGGTGAGGTCGGTCAGCGCATGCACCGTCCCGTAGTGCTTGGTGAGGCCCGCGGTCGAGATGACCGGCGGGCGTCTGAGAATCTCCCCCGTCACGACGGCCACGCTAGCGGGCCGGGACCCCACGCCGCACCCGGACGGGCCGGGATCGGCGTGGAGGTCTCGTGAAGACCGGTTGGTCTGCCGGGTCTCGGCAGTCCCGCCCGAGGCGGGCCCTAGGCTTGGGCGCCTATCCCCGGTTGGTCTGCCGGGTCTCGGCAGTCCCGCCCGAGGCGGGCCCTAGGCTTGGGCGCCTATCCCCGGTTGGTCTGCCGGGTCTCGGCAGTCCCGCCCGAGGCGGGCCCTAGGCTTGGGCGCCTATCCCCGGTTGGTCTGCCGGCAGGGCCCGCCTGACTTTGAATCAGGACTAGCGACGTAGGTTCGACTCCTACCCGGGGAGCGAAACTCGCTGGCGCCGCGGCCCGGCACCCCGGCAGGGTCGCGGTGATGCCCACCGCGACGACGTACGACGACCTGCTGGCCCGGGTGCGCGGCCTGGTGCCCGCCACGGGTCGGATCCCGGTCGTCGGCATCAGCGGTCACGGCGGCGCGGGCAAGTCGACGGTGGGGCTCCGGCTGGCCGCCGACCTCGGTCTGCGGGAGGCGCAGGTGGTGGCGACCGACTGGTGCAAGGCGGCCACGTGCGGCCGCGACGCCGGGATGTGGGAGCAGCACGACTGGGCGTTGGTCGAGTCGGTCGTGCACGACGCACGGCGGGGCCGCGAGCGGCTGAGGTTCGACTACCGCTGGTCGTCGGGGGAGACGGGCGTCGTGGACGAGCCGATGCCGGCCGTCCTGCTCGTGGAGGGCATCCGGCTGTTCAGCGACCGCACGCGCGACTGGTTCGACCTGGCCGTCTGGATCGACCTCGACCCCGCCACCGCCGGCGCCCGCGCGAAGGTGCGCAACGCCGCGCAGGGCGACGGCCGCGACGACCTCGACCTCTGGGACACGAAGTGGATCCCGGAGGGGCACGCCTACGAGCGGGTGGAGCGGCCGGCGGAGCGCGCGGACGTGGTGATCGCCGCGGCTGGCCCCTAGGTCCTGTGGCGCCGCGGCCTCGCGGTGAGGACGCCGATGGCGACGAGCACGATCCCGACCAGCAGGACCAGCCCGGCGAGCACGAGCACCACTGCCGCCGATTCGTCGAGGCCGGAGACCTTGACGCCGGTGGCCACCCGGGCCGACACACCGGCCGAGCCGTCCTCGTTCATCACCACGACGGTCCAGTCGCCGCCGGCGAGCTCCCAGGTGAGCGTCGCATCGGCGCCGCTCGCTTTCGCCGCCCAGAAGGTTTCCTGGGCCGGAGGCGAGGCGGGGGCGTCGCCGCGCGTGGTCCTGAGCTCGGCGTGGTCGTCGTGGACGTCCTCGAGCGTGGCGTGCTCCACCCCCGAGAGGTAGCGCCGCACGTCGGCCGTCGGGGCGACACCGACGAACAGCGGCGTGCCGGAGACCGATTCAGCACTGACGCGAACGTCGCCGACCAGCCCGTCGGGCAGGTCTGACCCCACGTCTCCCATGTCGAGGCGGCCGTCCTGGGAGATGACCGCGTGGGTGGCGCTGTCCACGTCGATGCGCGGACTGGTGAGGAAGCCGTCGTCCTCGGCCAGCCCGACGGCGGCCACGATCAACGCGCCGGCCGCGAGAGTGAGGCTCATCAGGACCAGGAACGAGCCGACCACGACGGAGAGGACCTTGGCGACCGTCCAGCGCGACGGCGTCGTGGACGACGGTCGCGAGATGTGCGCCGGGCCCGGATCGGTCGAGGCGCCCGCGCCATCACGCGCGCCGGGTGCATCCACGACGGTGCTCTCGTGGCCGCCCATGTCGAGCCGGAAGGGCGGGTAGCGGTCCGTCATCAATGACGTGTAGGCCGACACCCGCATGACCCACCTGTTGAGGCCGAGGAGCAGGTCGAAGATCGACCGCGGATAGCGCCCGGTGAAGAGCAGGGCGACGGCGGCGATCAGCACGAGCGTGGTGATGAGGCCGAGGCCTGCCCAGACCGCATCGGTGGAGTCGTCCGCGCCGGCCACGGCGTAGGCCGCTGCACCCGTGAAGATGCCCACGACCAGGTAGTGCGGGAAGGCGAGCAGCCACCACTTCACGAGCACGAGTCCGCGCGAGAGCCGCTCGGGGTAGTCGATCTCGAGGTGCGCGGGGTAGTCGGGCACGTCGGCAAGCCGGAACGGCGGGTAGCGGTCGGTGCCCAGGACGTTGGTGGCGTAGTAGCCCACCCGCCAGTTCCAGCGCATGATGCCGACGTTGAGGTCGAAGATGGAGCGCGGGTAGCGGCCGGTGATGAGGATGGCGAAGAACGCGACGACGCTCAGCACCCCGAACGCGATCCACAAGAACGCCAGCACGATGAAGTGGGGGATCGCGAGCAGCCACTTGACCAGCCACAGGCCACGGCTGAGCTTGGGGTCGAGGTCGGCATCGACGTGGACGGGATAGGAGTGGACGGGATAGGACGGCACGGGAGAGGTGGGGACGGGAGGGTCGCCCTGCTCCGGCGAGGTGGTCATGGGGGTCTCCTGCCGTTGCGGGGTTCCGGGGACACGGGCGGTGGCCCGACTGGCCGCAGGTCGGCCCCCACGGTCTCGCTGCGCGGCGGGCGGTGGCAGGGTCGGACGGCCCGTGCCGTGGGCGACCCGGGACCCGGGACCCTTCCGGGAAGGCGCGCCCTGACCCACACTCGAGGCGAGACCTGAGGAGGCCTGTGATGAGCCACGCCCCGATGCCCCGCCCGCCCGAGCCCTCGACCGCCCGCGTCGTCGAGGTCCGGGTCGCCCCCGTCCCGCTCGATCGGCTGACCCCGCTGCTCGCGCCCGAGCGCGTGGGCGAGCTCGGGCGCCACGTCGCCGCGGTGCGCCGCCTGCTCGGCGGTCGCACCGTGTGGAACATCAACTCGACGGCGCGCGGCGGGGGCGTGGCGGAGATGCTGCACGGGCTGGTGGCGTACGCCGCCGGCGCCGGGCTCACCGTGCGGTGGCTCACCGTGGGTGGCGGTCCGGAGTTCTTCGCCGTCACCAAGCGCCTGCACAACCGGCTGCACGGCTCGCCCGGTGACGGGGGCGCGCTCGACGCCGCCGCGCGGGCGACGTACGACGCGACGCTTGCCGCGCAGGAGCAGCAGGTGCTCGACCTGGTGCAACCGGGCGACGTGGTGCTGCTCCACGACCCGCAGACCGCCGGGCTCGCGCAGGTGCTGCGCCGGAGGGGCGTCTGGGTCGTCTGGCGCTGCCACGTCGGGGTCGACGAGCACGACCAGTGGACCCGCGAGGCGTGGGCCTTCCTGCGTGACCTCGTCGAGCCGGCGCACGCCTGCGTCTTCTCGCGCGAGCAGTTCGCCCCCGACTGGGTCGACCGGCGCTGGCTGCGCATCATCCCGCCGTCGCTCGACCCGTTCAGCCCCAAGAACGTCGGCCTCGGCGCCGAGGAGATCGACGCGCTGGTGCACCGCGAGGAGATGGTGGTCGAGGGTGGGCCGGTGCCGTCCCGCGACGCGCGGGTCGTGCTCCAGGTCAGCCGATGGGACCGGCTCAAGGACATGGGCGGCGTGCTGGACGCCTTCTCCCGGCACCTCGACGCGCTCCCGTCCGACGTGCACCTCGTGCTCGCCGGACCGGAGACGACCGGCGTGGCCGACGACCCGGAGGCGGTCGAGGTGCTCGCCGCGTGCCGCGAGCAGTGGCAATCGCTGCCGGCGGCGGCGCGGGAGCGCAGCCATCTCCTCTCGGTGCCGATGGACGACCTCGACGAGAACGCGCGCACCATCAACGCGCTGCAGCGGTGGGCGACCGTGGGGATCCAGAAGAGCCTCGCCGAGGGGTTCGGCCTGACGGTCACCGAGCCGATGTGGAAGGGCCGGCCCGTGGTGGCGTCCGCGGTCGGCGGCATCCGCGACCAGGTGGAGGACGGCGTGTGCGGCCTGCTGCTCGACGACCCGCGAGACGGCGAGGCGCTGGTCGGCGCCCTGGCCTCGCTGCTCGCCGATCCCGAGCGGTGCGAGCGGATGGGGCGCGCGGCGCACCTGCGGGTGCGCGACCACTACCTGGCCGACCGGCACCTCATCCAGTACGCCGAGCTGTTCGGGCAGCTGCTCGAGTCGGGCGAGGCGTAGGCGGCGGTTTCTCGGCGTGGCCGCGACCGGTGACAGACTGCGGGCATGGACAACCTCACCGTCATCGTCCTCGCCGCCGGCGGCGGCACCCGCATGAAGTCGAAGACCATGAAGGTGCTGCACCCGATCGGCGGGCGCTCCATGATCGGCCACGTCCTGCACGCCGTGCAGGCCGTGGAGCCGACCGAGGTCGTCGCGGTGGTCGGCCACCAGCGCGAGCAGGTCGGGCCGCACATCACCGCGCTGCTGCCCTCGGCGGTGCTGGCCGTGCAGGAGACGCAGGAGGGCACCGGGCACGCCGTCCGGGTCGCGATGGACGCGCTCGGCACCACCTCGGGCACGGTCATCGTCGCGGCCGGCGACACCCCGCTGCTGGAGGGTGACACGCTCCGGGCGTTCGCCGAGGAGCATCACGCCGCCCAGCGCGCGGTCAGCATCCTGAGCGGCCTGGTCGCCGACCCCTTCGGCTACGGACGCATCGTGCGCAACGACGAGGGCGACGTCGAGGCGATCGTGGAGGAGAAGGACGCGACGCCCGAGCAGCGCGAGATCCGCGAGGTCAGCTCCGGGATCCTGGCCTTCGACGCGGAGTTCCTGCTGTCGGCGCTGGAGCGGATCACCAACGACAACGCCAAGGGCGAGTACTACCTCACCGACGCCGTGGCCATCGCGCGCGAGGACGGGCTCACCGTCGGCGCCCACCTCATCGCCGACGTCGCGCAGACCGCGGGCGCCAACGACCGCGCCCAGCTGGCCGACCTCGGCCGCGAGCTCAACCGTCGCATCGTCACCCGCTGGATGAAGGAGGGCGTCAGTGTCATGGACCCCGCGACGACGTGGATCGAGGCCGACGTGGTGATCGAGCCGGACGTCACGATCCTGCCCGGCACCCAGCTCCTCGGCGCGACGGTGGTCCGCGAGGACGCGGTGGTCGGCCCCGACACGACGCTCAAGGACTGCGAGATCGGCGCCGGGGCCCGCGTCGTGCGCGCCCACGGCGAGCTCGCGATCGTCGAGGACCGCGCCACGGTCGGTCCGTTCGCCTACCTGCGACCCGGCACGCGGCTCGGGATCGGCGGCAAGATCGGCGCGTTCGTGGAGGCCAAGAACGCCTCCATCGGCGACGGGGCCAAGGTGCCGCACCTGTCCTACGTCGGCGACGCCGAGATCGGCGAGGGGACCAACATCGGGGCCGGCACGATCTTCGCCAACTACGACGGTGTGGCCAAGCACCGCACGGTCATCGGCCGCCACGCCCGGACCGGCTCCAACAACACCTTCGTCGCGCCGGTCGAGGTCGGCGACGGCGCGGGCACCGCGGGCGGCACCGTCGTACGCCGCGACGTGCCGCCGGGCGCGCTGGCGGTCAGCAGCGGCCCGCAGCGCAACGTCGAGGGCTGGACCGAGGCCAAGCGCGCGGGCACCGCCCAGGCCGAGGCCGCCCGGGCCGCTCGCGAGCGGCTGGAGCAGCCCGAGGAGTGACCCCGGGGTTGGTGGTGGGACGGATGTGGGTCAGACTTGACCAGCACCTCCGAACGAGCCTTCCCCCGAGGCCGACCAGGACAGCGAGGAGTCGCGTCGCGTGACCGGAATGAAGCGGACCACCGAGAAGAACCTCATGGTCTTCAGCGGCCGGGCGCACCCCGACCTCGCACACGAGGTCGCCGACCTCCTCGAGACCGGGCTCGTCCCGCAGAGTGCCTACGAGTTCGCCAACGGCGAGCTCTACGTGCGCTACGAGGAGTCCGTGCGGGGGTGCCACGCCTTCGTGATCCAGAGCCACACCGCTCCGATCAACGAGTGGATCATGGAGCACCTGATCATGGTCGACGCGCTCAAGCGCGCCTCGGCCAAGCGGATCACCGTGGTGATGCCCTTCTACGGCTATGCCCGTCAGGACAAGAAGCACCGCGGCCGCGAGCCGATCTCGGCGCGCCTGGTCGCCGACCTGTTCAAGACCGCCGGCGCCGACCGGCTGATCACCGTCGACCTGCACGCCGACCAGATCCAGGGCTTCTTCGACGGCCCCGTCGACCACCTGATGGCGCTGCCGATCCTCACCGACTACGTCAAGGAGAAGTACGGCGACCAGCAGCTCGCCGTGGTCTCCCCGGACGCCGGCCGGATCAAGGTCGCCGAGCGGTGGTCGGCGCGCCTGGGCGGGGCGCCGCTGGCGTTCATCCACAAGTCGCGCCGCATCGACGTCGCCAACGAGGTCGTCGCCAACCGCGTCGTCGGCGAGGTCAAGGACAAGATCTGCGTCCTGACCGACGACATGATCGACACCGGCGGCACGATCGTGAAGGCCGCCGAGGCGTGCATGGCCGAGGGCGCCGCCGGCGTGGTCATCGCCGCGACCCACCCGATCCTCTCCGACCCGGCGGTCGACCGGCTCAAGAACTGCTCGGCGATGGAGATCGTGGTCACCGACACCCTCCCCATCCCGGCGGACAAGCAGTTCGACAAGCTGACCACGCTCTCGATCGCCCCGCTCATCGCCCGCGCCATCCGCGAGGTGTTCGAGGACGGGTCGGTCACGTCGATGTTCGACGGCCACGCCTGACCGACCGCGCCTGACCGATCGCGCCTGACCGATCGCGCCTGACCGACCGCGCGGCGGACCACCGCGCGGCCGGGTCGCTCAGAGCGTCCGGTCGAGGTCGTCGAGCGCGTCGTTCCACGCCCGCGCGAGCACCGTCGACACGTCGCCCTCGAGGGCGACGGCGACCGCGGCGCGCAGCTCATGGCGTAGGTCGACGGGCAGCGGCAGGAGCGGGAACGCGTCGCCGATCACGTCGCCCATCGCCTGGCCCGAGCGCCGGGCCAGCGCCAGGCCGTCGGTGACGTAGCGGGCGAGGTAGGGACGTACGAGGTCGGCCTGCTCCCAGCCCCAGAACCCGGCGCCGACGGCGTCGAACTCGTGGCTGCCCAGCTCGCCCCCCATCAGCTGCGCCCAGGCGGCGGCCTTGGCCTCCGGCGTCGGCACGGCGGCTCGGGCGGTGAGGGCGGCGTGGTGGCCGGCGACCGACCTGTCGCGCTGCTCCTCCGGGGCGATCCACGAGTCGTCGCCCAGCTCGGCGAGGCGCTGGACCGCCGCCCACCGCACGGTGGGGTCGACGCCGTCGCGGCCCAGCCACGCGACGAGCAGGTCGCGGTCGGCGCTGAGCCGGGCCAGCACCCGCGACGCACCCGGGGCGAGCGACGGGTCGGCGCCGTCGACCGCACCGCGGGCGATGTCGGCGACCACCGCCAGGTGGCCGGCCACCTCGCCCGGCTCGGCGTAGCGGCGCACGACCGACTGGAGCGCGCGCATCACGCCCTCGAAGACGAGGGGGTGCCGCTCCGGACGCAGGTGCCGCTCGGCCAGCCCGAGCAGCTCGCCGACGCCGATGACCTGCGACTCGCACAGGTCGACCGCGGTCCACCACAGCACCGCACGGGTCAGCTGCGACTCGACCGACGACAGCCCGGCGGTGATCGCGGCCCAGGACTGCTCGTCGGGCCGGACGACCGCGAAGGTCTCGTCGCCGGAGTTGGGCACGACGACCTTCCCGGCGAACTCCTCGAGCCGCACCGGCTCGGCCCCGAGGTGCACGTCGCGGGAGTCCACGAGCCGCATCGCGTCGTCGTACGCCGAGACGGTGAGGCGGTGCGGTCGCGAGCCCGCGCGGGTCAGGACCGGCACGCCCTCGTCGTCGCGGCTCACCCGCAGGGTGTCGAAGCCGGTGGTGCGCAGCCAGGCCGCCGCCCACGCCCGGACGTCCTTGTCGGTGGCCGCGTCGAGCGAGTCGAGAAAGTCGGCCAGGTCGGCGTTGTCGAAGGCGTGCGCGGTGAGGTGGCGGTTGACGCCGGCGAGGAAGTCCTCCTCGCCGAGCCAGTGGCCGAGCTGGGCGAGCGCGGCGTTGCCCTTGGCGTAGGTGATCATGTCGAAGTTGGCGAAGGCCGTGTCGACGTCGACGATCTTGTCGGTGTCCTCGGCGATCGGGTGCGTCGAGCGCCGCCGGTCGGCGCGGTAGCCGGCCGGCTTGCGGGTGATCGCGGCCGACGTCCAGGCGTCGGTGTAGCCCGCCGCCACGCCCGCGACGTCGTAGCCCATGAAGTCGGCGAACGACTCGTTGAGCCACGAGTCCTCCCACCACCGCATCGTCACCAGGTCGCCGAACCACATGTGGGCCATCTCGTGGGCGATCGTCGAGGCCAGCCACTCGCGCTCGAGCTCGGTGGGCGTGCCCTGGGTGAGCGCCTGGTCGCGGAAGACCACGCAGCCGGGGAACTCCATCGCGCCCCAGTTGAGCCCGGGGGCGAAGACCTGCTGGTAGTCGGCGTAGGGGTAGTCGGGCTCGAAGATCGTCGTGTAGTGCTGGAAGCACGCGCTGGTGATGCGACGCAGCTCGTCGGCGTCGCGGCGCAGCTCGCGCTCCTGCGAGGCCCGGGCGTGCCAGCCGAACGGCAGCGTCCCGCCCGGCGCCGGGGCGTAGGGCTCGTCCCACGTGACCGAGACCCACGGTCCGCCGACGAGGGTGAAGAGGTAGGAGGAGAACGGCGGCGTGGTGCCGAAGCGCCAGGTGTCGGCGCCCTCGCCGCTCGCGCGGTCCTCCAGCGGGCCGTTGGCCAGCACCGTCCAGTGCGACGGCGCCGTGACGCCCACCGTGAAGGTCGACTTGATGTCGGGCTGGTCGAAGCAGGGCACGACCTTCTGGGCGATGTCCATCGAGGTGTGCGCGCAGACGTAGCGCTCGCCGTCGGCCGGGTCGACGGTCACGGTCATGCCGTCGCCGTCGGTGACGTAGGGCATCCGCGCGGTGACCCGCACGGTGTTGGTCGCGGCGAGGTCGGTCAGTGCGATCCGCCCGTCGGCGTACGGCGCGGGGGACCCGTCGAGCGTCACCGCCGTGGCGCCGTTGAGCTCGAGGAACGTCGACGCCCCGGGCTGGGTGCAGCCGAACGAGATCGTCGCCTCGACGCCGAAGTCCTCGGTGGAGGTCAGGTCGAGGTGGACCTCGGTGTGGACGTCGGTCAGCAGCACGGCGCGCTCGCGCGCCTCGGGGAGCAGAAGGGGCACCGGGCCACCCTAGTGAGCCCGCCGGAGGCGACCGCGATTCGACCCGGCCGCGGGCCGGGGTCTAGAGTTCTGGGGTTGCCTCGGCGAGGGAGCCCGCACGACCCGGACTCCGTGATCGACTGGGCCGGTCCCTTGCGCCGCGCCTCCGATCCGGAGCGCGGCGTTCGTCGTCTCCGGCCCCGAGGCCCACCGACCACGCACTCGCACGACCAGCCCACGACGTACGGAGAACACCATGTCTGCCCCCGAGAAGATCGCCGCCGAGGCGCGCACCGAGTTCGGCAAGGGCGCCGCCCGCCGCATCCGCCGCGAGGACAAGATCCCCGCCGTCATCTACGGCCACGGCAACGACCCGATCCACGTCATCCTGCCCGGCCACCAGACGATGATGGCTCTCAAGCACGGTGGCGCCAACGCGCTGCTGGCCCTCGAGGTCGACGGCTCCGAGCAGCTCGCCCTGACCAAGGACGTCCAGATCGACCCGATCCGCCGCGTCATCGAGCACGTCGACTTCGTGGCCGTGCGCCGCGGCGAGAAGGTCACCGTCGACGTCCCGATCCACGTCATCGGCGACGCCGCCCCCGACACCCTGGTCGTCAACGAGAACGCCGTGCTCTCCGTCGAGGCCGAGGCCACCCACATCCCCGAGTTCTTCGAGGTCTCGGTCGAGGGCGCCGCCATCGGCACCCAGATCCTCGCCAAGGACCTCGACCTGCCGTCGGGCACCACCCTGCTCGCCGACGAGGACCTGCTCATCGTCAACGTGACCCAGCAGATCTCCGCCGAGGCCCTCGAGGCCGAGCTGGAGGAGGCCGAGGCCGACGCCGGCATCGAGCACGACGCCCCGCAGTCCGACGACGACGCTGCGTCCGGCGACGACGCCGCCGAGGGCTCCGACTCCGAGTGACCAAGGGGCGCGTCCTCGCGCCCAGACCCCGTCGAGTCGGCGCATCCTGACGCACGTCGCGTGCAGGATGCGCCGACTCGGCGCCATTTCGGCGTCAGAATGCGCCGCCTCGACTGATTGGATGGGACCGTGAGCGACGCCCCGACCTCGGACGTCTGGCTGGTCGTCGGGCTCGGCAACCCCGGCCCGGCCTATGCCGGGCACCGCCACAACATCGGCTACCTCGTCACCGACGAGCTCGCCTCCCGGATGGGCGCGAAGTTCCGCGCGCACAAGACGGGCCGCGCCGACGTCGTCGAGGGCCGCCTCGGGCTCGGCGGCCCGCGGGTCGTGCTCGCCCGCGGCCGCGGCTACATGAACGAGTCCGGCGGCCCGGTCAAGGCGCTCGCGACCTTCTACAAGGTCGCCCCCGACCACATCATCGCGATCCACGACGAGCTCGACATCGCCTTCGGCACCCTGCGGGTCAAGCTCGGTGGCGGCGACAACGGCCACAACGGGCTGAAGTCGATGCGCTCCTCGCTGGGCACCGGCGACTTCTACCGGGTGCGGGCCGGGATCGGCCGCCCGCCCGGGCGCCAGGACGTCGCCGACTTCGTGCTGTCCAACTACTCGACCGTCGAGCGCAAGGAGCTGCCGTTCCAGGTCTCCGACGCCGCCGACGCGGTCGAGTCGCTGATCACCGACGGCCTCGAGAAGACCCAGCAACGCTTCAACTCCTGACCGCACCGTCCCCCGTTTGGGGCATGAGGTCGCGCCCGCGAGCGCCTAGCGTCGACGGGACGGACGGGGGAGTGCGATGGCGCCAGGGCCGACCGCCCGGCCGGCGGGCCGGCGTACGCGGCTGCGCCGCCCGGCGGCGGTGGTCGCGCTGCTCGTGGTGCTCGCCGTCGCGGCCGCGGCGTGCGTCAACCTCAGCCTCACCAGCCGGATGGGCCGCATCGACGGCGCGTTCGACGGGCTGTCCGGGCGCCCGGCGCCGGCGGCCGGCGACACGATCCTCCTGGTCGGCACCCGCCCGGGCGGCACGCAGGACGTGGCGTGGCTGCCCGGCGAGCAGTCCGTCGAGTCGATGATGCTCGTGGAGGTGCCCGCCGACGGCCGTAGCGCGCTCGTCGAGTCGGTGTCCGTCCGCGCGGACGCGCCGGTCGTGGACGGGCCGAGCGCCGTGGTCGCGGCGGTGGAGTCGTCGACCGGGCGGCGGGTCGACCACCTGGTGGCGATCGACTGGCAGACCTTCGCCGAGCTGGCGGCCGACAACGACGTCGACGCGACCTACCGCTACGGGTCGGCCCCGGGCGTGCAGCACGACTACCTGCGACTGGTCCTGGAGGGGACCCTGCACGCCGAGCTGCGCAAGCAGCCCCACCTGCTCTACCGCGCCCTGCGCACGACGGCGTCCGGCGTGGCGGTCGACGACACCTGGTCGGTGCTCGAGCTCGACCTCCTGGTGCTCCAGCTGCGCGACCTGCGCTCGGCCGACATCCGCTTCGCGGACGCGACGGGGTAGGGCTCCCCAAAATGGGCGAAAGCCCCCGTGGGCGCTCCTCCGGGGCGAGCGCCTTGCCCAAGATCTGAGGGTGCCGCCGATCGGTCGGCACGCGACGTGGGGGAGTGGGAATGGCCCTGGCCAGTGTCGTCATCCCGGCGCACAACGAGGCAGCGACGATCGGCCGCAACCTGGCCGCGTTGCGCGGCGGGACACGCGGCGGCGACCTCGACGTGGTCGTGGTCTGCAACGGCTGCACCGACCGCACGGCCGAGGTGGCCCGGGCGGCCGACCCGCAGGCCCGCGTGATCGAGATCGCGCAGCCGTCCAAGGCCGAGGCCGTCCGGGTCGGCAACGCCGCCACCGACGTCTTCCCGCGCATCCACCTCGACGCCGACATCGAGCTCGGCGGCGTCGCGGCGCTCCGGCTCCTGGAGCCGATCGCCCGCGACGAGGTGCTGGCCACTGCGCCGCGCCGCGCCGTGCCGCGCACGGGCTGCTCGCCCTGGGTGCGGTGGTACTACGACGTGTGGGAGGCGCTGCCGCAGGTGCGGACCGGCCTGTTCGGTCGTGGGGTCGTGGTGCTCTCCGAGGAGGCCCAGGCGCGCGTGGGCGCGCTGCCGCGGATGATGGGCGACGACCTCGCCATGTCCGACTCGTTCGGCGACCACGAGCGCCGCGTCGTGCCCGGTGCCGTCGCCGTGGTCCACCCGCCTCGCACCGTGCGCGACCTGGTCCGCCGTCGGGTGCGGGTCGCGACGGGCAACGCCCAGGCCGAGCAGCTCGGCGTACGCCGTCCCGCCTCGCGCACGAGCCCGCGCACCCTGCTCGGCCTGGCCGCCGAGCGGCCGGGGCTCGCCCTCCGGCTCCCGGTGTTCGTGGCCGTCCACGTCGCCGCCCGGCTCGGTGCCCGACGGGCGCTGAGGGACGGGGACTTCACCACCTGGCAACGAGACGAGAGCTCCCGCACATGACCTCACTGTCCAGCGCGCGTGCCCGCTCCCGCGCCCACTCCCGCGACCGCGCCCACGTCGCGCCCACCGCGACCGTCGAGGACGGCGCCCGCGTCGGTCGCGGCGCCCAGGTGTGGGACCAGACCGTCGTCCGAGAGGGGGCGCAGGTCGGCGACGGAACGATCCTGGGCCGCGGCGTCTACGTCGGCCCGGGCGCCCGGATCGGCGAGCGGTGCAAGGTGCAGAACCAGGCCCTGGTCTACGAGCCGGCCGTGCTCGGGGACGGGGTGTTCATCGGCCCCGCGGTGGTGCTCACCAACGACACCTACCCGCGCGCGGTGACGACCGACGGCCGGCGCAAGGGCGCCGAGGACTGGGAGCCCGTCGGGGTCACCATCGGCGAGGGCGCGTCCGTCGGGGCGCGCGCCGTGTGCGTGGCCCCGGTGCGGATCGGCCGGTGGGCCAGCGTCGGCGCCGGCGCGGTCGTGACGCGCGACGTCCCCGACCACGGGCTCGTGGTGGGCATGCCCGCACGACGCATCGGATGGGTGGGCCGCAGCGGCGTCCCGCTGGTCTTCGACAACCGCGACCGGTGGATCTGCCCGGTCACCGGAGAGGTCTACGTGGAGGCCGACGGCCGACTGGAGGAAGCACGATGAGCATCCGCACACCCGGCCCCCTGGGCATCGCCGTCATCGGCGCCGGCTACTGGGGCCCCAACCTGGTCCGCAACTTCGGGGCGTCCCCCGACTGGAGCCTCGAGGCGGTCTGCGACCTCGACCTCGAGCGGGCGCGCCGGGTCGCCGGCCCGCACGTCGAGGTCACCGACAGCCTGGAGCGGGTGCTCGACGACCCGCGCATCCACGCCGTCGCGATCGCCACCCCGGCCCGTACGCACCACGGGCTCGCGCTGCAGGCGCTCAGCGCGGGCAAGCACGTGCTCGTGGAGAAGCCGCTCGCGGACAGCGTCTCGCGCGGCCGCACCATGGTCGACCTGGCGGCTGCCCAGGGCCTGACCCTGATGACCGACCACACCTACTGCTACACGCCGGCCGTGCAGCGGATGCGCGACCTCGTCGGCAGTGGCGAGCTCGGCCAGGTGCACTTCGTCGACTCGGTGCGGATCAACCTGGGGCTGGTGCAGCCCGACATCGACGTGCTGTGGGACCTGGCCCCGCACGACCTCGCCATCCTCGACTTCGTGCTGCCCGGAGGGCTGCCCACGACGGGCATCGGCGCGACCGGAGCCGACCCCATCGGCGCCGGCCGCGCCTGTGTCGGCCACCTGACGCTGCCGCTGCCCGACGACGGGCTCGCGCACGTGCACGTCAACTGGCTCAGCCCCACCAAGATCCGCCAGATGGTGATCGGCGGGTCGCGGCGCACGCTGGTCTGGGACGACCTCAACCCCCAGCAGCGGCTCAGCATCTACGACCGCGGCGTCGACCTCGCCCGCACCTCGGTGGCCGGCGCCGACCGCACCGCCTCGACCGTGTCCTACCGGCTGGGCGACACCTGGTCGCCGGCGCTGCCCGAGCGGGAGGCTCTCGGGGCGATGGTGACCGAGTTCGCCACCGCGATCCACGAGGGCCGCCCGGCGGTGACCGACGGCCGCGCCGGGCTGCGGGTCCTCGAGGTGCTCGAGCAGGCCTCGCACCGGCTGGCCGAGCGGTCCGGGACGGCGTACGACGCCGGGTCGGCGGTCCCGCCGGGCCCACCGGCGCCCCGCCTGAGCGTGCTGGAGGCGGCGCGATGACGGCCCTCGCAGGAGCGACCGCGCTGGTGACCGGCGGCGCCGGCACCATCGGCTCGACGCTCGTCGACCAGCTCTTCGATGCCGGCGTCGCCCAGGTGCGGGTGCTCGACAACTTCGTCCGCGGCCGGGAGGCCAACCTCCAGGCTGCCCTCGGGCGCGGCGACGCCGACCTGGTGCTGGTGCGCGGCGACATCCGCGACCGCGACCTCGTGCACGACCTGACCCGCGGCTGCGACCTGGTCTTCCACCAGGCCGCCATCCGGATCACGCAGTGCGCCGAGGAGCCGCGGCTGGCGCTGGAGGTGCTGGTCGACGGCACCTTCAACGTCGTCGAGGCCGCGGCGTCCGTGCCGGGCGTCGACAAGCTCGTCGCGGCGTCGTCGGCGTCGGTCTACGGCCTCGCGGAGCGCTTCCCGACGCCGGAGGACCAGCACCCCTACGACAACGACACGTTCTACGGTGCCGCCAAGACCTTCAACGAGGGCATGCTGCGCAGCTTCCGGGCGATGCACGGGCTCGACTACGTCGGGCTGCGCTACTTCAACGTCTACGGACCGCGCATGGACGTCCACGGCCTCTACACCGAGGTGCTGGTGCGGTGGATGGAGCGCATCGACGACGGCCTCCCGCCGCTCATCTTCGGCGACGGCCGCCAGACGATGGACTTCGTCTTCACCACCGACATCGCCCGGGCCAACGTGCTGGCGGCGTCCTCCGACGTCGTCGAGGGCGTCTACAACGTCGCCCGCGGCGAGGAGACCAGCCTGCTGGGGCTCGCGCAGACGCTGCTGCGCGTGATGGGCTCCGAGCTGCCCGTCGAGCACGGCCCGGAGCGGGGCGTCAACGGAGTCGTCCGCCGCCTCGCCGACACCTCCGCCGCCCGGCGCGACCTCGGCTTCACGGCCACCACCGGGCTCGAGGACGGACTGCGGCAGCTGGTCGAGTGGTGGCGTCCCCAGCGCGAGCAGATCGCCGCCGGACGCTCCGTGGCGGTGGCTCGATGAGCCTCGAGCAGGAGCTCACGCGCATCAACGTGATGCAGCCGTGGCTCGGCGAGGAGGAGGTGGCCGCCGTCTCGGAGGTGCTGCGCTCCGGCTGGGTGGCCCAGGGCCCGCGCGTCGCGGCCTTCGAGACGGCGTTCGCCGAGGCGCACGGCGTCGCGCACGCCGTGGCGCTGAGCAACTGCACGACCGCCCTGCACCTGGCGCTCGTCGTCGCCGGGGTCGGTCCCGGCGACGAGGTCGTGGTGCCGTCGTTCTCCTTCGTCGCCACCGCCAACGCGCCGACCTACGTCGGCGCCACCCCGGTCTTCGCCGACGTCGACCCCGACACGGGCAACCTGACGCCCGCCACGATCGCCACGGCGGTCACCCCGCGCACGCGCGCGGTGATCGCCGTGGACCAGGGCGGCGTGCCGCTCGACCTCCTGGCCATCCGCGCCTGGTGCGACCCGCTCGGGATCACGGTCGTCGAGGACGCCGCCTGCGCGGCCGGGTCCACGGCCCACGGTCGACCGGTGGGCGCCGGCGCCGAGCTCGCGACCTGGTCGTTCCACCCGCGCAAGCTCCTCACGACGGGGGAGGGCGGGATGCTCACCACCTCCCGGGCCGACTGGGCGGCCCGCGCCCGGCGCCTGCGCGAGCACGCCATGAGTGTCTCCGCCGCCGAGCGCCACGCCAGCGTGCTGGCGCCTCCGGAGAGCTTCGACGAGGTCGGCTTCAACTACCGGATGACCGACCTCCAGGCCGCGGTCGGGCTGGTCCAGCTGCGCCGGCTCCCCGAGATGGTGGCCCGGCGCCGCGAGCTCGCCGCGAGGTACGCCGAGGCGGTCACCGTGCTGCCCGGGATGCGGCTCGTGGGCGACCCGGCATGGGGCACCACCAACTTCCAGTCCTGCTGGCTCGAGGTCCTGCCCGACCACCCGCTGGACCGCGAGCAGATGATGGAGCACCTCGCCGCGGCCGGCATCTCGGCGCGCCGCGGCATCATGGCGGCCCACCGCCAGCCCGCGCACGGCGAGCGGGGGCACGCGCCGCTGCCGGTCACCGAGCGCCTCACCGACCGCACGCTGGTGCTGCCGTTGTTCCACCAGATGAGCGACGCCGAGCACCAGCGGGTGTGCGACGCCCTCGGGACGGCGTGGCGGCCGTGACGGGGCTGGTGCTGGTCGGCGCCAGCGGCCTGGCGCGCGAGGCGACCGCGGTCGCCGTGCTCCTGCAGCACGACGGGCCGCTCCACGTCGTCGACGACGACCCGCTCAGGTGGGGCACCCTCCACGGCCTGGTGCCGGTGCTGGGCGGGGTCGACCTGGTCACCGAGCTCGTCGACCACGAGGTGGTCCTGGCGCTCGGCAAGGGCCGCCTGCGCCGCCGCATCGCCACGCGCCTGGCCATGGTCGGTCTCGACCCGGCCCGCTACGGCACCCTGCTCCACCCGCGCCTGGTGCTGCCCGGCAGCTGCCACGTCGGCGCCGGCACGATCGCCCTCGACGGCGTGGTGCTCACCGCGGACGTCGAGGTCGGCCAGCACGTCGTCCTCATGCCGCACGTCACGCTGACCCACGGCTGCACCGTGGCCGACTACGCCACCCTGTGCGCCGGGGTGTCCCTCGGCGGCGGCGTCGAGGTGGGCGAGGCGGCCTACCTCGGCATGAACGCCTCCGTGCGCGAAGGCGTGCGCATCGGCGCCGACGCGACCGTCGGGATGGGGTCGGTGGTCCTCGAGGACGTCCCCGCAGGACAGACCTGGGTGGGAGTGCCCGCCCGACCGATCCGGACAGGAGTCCGCACATGAGCAACGTCCCCTTCGTCGACCTCGCCGCCCAGCACGCGGAGATCGCCGCCGAGGTGGAGGCTGGCCTCGCGGCCGTCTTCGCCGCGACCGCCTTCGTCGACGGCCCGCCCGTCGCCGACTTCGAGCACCAGTACGCCGAGTTCGTCGGCGTCGACCACTGCGTCGGGGTCGCCAACGGCACCGACGCCCTCGAGCTCGCGCTCCGAGCCGCCGGTGTGCGTCCGGGCGGCGAGGTGGTCATCCCCGCCAACACGTTCATCGCCACCGCGGAGGCCGTCTCGCGCATCGGTGCGCTGCCCGTCCTGGTGGACTGCGACGACGAGCGGCTGCTCATCGACCCCGACCTGGTCGCGGACGCGATCACCGACCGGACGCAGGCCGTGGTGGCCGTCCACCTCTTCGGCCAGCTCGCGCCGATCCAGCGGCTGGCGGAGGTCTGCGACGCAGCCGGCGTGCCCCTCGTCGAGGACGCCGCCCAGTCCCAGGGCGCGCGGGTCGACGGGCGCGGCTCGGGCGGGCTCGGCACGGTCGCCGCCACCAGCTTCTATCCCGGCAAGAACCTCGGGGCTGCGGGCGACGCCGGCGCGGTGACCACCGACGACGCGACGATCGCGGCGGAGGTGCGCCGCCTGCGCAACCATGGCTCCTCGACCCGCTACGTCCACGACGTGATCGGCATGAACTCCCGGCTCGACACGGTGCAGGCGGTCTACCTGCGCGCCAAGCTCGACCGGCTGGAGAAGTGGAACGAGCTCCGGGTGCGGGCGGCCGCCCGCTACGACGCGCTCCTCGCCGACGTGCCCGGCGTACGCCGCCCGCTGCTCGGAGCGGAGGGCCAGCACGTCTGGCACCTCTACGTCGTGCGGGTCGCCGAGCGCGACCGGGTGCTGGCCGAGCTCGGCCGGGCGGGCGTCGGCGCGGGCGTCCACTACCCCTACCCCGTGCACCTGACCGGCGCCTACGCCCACCTGGGTCTCGGCCCGGGGACCGCGCGGGTGGCGGAGCGGGCGGCGGGGGAGATCCTGTCGCTGCCGATGCACCCGCACCTCAGCGAGGACCAGCAGGAGCGGGTCGTCGCGGTGCTGGCCGACGCCGTCGCCGGGATCCGCGGATGACCACCCTGCTCGTCGCCAACGACGGTGGGCACGTGATGCAGCTGCACACCCTGCGACCGCGCCTCGGCGTGGGCGACGACGTGGTGTGGGTGACGCCCCGCACGGCCCAGACCGAGTCGCTGCTCGCGGGGGAGCGGGTCCACTGGGCGCTGCCGTGCCCGCCGCGCGACACCCGCGCGCTGGCGCGCAACGCCGTCGCGTGCCGACGGCTCTTCAGCGACCACGACGTGTCGCTGGTCGTGAGCACCGGCGCCGCGCTGGCCCTCGCCCTGCTGCCGCAGGCGCGGCTGCGCGGGATCGAGACGGTCTACATCGAGAGCGCCACCCGGCTGGACGCGCCGTCGTTGTCGGGTCGCGTGCTCGCGCTGGTGCCCGGCATCAGGACCTTCAGCCAGTCGACCTCCCTCACCCGCGGCCACTGGCAGTACCTCGCCTCGCCGTGGGAGCTCTACGAGACCATGCCCACCGAGGACCGGGCGGTGCGCTCGATGGTGGTCAGCCTCGGCACCCAGGAGGGCTACGGCTTCCGGCGGCTGCTCGACCGGCTCGTGGCCCTGGTGCCGCCCGGCGCCGAGGTGCTGTGGCAGACCGGGGGCACCGACGTCACCGGTCTCGGGATCGACGCGCGCGAACGCGTGCCGTCGGCCGAGATGGCCGCCGCCATCCGCGCCGCCGACGTCGTGGTCGCGCACGCCGGCACCGGGATCGCGCTGATGGCGCTGGAGAACGGCCGGTGCCCGGTGCTGGTGCCCCGCCGCGCGATGCACGGCGAGCACGTCGACGACCACCAGCTGACCATCGCGCTCGAGCTGGCCCTGCGCGACCTGTGCATCTCGCGCGATGCCGACAGCCTCAAGGCGCGCGACCTGGTGGCGGCTGCCAGCCGCACGGTGACCAAGGTGCCCGACCCGCCGCCGCTGCGCATCCGCGCGACGCGGGAGGCGGTCGCCGCCGGCCTCTGACGCGTCTGTGAAATTGGGGATATCGACCGCTCCGCTGCCCGCTCGGGGTGCCGCGTGGACAGGATCTGACCGTGGGGCGCCGCGTCGCGGGCCGTGAAGGGTGGAGAGATGGCCAGCACTGCTGGGAATCGCACGTGGGGTCTCGGGCGAGCGTGGACGTGGAAGGTGGCAGTGCTCGCGCTGGTCGCGGCACTGAATGCGATGGTGGGACCGGCCCTGCTGGGTGGTCCGTCGGCGGCCAGTGCCGCGGACCCCTGCGGCCCGTCGGGCAACAAGATCGCCTGTGAGAACGCCAAGACGGGCACCGACGCCGAGGTCTGGGACATCGACGGGGCCGGCTCGGACTCCATCCAGGGCTTCTCGACCGACATCTCGGTCAACGTCGGCCAGAGGATCGACTTCAAGATCAAGACGCCGGCGACGTCCTACTCCATCGGGATCTACCGGATCGGCTACTACCAGGGCTACGGCGCTCGCTACATCACCTCGGTCAGCCCCAGCGCGTCCCTTCCCCAGGACCAGCCCAACTGCATCAAGGACGGCACCACCGAGCTGTACGACTGCGGCAACTGGGCGGTGTCGGCGTCGTGGAACGTGCCGTCGACGGCCGTGTCCGGCGTCTACGTCGCCCTGCTCAAGCGCTCCAACGGCGACCGCAGCCACATCACGTTCATCGTGCGAGACGACGCCAGCACCTCCGACGTCGTGTTCCAGACCTCCGACCCGACGTGGCAGGCCTACAACACCTACGGCGGCTCGGACTTCTACCAGGGCGGCGCCAACGGTCGCGCGTACCAGCTCTCCTACAACCGCCCCATGATGACGCGCGGCGACAACGGCGGGCGCGACTTCTTCTTCTCCAACGAGTACCCGATGGTGCGCTTCCTGGAGCAGAACGGCTACGACGTCAGCTACATCGCCGGTGTCGACACCGACCGCAGGGGCCACCTGCTCACCAACCACGAGGTCTTCCTGTCCGTGGGTCACGACGAGTACTGGAGCGGCGCCCAGCGCGCCAACGTGGAAGCGGCGCGTGCGGCCGGTGTCCACCTGCAGTTCCTCAGCGGCAACGAGGTCTACTGGCGCACCCGCTACGCGCCGTCCGCCGACGTCAGCCACACGCCCTACCGCACCCTCGTCTCCTACAAGGAGACCTGGGCCAACGCCAAGATCGATCCGTCCCCCCAGTCCACCGGCACCTGGCGCGACCCCCGGCTCGCGCCGAGCAGCCAGGGCGGTGGACGGCCGGAGAACGCGCTCACCGGCACGGCGTACCTCTCGAACTTCAGCGAGCTCCCGATCACGGTGAGCTCGGAGGAGGGCAAGCTGCGCATGTGGCGCAACACGTCCCTGGCGACACTGCCGGCCGGTACCAGGGCCGCACTGTCCGACGCGACCATCGGCTACGAGTCCAACGAGGACCTCGACAACGGGCACCGGCCCGCGGGACTGATCCGGATGTCGACCACGGTCGGCGACGTGCCCCAGATCCTCCAGGACTTCGGCAACACCACGGCGCCCGGGAAGACCGAGCACCACATCACGCTCTACAAGGCGCCCAGCGGCGCGCTCGTGTTCAGCGCCGGCACGATCCAATGGTCGTGGGGGCTCGACGACACCCACGACCGGGTCGGGGGACCGCAGGACGCCCGGATGAGGCAGTTCCAGGTCAACCTGTTCGCCGACATGGGCGTCCAGCCCTCGACCCTGGCCCCCGGGCTGGTGCCCGCCACCAGGAGCACCGACACCACGGCACCCACGGTGGCGATCACCGCGCCGGCCACCACCGTCCAGCAGCACAACGGCGCGTCGGTGACCATCACCGGCACCGCCGGCGACGTCGGGGGCCGGGTCGCAGGCGTGGAGGTGTCCCTCGACGCCGGGGAGACCTGGCACGCCGCCACGGGCACGACGTCCTGGTCCTACACGACCCTGCAACGCGGGGTCGGCGCGGTCAGTGTGCGGGCGCGGGCGATGGACGACAGCGCCAACATCGGCGCCGCCGTCACCCGCTCCTACACCGCCAAGTGCCCGTGCAGCGTCTTCGGTCAGTCCATGCCCGACACGCCCGCGGTCGACGACGCCTCGTCGGCCGAGGTCGGCCTGCGCTTCGTCGCCGGGGGCGACGGCTTCATCACGGGCGTGCGCTTCTACAAGGGTGCCGGCAACACCGGGACACACGTCGGGTCCCTGTGGGGCGCCACGGGTGAGCGGCTCGCCTCGGTCACCTTCACCGGTGAGACGGCGTCAGGCTGGCAGCAGGCGAGCTTCTCCGCGCCGGTGGCAGTCGCGGCCGGCCAGACCTACGTCGTCTCCTACACGGTGCCCAACGGGCACTACGCGGTCCAGGCCGACGCCTTCGCGGCCGCGCCGCTCGACACCGGGGCCCTGCTCGTCGAGGGCGGCTTCGGCGCGGCGTCGGCGGGCGTGTTCGGCCCCGCCGGCTCCTTCCCCAACCAGTCCTACCGAGGCAGCAACTACTACGTGGACGTGCTCTTCAACACCGAGGACGCGTCGCCCCTGATGGCGACCAACCAGCTCCCGGTGGCCGGCGCGTCGAGCGTGCCCACCACGTCGACGGTGACGGCACGCTTCACGAAGCCGTTGACCGCGGGCAGCGCCGGCCTGGTGCTGAAGGACTCCAACAACGCCACCGTCGCGGGTGCCACGACCTACGACGCCTCGACCCGCACGGTGACCTTCACGCCGAGCCAGCCGCTGGCCGGCTTCGTGAGCTACACCGCCACCGTCTCCGGCACCGACACCCAGGGCAGCCTGGTGACGGCCGGCAGGACCTGGTCGTTCCGCACCGCCAGGCCCGCGGCCGCGGTGGGGGCCTGCCCGTGCACGCTCTTCGACGAGACCGAGGTGCCGACGGTGCTCCAGGCCACCGACGGGTCGCCGCTCACGGTGGGCACGCGTTTCACCACCACGCAGAACGGCGTGATCACCGGCGTCCGCTTCTACAAGTCGCAGGCCAACACCGGCAGTCACGTCGGCACGCTGTGGAGCTCAGCCGGGGCGGTGCTCGCGTCGGGCACCTTCGCCGGTGAGTCGACGGTCGGCTGGCAGGAGCTGACGTTCACGCAGCCCGTGCCGGTCGCGAAGTCGACCGAGTACGTCGTGTCCTACCACTCGCCGACCGGCCTGTTCTCCCACACGACCAACGGCTTCCTCGCCGAGAACCACTCCCGCGGACCGCTTGCGGTCACCGGCACGTCGGGTTCCTACGCCTACGGCACCGGCTTCCCGGGGTCGAGCTCGTCGAACAACTACTACGTGGATCCCGTCTTCGCCTATCCCGAGCCGTCGATCTCGGTCACGTCGCAGGACCCGGCCGACGGAGCGACGGGGGTCAGCCGCGGGAGCGTCGTCTCGGTCCGGACGTCCGCGGCGGTCGCCAACGGCTACACCTTCGTGCTGAGCCAGTCGGGCAGCACGATCGCCGGCACGACCACGTCCAACGCCGACCGCACCAAGCTGACGTTCACACCGACCCAGCCGCTGCCGAAGGATGTGCTCGTCACGGCGTCCCTCACCGGCGTGGTGTCCGACGAGGGCGCGACGCTCCCGGCTCAGCAGTGGACCTTCCGCACGTCCGGTGACGACGACGTGGCCCGCCCCCAGAGCCTCTTCGGGGACCTCGTGCCCCAGGTGCAGGCCGCGGACGACAGCTCGTCGGTCGAGGTCGGCACCCGGTTCGTCCCGGCCGCGGACGGCAAGGTGACCGCCATCCGGTTCTTCAAGGGAGCAGGCAACGGCGGCACGCACACCGGCTCGATCTGGAGCGCCACCGGCACGCGGCTCGCGACGGTGACGTTCACCAACGAGACGGCGACCGGGTGGCAGACGGCCACGCTGGCGACGCCCCTCAACGTGACCGAGGGCCAGGAGTACGTCGTCTCCTACCTCGCGCCGCAGGGTCGCTACTCCATGTCGCCGCAGTTCTTCGCCACCGCGTGGGTCGAGGGTGACGTCACTGCGCCGGCGGCCAACAACGGTCGCTACGTCTACGGCGGCGGCTACCCGGCCTACAGCTACAACGCCACCAACTACTTCGTGGACGTGGTCTACCGGCGGGGCGTCCCGACGATCACCACGACCGGCCGATCGCCGTCCTCCGGGGCGACCGAGGTCGCCACCTCGGTGTCGCCGAGCATGACGTTCTCGGCCCAGGTGTCGCCTGGCTGGTCCTTCACGGTCAAGGACGGCGCGACGACCGTGCCGGGCACCGCCACGCTGTCGGGCGACGGCAGGTCGCTGACGTTCGTGCCCAGCGGGGGACTACCGCCGGGCAGGACCTTGACCGCGACGGTCTCCGGGGTGGTCTCGACCCGTGGTGCGGTCCTGGCCGACCAGACGTGGTCGTTCACGACGAAGGCGTCGGCCACCGCGGTGGCCAGCCTGATCGGCCCCGCGACGCCCGCCACCGTGTCGTCGGGCGAGTCGAGCGACATCGAGCTGGGCATGGCGTTCACGACCAGCAAGGCCGGGACGGCCACGGCGATCAGGTTCTACAAGGGACCCGGCAACACCGGGACCCACACCGGGTCGATCTGGAACGCCGCGGGCACTCGCCTCGCGACGGTGACGTTCACCAACGAGACCGCCAGCGGCTGGCAGACCGCCGCCCTGGCGACGCCGCTGGCGCTGACGCCGGGAGAGACCTACGTCGTCTCCTACTACGCACCCAACGGCAACTTCTCCTACACCGGAGCCTTCTTCGCCAGTGCCGTCACCTCCGGGCCGCTGACCGCGGCGACGACCCAGAACGGGCGCTACGTGTACGGATGGGGAGGTGGGTTCCCGGTGTCGTCGTGGAACGCCACCAACTACTTCGTCGACCTGGAGTTCGAGTACGCGGTGCCGTAGGGCGAGACCGCGCGGACGGCCCGGGTGCGGGCCGGGCATGCAGGGGACCAGGGGGACCGGCGGCTTTGGCCGACGCAGGGGGAAGACGTGACGTGAGTGGGGACACTGTGAGCAGGACTCGGGGACGGCAGGTCCTCGACGGGCGCGCTCCGGAGTCGGGGCGCGGCCTCGAGGCGCGCGTGCGGTCGGGCGCGGCGTGGGGAGTCGTCAACAACCTGACGATCCGCTTCGCCAACATCGCAGTGATGGTGGTGGTGGTCCGCCTCGTCTCACCTGAGCAGTTCGGGGTGTTCGCCGCGGCACTGACGGTGTCGGTGGTCGTGAGCGGCTTCGCCGACTGGGGAGTCGCGGCCTACCTGGTGCGCGGCGACGTCGACCCCGACGAGGTGGGTCCGACCGTCACCGCGATCGCCATCCTCAGCGGTGTCGTCCTGGCGGTCCTGGTCAGCCTCTCCGCGCCGCGGCTGGCGGACATGTTCGGGGCGCCCGCCGCGGTCGAGGAGATCCGGGTGATGTCCCTCGTCCTCGTCGTCGGCGGCGTGATCGCCGTGCCCACGGCCCTGCTCGCGCGCGAGTTCCAGCAGGGCCGGCTCTTCGCCGCGACCGTCGCGGGCTTCGTCCCCTCGAGCATCCTGCTCGTCGTCCTCGCCACGCAGGGTGCCGGCGCGATGGCGTTCGCCTGGTCGCGGGTCGCGGCCATCGTCTTCCAGGGGGCCTTCATCCTGGTCGCGGTGGCCCGGGTCTACCGACCGCGGATCACCTCGCGCCACCTGCGCCACGTCTTCGCCTTCGGGCTCCCGCTCGCGGGTGCCAACCTGGTCAACTACGCCCTCGTCAACGCCGACTACGCCTTGGTCGGACACCAGTTCGGCGCTGCCTTCCTCGGCGTCTACATGCTCGCGTTCAACGTGTCCTCCTGGGCGACCGCCGTCCTCAGCGGTGCGATCAACGGCGTCGCGATGCCCGGCTTCTCGCGGGTGTGGGGCAACCGCCAGCAGCTCTCCTCCGCGCTCGGCCGCTCCACCCGGGCGGTCTGCCTGGTCGCCTTCGTCATCGCCGCGATGACCTACGTGCTCGCCGAGCCGCTCATCCGGGTGCTCTACGGCGCGACGTGGGACGAAGCGGCGCCGGTGCTGGAGATCCTCGCGGTCTACGGCGGCTGCTTCGCCCTCGTCTCCCTGCTCTCCAACCTGCTCGTCGGTGCCGGGCGCACGTCGCGGGCGCTGGTGATCCAGGTGGCCTGGCTCGTTGCCCTGTTCCCCGCGATGGCGATCGGGGCGCGAATGGACGGGCTCCATGGCGTCGCCTGGGCCCACGTGGCCGTCGTGCTCCTCGTCGTGCTGCCCGCCTACGGGCTCGCGGTGTCGCCGCTCGTCGACGGGCTGGCCGGCATCCTGGGCCGCGCGATCGTCCTGCCGCTGGCCTGCGCAGGACTGGCGGCGGTCGCCGCCGCGCTCGCCATGCGCACGGTCGAGAGCCCCCACGGGCAGCTGCTGGTCGGTGCCGCGGCCGGCGGCGCGGTCTACACCGCGGTCGCGGGCCGTGCGCTCCTCGACCTCGCCCGGTCCGGACGCGGCGGAGGGGGCGCGTGAACGCCGGACCTCGAGCCACCACGGTGCCCGTGGCGAAGCCGCGTCTGCTCTTCTTCCGCTGGGTCCGCCCGGGGCTGGCGCCGTTCGTCCACGACCAGCTCGCCGAGCAGATCCGCGGCCTCTCGTTGCACTTCGACGTGACCCTGGTCGACCAGGACGGCGACTTCGACGCCCTGTGCGACCAGCACCGGCCCGACCTCGTCCTCTTCGAGTCCGGCGTCTACGTCGGACCGCGCCGGCTGACCCGCCTCGACACCCACGCAGACGTTCCGCGGATCGGCTTCCTCAACTCGGACGCGTTCGACCCGGTGCGGGGAGTGTTCCTCGCCGACATGGCCGACTGGGGCGTGGAGACCTACTTCACCGTCTCGGTGGCGATGGGCGCCTACACCCCCGAGATCGCCGATCGGCTCTTCTACTGGCCCAACTGGGTCGACCCGCAGGTCCACCGCGACCACGGCCTGCCCAAGGTCGTGCCGGTGCTGCTCACCGGGAGCCAGGCGCGGCACTACCCGTGGCGCAACCGCGTCAACAAGGTGCTCGCCCAGCACTACCCCGTCCTCTCCACGCCGCACTTCGGGTGGACCGACTCGGCCGGCACGCGGTCGATGCCGGTGGGCGAGGCGTACTCGCGCCTGATCAACTCCGCCTCGTTCGCCCCGAGCTGCGGCAACTTCACGCAGGACTTCGTGCGCAAGCACCTCGAGATCCCTGCCTCGGCCACCTGCCTGATCGCCCAGGACACCCCCGCCATGCACGCGGCGGGCTACGTCGACATGGTCAACTGCGTCCTGGCCGACGAGGACGACGTGCTCGACAAGGTGCACCACCTCGTCACCCACCCCGACGAGCTGGCCGCGGTGACGGTCGCCGGGCGGCGTCTCGTCCTCGAGCGGCACACCGCCGACCAGCGTCGGCAGCTTCGCGACTGGTACGACCTGGCCACGAGCACCGGCTCGACCGCCGCGCTGGTCCAGGACCACCCCTTCGCGCCGGTGCGGTCGGCCTCCTCGAACCCCTCGACGGGCAAGTCCACGGCTCCGGGGTCGACGGCCGAGGACCGCGTCTACCTGCGCCAGGGCTGGGCTGCGGTCGAGCGGAGGCGCTACCAGGATGCCGAGCGCGCGTTCACCGGCGCCGCCAGCTTCCAGTACGTCCCCGAGGCGGTCGTCGGCACGGCCACGGCCCAGCTGCTCGACGGCCGGGCCGCCGATGCGCTGTCATCGGTCACGCAGCTGCTCGAGCGGGTCGACGGGCTCTACGAGCCCACCAGCCCCGACCCGGTCCAGTGGGCGGTGCTCATCTGGGCCCGCCTGTGCCTCGGCGACCTCGCGGGCGCCCAGGTGGCGGCGGCCGAGCACCCGGGCCTGGGCCACACCGAGCTCGACCGGACCCGCGCCGTCGTCGCGGACCTCACCGGCATGGCGGTGCCCCCCGCGCCCATCGGTCGTCCGTCTCCCAACCCGCTGCCTCCGCTCTCGTGGACGCACTGGCTCGACCGCCTCGCCACGATGCTCCGGGCGAACGACCAGGCCGAGGCCGCGGCCGAGGTCGCCACCCTCGCGAGGGACCTGGAGCCGCGACGGGGCGCGACACCCCAGCGGACGGTGGGCGTCGCCCCGCTCGCCCCGGCCCCCGTGCGCCGACCGTCGACCGCCGTGCCGGCGTCGGTGGCCGGCACGGTCGGGGCCGCGGTGCGTCGCGCCGCCACGGGCCTGCGAGGCGTCGCGGCGCAGGCGACCGAGCGGGTGCGCGAGAGCGCCCGACGTCGGGTCGGGCACGACTGGCTGGAGTCGCTGACCGATGTGGTGGAGCGCGAGGCGCTCGACACGGTGCTCGTCTTCGGCGCCTCCCGCCTGAGCCTGCGGGAACGGTCCATGCGGCTGGCAGCGGCGCGCAACCCCCGCCTGCCGCGGGTCGCCGACGTGGCCGCCGGCCGGGACGAGCCGACCGGCACCGGCCCCGACGCTGCCGACCAGCGGACCCTCGTGCACGTGGGCCGGCACGCGGTGATCACCCCGGCCGTGGGCGACGCTGCCCACCGGGCGCGCATCGTGATCCTCGAGGACGCGTTGCGCAGCCCCGTCACCCGCCTGGCCGAGCAGCTCACGTGGAGCGGTCGGTTCGAGCTCATCGCTGCGTCCCGCGACCGTGGCGGCTACTACATCTTCCGCCACCAGTTGGGGGTCAGCGACCGAACGCCGCGATCCGCCAGTCCCGGTAGCGGCTGGACCAGTCATGCGCGGACCTGAAGGCGGCGAGCTCCTCCGCGGAGGGGCGAGGCACCTCACACGCGGTGAGCACCGCCGGGGCCAGCGGCGTGCCCTCCTCGACCAGGAGGCACCGATCGGAGACGCCACGCATCGGCTCGAGGTCGGTGGCGACGACCCGCGCTCCGGAGGCCAGGTACTCGTAGAGCTTCAGTGGGCTCATGGCCTCCGACATCGGCGTACGCCGGTGGGGGATGAGGCAGACCGTGGCCCGCGCCATCAGCTCGAGGACGACCGGGCGCGGCTCAGGCGGCATCACGTGCACGTTGGGCACCTCGGCGAGACGGGCGAAGCGCGGCGGGTCCTGGAGCGGGCCGACCAGCACGACCTGCCAGTCGGGGAGGTCGAGGGCCAGGCGGCGCACGGCCTCGACGTCGACCCGCTCCTGCAGCGCTCCGACATACAGGGCGACGGGTCCGTCCAGCTCCTCGAACCAGCCAGGAACGGCAGCGCCCCCCGGCTCGTGGTCCATGCCGTTGATGCCGTTGGGCACGACGCTGCCACGGGGCGACCCGACTCGGTCCACGATGGCGCGCGTGACGCCGATGACGTTGACCTCCCGCTCGGCCATCAGCTCGTAGCCGTGGGCGACGAGGTCGGTCAGGTGCGCGTGGTTCGGGTAGGTCAGCCAGTCGTCCCAGCCGTAGTAGACGACGTCGCTCCAGTGCCGGTCGTCCGCGACCGCCGCGAGCAGCGGGTGGCAGCTCACCAGCACGGGACGCTCCTGCCCCAGGCGCCGGCTCGCCGCGGCGAGCCAGTGGTCGAGACGACGGTAGGTCGCGAGCGACGACTCGACGGACGGGGAGTCCTGACGCCGCCACCTCCGAGGCTGGACCAGATGGCGTCTGGGTCGGTCGGGGAGGAGCTCCGCCGCCTGCCCGCGGCCACGAAGCCGCTCGAGATGGCTACGCAGCGGGTTGGCCACGACGACGCTGTCCAGCGAGGTGTCGTCGAGGAGATGCACCGCGAGGCGGTCCGGGGACCAGGCGAACTGCCGGGTCAGGCCGTCCGCCCACGTGTGGTAGGCGAGCGCAAGGGTCACCTCAGTGGGGTGAGCACGTTGCGGTGGGGTCACGGTGTTCGCTCGCGATCGCTAGCTGCGGACCTGGCCCTCCGCAGGATAGTGGCGGCATCTGCCGAGTCGGGGCGAATGCGCCGACCCGAGGGCCACTCGTCGTTAGCATCGAATTGTTCACGCCCCGAGGAGAGCGGCTCGTATGGACTTCATTGACGGTCTGATGGTGTTGCGGCGTCGATGGTGGATCGTCCTCATCGGGCTCGGGCTGGTCGCGGCGGGTGTGATGGTGGTCCGCTCGCTGGTCCCGGTCCAGCACCAGGCCTCCGGGTTGATGCTCTTCCTCCTCCCGCCCGACGCGCCGGGGGACAACACGAGGGTCAACCCCTACCTGAACCTGCCGGCGGGCCTGACGACGACCGCCTCGCTGATCGGCTCGGAAGCGGTCTCCGACGATGTCGCCGCGTCGCTCGCAGCCGAGGGATACGACGCCGTCTACTCCGTGGCGCTCGTCCCCGACACCGGACCCCTGCTCACGATCACCTCGACCGACACCGACTCCGCCGTCGCCGTGGCGACCCGTGACGCGGTGATGAGCTGGATCGACAAGAGGCTGGTCGACATCCAGGTCAGTGTGGACGCACCGCGTTCGCAGCTGATGAGGACCAACAAGACCAGCGTCACGACGACCGCAGAGGTGCTGTCGGGGAGCCGGCTCCGTGCGATGGCGGGAGCCGCCGCTGGTGGCTTGGTCCTCCTTCTGGTGGCCGTGTTCGTGATCGATCGTCTCCTGACCCGGCGACAGCGTCGCGCGGCGCGTGCCGAGCACGAGCCCGGCTCCGGGCCGAGCGGTCCCGACGATGATCCGATCCGGACGGCCGCGGTGGTGGACGAGGACGGTGCCGACGACGCGGTGCAGCACCATCCGGTCGACGCCCCGGCCCCCGAGGTGGTGGAGCACGCACCGGTCACCCGTCCCGACGCCGGCACCGCTCGTCCGTCGTCGCGGCCCGAGAGGTCGGGGCGTGGCAAGAAGCAGACGCGGCCGAGGGGCGGACGGTGACGCGTGGCGACCCGACCGCACCTGCTCGTCGGCACGGATCCCGTCGTTGCTGATGTGACGGGGGCTCGCCGCACGCTCCCGGCAGTCCACTTCCTGTGCGCGTACGTCGTGCTCCTGCTGGGGCTGCCGTCCGTGCTGATCTTCGCCCCCCTGGGATCGCCCGGGACTCCGGCGAACATCTGGGGTCTGGGCATCCTGTTGTGGTGGGTGCTGGCGACCCTGGGGGGACAGAATCGCGTCAGCGGACTCACCTGGTATCGGGTGGTCGTCGGTGCGTTCGCCGGCACCGTGCTGATGAGCTACGCCTCTGCCATGGCCCATGGGTGGTACTCGCCGGGCCACCTTCGCCGGGGCATCAGCGACTGGACGCTCATGGTCCCCTCGGTCACCGAGCTCGCGGACGTCCAGGTGAGCGCTGCCGACCGCGGGCTGGTCGCGGTGTTCGCCTGGGTGGGGATCACGCTCCTCGCCGCAGAGGGCCTGAGGACCTGGCAGGAGCTCGAGCGGGTGATCACCTGGCTCGCGGCGCTGGGCGCCTTCATGGCCGTGCTGGGTCTGGTCCAGTACCTCACGGGTTTCAGCATCACCTCGCTCTACGTCATCCCCGGGCTCAGTGCGAACTCCGAGTTCGGCAGCGTGGCCTCCCGGTCGGTGGTCAACCGGGTGTCCGCGACGGCCGCGCACCCGATCGAGTTCGGGGTGATCATGGCCGCCCTGCTGCCGCTGTCGCTGCACCGCACCGTGTACGAGTGGGGCAATCGTTGGGCCCTGACGCCGACCATCCTGATCGCGGTGAGCGCGGGACTGTCGGTGTCCCGATCGGCGGTCGTGTCCACGATCGTGGCGCTCGTCGTGATCCTGGTCGGCTGGCCCAACAAGTGGAGGATCCGCGCACTGGTGCTGCTCCCGTTCGCGATCGTGGCCATGCGTGGGGCCTTCCCAGGACTGCTGGGCACCATCTACGCCCTCTTCGCCAACCTCGGCAACGACCCGAGCATCTCTGGACGGACCACCGACTACGACGCGGTGTCCCTCCTCTGGAGCCAGGGCCCGGTCCTCGGTCGCGGCTTCTTCACGTTCGTGCCGCAGTTCTACAGGATCCTCGACAACATGTACCTGCTCCTGCTCCTCGAGCTGGGGATCGTGGGACTCCTCTGCACGATCGTGCTCTTCGTGACCGGCTTCCTCTCGGCTCGCGCGGCGCGCTCGCGCGCGCCCGACGAACGCTCGCGACACCTCGGGCTGTGCCTGTCGGCGTCCCTGCTGGGCCTGTTCGTCGCCCTCGGCACCTTCGATGCCCTCGTCTTCTCCATGACGGCAGGTGCCCTGTTCCTGCTGCTCGGCCTGTCGGCCGCCGCGTGGCGGCTCAGCCGCCAGCAACGGACGGCTGCCCATGACGGCCGGTGACCCGATCGATGACGAGGTCGTCGTCGTCGTCGTCACCTACAACAGCGCGAGCCTGGTGGCCGACCTCCTGGCGTCGTTGCCGACGGGCATGGGCGACGTGCCCTGGCGTCTGGCCGTGGCCGACAACGACTCCCACGACGGCTCACTGGAGGTCGTGCGCGAGCTGGCGCCCGCCGCGGTGCTCGTGCCCGTGGGGCGCAACGCCGGCTACGCCGCCGGGATCAACGCGGCCGTGGCCGCCACCGGGGTCGGTCGCGCCGTCCTCGTGCTCAACCCCGACGTACGCCTCATGCCGGGGTGCGTGCCGGCCCTGCTGGAAGCGCTGGCGCTGCCCGGCACGGGCGTCGCGGTGCCGCGGCTCCTCGACGGGCAGGGGGGCCTGGTCCCGTCCATGCGCCGTGAGCCGACCATCGCACGGGCGCTGACCGACGCGCTGCTGGGGGCCACCCGGGCCGGTGGCCTGGGTGCCCTCGGGGAGGTGGTGACCGACCCGTCGGCCTACGACCGTCCCGCGACGACCGAGTGGGCCGAGGGCTCGACCCAGCTGATCAGTGCCGAGTGCTGGGCGGCGTGTGGCGAGTGGGACGAAGGCTTCTTCCTCTACTCCGAGGAGACCGACTACCACCTGCGGGCTCGAGACCGCGGTTATCTCACCCGGTACGTCCCCTCGGCGACGGCGGTCCACCTCGGCGGTGACTCCACGACGTCACCACGACTGTGGTCGATGCTCGTGGCCAACCGGCTCCGGCTCTTCGCGCGTCGCAACGGCCCTGTCCGCACAGCCGCCTACTGGCTGGTGCTGCTCGCCCGGGAGACCAGCCGGGGCGTCCTCGGCAAGCAGACGTCGCGCGCGGCGGTCCGCGCCTTGCTGTCGCCGCCGACCCTGCGGGCCGCCCGAGGCCCCGAGTGGGGCGCGTGACCGCGTCGATCAGCGCAGTCGTTTGGCGAGGCCGACGGCCTCGAGCCTGACCCGCTGGCCGAGGGGCTGGGGCGTGAGCATCTCCCGGCGGACCGAGTGGGGTGTGTCGTGCGAGCGGACGCTGAACCGGGGCTGGAGCCAGGCGCTGTCCGTGGACCACCGGCGGTCGCTCGACGCGACGGACGCGTAGCCGAGCCTCCGCAGGTGACCGAGCGTGCGGCGGTCGTAGCGTCCGAGCGGGAGCGCGGCCCGGTCGACCTGCTGCCCGGCGGCCTCGGCGAGGATCGCCCGTGCCTCGACGAGCTCACGGCGCACCCCGGCCGGCAGGAGGCCGCGCCACGGGCGGTGGTCCATGCCGTGCGAGCCGATGGTCATGCCGGCGCGCGACAGCTCGCGGACGTCGCCGCGCGCCAGGCTGCCCGGCCGGTCGAGGCGGGCGGCCAGGACGTAGAAGGTGGCGGTGAGGCCGCGCTCCACGAGCGCGGGCAGGCCGATCTCCAGGTCCGACGCGTTGCCGTCGTCGAAGCTGAGCCGCACCCGAGGGTCGCCGGCGACCTCGTCGAGCACGCGCTGGTAGGTGTCGGCGGTGATCCAGTAGGGCTCCTCGCCGTCCTCGAGGTCGCGCGCCGGGCGACCGATCCCGTGGAAGCAGAGGTGGACGACCCGGGCAGCCGATCCTCGGCGCATGACGCTTCCCCCCTCACCCACCGCGAGCAGGTGCCCGCGCACCTCCAGTCGAGCGTGGCGCCGGGATCGCGGAGGGACTTCCCGGTCCTACATCCCATGAGTTGGGTATGCGCGTCCGCCACGGCGCATCCGCGGTCCGGACGGATCTAGCGTGATCGCCATCGGTCCCGATCGGGGCTCGGTGTGGGGAAGCGCCGCGGGTGGGATCAGCACGCGGGCGCTCGAGCTCGAGGAGGGCCAGCGTGGGGGTGCACGTCGAGCCAATCACGTCTCGTGACCTTCCCGAGGTCGGCCGGTTCCTGCACCAGCACCTCAACGCCCGCGTCGCGCCCCAGCAGTGGGTCGAGGCGCTCGCGGTGCCGTGGCTGGTGGACCAGCCCAACCATGGCTACCACCTCCGCCAGGACGGACAGGTCGTCGGCGCCTACCTCGCCTACTACTCCGACCGGGTCGTCGGCGGCTCGGTCGAACGGTTCTGCAACCTCGGAGCATGGTGTGTCCTCGAGGGTCACCGGCACCGCGGCACGCGCCTCCTGACCCGGCTGCTCGCGCAGGAGGGCTACCACTTCACCGACTTCTCGCCGAGTGGCAACGTCGTGCCGCTCAACCGCAAGCTGCACTTCGCCGACCTCGACACCACGACCGACCTGGTCCCCAACCTGCCGGCCACGCCCCGGAACGGGGTCCGCGTCTCGAGCGACGCCCAGGATCTCCTCGAGACGCTGACGCCCGCGGAGCTCGACCGCTACCGCGACCACGTGCGCGCAGCCGCTGCCAAGCACCTCCTCGTCAGCACGCCCCGCGAGCACTGTCACGTGGTCTTCCGCCACGACCGGCGCAAGAACGTGCGCGCGTTCGGGACGATCCTCCATGTCAGCAACCCGGACCTGTTCCGCACGGCCGCCGGCCAGGTCGCCGGCCACCTGCTCACCAGGCACCGGATCCCGATGACCCTGGTGGAGCATCGAGTCGCCGGCGGCAGCGTGCGCCACGGGCGGCAGCTGGCCCGGCCCCGTCCCAAGATGTTCCGCAGCCCGACCCTGGCGCCGGAGCACATCGACTACCTCTACAGCGAGCTGACATGCCTCGCGTGGTGAGGGACGGGATCGGTGCAGTGACTGCCCAGCCCGCCACCGCTCTCCCCGCCCCGGCGGCGGCCGCGGCACCCTCGAAGGAGCCGGCTCCCGCCGTGCGGCCGAGCGCCCGGGTCTCGCAAGGACCGGACCTGCTGGTGGGAGGAGTGCCCGTACGCCGCCTCGCCGACCGCATCGGCAGCACACCGTTCTTCGCCTACGACCGGGCCATGCTGACGGACCGCATCGCCGCACTCCGGGCCGCTCTCCCCGCCGACCTCGAGATCAGCTACGCCGTCAAGGCGAACCCCATGCCTGCCCTGGTGCAGCACCTCAGCCGAATCGTCGACTCCCTCGACGTCGCCTCAGGTGCCGAGATGCGGCTCGCCCTCGATACGCCGGCCGCGCCGGAGACGGTCAGCTTCGCCGGGCCGGGCAAGTCCGTCGAGGAGCTGTCCCAGGCGGTTGCCGCAGGGGTCGTCATCGAGATCGAGTCGCGGCTCGAAGCCGAGCGGATCACCGCCGTCGCCGCCCGGATGGGGATCCGGCCGGTCGTGGCCATCCGGGTCAACCCCGACTTCGAGGTGAAGGGCTCCGGGATGCGGATGGGTGGCGGCCCCCAGCAGTTCGGGGTGGACGCCGAGGACGTACCGAGCCTGGTCCGCGAGCTCGAGGTCCGGGACCTCGACCTGCGCGGCTTCCACGTCTTCGCCGGGTCGCAGAACCTCCATGCGGACATCCTCATGAAGGCGCAGCGCGAGACGGTCGACCTGGTCATGCGGATGGCCGAGGCCATGTCGGCGACGCCGACCTACTTCAACCTGGGCGGCGGCTTCGGCATCCCGTACTACGGCAAGGAGCAGCCGCTCGACCTCGGTGCGATGGGCGACAACCTCCATCAGCTGATGCGCGACCGGCTGCGACCGGCCTTCCCGGACGCCCGCGTCCTGCTCGAGCTCGGCCGATACATCGTCGGCGAGGCCGGGGTCTACGTGACCCGCGTCGTCGACCGGAAGGTCTCCCGCGGCACCACGTTCGTGGTGGTGGACGGCGGCATGCACCACCAGCTGGCGGCGTCCGGCAACTTCGGCCAGGTGATCCGGCGCAACTACCCGATCGCAGTGGGGACGCGGATGGACCAGGCCGCTTCGGAGACCGTCCAGGTGGTCGGGTGCCTCTGCACGCCGCTGGACCTGCTCGGCGACAAGGTCGACCTGCCGGTGAGCGAGGTCGGCGACCTGGTCGTCCTCTTCCAGGCCGGGGCCTACGGGCTCACCGCAAGCCCTACCCAGTTCCTCAGCCACGCCGCACCGCTGGAGGTGCTGGTGTGAACCCTCGAAAGGTGACGAGATGACCGACATGATGCTCACCCGGACGGCCGACGTGCTGGCCAGCATGCTCGCCGAGCTGCTCGGCGGCAGCCCCTCCGACTACCCGCCCGACACCGAGCTGTTCGGCTCGTTGCCGCAGCTCGACTCGCTCGCCCTGGTCGAGCTGATCACCGCGATCGAGGACCGATTCGAGTTCGAGCTCGACGAGGAGGACATCACCGCCGAGGTGTTCGGCACGGTCGACTCGCTCGCGCGGCACATCGACACCTGCACCTCCTGAGGCATGGTCGAGCTGCACGGCCTCGTGCGAGCCGCCGCGGCGGGCGCCGCACCGCCGACGGTGTCGGACCGCAGGAAGGTGCGCCCGCTGTCCGAGGTCCTCGAGGGCGCCGAGCACCTGGCGGCGCGCATCCGGTCCCTGTCGGTCCGCGAACGCCCGGTCGTGGTCGCGCGGCTGCCGGCATCGGTCGACGCGGTGGAGGTGCTCCTCGCCGCCGTTGCCGGCGACCTCACCTTCTGCTTCGTCGACCCCTCCGCGGCCCCGGAGCGGGTCTCGGCCATCGAGGCGGCTCTCGACCCGGACGTGGTGGTCGACTCGGAGGGGCTCACCGGTCGCACTCCGACCAGCGACGGCCCCGCTTCGGGAGGCTACGTCGCGACCTCCTCCGGCTCCACTGGCGGAGCTCCCAAGGGCGTGCTCTCCACGTGGTCGTGTCTTGCCGAGTTCGCGCCCCACGGCGCGGCCGCACTCCGGCTCGGGCCGGGCGACCGGCTCGCCGAGCCGTCGCATCCCGCCTATGACCTGTCGATGACCAACTGGCTCCTGGCCCTGGCCAGCGGTGCCTCTCTCGTCGTGTCGAGCGCGCTGGGTGACCGGATGCGTCCGCTGGCGTTCCTCACCCGGGCACGTGCCACCCACGTCCGCGTGGCGCCGCGCTTCATCGACCTGGCCCGAGCGGAGCGGGTCGGCTCGGCGAACCCCGTCTCGCTCCGGGTGTGGGGGTCGGGTGGCGACCGTCTCTCGCACGGCCAGGCCGAGCACGTCTTCGGCTTCGGTGTGCCCACGCTGGTCAACACCTACGGGACCAGCGAGACGGCCGGTTTCGCCAGCGCCGCGGCGTTCGACCGGTCGGATCACCTGACGTCGCGACATGGCTCGGTGTCCATCGGTCGAGGGAGGGTCGGACCGTGGCGGACCGCCATGGTCCAGGAGGGCGACGGCGACGACGTGACGGAGATGCTCGCCGTCCGGTCGCCGCACCTGGGTGAGGGGTATCTGCTGGGCGGTCCCTCGAACGACCTCGGTGGTGATCCCGTCTATCCGCGGTGGGAGACGGACCGGGTGGTGACGGGCGACCTGGGCTGCACGGCGGGCGACGACCTGGTCTGCCTGGGGCGGTCCGGACGGCTGGTCAAGCGCAGCGGGGTGTTCGTCAACCTCGACGACGTCGACCGGGTGCTGCGCGAGACCACCGGGATGGACGCCATCACCGTCGCGATCCGCACCGGCGAGCTGGTGACCCTGGCGGTGCCGGCAGGAGACGGTGACGTGGACGAGGAACGGGTCGGCGACCTGCTCGCCGCCCACATGTCTCCCGACTCCCGCCCCGACGTGCTGGTGCGCGTCGACGGGATACCGCGGCTGGCCAACGGCAAGACCGACCACGCCGGCGCGCTGCGGCTGGCTGAGGTCGCGGCCGCGGGTTCTTGATGAACTCGCGGAACGATCTGATACCAAATTCTGGCTAAATCACTGATTCCGCCACACTCCTGGGTCTGGTGTGACGTATGTGTTCCGTTTGATGGTGTGCGGCTTTGTCGCGGTCACGGGGTGTGCCTTACTGGCCGGACGGGGATGGTCCACGTTGTCGCACGGAAAGTTGCTTCATGTTCCGACACGAACGTCAGCACGCCCGCACCCGATCTGAGGCCTTGGCGCTCGCAGCTGTCGCTGCACTCGTTGCGGCGGTGACCGTCGAGGCGACGCCGTCGCCGGCGGTCCCCGGCACGGAGCCCCGGGCCGTGGCACCCGTCACTCTGTTCGGTGCCAAGGCGCCGACCAAGGTCGCGAAGGACCCGGACGCCAGGTCGGTGGAGCTGGGACTGCGGTTCAAGGTCCTCCGCAAGGGAAAGATCGCCGGCTCGCGTGTCTACAAGATCGCCCAGGGCGCCGGGACGACCCCGAGGCGGGCCTCGCTCTGGAACGCCGACGGCGAGCGACTCGCCACGGCCCGCATCGCTCCCCGTCGCGGCCCCGGCTGGGTGGACGTGGAGTTCCCGCGCAAGGTCGTCGTCAAGCCCGGCACCATCTACACGGTCTCGGTCTTCGCGCCGAAGGGTCGCTACGCCGTGACCAAGGGCGGACTCAAGAAGCAGCGGTCCAACGACTACCTCCGCACGGTGCGCAAGGCAAGCAGCGTCTATCGCTACGGCGCGAAGTCCACGTTCCCGACGCGCAGCCACCGTCACTCCAACTACTGGGTCGACGTCCTGTTCAGCCCGACGACCATCGGGGAGACGACGCCCACGCCCACGCCTTCGCCGACGCCGACTCCCACCAGCACGGGCTGGCCCGACGCCACCAACACGGGCGTGCCGGCGGGCACGGCGCTGACCACCTACACCGGGCCGATGACCATCACCCAGGCCGGCGCGGTGATCGACGCCAAGACCATCGCCGGCAGCCTCACCGTCGCCGCGCCCAACGTCACCGTCTCGCGCTCCTCCATCGTGGGCACCGTGGGCGTCGCCTCCGGGGGCAGCCTCACCATCAAGGACACGATGATCGACGCCGGCAACAAGGAGGGCACCGGTCTCGGCGAGACCGACTTCGTCGCCGAACGCGTGCACATCGTCGGTGGCAACCGATCGATCAACTGCGCTGAGGACTGCACGGTCAAGGACTCCTACGTCCACGGCCAGTTCAAGGACCTCTCGGGCTACTACCACGAGTCCGGGATCCGCATGGGGATGAACTCCCAGATCCTCCACAACACGATCGCCTGCGACGCCCCCGACGTCCCGCCGGAGGCGGGTTGCTCGGCCCCGCTGACGGGCTACGGCGACTTCGGTCCGGTCCAGAACAACCTCATCCAGAACAACCTGTTCAAGGCGACCCCGGCGTGGTTCTGCGCCTACGGCGGCTCCTCGGCCGGCAAGCCCTACTCCGGCCAGGCCCGCAACATCCGGTTCATCGACAACGTGTTCGAGCGCGGCACGACCGGCAAGTGTGGACGCGGTGGTCCAATCACCGACTTCGACCGCAACGCACCCGGCAACGAGTGGACGGGCAACACCTACGACGACGGGGCGGTAGCCCGACCCTGAGCCCGTCCGACCGCCTCCACCTCTGCGTGCTCCTGCCCAGGATTGGGCAGGAGCACGCGGCGATCCGGCCCTAGGCTGGCGGCATGCAGCCCGGGGTCCTCTGCGTGTCGCGCGGTGTTGCCGCCCCCACTGCCGGCGAGGTGCGCGAGGCGCTCGCGGTGGCGCGCATCGGCGAGGCGGACCTCCAGGAGACGGGTGGCCTGCTCGTCGCGACGTGGGGCGGCCTCCGCCTCGACGGCACCGGCTACGCCGCGCTCGCCCGCGTGGCACGACGGCGCGAGCGCCAGCTCACCGACGCCGACGTCGTCCGCCTGCTCGAGGCCGAGGACCTCGCGGGTCTCGCCGAGATCCTGCCCCCCTTCGGTGCCTTCCGCCGGATCTCGGACGACGAGGCGGTGGCCGTCACCGACGCGCTCGGGTTCCGCCACCTCTACCACGCGCAGTGGGACGGCTGCGCAGCGCTGAGCACGTCGGCTCGCGTCCTGGGGTCGCTGGGGGGGCACGGCGTGGACCGGGAAGCGCTCGCCGTCCAGAGCCTGCTCGGTTGGCAGGTCGGTCAGAGCACCTTGTACGCCGGGGTCACCAAGCTCGCCCCCGGCCACCTCGTACGCCTCCGTTCCGGGCGAGTCGAGCTCGAGGACGGCCGGCCGGCCCCGATCGCGCCCCTGGACCTCGACGATGGGGTGGCCGCTGCCACCGACATGCTGCGCACCCACCTCACGGCCTATGTCACCGATCATCCCGACGCGACGCTGCAGCTCACGGGTGGCCAGGACTCCCGGATCCTCCTCAGCGCGGTCCCGCCGGAGCTGCGCCGCGGGCTGCGCGCCATGACGCTGGGCGTGCCGGGCTCGCCCGACGCCGCGATCGCTGGGGAGATCGCCGCCCGCACCGGGCTCCGGCACCAGGTCGAGAAGCTGGAGAGCCTCGACGGCCTGAGCGCCGAGGAGGCCCACGCGTTGGCGGTCGAGGCGAGCCTGAGACTCGAGGAGATGGCCGATCCGCTCGCGCTGGCGGCCCTGACCGTGGTCGAGCAAGGCTTCGACCAGGGGCACCGCATCGCAGGGCTGGGGGGAGAGGTGGCCCGCGGCTTCTACTACCTGGGGCCCTCGCGGAGCACGGCAGTGACGCGTGCGCGGGTGGCCCGCCTGGCCGGGTGGCGGATGTTCGCCAACGAGGGCATCGATCCCGAGGCCCTGGTGTCACCGCTGCGCGAGGCCGCCGAGGACGTGGCCGTCGACCGGATCCACCGACTGATGTCCGCCACCGGCAAGGAATGGCTCGCCGCCACCGACGACTTCTACCTCGAGCAGCGCATGCAGCGCTGGGCTGGGGTCACCGACACCGCGGTGTGCACGGACCGGTCCGTGGCCAACCCGATGCTGGACGACCGATTCATCGCCATCGCCCAGGCCATGTCGCCGGCGAGCAAGCGGCGGTCGGTGTTCCTCGCCCGTCTCCAGATGTCCCTCGACCCCGAGCTCGGCAGGGTGCCTCTCGACGGCCGGCCACCGCCGGAGGCGTTCGCCAGACCCGGGCTCGCCACCACGGCGCGAGCCGCGCGGACGGTGTCCCGCAGGGCTGTCGCCAAGGCGCGACAGCGCCTGTCGAGCACCACCCGGCCGCCCGCCGGCGGCGTGGTGCTGGCCAGGCGCGTGGTGGAGCACTGGCGCCGACATCCCGATCTGCTCGACACCGCCCGCGAGCACCAGGTGCTCGACGACGCCTGGCTCGACCGGCTGGTCGGCGGCGAGATGGACCCGGCGCCCAGCACCGTGGCGTACGTCCTCAACCTCTCCACGCTGCCGCCTGCATCCGGCTGCTAACGCACGACGGTGGCCGACCACGCCTGCTCGATGAGCAGGCGCGGAGTCGCGTCCGGGGTCGTGTCGACCGCCCAGGTGTCGGTCACGCCGGGCTCGTCGGTGCGCGGCATCCCGTAGAGGATCGTGTCGTCGTCGAGCCACTCGACCTGGTCGTCGAGCCCGCGCGGCCCCTCGACGAGCAGCGTCCGCTCGCCCGTGGCGAGGTCCTGGACCGCGACCTGCCACACGACCCGGCTGCCCGGGTCGACGTCGACCTTGAACGCCACCCGGGTGCCGTCGGGGGAGATCGAGGGGCACTCGGCGTCGGACGAGATCGAGGTCAGCGTGCGCTCGGCGAGGTCGCCCTCGACCAGCCACGTGCGCCCACCCGTCGCGACGGTCGCGTAGAACGTCTCGTCGTCGGCGAAGGTCACCCCCCACACGTTGCGGTCGACCGGGTTGACCCGGCGGCCGTCGACCACGAGCTGGAAGTCCTCCAGGTTGCCCCACCGCTCGTCGCCGTCGACCGCGTGGACCTCGGTGGCGGTGGAGAAGCCGGTCGACATGTAGGAGTGCCCGGCCACGAAGACGGTGGAGGCCACGAGGGTCCCGTCGGGACTGAGCCGCGTGCGGCTCGGGATGCCGGGCAGGTCCTCGCGCCCGACCTCCCGCCAGTCCGCGTCGAACGTGCGCGCCTCGAAGGACGTCGTGACGCCGGGGTCGGTGACCAGGCAGGACGCGCCGGTGCTGCGCGCCGCGACGCGGTCGCACGAGACGTCGGTGAACGCCCGGGGTCCGTCGGGGTCGTCGAGCGGCACGACCGCCACGACGCCGTACTCGCTGTCGGTGCCGGTGTGGCGGAAGACGATCCGCGGTCCCGTGGTCACCGACGTGATCGGCGCCTGCTCGGCGTCGGGCTCGGCCGCGCGCTCGGCGCGCACCTCTCGCCGCTCGACCACGACATAGCCGGTCGCGGCGACCGCGAGGAGCACCGTCAGGGCGACGAACGCCAGCACGCGCGCGCGGACGCTCACGAGGTGACCGCCGCGCCGTCCAGTCGCGCGACGCGGGTGGCGGCGGCGAGGACGGCCACGGTGAGCAGCGCCGCGACGGTCGCCATGGCGCCTGCGGGGCCGAGCAGCAGCCACAGCACGCCGAAGCCGGCCGAGGCGAGCATCCGGGCCAGGGCCACCACGGTCTGGGCCGCGGCGATGCCGCTGGTGCGGGCCTGCACGGGCACGAGCCGCCCGGCGATCGCGGCGATGACGCCGTCGGTCGCGGCGTAGAACGTGCCCAGCAGGACCAGCGTGCCGACGGTGGCGGCGGCGGTCGAGGTCGGGAGCACGGCGCACAGGTAGGCCCCGACGAGGGCCAGGTGTCCCACGACCAGGGTGCGGGCCCGCCCGACCCGGTCGGCCAGGCGCCCGATCGGCACGGCGAGCAGCAGGTAGGCCACGTTGGTGCCGACGTAGAACAGGGGGAACCAGGTGACGTTGATGCCGCCGTGGTCGAGCAGGGCGAGGTAGATGAACCCGTCGCCCACCGTCAGCAGGCCCAGCACCGCGGCGACCGCGAGCAGCGGACGCAGCCGCGGGTCGGTCAGGTCGCGCCATCGGAAGGGCGGCGGCGTGGGCCCGGTCGGGGCCGCGTCGCGCCGGGCGCGCACGTCGGGGCCGAGCAGCCCCAGCAGCGCCACGCCGGCCAGGGCGAACGCGAGGGAGACCACGAGCACCACCGAGTAGCCGTCGGGCACGAGCACCAGCAGGCCGAACGCGATCAGCGGGCCGAGGGCCGCGCCGATCGTGTCGAGCATCCGGTGCACGCCGAAGGCCCGCGCGAGGTGCTCGGTCGGGGCCGCGGTGCTGATCATCGCGTCGCGCGGAGCGGTGCGGATCCCCTTGCCGATCCGGTCGGCGGTCACGACGGCCGCGATCCCGGCCGCCCCGCTGGCGAAGAGCAGGAACACGCGAGCCACCGCCGAGAGGCCGTAGCCCAGGAACGCCACCCACTTGGGACGGTCGGAGGCATCGGCCAGCCACCCGCCCCCGAGGCGCACGAGCGCGCTGACGCCCTGGTAGAGGCCGTCGATGAGCCCGTACGCCACGGGCGTGAGGCCGACGACGACCGTGAGGTAGAGCGGGAGGATCGCCGAGACCGACTCCGACGACACGTCGGTCAGCAGCGAGACGATCCCCAGCGTGACGACGACCCGGCCGACCGGCGGCCGGGTGGTGGCGGTGCCGGTCGTGGTGCCGGTCGTGGTGCCGGTCGTGGTGCCGGTCGTGGTGCCGGTCGTGGTCGCGCCGGCCGCCGGCCGGTCGCGGAGCGAGATGTACACCGGCTCATCCGCGCCCGGCGCGCAGCGAGGCGTGGAGCGAGTACGTCGCCCCCGACCCGCGCGGGGTCACCGTCACGGTCACGATGCTGCCGCCGCGCCGGAAGGCGGCCGCCTGCGAGCCGGCGACGGCCGGCGGCGCGGCCGTCTCGACCAGACCCCGGCGAGCGAGGCGGGTGCGGTAGGCGAGGAGCACCTGGGACGCGGACAGCGCGGTCGACGCGACCAGCCCGACCTGGAGGCGGTCGCCCGAGGGCGAGACGCTGCTGCTCTGCACCGCCGCGGAGCGGGTGGGGCGCAGGGCGGCCGGGAACCGTCGCACCAGGCGTCCCCGCGCGCTCGCCGCCCGCGGGAGGGGCGACGTCACGAGCGGCGCGGGGTCGGCCGGCGGGAGGAGCTCGGCGAGGCCGGTGACCGGAGCCTCGGGCGCCGGCGGCCCCTCGGTCCCGGGGCTCGCGCCGTCGCCGTCGCCGTCTCCGGGCGGGTCGGGTGCCTCGTCGCCGGCGTCGCCGGCGACGCTGCTGTCGCTGTCGCCGGTCGTGGCAGCCCCCGAGCCGCCCGGCCCTCCGCCCGACTCCCCGTCTGCGTTCCTGTCTGCCTCCCCGTCCGCCGTGCCAGCGGACGGCGAAGGCGAGCCGGCCGAGCCCGTCGCGGCCGGGGACGAGCCGGGCGCGTCGTCGGGAGACGTCGCATCGGCGCCGCAGCCGCCGAGGACGAGGACGAGGCAGGCTGCGACGCCGAGCCCGGCGTTGCGCGATCGTCTGGTGTTCATGGACTGGCGACCCCCACGGTCGTTGGTGGAACGAAAGGTCGCGTGATCAGTAGGCGCCGCGGTGCCCGAGCACGGCGCTCACGGTGCGGACGAGGATCGAGAGGTCGAGGCGCAGCGACCAGTTCTCGACGTACTTCAGGTCGAGGCGCACCGACTCCGCCCAGGTGAGGTCGGAGCGACCCGACACCTGCCACAGGCCCGTCACTCCCGGCTTGACCACGAGCCGGCGCCGGGGGTCGACGTCGTACTGGGCGACCTCGCACGGCAGCGCCGGACGGGGACCGACCAGCGACATGTCACCCCGCACGACGTTCCACAGCTGGGGCAGCTCGTCGAGGGAGTAGCGGCGCAGCCGGCTGCCCAGCCGGGTGATCCGCGGGTCGTGGGCGATCTTGAACAGGACGCCGTCCTTCTCGTTGTCGTCGGCCAGCCCGGTCCGCACCGACTCGGCGTCGACCCCCATCGAGCGCAGCTTGAGCATCGTGAACGGCACGCCGTCGCGCCCGATGCGCTCCTGGCGGAAGAACGCCGGTCCCGGCGTCTCGCGGCGGATCGCCACGGCCAGGACCGCGATCAGCGGCAGGGCGAGGACGAGGGCGACGAGGGCGAGCGTGCGCTCGACGAGGTCCTTGAGCACCCGGCGCGGGCCGTGCAGCGCCGGCTTGCCGACGTGGAGCACGTCGAGGCCCGCTGTCGACATGACGCGGGTGCGCTGCGGCTCGACGTCGAGGAGGCCCGTGCCCAGGAAGAGCTCGGTGCCGACCTTGCCCAGTGACCAGTGCAGTCGTCGCACCTCGACGGGTGACAGGCGCGCTCCGGGCAGCACCACGAGCGCGTCGGCGCGGTGGTCGTCCGCGGCCGCCGAGGACGACTCGAGGCCGACGTAGACGGGCACGTCGCCCTCGATCGGTGTCGCCGAGGCCCGGGTCAGGCAGGCGGCGACCACCTCGTGGGTGCCGCTCGCCCGCAGCTGCGCCGCGGCCTCACGGACCGCGCGCGGCTTGCCCGCGAGCACGACGCGGGGCCGGGAGCGTCCGGGGCCGACGAACGGGACGGCACTGGCGACGGTGAGTCCCGCGACGAGCACGCCCAGGGACGCGGGGTGGGCGTCGCCGAGCCACGGCGACGCCGCCAGCGCGAGGACGGCGGTGCGACCGCCGGCGCCGAGCACCACGGCGAGCCGCTCGGACCGCGCGTGGCCCAGGGCCTGGTGGCGGTAGCGGCCCGACATCGCGAGCGCGGCCGGCCACACGACCGCGATGCCCAGGGCGGCGCCCAGCCCGACCCTGCCCAGGGCCGACCAGCCGACCGCGAGGGCCACACCGAGTGCCAGGTCCAGGGCCGGCGCCGGCCACGAGCGACGCCTCGACGCCCGACGGAGGACCGTCTCGGCGACTGGCTCCGCGACCGGGGCCGCCAGGGGCGGCACCATGGCGATGCTGCGCGGGCGGGGGACCGGGCTCGCCAGCACGCCTCCGTCCGGTGTGACCACGTCGGACACGACCTGCGTCATGCTCACCATCCCCCTCCGGGACACCGCCCAAGGCACCCCGTTTGCTGACCTTCCCGTGAGCCTAGGAAGGACCGCCGCCGGGGGCATGCCGCAAATGAGCGAAAGCGGTGCGCGCCCGGGAGATACCCATTCGGAGGGATGGGCACCGCGCCGGGGCCGGCCCTACTCTCGAGGAGGTGCACCAGCACTGGTTCGCATCTCTCGGGCCAGCCCCGCACTGGCCACTCCGGTGGCCGCTGGCGTGACGCGGAACCCCACGCTTCGTCACCTGGAACCGAGCGAACCAGTGGCGGCGGCCGAGGTCCCCCTCCTCGGCCGCCGCAACCGCGCGCACGGGGGGGTCTGCTGGGTCAGGCGCCGAGCTTCCAGCCGACCTGGTTGGCCATGCCCACGGCCGCCAGCTGCGAGGAGACCTCGAGCTTGCCGAGGATCGACTTGACCTGCGTACGGACCGTGGCCTCCGACACCACGCTGTCCTGGGCGATCGAGCGCACCGTACGGCCCTCGATGAGGGCCCCCAGCACCTGCCGCTCGCGCGGGGTGAGCAGGTCGAGGCGGCGGCGTACGTCGTCGTGCACCTGGCGGTCGCGCGCCCAGGCCTCGAGGAGCGACTCGAGCTCCTCGCGGGTGACGACCGGCAACCCCTGGTGCAGTCGTCGCACGGTCGCGAGCGCCTGCTGCAGCGCGCCGCTCTTGGAGAGCACCTTGCGCGCCCCCAGCCGCATGCACGCACCCCACCGGCCGATGTCGTCCGACGCGGTCAGCACGACCACGTTGGCGTTGGCCCGGGCGAGCGGCGCCACGAGGTTCATCCCGTCGCCGAACCGCCCCAGGTCGAGGTCGAGCAGGACCGTGCGGGGGTTGGCCCGCAGGGCCAGCGATCTCAGCGTCGCCATCGAGCCGCCCTCCTCGGGGGGCTCGAGGCGGCGTACGTCGTAGCCCTCCAGCGACAGGGCGAGCTCGAGCGACTCCGCGAACAGCACGTGGTCGTCGATGATCAGCACGCGGTGCTCACCGCGAGATGCGCCCGGCACGGTCGTCCTCCATCCTCAGGTCCGTGGTCAGGCCCTCGGTCAGGTCCTTGGTCAGGTCCTTGGCCAGTTCGTTCGCCAGCCCGTTCTCGGCCGAGCCGCGAGCCGCGGGCAGCGAGATCACGAACGACGACCCGGCGCCCTCGCGCTCGGCGAGCCGCAGCGACCCGCCGGCCTCGGTCATCAGCCGCTGCGCGACGTTGAGGCCGATGCCCTCGCCACGCGAGTCTTTGCCGCGGCGACCCCAGTCGAAGATCTGTGGACGCTGCTCGAGGGGGATCCCGCGGCCGAAGTCGGTCACGGTGATGTCGACGGTGTCCTCGTCGCGGCGCGTGACCTCCACGACGCTGGCGTCGGTGCCGCCGTGCTTGACGGCGTTGTCGACGAGGATGTTGAGCACCTCGGCGAGGGCGTCGAAGCGCGCTCGGACGACCTCGGACGTCGCGTGCAGCTCGACGCGGCGGCCCTTGAGCCGCTGGAGGTCGAGGATCTGGGCCAGCGCGTCGTCGAGGCGCAGGTCGGCGGTCGAGTCGCCGGCGCCGGTCAGCATCCGCTCCATCCGGTCGAGCTCGCGGCGCACCGAGGCCCACAGGCGCTCGCGGGTCTGCGGAGAGATGTCCGCCCGGTCGAGCAGGGCCGACCCGGAGACCAGGCCCGCGACCGTGCTCCGCAGCTCGTGGAGCCGCTCGCGCTGCTCGCGGGTGGAGTCGACGAGCACGTGCTCGAAGGAGTCGAGGCGGCGCCGCTCGTCCTCCAGGCTGCGGCGCAGCCGCGCCCAGGCGATCCCGAGCCAGGCGGCGCCGATGGCGGTGCGCGCCGCCCACAGGGCGGCGTCGAGGGCACCGCCGGCGAGCCCGGCCGGCGGGACCAGCTGGCCTGCGACGACCACGCCGACCGTGGCCAGCAGCAGCAGGCGCAGTGCAGTGGACGCGACCCGCTGCTGGAGCACCAGGACGGCGGCGAGCAGGTGCGTGGCGATCAGCACGCCGATGAGCAGCTGCATCGCCGGCGACGACGGCTGCATCCGCGGGAACTGCAGCAGCAGGTGACCCGCGGCGACGAGCCCGAGGCCCAGCCCGATGACGAACGTCTCGTCGACCACCCGCCGCACCCGCTCGGGTGCCAGGAGCGGCACCACGACGCCGAGCATGCCGACGAGCGCGGCGACGAGCAGGGCGAGGTGCATGCTCGACCCGTGCGGCGGCGGGTCGTGGAGCGCGATCAGCGTGACGGCGAGCGCCTGGCCGGCGACGAGCGCCCCGGTCGCCACGATCCACCCGGCCACCGCCCCGGCGTGCCTGCGCCAGGTGACCATGGCTGCGCACCCGGCTGCGGCGACGAAGACGCCGCTGACGACGCCTTCCCCGAGCGTCGGCACCGTCGTCGCCGACGGCGGTGCCCACCACGGGTGGTCCGACCCCGATCCGATCCAGACCAGCACCAGGAACGAGGCGAGCCCCGTGATCCCCATGCGGACCCAGTGACGCAGATCCCCCCTGCAGAACCCCAACATCGTGCTCCCCCTGCGATACGACTTCGGTCCACGCCGATCGATCACGGTGGGCGTTCCCGGCGCCCTGCGAGATCGACGTGGTTGGTGTGTGAGTGCACTCCCTCCACGAGAGTGCGACTGTGGCGCGAGGGGGTCCGACGATTGTGTGAGCCCTCCCCCATATCGGGCAACGCCGGTCTGGTCCGCCGTTCGCAGGAGTCCTGCAGGCTTCGTCAAGGAGCCGTTCAGGTCGCCGTCAGAGCGGATCCAGCGGGCATGGATTTCCCTTCAAGCGGGTAGGCGTCACCCACGCTGCTTCCCGCCTCCCCAATTCGGTGCACGTTGGGTGGCGAGGGACCTTTCCTCGCCCCGGCCCGGACAGGCTGGGAGGCGCGACCAGCGCGAGGGAGGCGTACATGAGCGTGGCGGGTCCGGTGTGGGTGCTGTCCCCGCACCTCTTGGTGGCGCAGGCGATCACCGCCGCGCTCGGCTCCGTCGGTGTGCCTGCACGCACCCGCCGGTGGGAGTCCGTGGACGGAGAGGCGACCTCCGACGACTCCGAGGAGCTCGGTCCAGCGGTGTTCGTCGCCGTGGTGGACGGTCTTGACAATCCGGAGGTCGTCGCCCATGTCGAGGCGCTGGCGCGCCGACGAGCCGGTCGGGTCGTGGTGGTGACCTCCGCCGAGGCCTCCGTGCGATGGGGTGGACTCCTGGCCGATGACACCGTCGACGTGGTGACCGTGTCGACCTCGGTGACCCAGCTCGCCGACGTCGTACGGCGACTCGTGGCCGGCGACTCGGCGATGGACCCGGACAGGCGGGCGGTGCTCCGCGCCGCCTACGCCCACGACCTCGACCGGCGCCGGCAGGCACGCGCCCAGCTCGAGACGCTCTCGCCCCAGCAGCGGCGCGTCCTCGAGCTCCTCGCGTCCGGGCGGCGGGTGGCCGAGGTGGGCGTCGAGATGGGGGTCGCGGAGGGCACCGTCCGCAGCCACGTCAAGGCGCTGCGCGCCAAGCTGGGCGTGTCGACGCAGCTCAAGGCCGTGGCGACGTTCCACCAGGCCTACCAGTCGTACCCGGGCTCGAACGCGGGCTCGGAGCGCGAGCCGGAGTCGGGCTCGGACTCGGACTCCGGCTCGGACTCGGGGGAGGTGCCGCGAGCCGAGCCGGCCGCCGAGCCCCGAGCGGCGGGGGAGGTGCGCGTCACGGTCGAGGCGGTGCCGGACCCTCGGCGGGGGACTGCGGACCGGGCGCCCCCGGCCCTGGTGCTCCTCCGTCGCTAGGCTTCGGTCCATGACCTCACCCCACGTCGAGCACCGCTCCGCCCCCCTCGCCGCGGGGGCCGCAGCATGATCGACCCCGCCACGCTCGACGACCACGCCTTCGCCGCCTGGGCGGCCGAGCGCGCCGGCTCGGTGCTGCTCGACGTGCGCGCCGGCGCGGCGGCCGAAGGGCTGGAGGGCAAGGCGCTCAAGGACGCCGGCGACGCCGCGGCCCAGGCCGAGCTCGACCGCGTCCTCACCCTGCACCGACCGGACGACGCGGTGCTGTCGGAGGAGGCGGCCGACGACAAGTCGCGCCTCACCGCGCGTCGCGTCTGGATCATCGACCCGCTCGACGGCACCCGGGAGTTCTCCGAGCCGCCCCGCGACGACTGGGCGGTCCACGTGGCGCTGTGGGAGGACGGCGACCTCGTCGCGGGCGCGGTCGCCCAGCCCGCGCTGGGGGAGACGTTCAGCACCGGCAGGCCCAGCGTGGTGCCCCCGCGCACGTCGCAGCGTCCCCGCATCGCGGTCTCCCGCAGCCGCCCGCCCGCCTTCGTCGAGGCGCTGGCCGCCGAGCTCGACGCCGAGCTGGTGCCGATGGGCAGCGCCGGCGTGAAGGTGATGAGCGTGGTGCGTGACATCGCCGACGCCTACGTCCACGCCGGTGGGCAGTACCAGTGGGACAACGCCGCCCCGGTCGCCGTCGCGCGGGCGGCCGGCCTGCACTGCAGCCGCGTCGACGGCTCGCCGCTGGTCTACAACGCCGACGACACCTCGCTGCCCGACCTGATCGTGTGCCGCCCCGAGCTGGCCGACGAGATCGTCGACTTCGTCCGCCGCCACGGCACCGACTGACCCGCTGCCTCGGGTCGAGGGGGTCGATCGGATCGAGGGCGTCAGTGCGCCAGCTTGAGCCCGACGATGCACCCGACCAGCCCGGCCAGCAGCAGGGCCTTGACCACCGAGAACGACTCGGTGCCGGTGAGCATCGCCACGACCACGGTCAGCACGGCGCCGATGCCCACCCACACGGCGTACGACGTGCCGACCGGCAGGGTGCGCATGGCGTAGCCCAGGCCGGCCATGCTCATCGCGAGCGCGACGAGGAAGGTCGCGGTGGGCAGCGGACGGGTGAGCCCCTCGGAGCGGCCGAGCGCGGTGGCCCACACCGCCTCCAGGACGCCGGACAGGACGAGCACCAACCAGGCCATGGCCATCTCCTCGACGGCCGTCTTGTCGCTGTCCGGGTACGGCTCCCTCGTCCGGTCGCCCGCGGTCGGGGCACGGCCCACGGTGTCATGCCGGGGCGAGGCGGGCAACTCACCCCGAAAGCCGGTTGCGGGAGGTCGCGCCCATTGCCAGTGTGGGCGCCCATGACCTCCTTCGTCTCGCACACGACCGTCGACTGTCACGACGCCTACGAGCTCTCCACCTGGTGGAAGGCGCTGCTCGGCTACGTCGACGTGGCCGACGACCCCAACGAGCCGGGCCACGAGGAGTGCATGATCCTCGACCCCGACACCGGCCACAGCATCCTGTTCCTCGAGGTGCCCGACGCCGACCTGCCCCCCAAGCGGACCCACTTCGACCTGCGCCCGCGCACCGGCACCCGCGACGACGAGATCGAGCGGGTCCGTGGCCTCGGCGCCACCGAGGTCGCCGACCACCGCGGCGAGTGGGGGCCGGGCACCGGATGGGTGGTGTTCGCCGACCCGGAGGGCAACGAGTTCTGCATCCTGCGCTCGCAGGCGGAGGCGGACGCCGCGCCACCCCCGCCTGCGTGAGCGACCAGGCTCAGGTGGCCAGCGCGTAGGCCGCGCAGCCGATCATCTCCATGCTCACCGTCAGCCGGTCCATGCTGATGTTCTTGTCGATGGTGTCCTCGGGCGAGTGGTAGGGCGGCTCGAGCAGGGCCGGCGTCGCCTCGCCACGCCAGGAGAAGTTGGCCGAGGCGATGCCGACCTCCTGGAACGACTGGTGGTCGCTGGCCCCGCGCTGGGTCACCGGCGAGATCTGCGGCTCGTAGCCCAGCCGTCGCGAGGCGGCGGTGATCTGGTCGGTGGTCGCGTTGCCGGCGCCCGAGAACGACAGCTGCCAGTAGCGGGTGGCGGGGCTCCAGCTGGTGCCGACCATGTCGTTCTGGAACACGCCGCGGATGCGTCCGCGGTCGGTCGTCGAGAGCTGGGCGACGTGGTGGCGCGAGCCGATGAGGCCCTGCTCCTCCGAGCCCCACAGCGCGAGGCGGATCGTGGCGTCGACCTTGGGCAGCTTGCGCAGCACCCGGGCGAGCTCGAGCGTGAGCACGGTGCCCGAGCCGTCGTCGTTGGCTCCGGGGGCGCCGATCACCGAGTCGTAGTGAGCGGAGATGTAGACGAGCGGGCCGCCGGCGCGGGCGCGACCGGGGATGTCGGCGAGGACGTTGTTGCTGGTCAGGCCGCGGTGCGAGGTCGTGCGGATCGTCAGGCGCAGCGGGCGCACCGCGAGCTCCTCGCGCAGCAGCCGCTTCTGCACCTGCGCGACGCCCAGCACGGGGATCGTCGCGACGGGCGTCCACGGCGGGGCGCTCGACCCCGTCGTGGGCACCAGCCGCGGCGAGGAGGCGGAGGCGCGGCGGGGATACTCCAGGTCGGCGGGCAGGAGGATCACGGCCGCCGCGCCGCGTCGCTGGGCCTCGAGCACGAAGGCCGCGCGCAGCTCGACGCGAGTGGCGGGGGTGGCGTCCTGGGCGTCGTCGGCCAGCACGACCGCGCCGGTGATCGCCGCCGGGTCGGCGGGCCACGCGGGTGCGGTCGCCGCCTTCACGTCGACCACGCGGCCGGTGACCGGGGCGCGGTCGAGGCCGGCGTCGGGGGACGCGCCGGCCTGCCAGCTGATGTCGTCGGCCAGCTGGCGGTCGGGGTCGCCGATGTCGGCGAGGAACTTGTCGGCGACGGCGAACGGCTCGAGGCGTACGTCGCGGCAGCCGGCGCTGCGCAGCGAGGTGAGGGCGAACTCGGCGGCGGCCCGCTCCGAGGCGGTGCCGCCGATCCGCGGGCCGATGCGCTCGGAGAGCACCCGCAGGTCGGACAGCGCGCGGGAGGGGCGGATGCCCTTGACGACGAGGCGGTCACGGACGGCGAGGGAGGGGCCGCGCACCGCTCCGGGGCGGGTGGCGTCGGCGGCCCAGGCGGGCTGACCCGCGGCGACGATCGCGACGCCTCCGGCGGCGCCGGCGAGGAGCTTGCGCCGTGTCAGCGCCGCGGCGGGCTGGCCGGACGGGGTGGGCTGGGTGGGCTGGGTGGGCAGGCTGGACTGGTCTGATCCCGAGAAGTGGTTCATGGAAGGCGAACCTATGTGTCCGACAGTCGAACGGTAAAGGCACGATCCACGATCCGCGCCCGACGGCGCGGCACGGGGGTCAGGAGACCCAGGTGCGCCAGCGGAAGCTCGCCGGGAGGTAGGCGGCGTCGCCCTTGGTCTGGAACGACCAGAACCACGTCCCCTTGCGACGGGGGAGGTCCAGGCGGTACCTGCCGCGGTCGTCGGTCCGGATGACCCGGTAGCGCGTGTAGCCGGAGTACTGCTTGCGCGAGACCTTGACGACGATCTTCTTCTGCACGTAGCGGGGCCGGACCTTGCCCGTGATCGCGAACCCGCCGGAGGGGCGGGTGATGGACCGGGCGACCTGGACGGTGAACTCGTCCGACTCGCTGGAGGTGTAGCCGTCGTCCTGGGAGGAACCTGCCTTGTCGCCGTCGTAGGCGACCTTGTACGAGGTGTTCATCCGCGGCCTGACGCCGGTGAAGTCGAGCAGGGGCGAGGAGTTCGTCGCGATCTCGCGCCACTCGTCGGACGTGGCCCGCTTGGCGAGGAGCGTCGTCGTGCCGTCGGTCGGCGCGGAGCCCGACTCGCTGTCGACGTCGACGTCGACGTCGATGTCGATGACGTCCCCGAAATCGATCACCGTCTCGCTCGGCACGGCGACGGTCGTCGTCGACTCCGGGTCAGCGGCGGTGGCGGGGGCGGCGACGGCGGTCATCGTGCCGACCAGCGCTCCTGTGACGAGGAGTCGGGCGGTGCCGCGGTGGGAGGACATTCTCGCGCCCCTCGGTGGTTCGGGATGGGCCGCGAGCCAGCGCCGCCCTCGACGGGCGACGCTGGCTCACGTGGTGAAGCTGGGCGGTCAGGCCCGCTCGGCGACGGTGCGCGCGAGAGGAGCCTTGTAGCTGTAGGTGTACCAGACCTCACTGTAGGCGAGGAACTTCGAGTTCCCCGGCACGGTGATCTTGAAGTAGAGCCGCTTGCCGCGCTTGGCAGCAGGCAGGCGGACCTGGAACTTGCTCTTCTTGTCGGTCTTGACCGTCTTGAACTTCTTGTACTTCTTGCCCTTCTTGATCTGGATCTTGACCTTGCTCTTCTTGTAGTCCGGCTTGACCTTGCCCTTGATCGTCAGGCGGGCCTTGGCCTTGCCGATGGTCACGTTGCGCGCGACGCCGATGGTGAAGGGCGCGGACTCGGCGGCCGCGTAGTTGTTCTGGGAGGTCGAGGTGGCGGCGTAGCCGTTGTAGACGACCTTGTACTGGGTGTTGGCGGCCGGCTTGACGTCGTAGAAGGAGCTCGACGCGTAGGTGCCGGTGGCGACGGGCACCCACGCGGCCGCGCCGGCCTCGAGGGCGTAGAGGGTCGAGTTGCCGTAGCTGACGCTGCGGCCGTCGGAGCCGGTGACGGTCACGCTGACGGACAGGTCGTCGCCGTACTTAACGGCGTTGGTGCTGGGCGTGGCGGTGACCGTGGCGGTCAGGTTCTCGGTCGCGCTGCTGGGTGCGGCGACGGCGATGGGCGCGAGGCCGAGAAGGCCGGCCGTGACCGTGCCTGCGATGAGACGAGTGATGCGCATGTCCCCGTGTGTTCCTCTCAGGTGAAGTGCTGACACGCCCGGCAACGCCGGGCGTTGACGTGCTTGCTACCCGTGGGGCGTACGGGACAAACCCCTCTCCCCGTCCGCGTGTCCGGCAGCCCCCGTAGACTTTCATCCTCCCCCCCCCTCTCGGACCACAGGGGGGCTCTTACGCGTGCTCTCGAAGGGATCTCCGGTGTCGTCCACGCCCCTCGCCGCCGTCGCCCGGCGCGTCGTCGCCGCTCCCACGCTGGGCGGAGCACTGGCCGACGCCGGGGTGCAGTCCGCGCTCGACCTGACCGGCCCCGCGGCGGTGCGGCCGTTCGTGGTGCACGGGCTGGTGGAGCGCGGGCGCACGGTGCTCGCCGTCACGGCGACCTCGCGCGAGGCCGAGGACCTCGTCGAGGAGCTGGCCGACCTCGTCGACCCCGCCTCCGTGGCCTACTACCCGAGCTGGGAGACGCTGCCCCACGAGCGGCTGAGCCCCCGCAGCGACACCGTCGGACGCCGCCTCGCCGTGCTGCGGCGCCTGCGCCACCCGGGCTCCGACGTCGCCAACGGCCCGCTCAAGGTCGTCGTGGCCCCCATCCGCAGCCTGCTCCAGCCGCAGGTCGCCGGCCTCGCCGACATCGAGCCGGTCGAGCTGGCGCCGGGCGACAACCGTCCGCTGGAGGAGGTCGTGCGCGGCCTGGCCGACGCGGCCTACTCCCGCGTCGACATGGTCGAGCGGCGCGGGGAGTTCGCGGTGCGCGGCGGCATCGTCGACGTCTTCCCGCCCACCGAGGAGCACCCGCTGCGCGTGGAGTTCTGGGGCGACGACGTCGAGGACATCCGCGCCTTCTCCGTCGCCGACCAGCGCACCCTCGAGACCGTCGAGCGGCTGTGGGCGCCGCCGTGCCGCGAGCTGCTGCTGACCGACGACGTACGCCGGCGCGCCGCCGAGCTCGGCCAGGCGCACCCCCAGCTGGTCGAGCTCACCGACAAGATGGCCGCCGGCATCGCGGTGGAGGGCATGGAGTCGCTGGCGCCCGCGCTGGTCGACTCGATGGAGCTGCTCGTCGACCTGATGCCGGCCGACACCACGGTCCTCGTGCTCGACCCCGAGCGCGCCCGCACCCGCGCCCACGACCTGGTGGCGACCAGCGAGGAGTTCCTCGGCGCCTCGTGGGCCGCGGCCGCCGGCGGTGGCACGGCGCCGATCGACCTCGGCGCGGCCTCCTACCGCGAGGTCGCCGACGTCCGGCTGCACGCGCTCGGGCTGGGCCACGCGTGGTGGACGGTGAGCCCCTTCGGGATCGACACCGACGACGTGGTGCCCGACGCCGCGACCGCCGGGGTGCCGAGCCGCACCCTGCCGGTGCATCCCGCCGAGGCCTACCGCGGCGACCTCCAGCAGGCGGTCGACGACATCCGCGGCTGGGTGAGCGACGACGTCGACGTCGTCGTGGTGCACGCCGGCCACGGCCCGGCGCAGCGGTTCGTCGAGCTGCTCGGCGAGAACGACATCGCGGCCCGCCTCGTCGAGGAGGAGGAGACGGCGGGGCCCCACGTGGTCACCGTGACGTGCGGCCACCTCGTGCACGGCATCGTCGACGACGAGGCGCGCGTCGCGGTCCTCACCGGCGACGACCTGTCCGGGCAGAAGGCCTCGACGCGCGACATGCGCAAGATGCCGGCGCGGCGCAAGAAGCAGATCGACCCGCTCGAGCTCAAGGCCGGCGACTACGTCGTCCACGAGCAGCACGGCGTGGGCCGCTTCGTGGAGATGAGGCAGCGCGAGATCAGCGGCGCGGTGCGCGAGTACCTCGTCCTGGAGTACGGCCCCAGCAAGCGCGGCGGCCCCAACGACATGCTCTACGTCCCGGCCGACACCCTCGACCAGGTCACCCGCTACGTCGGCGGGGAGAACCCCAGCCTCGACCGCCTCGGCGGGGGCGACTGGACCAAGCGCAAGAACAAGGCGCGCCGTGCGGTCCGGGAGATCGCCGCCGAGCTGATCAAGCTCTATGCCGCCCGCCAGGCCACCAAGGGCTACGCCTTCGGGCCCGACACCCCGTGGCAGCGCGAGCTCGAGGACGCCTTCCCGTTCACCGAGACCGCCGACCAGCTGACGACGGTCGAGGAGGTGAAGGCCGACATGCGCCGTGTCGTGCCGATGGACCGCCTGGTCTGCGGCGACGTGGGATACGGCAAGACCGAGATCGCGGTCCGCGCGGCGTTCAAGGCGGTGCAGGACGGCAAGCAGGTCGCGGTCCTGGTGCCCACGACCCTGCTCGTCACCCAGCACCTGTCGACGTTCTCGGAGCGGATGAGCGGCTTCCCGGTCGAGATCCGCGCCCTCTCGCGCTTCCAGACCGACAAGGAGGCCAAGGAGGTCGCCGCGGGCCTCGCCGACGGCTCGATCGACATCGTCGTGGGCACCCACCGCCTGCTCAACCCCGACATCGTGGTCAAGGACCTCGGGCTCATCATCGTCGACGAGGAGCAGCGCTTCGGCGTCGAGCACAAGGAGCAGATGAAGCGGATGCGCACGTCGGTCGACGTGCTGTCGATGAGCGCGACGCCGATCCCGCGCACGCTGGAGATGGCGGTGACCGGCATCCGCGAGATGTCCACGATCACCACCCCGCCGGAGGAGCGGCACCCGGTGCTCACCTACGTCGGCGCCTACGAGGACCGCCAGGTCGTCGCGGCCGTGCGGCGCGAGCTGCTGCGCGAGGGGCAGGTCTTCTACATCCACAACCGGGTGCAGTCGATCGAGAAGGCGGCGGCCCGCATCCGCGAGCTGGTGCCGGAGGCGCGGGTCGCGACCGCGCACGGCCAGATGAACGAGCGCCAGCTCGAGCAGGTCATGCTCGACTTCTGGGAGAAGCGCTTCGACGTGCTCGTCTGCACCACGCTGGTGGAGTCGGGCCTCGACGTGTCCAACGCCAACACGATGATCATCGAGCGTGCCGACACCCTCGGCCTGTCCCAGCTGCACCAGCTGCGCGGCCGGGTCGGCCGCTCGCGCGAGCGCGCCTACGCCTACTTCCTCTATCCCGCCGAGAAGCCGATGACCGAGACCGCCCACGAGCGGCTCGCCACCCTGGCCCAGCACTCCGACCTCGGCGGCGGCATGGCCATCGCGATGAAGGACCTCGAGATCCGCGGCGCGGGCAACCTGCTCGGCGGTGAGCAGTCGGGCCACATCGCCGACGTCGGCTTCGACCTCTACGTCCGGCTGGTCGGCGAGGCGGTCGCCGACTTCAAGGGCGGGGGCGAGGAGGAGCTCGCCGAGGTGCGCATCGAGCTGCCGGTCGACGCCCACCTGCCCCACGACTACATCCCCAGCGAGCGCCTGCGGCTCGAGATCTACAAGCGGCTGGCCGAGGTGCGCACCGACGCCGACGTCGACGAGGTGCGCGCCGAGCTGGTCGACCGCTACGGCACCCCGCCGGAGGTGGTCGAGTCGCTGCTCGTCGTGGCCCGGTTCCGGGCGCGCTGCCGCCAGGCCGGCGTCCGCGAGGTCACGGTGGCCGGCAAGTACGTCCGGTTCGCGCCGGTCGACCTGCCCGAGTCGCGCGTCGTACGACTCCAGCGGCTCTACCCCCGCAGCGTCGTCAAGGCCCCCGTCAGCACGATCCTCGTGCCGCGCCCGCAGGGCACCGGGTTCCCCGTGCGTCCGGTGGCGGGCGTGGCCCTGCTTGAATGGGCCCGAGGCGTGATCGACGAGGTCGTCGCCCCGCCCGCGCCCGCGGCCAGCGGCGCCGCCCCCGCAGCATCGACCAAGGAGTGACCCCGTGAGCAAGACCCGCCTGATGACGGCCGCGACGACGGCCCTCGCAGGACTGCTGCTGACCGGCTGCGGCGGGATCAGCCCCGGCGTGGCCGTGCAGGTCGGCGACGAGGAGATCACGACCCGCGAGGTCGACCGGGTGACGGCCAACTACTGCACCGCGGTGGGCGACCTCGACACCGAGGTGCCGATGGGCTTCGTGCGCCAGTACGTCGTGCAGCTGCTGACACTGCGCGCGCAGGTGTCGCAGATCGCGGACGAGTACGGCGTCGAGCCGGGCTCGGGCTACTACAACGACGTCGCGCAGCGCCAGGGCACGGCCGCCACCAAGCCCGAGGAGGTCCGCGACGACTTCGTCGAGCTGGCGTCCGCCTCGGCGTACGCCCAGGACGTCCTCGAGCAGGTCGGGCGCGAGGTCCTCGAGGACGAGGGCACCGAGGACCCGTCCGTCGAGCAGGCGACGGACGCCGGCATCGAGGTCTTCAACGCGTGGCCCGAGACCCACGACCTCGAGATCGACCCGCGCTACGGCCTGCGCAGCGTCGAGGGGGTGCTCTCGCCGGTCGACACCAACACCTCCGTGGCGGTGGGCGACTTCGCGAAGTCGGGGCTCGCGACCGAGCCCGACCCGGCCTTCGCCTCGTCGCTGCCGGTCAACCAGCGCTGCGGCTGAGGCCATGACGGGCGGCGCTCCCCAGGGCACCGACGGCGCCGAGGGCTCCGCGCTGGAGGCCTTCGCCGACCAGATGCGGGTGCTCCAGCGCGAGTGCCCCTGGAAGCGCGAGCAGACCCACGCCTCGCTGATCCCCTACGTGCGCGAGGAGGCCGAGGAGGTCGTCGAGGCGATCGAGTCGGGCGACCCGGCCGCGCTGTGCGACGAGCTCGGCGACCTGCTGCTGCAGGTGGTGATCCACGCGGTGATGGCCGAGGAGGCCGGCGAGTTCACCCTCGACGACGTGGCTCGCGGGGTGATCGCCAAGATGGAGCGCCGCAACCCGCACGTCTTCGGCGACGCCGTCGCGACCGACACCGCCGAGGTGATGCGCCTCTACAACGCCGCGAAGGCGGCTGAGAGGGCCGAGAAGGCCGAGTAGGCCAGTCAGGGCGCGGTGGTGAGCCGGCGGGCCACGAGGCGGCCGGCGACCCCGATGGCCAGGACCGCCAGCCCGGCCAGGACCGAGCCGAGGGGGAGCGCGGCGGCCATCGCGACGCAGCCGGCCATCCCGGCCACCTGCAGGGCGCGCGGCCAGCGGCGGTGCTCGGCGGGCTGGCGCAGGGCCGCGAGGTTGGCGACGGCGTAGTAGACGAGCACGCCGAACGACGAGAAGCCGATCGCGCCGCGCAGGTCGACGAGCAGCACCAGGGCGACCACGGCGGCACCGATGACGACCTGCGCCGTGTCGGGGACCCGGTGTCGCGGGTCGACGGACGCCAGGTGGCCGGGCAGGTCGCGCGGCGGTGGCGTCGGCGACCGGCACCGCGGACGTGACCAGGGCGGCGCCGAGGACGTGCACCAGCGCCAGGGCGACCAGCAGGTAGAGCACGACGGCGGTGCCCAGCGCGACGAGGATGGCCCGGCCGAGGACCTCGGCGCAGAGCGTAGGCACCCCCGGCCGACGCCGGCCACCCGTTCGGACGCCCCGGCGACGTCGGGGTCGGGCGCGACTAGGCTGGCGGTCGAGCACGACGTTCACCTACCGACGTTCCCCTACCGACGTTCCCCAGGAGTCCTCCATGTCGATCATCGCTGCTGTCGGTGCCCGTGAGATCCTCGACTCGCGCGGCAACCCCACCGTCGAGGTGGAGGTGCTGCTCGAGGACGGTGCGTTCGGTCGGGCGGCCGTGCCCAGCGGGGCGTCGACCGGCGCCTTCGAGGCGGTGGAGCTGCGCGACGGCGGCAAGCGCTACCTCGGCAAGGGCGTGCAGAAGGCCGTCACCGGTGTCCTCGACACCATCTCCGGGGCGATCGTCGGGCTCGACGCCGACGACCAGCGCCTCGTCGACCAGACGATGCTCGACCTCGACGGCACGGCCAACAAGGCCAACCTCGGCGCCAACGCGATCCTCGGCGTCTCCCTCGCGACCGCCAAGGCCGCCGCGGAGTCGGCCGGGCTGGCGCTGTTCCGCTACGTCGGCGGCCCCAACGCGCACCTGCTGCCGGTGCCGATGATGAACATCCTCAACGGTGGCGCCCACGCCGACTCCAACGTCGACGTCCAGGAGTTCATGATCGCGCCGATCGGCGCGCCGACCTTCCGCGAGGCGCTGCAGCACGGCGCGGAGGTCTACCACGCACTCAAGTCGGTGCTGAAGAAGAAGGGCCTGTCCACCGGGCTCGGCGACGAGGGCGGCTTCGCGCCCGACCTGGCGAGCAACCGCGCCGCGCTCGACCTGATCGCCGAGGCGGTCAAGGCCGCCGGCTTCACCCTCGGCAAGGACATCGCCCTCGCGATGGACGTCGCGGCCAGCGAGTTCCACGACAAGGGCTCCTACACGTTCGAGGGCAAGAAGACGACCACGGACGCGATGGTCGACTACTACGCCGACCTCGTCGCCGCCTATCCGATCGTCTCCATCGAGGACCCGCTCGACGAGGAGGACTGGGACGGCTGGAAGGCGATCACCGAGGCCCTGGGCACCCGGACGCAGCTGGTCGGCGACGACCTCTTCGTGACCAACGTGGAGCGCCTGCAGCGAGGCATCGACGGCGGCCAGGCCAACGCGATGCTGGTGAAGGTCAACCAGATCGGCTCGCTCAGCGAGACCCTCGACGCGGTCGAGCTCGCCCACCGCGCGGGCTTCCGCAACATGATGAGCCACCGCTCGGGCGAGACCGAGGACACCACGATCGCCGACCTGGCGGTGGCCACCAACTGCGGCCAGATCAAGACCGGTGCGCCGGCCCGCTCCGACCGCGTCGCCAAGTACAACCAGCTGCTCCGCATCGAGGACGAGCTGGGTGACGCGGCTCGCTACGCCGGCCGGGGTGCCTTCCCGCGATTCGGCGGCTGAAGCAGGCACACTGGGCGCCATGCCTTCCCAGCGCCGTACGCCTCGGGGCGGGCCCGGCGGCCGCAACGGGTCGCGCGGACCGAGGCAGGGCAACAGCACGCGCCCCGGGTCCCGCGGCTCGCGCCCGCGCGGCGCGGCGGCGCGGACGACGTCCGCCCGCCCGGGCGAGCCGGGCGGTGCCGCGGCGCGCCCGGGCCCGGCGCGGCCGGCCGCGCGGCGTCCCCGCTTCACCGGCCGCGCGGCGGTGCTGGTGCTCGTGCTGGCGGTGCTGACCGTGTCCTACGCGTCCTCGCTGCGGGCCTACCTGCAGCAGCGCTCCCACATCGGCGACCTCAAGGCGCAGATCGCCGAGCGGGAGGCCAGCATCGACGACCTCGAGCGCGAGAAGAAGCGCTGGGACGACCCGGCCTACGTCAAGGCCCAGGCCCGCGCCCGGTTCGGCTACCTGATGCCCGGCGAGGCCGGCTTCGAGGTGACCGGGCCCGACGGCAGGCCGCTCGAGGCGCAGGCCTCCCTCAACGACCCCGACGACGTGATCAAGACGGTGCCCACGGCCTGGTGGACGACCGCCTGGGAGTCCATGGAGCTCGCCGGCAACCCGCCCCCGCCCGAGCAGCGCCCGGCCGACCTGGTCGACGGCACCACCGACGGAACGAAGCAGTGAGCGACGACGCGCCGACCCCCTCGCCCGAGCAGCGCATCGACCCGGCCGACGAGGCCGCCATCCGCGCCCAGCTCAAGCGCCGCCCGCGCGGCATCGACTCCGTGGGCCACCGGTGCCCCTGCGGCAACCCCGACGTGGTGACCACCGAGCCGCGGCTGCCCAACGGCACGCCCTTCCCCACGACCTTCTACCTCACCTGCCCGCGGGCTGCCTCGCGCATCGGCACCCTCGAGGGCTCGGGCCTGATGAAGGAGATGCAGGCCCGCCTCGGCACCGACGAGGAGCTGGCCGCTGCCTACCGCCGGGCGCACGAGCGCTACCTCGAGGCCCGCGCCGAGGTCGCCGAGCGGGCCGGGCTCGACGTGCCCGAGATCGAGGGGATCACCGCGGGCGGCATGCCCGACCGGGTCAAGTGCCTGCACGTGCTCGCCGCGCAGTCGCTGGCGATGGGTCGCGGGGTCAACCCCCTCGGCGACGAGGTCCTCGACCTCCTCGGCGACTGGTGGTCGGCCGGGCCCTGCGTGAGCGCCGACTGACGCGAGCCGCCGGACGCCCCGATCCGGGGCGGCACAATGACGCCATGACCGATCCCGGGCTCGTCGCCGCCGTCGACTGCGGCACCAACTCGATCAAGCTGCTCGTCGGACGCGTGCTCGACGGCGGCCGGCTCGACGTGGTGCTGCGCGAGTCGCGCGTCGTACGCCTCGGGCAGGACGTGGACCGCACAGGCGTGCTGGCCGACGAGGCCCTGGCTCGCACGCTCGCCGCCATCGACGACCTGGCCGCGATGGTCCGCGGCCAGGGCGTGGCCCCGGAGCGGGTGCGCTTCTGCGCCACGTCGGCCACCCGCGACGCCGCCAACGCGGGCGTGTTCGCCGACGGCGTGCGCGCGCGGCTGGGTGTCGAGCCGGAGGTGCTGTCGGGCGACGAGGAGGCCGCGCTGGTCTACGCCGGCGCGATCGCCGCCCAGGACCCGGTGCCGCCGGCGCCCGTGCTCGTCGTCGACATCGGCGGCGGGTCCAGCGAGCTCGTGCTGGGCGGGGGCGAGGAGCGGCAGGCGGTGTCGATGGACATCGGCTCGGTGCGCCTGCACGAGCGCCACCTCCACAGCGACCCCCCGACCGCGGCCGAGGTCGCCGCCTGCGTCGCCGACATCGACCGGCACCTCGACGACTGCGGCGTCCCGCTCCAGCGGGCGCGCACGGTCATCGGCACCTCGGGCACCATCAAGACGATCGCGTGCGGCGTGCTCGGCCTGGCGGGCTACGACCGCGACGGCTTCGACGGGGCGGTGCTGCCCAACGCCACGACGACCTCGTTCGTCGACGACCTGGTGGCGATGACGGTGGCCGAGCGGCGCACGCTGCCCTACATGCATCCCGGTCGTGCCGACGTGATCGGCGCCGGTGCGCTGATCTGGAGCCGGATCCTCGACCGGGTGCCGGTGACCGAGCACGTCGTGTCCGAGGCCGACATCCTCCACGGCATGGCGGCGGCGATCGGGCGATGAGCGAGCCGGTGCTCCTGCCGCACCCCGTCGTGGGCGGCGCGTTCTCCAGCCCGGTCGCGCCCGGCACCGGATGGCCCGACGACCCCGCCGCCCCCGACACCCCGGTCGCGCGCGACGCCGACGACGTACGCCGTCTCGCGAGCGACGTGCCGCTGGCCGAGCTCGACGCCCGGGTGAGCGTCTGCTCCGCGTGCCCGCGCCTGGTCGCCTGGCGCGAGGACGTCGCGGTGGCGAAGCGGGCCTCGTTCGCCGACCAGCCCTACTGGGGGCGGCCCATCCCCGGCTGGGGCGACCCGGAGCCCGCGCTCCTGGTCGTCGGCCTGGCCCCCGCGGCCAACGGCGGCAACCGCACCGGACGGATCTTCACCGGCGACCCCAGCGCCGACTGGCTCTTCGCCAGCCTGCACCGCACCGGGTGGGCCGCGCAGCCGACGAGCGAGCACGCCGGCGACGGGCAGCGGCTGCTGGGCGCCCGGATGGTCGCGACCGTGCGCTGCGCACCGCCGGACAACAAGCCCACCGCGGTCGAGCGCGACACCTGCGCGCCGTGGATCGCCGCCGAGCTGGCGCTGCTGCCGACGGTGCGGGTGGTGGTGGCGCTCGGTGGCTTCGGGTGGGACGGCGCGGTGCGCTCGCTCGTCGCGGCCGGTGCGCCGGCGCCGGCGCAGCGCCCGCGGTTCGGCCACGGTGCCGAGGTGGTGCTGGGCGGCGTGACCCTCCTCGGCTGCTACCACCCCTCGCCCCACAACACCTACACCCGCCGGCTCACCCGCGAGATGACCGACGAGGTCTTCGAGCGTGCCCGCGAGCTGACCGACGCCGCCGGCTGAGAGGATGCGCGGCGTGACCCTCCACGCCATCACCGTCCTCGGCCACGACCGCCCCGGCATCATCGCCGAGACCACCGGCAGGCTCGCCGGGCTGGGCCTCAACCTCGAGGACTCGACGATGACCCTGCTGCGCGGCCACTTCGCGATGATGCTGGTCTGCGAGGGCTCGGCGCCCGACGCCGAGATCGAGCAGGCGCTCGCGCCGCTCACCGCCGACGGCAGCCTGACCGTGACGGTCCGCGAGGTCCCCACCGAGCACCGGGCGGCCGGCGACGGCACGTCGTGGGTGCTGTCGGTCCACGGCGGCGACCGGCCCGGCATCGTGTCTGCCGTCGTCGCGGTCATCGCGGGCGTCGGGGGCAACATCACCGACCTCACCACCCGGCTGGCCGGCGACCTCTACCTGCTCGTCGCCGAGGTCGACCTCCCGTCCGGCGCCGACGCCAGCGCCGTGGAGCGCGAGCTCTCCCGGGTCGCGGCCGACCTCGGTGTGGGGGTCACCCTCCGCGCCGCCGACACCGACGAGCTCTGAGCACGCGAGCGATGGTCGTCAACACCCGGGTCCTGGAGTGGACCGAGACCGACCTCGGCGTGGCCGGGGAGCTCCGCGAGGTCGTCCGCGCGCCCGCCGCCGTGCTGTCGACGGTCGGCGAGAGCGTCGACCCGACCTCGCCCGACGTCGTCCGGCTCGCCGCCGACCTGGTCGCCACCATGCGGGTCTCGCCCGGCTGCGTCGGCCTGGCCGCGCCGCAGGTGGGGGTGGGCGCCAAGGTGTTCTGCGTCGACGTGTCCGCGCACCCCAAGACCCGGGCGCACCACGGCACCTTCGTGCTCTGCAACGCCGAGGTCGTCTCGGGCAGCCGCAACGAGAAGGCCCGCGAGGGGTGCATGTCGGTGCCGGACCTCACCGGCGACGTCAAGCGCGCCAGCCGGGTCGTCGTACGCGGGCAGCTGCCGGGCACCGGCGAGGAGGTCGAGATCGAGGCCGAGGCGTTCGAGGCGCGGGCGCTGCAGCACGAGATCGACCACTGCGACGGGCTGCTCTTCCTCGACCGCGCGGCCGGCGCGCACGCCGTCTACGCTCGCAAGACCTACCTCTGACCTGGCTCCAGGTCGCCGCCCCGGTATCCCAACCGGTAGAGGAAGCGGTCTTAAAAACCGCACAGTCTGGGTTCGAACCCCAGCCGGGGCACCACCAGGTCGCGATCGGGCTCCAGGTCGTGCCTGCGGCGGATCACCGGCGGAAGCGGAGCCAGACCAGCGCGGCGACGTACGCCAGTCCGCCGATGGCGCCGAGGGTGACGTAGGGCTGTCCGTCCCGCCCGAGGGCGACCTCCACGACGAATCCCACCAGGACCGCGACGAGGACGACCATCCCGCTGACGAGGGACGCGTCGCGGTCGATGCTGTTGATGCGTTCGTCCCGGCGATCGAGCAGTCCCTCGACGGTCTCGCTGCGCATGCTGAGCAACCAGGCCCCGACGGCCACCGCCGTCATCAGGGCCAGGCCGCCCCACGCGAAGGCCGTGTCGCCGCCCATGAGGCCTGCGACGAGGTAGGCCACACCGATCGCGACTGCGACGGTCGGGATCGTCCAGCGCCTGCGCTGCGTGACGTCAGTCGTCGTCATGGAAGAGCTCCTCTACTGCGGTGTCGAAGAATCGGGCGAGGCTGACGGCCAACGGGAGGGACGGGAGGTAGCGCCCCGTCTCGATCGAGATGATGGTCTGACGCGAGACGCCCATCGCCTCCCCGAGCTGGGCCTGCGACAGGCCGCGCTCGAGCCGTACCTCGCGGACGGTGTTGCGCACGACGTAAAGGGTGCTTGACATGACCAGAGTTGTCAAGGTCGCTTGACATCGCGCGCCAACCTGAGAAGTTGCTGTGAGGGGAACACTGCGGTCCGTGCCCGCGTTTCAACCGATGTCACCCCGGCTAGAGTGGCGTGACACCACAGGCGTCGTCACCGCGACGGCGCCCACCCTCCGGAAGCTCCGGGGGCGGCCTCCAAGGAGAGACCATGAAGAGCAACAACCCTGTTTTCGCCCGTTCCGAGGAGTTCAACCGCGCCTCGTCGAACGCCTACGGCAACCAGACCTACGCCGGCGGCGGCTCCGCCTACCCCGGCTACGGCGACGCCGGCACCGACCCGTCGACGTGGGGCACCGGCGCGCCCGGTCAGGTCGACCAGGGCCGGATGACCGTTGACTCGGTGGTGCAGAAGACCGCCATGTCGGTGGGCCTCGTCTTCGTGACGGCGTTCCTCACCTGGTGGTGGATCGGCGACATGGTCACGACCGACTCGTTCGGCCGCACCGTGGCCGACAGCGACGCACTGGGTCAGGCCAGCCTGCTGGCCATGCTCGGCGCGGGCGGCGCGTTCCTGCTGTCGCTGGTCAACAGCTTCAAGCGCGTGATCAGCCCCGCCCTGGTCCTGGCCTTCGCTGCCGCCGAGGGTGTCGCCCTCGGTGCGATCAGCAAGGTGTTCGACGCCCAGTTCGGTGACGGCATCGTCACCCAGGCCGTGCTCGGCACCTTCGCCGCCTTCATCGGCACGCTGGCCGCCTACAAGTTCTTCGACATCAAGGTCGGCGCCAAGTTCCGCACCTTCGTGGTCGCGGGCATGCTCGGCATGGTCGGCCTCGGCCTGCTGTCCCTGGTGCTCAGCCTCTTCGGCGTCCAGACCGGCCTGTTCGGCTTCGGCACCCTGGGCCTGGTCATGTCGATCGTCGGCCTGACGCTCGGTGTCTTCATGCTGATCCTCGACTTCGACTTCGTGGAGAACGGCGTCGCCGCCGGCCTCCCCGAGCGCGAGTCGTGGCGCGCGGCCTTCGGCCTGACCGTCAGCCTGGTCTGGATCTACACCAACCTGCTCCGGATCCTCGCGATCCTGCGTGGCGACTGATCCGCTGAGCCGCACCACCTGAACCACACACCACGGCCCGCCCGAGCACAGCTCGGGCGGGCCGCGGTGCGTCCGGAGGCTCAGTCCTGGCCGGCGGAGCTGCTGCCGGCTCAGCCGCTGGCGGGGGAGGTGCCGGCGGGGGAGACCCCGGCGGTGTCCTCCTCCTCGTGCTCGCCCGGCGACTCCGCGTCGGGGGTGGGGCGGCGCCGGCGGTGCCGCAGCTCGACCCAGCGACCGCGCAGGCCGCGCTGGGTGCCGCCGACCTCGGTGCCGTCGACCTCCGTGCCGGGCGTGCGCGCGGCACGCACGGCCGCGGCCGCGACCGGGAGGATGCCCTCGCGACGCCGCGGCTCGGGCATCGCCTCGTCCTCGGGCAGCAGGTCGAGGGCGGCCAGGCACGAGGGGACCAGCACCGACGCGAGCTGCTTGTAGCCGTCGGCCGAGGGGTGGAACCGGTCGGGACCGAAGAGCACCGCGGGAGCCGCGTCGAACTCCGGGCCGAGGATGTCGCCGAGCGAGACGGACCGGCCGCCGTTCTCCACGACCGTGATGGTCTGCGCGGCCGCGAGGCGCCGCGACCACTCGCGGGCGATCTGCTTGAGCGGCGGCGGGATGGGGCGGATGGTGCCGAGGTCGGGACAGGTGCCGACGACGACCACGATGCCCGCCTCGCGCAGGCGGCGTACGCCCTCCGCGAGGTGGCGCACCGACGCGGACGGCAGCACGGTGTTGGTGACGTCGTTGGCGCCGATGAGCACGACGGCGAGGTCGGGGTGGGTGCCGATCGCGGCGTCGACCTGCTCGCCCAGCGCGCTCGACTGGGCGCCCACCACGGCGAACGAGCGCAGGTGGACCCGGCGGTCGGCCTGGGCGGCGACGCCGGTGGCCAGGTGGGCGCCGGTCGTGTCCTCGACCCGCTCGACGCCGTAGCCGGCAGCGGCCGAGTCGCCCAGCAGGGCGATGCGGATCGCCGGCCCGGGACGGCCGCGGCCGTACCAGCCGGTGGCGTCGGGCGGGATGTCGGTCGCGTTGCCGATGATCCGCCGCGCGAACCTCGCCTCGGCGACCAGGACCCCGTAGAGCCCGGCGCCGAGCACGGACAGCCCGCCACCGCCCAGGGCGGCGGCCGATGCCAGCTTGCGTGCTGCTCCTGTTGCCCCCACACCCTGATGCTACGCAACGGCAGTGACGGTCTCGGGCGAACGGCGGGCTAGATTGGCCGGGTGCAGTACGTGAACTCGCTCCTCGACCTCATCGGCAACACTCCGCTCGTCCGGCTCGGCCGGACCCTCGACCTCCCCGAGGGCGCGGCCGCCCCCCTGGTGCTGGCGAAGGTGGAGTACCTCAACCCGGGCGGCTCGGTGAAGGACCGCATCGCGTCCCGGATGATCGAGGCCGCCGAGGCGTCGGGGGAGCTTCAGCCGGGCGGCACGATCGTCGAGCCGACCTCGGGCAACACCGGCGTCGGGCTGGCGATGGTGGCCCAGCAGAAGGGCTACCACTGCATCTTCGTGTGCCCCGACAAGGTCAGCGAGGACAAGCGCAACGTGCTCAAGGCCTACGGCGCCGAGGTCGTGGTGTGCCCGACCGCCGTCGCGCCCGAGCACCCCGACTCCTACTACAACGTCAGCGACCGCCTCGCCTCCCAGCCCGGGGCGTGGAAGCCCGACCAGTACTCCAACCCCCACAACCCGCGCTCGCACTACGAGACCACCGGCCCGGAGATCTGGGAGCAGACCGACGGCCGGATCACCCACTTCGTGACCGGCATGGGCACCGGCGGCACGATCAGCGGGGTGGGGCGCTACCTCAAGGAGCAGAACCCCGACATCCAGGTCGTCGGCGCCGACCCGGCCGGGTCGGTCTACTCCGGCGGCACCGGCCGTCCCTACCTCGTCGAGGGCGTGGGCGAGGACTTCTGGCCCGACACCTACGACCGGGGCGTGGCCGACCGCGTCATCGAGGTCTCCGACGCCGACTCGTTCGCCTTCACCCGGCGCCTGGCCCGTGAGGAGGCCATGCTCGTCGGCGGGTCCGCCGGCATGGCCGCCTTCGCCGCCCGCCAGGTCGCCCACGAGCTGGCCGCCGAGGGGCGCACCGACGCCGTGGTCGTGGTGCTGCTGCCCGACTCGGGCCGCGGCTACCTCACCAAGGTCTTCAACGACGACTGGCTCGGCCAGTACGGCTTCGCCACCGGCGCGCAGGCCGACCACCGCACCGTCGGCGAGGTGCTGCACGGCAAGGCCGGCCGGCTGCCCGACCTGGTGCACACCCACCCCGGCGAGACGATCGCCGAGGCCGTCCACATCCTGCAGGAGTACGGCGTCAGCCAGATGCCCGTCGTCCGGGCCGAGCCGCCGATCGTGGCGGCCGAGGTCGCCGGATCGGTCTCCGAGCGCACCCTCCTCGACGCGCTCTTCACCGGCAACGCCAAGCTGACCGACCAGGTCGAGGACCACATGTCGGAGGCGCTGCCGACCATCGGCTCGACCGAGGCCGCCGCCGACGCCGTCAAGCTCCTCGAGCACGCCGACGCGGTGCTGGTGCAGGAGGACGGCAAGCCCATCGGCGTGCTGACCCGCCAGGACCTGCTCACGTTCGTGGCCTCCTCGTGAGGCGGCTCGCTGCCACCGTGCTGTCCCTCGCGTGCCTCGGCGCGCTGGGCGCGTGCGGCGACGACGTCAACACCGGCACCGACCCGGTCGAGGTCGAGGTCGGCGAGGCCTTCACCTGGAACGGCTTCAGCGTCGAGGAGGGCTGGAAGCTCACCGGCGTCAAGCGGTCGACGGGCGCTGAGGAGGTGACCACCCCCGAGGTGAGGGGCACGATCACCAACGCCTCGGACGAGGAGCGGGCAGCGCTCTTCGAGATGGTGTTCTCCGCCGACGGGGCGCCGGTCGCGACCCTCAACTGCTCGGCCGCCACCATGGAGCCCGACCAGTCGCAGGAGTTCGTCTGCCCCGGCCTGAGCGCCACCATGCCCGAGGACTACGACGCCGTCGTCGTGCAGGAGTTCAGCCGAGACACCACCTCCAGCTGACGTGGGGGCTCGACATGGGTGACCTCTCCGCCGAGGTCGTCCTCTTCCTGGTGCTGGCGGCGCTGGTCGCCGGGTTCGTCGACGCCGTCGTCGGCGGCGGTGGCCTGGTGCAGCTGCCCGCCCTGCTGATCGGCCTGCCGGGCGCCTCGGTGGTCCAGATCGCGGCCACCAACAAGCTGGCCTCCTTCTGCGGCACGTCGATCAGCGCAGCGACGTACGTGCGGCGCATCCGGCCCGACCCGCGCACGTTCCTGCCGCTGATGCTGGCCGCCGGCCTCGGGTCGGCGGGGGGAGCGCTGGTGGCCTCGATGCTGCCGCGCAGCGCCTTCGACCCGATCATCCTCGTGGTGCTGGTGGTCGTCGGCGGCTACGTCCTGATGCGCCCCAGCGTCGGCGAGCTGACCCGGCTGCGCTTCCAGCAGGGCCGACACCTCGCCGTCGTGGCCCTGACCGGCCTGACCATCGGGTTCTACGACGGCGCCATCGGCCCCGGCACCGGCTCGTTCCTGGTGTTCGCGCTGGTCGGGCTGCTGGGCTACAACTTCCTCGAGGCGTCCGCCAAGGCCAAGCTCGCCAACTGGGCGACCAACCTGGCCGCGTTGGCCGTCTTCATCCCCCAGGGCGCGGTCATCTGGGACCTCGCGCTGGTCATGGCGGCTGCCAACGTGACCGGCGGCTACTGCGGCGCCCGGCTGGCGATGGCGCGCGGCGCGCGCTTCGTCCGGGCGTTCTTCCTCGTCGTGGTGTCGGGGTTCGTCGTGCGACTCGGCGGACAGCTGCTCGGCTGGTGGTGACGGGATCGGCGGATGCGCCCGGTAGCCTCCATCAGGTGGGAGCGGTCTCGGCAGTCGACGGGTTCCAGCGTCGGCATCCCGTGCTGGGCTTCCCGATCGCCGTCGTCTACAAGTTCTTCGACGACCAGGGTCCCTACCTGGCGGCCGCGCTGACCTACTACGCCTTCATCGCGATCTTCCCGCTGATGCTGCTCGGCACCTCGATCCTCGGCCTGGTCCTGCGCAACGAGCCGCAGTGGCAGGAGGCGATCCTCAACTCCGCGCTCTCGCAGTTCCCGATCATCGGCGACGAGCTCGGCCGGCCCGAGGGGCTGCAGGGCTCGGTCACCGGTGTCGTCGTCGGTGGGCTCGCCGCGCTCTACGGCGCGATGGGGCTCGGCCAGGCGCTGCAGAACACCCAGCACGTCGCCTGGTCGGTGCCGCGCAACAGCCGTCCCAACCCGTTCTACGCCCGGGTCAAGACGCTGCTGCTGCTCCTGACCGCCGGCCTCTCGCTGCTCGCGGTGACGATCGTGTCGACCATCGCCAGCACCACCGACCTGTTCACCGAGGTCATCGGCGGCGCGGTGAAGGGGCTGCTCCCGCTGCTCACCGTGCTGCTGGTCGGCACCGGGTTGACCTACCTCTTCCGCTTCGCCGCCACCGGCCAGCACTCGTTCTGGCGGGCGGCGCCGGGAGGGTTCACCCTCGCGGTGATGTGGCAGCTGCTCCAGATCGGCGGCGCGGCCTACGTCGACCGCACGCTGGTCAACACCACCTCGATGACCAAGACGTTCGGCCTCGTCCTCGGCCTGATCGGCTTCCTGTGGATCGGCGCGGTGATGGCCGTGCTGGCCACCGAGATCAACGTGGTGCTCTCGCGCCGGCTGTGGCCGCGGGCCCTGCTCACGCCGTTCACCGACAACGTCGAGCTCACCGATGCCGACCGCACGGCCTACGCCCTCTACGCGGGCATGCAGCGGCACAAGGGGTTCGAGGAGGTGGTGGTGCGCTGGAAGCCCGGCCCCACCGAGAGTCCTGCCCAGAATCCCACCGAGGGTCCCACCGAGAGTCCCGCCGCCGAGCCCGACACGACCGACGAGCCGTCGCAACGCCCGGCGTGACGTCCTACCTCACGATCGCGCGCGACGCGAGCGCGATGGTGGAGGACCGCGGCTCGCGCTTCCTGTGCACGCTGCGCCGGGTGTCCACCGAGGACGAGGCCCGCGCGCTCGTGGCCGCCCTGCGCCGCGAGCACTGGGACGCGCGCCACCACTGCTCGGCGTTCGTGCTCGGTCCGGACGCCGCCGTCCAGCGCTCCTCCGACGACGGCGAGCCGGCGGGCACGGCGGGCGCCCCGATGCTGGAGGTGCTCCGCGGGGCCGGGCTGAGCGACGTCGCGGCGGTGGTGACCCGGTGGTTCGGCGGCACGCTGCTGGGCGCGGGCGGCCTGGTCCGGGCGTATGGCGACGCCGTGCGGGGTGCGGTGGCCGAGGCCGGGGTGCTGCGCCGCTCGCTGCTGACCGAGCTGGCGGTCGACCTCGACCACGCCGACGCGGGCCGCGTGGAGGGGGAGCTGCGCGCACGGGGCGTCGCGGTCCTCGACGCGACGTACGACGCGCAGGTGCGGCTGCTGCTGGCCGCCCCGCCCGGTGAGGTCGAGCGCCTCGACGAGCTCGTCGCCGCGGCCACGGGCGGCCGGGTGCGCCCGGTCGCGGTGGGGGAGCGGTGGGTCGACGTCAGCGCGTGACGTCCCGGTCGATCAGCGAGTCGCTGCGGTGGGGTCGCCGAGCCACGCGGCCTCGAGCAACGCCGTCAGGCTGGCGGTGTCGGTCGGACCCGGGTGGTTCTGGATCAGCCGGGTGACCCCGCTGGCCATGTCGGCGAACCGCGGCAGGTCGGCGCGCTCGACGCCGATGTCGGCCAGGCTGGCGGGGATGCCGATGTCTGCCAGCAGCTGGACGAGCCAGGGCACGAACGCGTCCGCGGCCTCGCTCTCCGAGGAGCCGTCCACCTCCAGTCCGCACACCCTCGACAAGGTGGCCAGCCGGTCGCCGATCACCTCGCGCGCCGCGACCAGGGCGTAGGGCAGCAGCAGTCCCACTCCGAGGCCGTGCGGCGTGTGGGTGGCTGCGCCGATCGGGTACTGCAGGGCGTGCGGGGCGCCGTTGCCTGCGTGCGAGAACGCCAGCCCGGCGAGCACGGACCCGTAGGACATGTCCGCCCGGGCCACCACGTCGTTGCCGTCGCGGACGGCGCGGCGCAGGCTGCGGGCGATGCGCTCGGCGCCCTGGAGCGCGTAGTGGTCGGTGATCGGGTTGCGGCCGAGGAAGACCTGCTCCACCAGGTCGCGCGGTTCGTGGGCACGGGGGGCGGCGATGTAGCTCTCGACCGCGTGGCAGAACGCGTCGATGCCGGAGTACGCCGTGGCGGTCGCGGGGCACGAGTAGGTGAGCTCGGGGTCGACGACGGCGAAGTCGGGCACGATGTGGACGCTCGAGACACCGACCTTCAGCTCGCGCTCGGGGTCGGTCAGCACGGACACGGGGGTGAGCTCGGAGCCTGTGCCGGATGTCGTGGGCACGGCCACGAGGGGCATCGTCGGTCCGGGCACCCGGGACTCGCCGTAGTAGTCGCGCGGCGCTCCGCCGTAGCGGTGGATGACCCCGACGATCTTGGCGAGGTCGATGACCGTGCCGCCACCGATGGCGAGCAGCACATCCGCGTCGACCTGGGCAGCGGCGGCCACCGCGAGGTCGACGTCCGTGAGGGGCACGTCGGGCGTCGCGTCGGCGAAGACCGCCACCGTGGCGACCCTGGCCTGCACGGCGGCGATCAGCTCGGCCACCCGCGGCTGGGCGAGGAGGACGCGGTCGGTCACGATGAGGACGCGCGAGCCGCACTCGGCCACCACCCGCGGGACGTTCTCCGCGACTCCCTCGCCCACCATCAGCTGGCGTGGTCCACGAACGGTCTCGAGCATGTCAGTGCCTTTCGGAGAGGTCGGCTGCGATCTGTTGGGCGGTCGCCCAGGTCCCCTGGGCGACCGGGACGCCGGCAGCGAGGTTGGCGGCGCGGGTGGCCCGGGCTCGGTCGCCGGGGACGAGGACCCGGTCGTGCCCCGGCGCCGGCGTGGTCTGCCGGAGCGTGGCGAGGTAGTCGGCGACCGGAGCGGTGCCGGACCCGAAGACCGCCGGGTCCATGGCGATGAAGAGGTCGCCCTTGGTGGACGGATCGGTCGGGTCGAGGGTCCCGCGCACGTCCTGGCCGAGCGCCGTGCGGGTCAGGGTCGCGACCAGCACCTCGAGCATGACGCCGAGGGCGTAGCCCTTCGGGCCCCCGAACGGACTGATCGCCCCGTCGACCGCGGCGGCGGCGTCCGTGGTCGGCACGCCGTCGGCGTCGACAGCGTCCCCGGGCGCCAGCGGCAGGCCGCGGGCGGCGTGGTCGAGGACCTTGCCGCGCGACACCTGGCCGGTCGCCATGTCGAGGACGAGCGGGTCCTCGCCCGGCACCGGCACCGCGACGGCGAGCGGGTTGGTGCCGACCAGTGCCTGGGTCCCGCCCCACGGGTGGACCAGGGCCTCGCTGGTGGTCAGCGCGATGCCGACGACTCCTGCCGCGGCCATCGCCTCGACGTAGGGCGCAAGCATGCCCAGGTGGTTGGCGTTGCGGACGGCGGCGACCGCCACCCCGCTCTCGGCGACCCTGCCGAGCAGCTCCTCGGTGGCGCGCCGGGCGATCGGGGGACCGAGCCCGCCGTCACCGTCGACGACGAGGACCGACTCCGTGACCCAGGTGCTCGTGGGCCGGGCGTCCGCCCGTGCGGCACCGCTGCGCAGCCGTTGGGCGAGCATGTCGAGGCGGCGGAGGCCGTGGGAGGCGTGGCCGCGGAGGTCGCCCTCCAGCAGCAGCTCCGCCTGCTCGCGCGCCGCCGCCTCCGGCACCCCGAGGGCGGTGAGGACGCGCGTGGACACGTCGCGGTGCTCGCTGACGGGCACCCGGAGCAGGTCGGTCACGGCAGGTCGACCGCCGCGTAGGTGACCTCGAGGTACTCGAGGATGCCCTCGTGCGACCCCTCCTTGCCGATCCCGGACTGCTTCACGCCGCCGAAGGGGGCCGACGGGTCCGAGATCAGGCCCCGGTTGATGCCGAGCATCCCGGTCTCCAGGCCCTCGGTGAAGCGGAGCGCGCGCTGGAGGTCCCGGGTGAAGACGTAGCCGACCAGGCCGTGCTCGGTGTCGTTGGCCTTCGCCATCACCTCGTCGTCGGAGGTGAAGGAGATGATCGGCGCCACCGGGCCGAAGATCTCCTCCTCCAGCAGCCGGGCGTCCTCGGGGACGTCGACCAGGACCGTCGGCGGGTAGAAGTACCCCGGGCCGTCCGGGCGCTCGCCGCCCACCAGGACCTTGGCGCCGCGCTCGACGGCGTCGGTGACGAGGCCGTCGATCTTGGTGACCGAGGCCTCGTCGATCAGCGCCCCGACGTCCGTGCCGTCCTCGAGCCCGTGGCCCATCGACAGCGCGCCCATCCGCTCGGTGAAGCGCGCCGTGAACTCCTCGCGCACCGGCTCCTCGACGTAGATGCGGTTGGCCGCGATGCACGACTCGCCGATGTTGCGCATCTTGGCCACCATCGCGCCGTCCACCGCCACGTCGAGATCGGCGTCGGCGCACACGATCAGGGCCGCGTTGCCGCCGAGCTCCATGGAGGTCCGCAGCACGTTGTCGGCCGCCTGACGCAGCAGCAGGCGGCCGACCTCGGTCGAGCCGGTGAACGAGACCTTGCGGGTCCGCCGATCGGCGAGGAGCGCCGAGACGACCTCGCCGGAACGCTCGGTCGTCACCACGTTGACGACGCCCGGAGGGACGCCGACCTCCTCCATGATGCGGGCGAGGAGCAGCATCGTGAGGGGCGTCTGCCCGGCAGGCTTGGTGATCGTCGTGCAGCCAGCGGCCAACGCCGGAGCGATCTTGCGCGCCCCCATGGCCAGGGGGAAGTTCCAGGGTGTCACGAAGACACACGGGCCGACCGGCTTCGGCACGGTGAGGATGCGGTAGCCCCCGGCGGGAGCGGTGCTGTAGCGGCCCTCCACGCGCACCGCCTCCTCGGCGAACCAGCGGAAGAACTCCGCGCCGTAGGCCACCTCGCCACGGGCCTCGGCGAGCGGCTTGCCCATCTCGAGCGTGATGAGCCGGGCGATCTCCTCGGTCCGGTCGGTCAGGGCCTGGTAGGTCGCGGTCAGCAGCTCCGAGCGCTTGCGCGGCGGTGTCGCTGCCCAGGCCGCCATCGCCTCCGTCGCGGCATCGAGGGCGGCGAGGCCGTCCTCGGGGCCGGCGTCCGGGACCTCGGCGATGATCGCGCCCGTGGCCGGGTCCTCGACGTCGAACGTCGCCCCGTCGGCGGCGGCGCGCCAGGTGTCGCCGATCCGGAGCCGCCGGTGCTCGGCGGCCAGGACGTTCATGGGGTCACTCATTGCCGTCTCCTGTGAGGTGCTGGTGGTGTGCGTGGGTGCCCGGGTGGTGTCACCCGGGGCAGGGCAGGACTGGGGATGCGGGTCACACGACCTTGCCGGGGTTGAGGAGGCCGAGCGGGTCGAACGCTTCCTTGACCCGCCGCTGCAGGCGCAGCCCGACGCTGCCGATCTCCTGCTCGAGCCACGGCCTCTTCAAGGTCCCGACGCCGTGCTCGCCGGTGATGGTCCCCCCGAGCTCGAGCGCGAGCTGCATGATCGCGCCGAACGCGGCCTCGGCCCGGGCTGCGGACGCGGCATCGCCGCGGTCGAAGACCACGTGGGGGTGCATGTTGACGTCACCGATGTGTCCGGGGCACAGGATCCGGACGTCGTGCTCGGCGGCGATCCCGGCGATGCCGTCGAGCAGGTCGACGAGCCTGGCCCGCGGCACGGCGACGTCGTCGACGAAGCTCGCCCCGACGTGCTCGACCGCGGGGTTGATCATCCGGCGCGCGGCGAGCAGCATCTCCGACTCCTCCGCGTCGCTCGCGACGGCGACGTCGGTGGCGCCGAGCCGCTCGCACAGCTCGCCCATGGCCGTGACGTCGTCGGCGGCCAGCGGCCCGCGGTCGGACTGCAGCAGCAGCATGGCCTGCGCCGACTCCGACAGGCCCATGTCCCGGTAGGCCTGGATGGCGGCGATGGAGGGGCCGTCGAGGAACTCGAGCAGGGAGGGCCGGATGCCCGACGACATGATCTGCATGGCGGCCTCGAGCGCAGGTGGCACCGCGTCGAAGAGCGCGACCATCGTCAGCGCGTCCTCGGGAGCCGGTCGCAGCGACACGGTGGCCTGGGTGATCACGCCGAGCGTCCCCTCCGAGCCCACCAGCAGCTTGGTCAGCTCGTAGCCGGCCACACCCTTCACCGTGCGCCGGCCCGTGCGGATGACCTCACCGTCGGCGAGCACGACCTCGAGGCCGCGCACGAAGTCGCCGGTGACGCCGTACTTCACGCAGCACAGGCCGCCGGCGTTCGTGGCGATGTTGCCGCCGATCGTCGACTCCTCCCACGACGACGGGTCGGGCGGGTAGTAGAGCCCGGCGTCGAGGGCAGCACGCGACAGGACCGCGTTGACGACACCGGGCTCGACGACGGCGACCTGGTCGAGCGGGTCGATCTCGACGATCGCGTCCATCCGGGCCAGCGAGAGCAACAGGCAGCCGTCCACGGCGTTCGCGCCACCGGAGAGGCCGGTGCGCGCTCCCTGCGGGACGACGGGCACGCGGTGTCGGGTCGCCCACCGCATGACGACCTGCACCTGCTCGGTCGTCCGTGGCCGCACCAGGGCCAGCGGCGTCCCGGCCGGGCACAGGTCCGCGCGGTCGCGGCGATGGTTCTCGACGGTCACCGGTTCGACGACCACCACGTCGGCGGGCAGCGCCGCCATCAGCTCGTCGAGCGCCGCGCCGCTCATCGGGCGTCGTCCCACGGAAGGGCGAGGAGGTACTCGTCTCGCAGCCGCTGGTAGATCCGGCCGTTCTCGCGCAGGCCCTCGACCTTCTCCTCGTCGAGCTCGCCGCGCACCTTGGCCGGGACACCCGCGAGGAGGGACCGCGGAGGTGTCTCCCGGCCCTCGAGCACGACTGCTCCCGCGGCGAGGAGCGACTCGGAGCCGACCCGCGCCCCGTTGAGCACCCGCGAGCCCATGCCGACCACGACGTCCTCGCCGATCGAGCATCCGTGCAGCACGACGCCGTGGCCGACCGAGGTGTTGCGGCCCACGGAGAGGTGCAACCCGTCGTCGGTGTGGAGGACGGAGTTGTCCTGGATGTTGGCGTCCGGTCCGACCTCGATCGTGCCCTCCTCCGCGCGGAGGACGGAGCCGAACCAGATGCTGGCTCCGGCGCGCACCGTCACGCGGCCCACGAGCACCGCGGTGGGCGCGACCCAGGCGCCCGGCTCGACCACGGGCGCCACGCCGCGCAGCGTCACCAGCAGCGGACCGCCCCTCATGCGCGGGTCCCGGTGACGGCGGGGGCGGTGGGGTGCTCGACGAGGTCGGGGGCCAGCTCGGCCAGCAGCCGCAGGACGAGCTCGGCCCGGCGGACCCGCTCCCGGCCCAGGTCCACCGCCACGCGGGCGAGGTGTGCCCCGACGGGGTAGATGTGGGGGGCGTTGCGCACCCCCAGCTTGAGGTAGACCGGCGCGGCCACCCGCACGACCTCGGCCACCTCGTACATCCGGACGCTGCCGCCCTGGTCGTCGGGGACCTCGAGGTACATGTCGATGGGTGCGGTCGTCGCCGCCCGGATCTCGGCGAGCTGCGCGATGGTGAGGTCGGTGGACACGTTGAGGCTCGTGGCGCCCGCCCGCTCGTAGAGCGCCGCCGTGGGTCCGTTGCCCAGCGGCATCAGCACCGAGGTCTTGAGGACCAGGTCGGCCGGGAGGTCGCCGGCGGCCTTCATCCGGCCGAGCAGCTCGAGGACGCCGAGGTCACCGACGAGCAGGCTGCGCACGCCCAGGTCGCAGGCGCGGACGGCGTCGGCCAGCGAGGCGCCGACCGCCGCGTTGCCGCGGGCGGCGCCACCGACGGCGGCCGAGACCTTGGCCTGCGCGCCGGTGTCCCAGGCGCCGCGCGGACCGAGGAAGAGGCAGACCTCGACGTCGTGGTCGCGGGCGAGCTCCACCATCGCGGTGATCTCGTCGTCGGTGAGCATCATGATGCCGCTGCCCTGGGAGATGCGGTCGATGGGGACCCCGCGGGTGGTGGCCTCCTCCAGCACCGCCGCCATCACGGCCGGCCCTTCACAGCTCGGGATCTCGATGCGGTACCGGCGCCCGTCGGGGAACCGGCCCGCCGACTCCGGCTCGCCGGTCACCACCGGGTGCCCGAGGCCGGCCACCAGCGTCCTGATCTGGTCCAAGGTCATGCGTTGCTCCCTGAGGGGTCGTCGAGCTCGATCGTGGCGGCGCCGGTCGTCGTGATGTCGCCGTCGCCGTTGCGTGTCCAGAGCGAGAGCTCGACCGTGGAGCCCTCCCGCCGAGTCACTTCGCCGCCGCAGGCCACCGCCTGGTCGCGGAAGTCCATCCCGCGGTAGGAGACCTCGAACGAGGTGACCCGGCCCCGGCCTGCGAACCAGTCGTCGACGAGCTGTCCGAGCCATGCCGCCTTCAGCAGCCCGTGGACGGACAGCTCGGGGTGGCCGCGCTCGTGCGCGAAGGGCAGGTCGTAGTGCATCTCGTAGAAGTCACCGCTGGACCCGGCGTACTGGACGAGGGTGCGCAGCGAGGCGGTGTGGGCGCGTTCGAAGCGCTCGGGCGTGGCGTCGGTCATCGGCGGATCCTCGTCCCGATGTGGCGGACGGCGACCGTGTCGTCCGGGCGGACGAACTCGGTCTCGAAGGTGAGCACGGCCAACGTCCCGCTGCGGCCGTGCTTCTCGCTCACGGCCGTGAAGGTCAGGCGAGAGCGCAGCTCGTCCCCGAGGGTGAGCCGCGGCCCGGCGTACTCGAAGCGGTCACCGCCGTTGATCCAGCCGAGCCCGTAGGCCTCGGCCGCCGGCATCGGCGGGGGCTCGGACAGGAAGCAGGCGCAGATCGTCAACGGGACGTCGGTGCCTTGTGGGTCCAGGCCGAGGGTGCGGCGGTAGTCGGCGAGGTGTCGTCGTTCGATCACGTCGACGCGCTGGGGGCCCTGCCAGCCCACGGCCTCGCGGAGCCGGGTCAGCGCGGGACTGTCCGTGCCCGCCTCCGCGGGCCTGCCGGCCGCCATCACGCGCCCTGCCCGGGAGCGTCGTCCGGCGTGTCCGGAGCGTCCTGAGCGGACGACTCCAGCTGCGCGCGGACCTCTGCGAACCAGGCCTCCGACTGGGGCGAGTTCCCGCCGAGGAGCTCCTCGGCATCGAGGAGGAAGGTGCGCTGGCCGTGGTCGCGGAGCACCTCGAGCAACCCGTCGCGGTCCCCGGCCACCGCGAGGTCGAGCAGGGGTCGGTGTCGGACGGCATCCTCCGCGATGGACTCCAGGCCGGCCCGCGCGCGCCGGTTCATCGCCATGCAGAGCTGCATCTGCAACGACAGGGACCGGTAGGTCTCCTCGATCCGACTGTGGCCCGCCAGCCCCACGAGGGCGAGGTGGAACGCGAACGCGTGCCTGGTGTGCTCCTCCTGGTCGACGCCGGTGGTGGCCTCGAGGTCGGCGTAGGCGGCGCGCAGCCGGTCCAGACGGCTCTGCTCCACCACGGGGACGCCGAGCTGGACGGCGAGCGTCTCGAGCTCGGCGCGCAGGGTGTAGATCTCGTAGATGTCGTGGGCCGTGAGCGGCCTGACGATCGCACCGCGCCGGGGCGCCTGCACGATCAGACCCTCCTGCTCGAGCACGGCCATCGCCTCCCGCAGGGGCGAGCGACTGACGCCCAGCTGGGCGGTCAGGGTGTTCTCCGGGAGTCGGTCGCCGGGCAGCAGCTCACCGCTGAGGATCATGGAGCGGAGCGCCTCGGCGGCGAGCACGGACATCGTGGGTGGCGCGGCGATGCGCCGTTCGGCGCCCGCAGGTTCCTGGTGTGGACTCATGACTCACCCTCTCGCACGATCCGGTCGGCACGGCGGTCCGACCGTGTGCCGCAGCCCGGCCGCGACGGTCGCGGCAGTGCGGCATTTCACATGAATTCCCTTGTGATGCTTGCCACAGCGGCTGATGTTCTGTAGACAGTATTCCGTCGCGGGTCGACAAGGCAAGGCCTCTCGCGGGCCGGTCGGACACCCGGACGCCAGGATTCCGCCGCTTCCAGAAGAGATCGGACAGCCGATGACCACCCCCGCATCACCACCCACCACGAAGGGATCCGGGCCGCTCGACGGCATCGTTGTCCTCGAGGTGGGGGCATTCATGGCTGCCCCGTTCGCCACGATGCACCTCGCCGACCTCGGTGCCCGGGTGCTGAAGGTGGAGAACCCGGCCACGGGCGGCGACCCGGTGCGTGCCACCGGCCCCTTCGTCGCCGGTGAGAGCTCCCCGTTCGCCCGGCTCAACCGCAACAAGGAGTCGGTCGGCCTCGACCTGAAGCATCCCGACGGGCTGGCGGCGTTCCGCCGGCTGGTCGAGGGCGCGGACGTCCTGGTGGAGAACCTGCGGCCGGGCACGATGCAGCGGCTCGGTCTCGGCTACGACGAGCTGCGACAGCTCAACCCGCGCCTCATCTATGCCTCCGCCTCGGGCTGGGGGCAGGACGGACCCCTGGCCATGCTGCCGGGGCTCGACATCATGGCGCAGGCCCGCGGCGGGCTGATGAGCATCACCGGGACCGCCGACGGTGACCCGGTGAAGATCGGGGTCCCGATCTGCGACCTCGTCTGCGCGATGTACGTCTCGATGGCCGTGCTCGCCGCCCTCCGGCAGCGCGACATCGACGGCGAGGGCCAGCACCTCGACGTCTCGCTCCTCGAGGCCGGGGTCTCGTTCGCGATCTGGGAGGCGGGCAAGTACTTCGCGACCGGCGAGGTCGGTGCCCCGCTGGGGTCCGCCCACCAGAGCACCGCCCCCTACCAGGCCGTACGCACGTCCGACGGCCACGTCACGGTCGGCGCGGTCACTCCCAAGACCTGGGAGGCCTTCTGTCGCGCACTCGACCTCGGCGCGCTGCTCGAGGACGAGCGCTACGCGAGCGCGTCCGACCGGCACGCGCACCGACCCACCCTCATCCCGTCCATCGAGGCCGTCACCGCCACCCTCACCACCGACGAGGTCATCGAGCGGCTCGACGCGGCCGGTGTGCCCTGCGCGCCGATCGCGAACTACGAGCAGGTCTTCAACGACGACCACCTCAACCAGCGTGGCTACTTCTGGGACGCCGAGCACCCGGTCATGGGATCGGTCCGGCAGCTCGGGTCACCGATGCGGATGTCTCGGACACCGGCACGGCGCGGCAACGCCGGGCCCCTCCTCGGCCAGGACACCCGCGCCGCGCTCGAGGAGGTGGGGGGGTTCTCGGCCAGCGAGGTCACCGCACTGGCCGAGGCGGGCGTGGTCGTCGACCCCATGCGCCCCGGCCCCCCGCCGCACCGCCCGGCCGGCTCGCCGCAGCCGCCGACCGACTGATGCCCTGCCCCCGCCGACCTTCCCGCACCCACGCCCCGACCCACACGAGGAGAACGACCCGATGACAGAGCTTGCCCCCGGCACCGAAGGCGTCCTGGTGCGCACCGTCGAGACGCAGCACACCACCCGGCGCGGCCGCTTCGACATCTTCTCCACCCCCAACCTGGTGCTCCTCCTCGAGGAGGCCGCGATCGAGGCGCTCGCGCCGTACCTGCGCGACGACCAGGCCAGCGTCGGCACCAAGGTCGAGCTCGCACACACCGCGGCCACGCTGCTCGGGCAGACCGTGACGGCGACAGCCACCGTCACCGAGGTCGACCGCCGTCGCGTCGTCTTCTCGATCAAGGTCGTCGACGACGTCGAGGAGATCGGCTCGGGGACGCACGAGCGTTTCATCATCGACGTGCCCGGTTTCGAAGACCGCCTCGCCCAGAAGTCCTCCCGTCTCGGCTGAACACCACCCACCCCTCTCAGCGTCACCCATTGAAGGAGCTCCACGTGAAGCCCACCATCCGTACGACCTTTGCGGCCGCCGCCGTGCTCAGCCTGCTCACCGCCTGTGGCGGAGGCGGCGGCAGTGACGCCGACGGGGAGTTCACCCTCGACGGCGACGTCACCATGCTCATCCCGTTCGCCGCCGGCGGCGGCAGCGACCTCGCCGGCCGGGCCACGGCCGCCGCCATGGAGGCGGCCAACGACGACCTCAACATCAACGTCGAGAACCGCGACGGAGGCTCGGGCGCCGTCGGGTACGCCCAGCTCCAGGGTCAGTCCGGCAACGAGCAGTACCTCCTCGCCTCGGAGACCGCGTTGCTCGCGCTGCCGCTGAGCGGCGTCGTCAAGTGGACCTACGAGGACTTCACGCCGATCATGAAGATCGCCGACGACTTCACCCTGATGGTGACCCGTGCAGACGCTCCCTACGAGACCTGCGCCGATGTCGTCGACGCGGCCAAGAGCGACCGGATCGTGGCCGGGATCAGCGGGGCCACCGGCCTCGACAACGTCGTGTTCACCCTGACCGAGCAGCAGACCGACGTCGAGTTCGACCGGGTCTCGTTCGAGTCCGGCGGAGAGCTCACCGCCGCGCTGCTGGGCAAGCAGATCGACATCGCCTCCCTCAACCCGGGCGAGGTGATCGGGCAGCTCGAGTCCGGCGACATCAAGGCCCTGTGCGCCTACGCCGACGAGCGCTACGAGTACGACGAGCTGAAGGACATCCCGACCGCGAGCGAGCAGGGCATCGACGTGTCGTTCGCGCAGTTCCGCGGCGTGCTCGCCCCGGGGGACATCAGTGACGCGGCCAAGGACTACTGGGTCGAGCAGATGGAGGCGGCCATCGAGACCGACGAGTACACCACCTACATCGAGGACAACTTCCTCCAGGCCAACGCCGCCGGTGGCGACGAGTTCTCCACCTACCTCGAGGAGAACAGCTCCCAGCTGGCAGAGGTCATGGGCGAGTGAGCGCTCCAGCACGCCGGATCGCGGTCGAGGAGGCCGTCGCGTACGGCTTCCTCACCGCGATCGGCGGCTACGCCACGTTGACCGCGTTCGACTACCCCGCCTTCACCGAGGGCAACCGGATCGGACCGGGCCTCCTGCCGGCCGTCTTCGGCGGTCTCATCACGCTGATCTCGGCCGGGCTGCTCGTCTCGACGTTGACCGGACACCGGACTCGGCACGACCACGGCCTGGCCGAGGTCGCCCAGTCGGTGGCTCCGGACAGCCTTCCCGCGTCCGGGCCGGCAGCCGACACCGGGTCCGACGTCGAGAGTGCCGACAGTGGCGTCGACATCTTCGGTCGGACGGCGGCGCAACGGATGCGACAGCTGCAGATCGTGACCGTGGCGTTGGTGGTCGCACTCCTGCTCGTCCCCGTGGTCGGCCTCCTGGGCGCCCTGGGGCTGTTCAGCCTCTTCGCCTCGATCGTGGTCGAGCGCCGTCCCTGGCTCTCGTCGGTCATCATCTCGGCGGTGTCCGTGCTGGTGATCTACCTCGTGTTCTCGGTCGTCCTCAACGTTCCCCTCCCAGCCGGCGCTATCGGGATAGGTGGTTAGCAGATGCTCGACAACCTCATGCTGGGCTTCCAGACGGCGCTGACCCCCGAGAACCTGCTCTGGTGCTTCGTCGGGGTCTTCATGGGCACCGTGATCGGCGTCCTCCCCGGACTGGGATCCACCACCGGCGTCGCCGTGCTGCTGCCCCTGACTCTCGCCTTCGAGCCAGTCACGGCGGTGATCATGCTCGCCGGCATCTACTACGGCTCGCAGTACGGCGGCACCATCACGTCCGTCCTCATCTCCACACCGGGCGAGGCGGCGAGCGTGGTGACCACGCTCGACGGCTACCAGATGGCGAAACAGGGACGCGCCGGAGCAGCGCTGGCCATCGCGGCCATCGGCTCGTTCGTCGCGGCGATCATCTCGCTCGTGCTGCTCATCCTGCTGGCTCCGCCGTTCGCCCAGTGGGCGTTGAAGTTCGGCCCGCCGGAGATGATGGCCGTGATGGTCCTCGGCCTCGCGACGATCATCAGCTTCGCCGGCGACAACCGCCTGCTCGGCCTGCTCATGGCGCTCGTGGGACTCCTCATCGCCTGCGTCGGCGTCGACACCGGCAGCGGCACCGCCCGCTACACGTTCGACTCCATCTACCTGCTCTCGGGCATCCCGTTCGTGGAGGTGATGATCGGTCTCTTCGCGGTCGGCGAGGTGTTGAACCAGATCCATGAAGGAGCCGCGCGGCCCATCCGGGCGGGCTTCAGGGAGCTGATGATCACGAAGGCCGACCTGCTGCGGTCCCGTGGCGCCATCCTCCGCGGCAGCTTCCTCGGCTTCGCGTTCGGCGTCCTGCCGGGTGCCGGCTCGACGCTCGCCTCGTTCATGGCCTACGGCATCGAGAAGAACGTGTCGAAGAACAAGGCCGAGTTCGGCAAGGGCGCGATCGAGGGCGTCGCCGCCCCTGAGGCCGCCAACAACGCCGCGGCGAACGCCAACTTCGTGCCGACGCTGACCCTCGGCATCCCCGGCGGTGCCACGACTGCCGTGCTGCTCGGTGCGTTCCTGATGAACGGCATCCGGCCCGGGCCGCTGCTCTTCGACGAGCAGCCCGAGCTGGTGTGGGGCCTGATCGCCTCGTTCTTCATCGGCAACGTGATCCTGCTGCTGCTCAACCTGCCCCTGGCGCCGGTCTTCGCGCAGATCCTGCGCGTGCCCTACGGGTACATGTACCCGCTGATCCTGCTCACCAGCTTCATCGGCGCGTACTCCGTCACCAACAGCATGTTCAGCGTCTGGGTCGTGCTGATCTTCGGGATCGTCGGCTACTTCATGAAGCGGCTGGACCTGCCGATGGCGCCGCTGGTGCTCGGCCTGGTGCTCGGCCCGCTGTTCGAGAAGGCGCTGGTGCAGACCTCCGCCATGGGTGACGGCAGCCTCGCCATCATCTTCGAGCGGCCGATCGTCATGGTCGTCCTCGGCCTGGCACTGCTCCAGGTGGTCGCGCCGGCCATCTTCTCCCGTCTGCTCCGTGGCCGCCGCGCGGCGGCCACCGAATCCGTCCAGTGACCCCGGAGGTACCCCCCGACATGAACGACGCCCCGCAGCTGCTCGTCGAGCAGGACGGCCCCGTCCTCACCGTCACGTTCAACCGCCCGCGCCAGCGCAACGCGATGACGTGGGAGATGTACGAAGGACTGTTCGACGCGTGCGAGCGCGCCGACGCCGACGCCGAGATCAGGGTCATGGTGCTGCGCAGCAGCAGCGACAAGGCCTTCATCGCCGGCACCGACATCAGCCAGTTCGCCGACTTCACCGAGGGTGAGCAGGGCGTCGCCTACGAGGAGAAGATCGCTCGCATCACCAACCGGCTGGAGGACGTGGACGTCCCGACCGTGGCGGCCATCCAGGGCTTCTGCGTCGGTGGTGGCCTCGGCCTGGCGAGCGTCTGCGACCTCCGGATCGCCACCCCCTCGGCGCGGTTCGGGCTGCCCATCGCCCGGACGCTCGGCAACTGCCTGTCGATGAACAACTACTCGATCCTGATCCAGCAGGTGGGTCCGTCGGTGGCCCTCGACCTGTTGCTGCGGGCGCGGCTGCTCACGGGCGAGGAGGCGCACGCCTCGGGATTCGTGGCCGAGCTGTGCGGCGAGGACGAGCTGTCCTCTGCGACCGACGGCGTGGTGCAGACCCTGCTCGGTCACGCCCCGATCTCGATGTGGGCGGCCAAGGAGGCGGTCCGCCGGTTCCGCCGGATGACCATCCCGGAGGGCGACGACATCGTCGCGCGCGCCTTCGCCAGCGAGGACTTCCACCGTGCCGTCGCGGCCTTCGCCGCCAAGGAGCAGGTCGAGTGGCAGGGCCGATGACGACCGAGGTCGCCGGCCCGCTGGCCGGCACCGTGGTGCTCGACCTGTCCCGGGCGCTCGCCGGTCCACATGCGGCGATGATGCTCGCCGACATGGGGGCCCGGGTGATCAAGGTGGAGACGGCGACCGGTGACGACTCCCGAGGCTGGGGGCCGCCGTTCGTCGGGCCGGAGGACGACCCGGTGTCGACCTACTACCTCTCGGCCAACCGCAACAAGGAGTCCGTCCGCCTCGACCTCAAGACCCCGACCGACAGCGCGACGCTGGCGGCGTTGGTGGCCAAGGCCGACGTGCTCATCGAGAACTTCCGTCCCGGCGTGCTCGACCGGCTCGGGTTCCCGGTCACCCGCCTGGCCGAGATCAACCCACGACTCGTCGTGCTGTCCATCAGCGGGTTCGGGCACGACGGTCCGGAGGGTGGCCGCGCGGGCTACGACCAGATCGCCCAGGGTGAGGGCGGGCTCATGTCCCTCACCGGGCCGGACCCGCAGCACCCCACCAAGGTCGGCGTACCCATCGCGGACCTGCTGGCCGGGATGAACGGCGCGTTCGGCGTCGCGACCGCCCTCGCCGCGCGGGAGCGGACCGGACGCGGCACCGTGGTCCGGACCTCGCTGCTGGCGGCCATCGTGAGCGTCCATGCCTTCCAGGGGACCCGGTGGACCGTGGCGGGTGAGGTGCCGCAGGCCAGTGGCAACCACCACCCGGCGATCGCGCCGTACGGGTCGTTCCGGGCGGCCGACGGCATGATCCAGGCCGCTGTCGGCAACGACCAGCAGTGGCGCGTGTTCGCGGGCTGCCTCGGCCTGGACCCGGACGACCCGCGCTTCACCACCTCGCGGCTCCGCGTCGACCACCGCCCGGAGCTGATCGAGGCGATCGAGGAACGGCTCGCCACAGCGCCGGCGGACACCTGGCTGGCCCGCCTCGACGAGGCGGGCGTCCCGGCGGGCCGGATCCGCACGATCGACCAGGTCTACGAATGGGACCAGACGATCAGCCAGGGCCTGGTGGTCGAGGTGGACCACCCCACGCTCGGACCCGTCCGGCTGCCCGGGCCCCCGCTCCGCTTCGAGAGCCCGGAGGGGGAGCCGGCGGGCCGGACCAGCCACAGCCCGCCCCCGCTGCTCGGCGAGCACGACGACGCGATCCGCGCCTGGGCCGCCGAGAGCCCCTCGGTCGGCCAGTGACGGACGGACCTCTCCCATGCACCTGATCCGCTACGCCGAGCGCGCCACGTGGCGCGAGCGCGTCGGCGTCCTCGTCGACGACGACGTGCTGCCGCTGCCCGACGTCTCGGGCTTCGCCGAGCTGCTCCGGCGCCCGGTGGCCGAGATCCAGAGCCTGGTCACCCGACCGCCGGCCGGCGAGGCCTGCTCGCGTGACGACGTCCTGCTGCTCCCGCCGGTCGACGGCCGCATGGAGGTGTGGGCCGCGGGGGTGACCTACGAGCGATCGATGGATGCCCGGATCGAGGAGACCACCGCGTCCCAGGACGTCTACGCGCGGGTCTACGACGCCGAGCGGCCGGAGCTGTTCTTCAAGGCCCCCGGCTGGCGCACGGTCACCGACGGTGAGCCGATCGGCGTCCGGCCCGACGCCGCTCTCACCGTGCCCGAGCCCGAGCTCGCGATGCTCGTCACGGCCGGCGGCGAGATCCTGGGCTACACGATCTGTGACGACGTCTCGTCGCGCGACATCGAGGGCGACAACCCGCTCTACCTGCCGCAGGCGAAGATGTATGACGGCTCGTGCGCGATCGGGGCGCTCGTCCGGCCGGCCTGGGAGGTGCCCGATGCCCACGCGCTGGGGATCCGCCTCGTCGTCCGGCGAGACGGCCGCACGCTGCTGGACGAACGCACGAGCACCGCGCGCATGCACCGTCGGCTCGACGACCTCGTCCTCCACCTGGGCCGGGCCCTCGCGCTCCCGGACGGGGCGGTGCTCGCGACCGGCACCGGCATCGTCCCGGACCTCGACTTCACGCTCCGTCCCGGGGACCTCGTCGAGATCACGATCGACGAGATCGGCACCCTCAGCAACCCGACGGCCCCGTCCTCCACGATCCAGTGGCTCTCGTCGGCCGCCGACGACCCCTCACGCAGGGAGGCGCTGAGCCGCACCGGACGTGGTGGCGACGACGCTTCTCGGATGCACTGAACGCTTGACGACACGCGACGCACGATGACCGAGGAGACCAGCATGACCATGGCCCCGCCTTTCGGCACGACCGGCGCTGCCTCGGCGCAGGCGCCCCTGGCCCCGGGGGAGGACGCCGCGCAGGCAGCCGTGCTGCGCTCGATCTCGCAGCGCGTGCTGTGGCTCTCCGCCGCCATCGTCGACGCGGCCAACCGCGGCCGGCCCAACAGCAGCGGCGTGAAGGTCGGCGGGCACCAGTCATCCTCGGCGTCCATCGTCGACATCATGGTCGCACTGTGGTTCCACACCCTCGGTCCCACCGACCGGGTCTCGGTGAAGCCCCACGCCTCCCCGGTCCTGCACGCCATCAACTACCTGCTCGGCGACCTCGACCCGGCCTACCTGACGACGCTGCGGTCGAAGGGCGGCCTGCAGAGCTACCCGAGCCGGCTCAAGGACCCCGACACCGTCGACTTCTCGACCGGATCGGTCGGCATCGGCGCCACCGCCGCGTTGTGGGCGGCCGTGTCCCATCGCTACGCGCGCTCACACTTCCCGGACACGCCCGAGGCAGGCCGCTTCGTCAGCCTCCTCGGGGACGCGGAGCTCGATGAGGGCGCCATCTGGGAGGCCGTCGCCGACCCCCAGGTCGCCTCGCTCGGAGAGCTGCTGTGGGTCGTCGACCTCAACCGCCAGTCGCTCGACCGGATCGTGCCCGACATCCAGATCGAGCGGTTGCACGGCATGTTCGCCGCCGCCGGGTGGCAGGTCGTCACCCTGAAGTGGGGTCGGTTCATCTCCGAGCTCTTCGAGCGTCCCGGGGGACAGGAGCTGCGACAGCGACTCGAGGCGATGCCGAACGAGGAGTACCAGCGGATGCTGCGCGTCCCGGACACCGGCGTCGCCGAGCGCATCCTCGCCGCGCAGGAGTCGCCGGCACTGCGCGACCTCGTCGAGAGCCTGAGCCCCGAGGACCTCGCTCACGCCGTCCGAGATCTCGGCGGGCACGACCTGTCGCTGCTCGTCGACACGTTCGACGGTGCCGACGACCACCGCCCCACGGTGGTCTTCGCCTACACGATCAAGGGCCGCGGGCTGGCGACCGAGGGCCACCCCAACAACCACTCCGCCCTGCTGACCGAGCCGCAGATGCGGCAGCTCGCCGAGGCCTGCGGCACCGACCTCGCCGACCCCTGGGCGACCTTCCCCAGCACCTCCGACGCCGGCCGCCTGTGCGCCCGGCGTGCCGACGAGCTGCGCCGCCCCGCGCTGGCCAGCACCCCCGCGATCGCTGTGCCGACCTCGCTGGGGCACCCGCACCGCAAGCCGGTCTCCACCCAGGCGGCGCTGGGACGCCTGCTCGCCGACCTCGTCCGCGACGCCCCCGACGTCGCCGCCCGGATGGTGACCTGCAGCCCGGACGTCGCCTCGTCCACCAACCTGGGCGGGTGGATCAACAAGACCGGCGTGTGGTCCGTGCGGGAGCGCCATGACTGGTTCGCCGACGACCGCGAGCGCGTGCTGCGGTGGTCCGAGAGCGAGGCCGGACAGCACATCGAGCTCGGCATCGCGGAAGTGAACCTCGTCGGACTCCTCGGCGAGCTGGGCACCACGTGGTCGCGCTGGGGCGAGCGACTCATCCCGATCGCCACGATCTACGACCCCTTCGTCAGCCGCGCGCTCGAGCCGTGGTCCTACGGGATCTATGCCGGCGGGCAGTCCATCCTCGTGGGCACTCCCTCGGGAGTCACGCTCGCGCCGGAGGGCGGGGCGCACCAGTCCATCACCACGCCTTCCATCGGCCTGGAGCAGCCCGGCTGCATCGCCTGGGAGCCGGCGTTCGCCTCCGACCTGGAGTGGACGTTCCTCCACGCCGCCAGCCGGGTCGGCATCCCCGGCGGGACCTCGTCCTACTTCCGCCTCTCCACCAGGCCGCTCGACCCGGCGCTCGCCCGGCTGCCCGAGGAGCCGTCGCTCCTCGAGCGCCGCCGACGCCAGGCCATCGCGGGCGGCTACCGCCTCAGCGCCCACCCCGCCGGTCGCGACGACGTCACCCTGGTGGGCGTGGGTGCGATGATGCCCGAGGTCATCGCGGCAGCCGAGGTGCTGGCCGACAGTGGGGTCACCGCCGGCCTCGTGTGCCTGACCAGTCCGGACCTGGTCTTCAGGTCCTTCCAGCAGCACGGTGTCCGCGAGGCGGGCGACGGCGACATCGTCGGGGAGATCTTCCCGGCGCACGCCCCGGCACCGCTGGTCACGGTCCAGGACGGCCACCCCCACACCCTGTCGTTCCTCGCCGGGGTGCGTGGCGACCGCATCCGTTGCCTGGGTGTGACGGACTTCGGCCAGTCGAGCAGCCTGGCCGAGGCGTACGCCCTGCACCAGATCGACACGTCCGACATCGTGGACGCGGCCCTCGGCATCGTCGGCAGGTAGGGCCGACGCGGCGTCGCCTCCGCAGCTCGCCGCCCCCGCCGTGGTCGGCGTCAGCGCGTGACGTCCCGGTCGACCTCGCCGTCGACGTAGCACCACCGGCCGGCCCGGCGCTCGAACCGGCTCACCTCGTGCACCTGCCCGCCCTCGTAGGTCGCGACGAACTCGACGGTGTCGCCCTCGGCGGCCACGACCCGCAGGCCGGTCCACCGCGTGCCGGGGTCGGGACGGACGTCGTCGGGGCGGGTGCGCGGGTGCCAGGTGCGGAAGAGGTGGTCGGCGTCGCCGGTGACGAAGGCGGTGTAGCGCGAGCGCATGAGCTGCTCCGGCGTCGCCGCCTGGGCGACGTTGGCGAGCAGCGGACCGCAGCAGGCGTCGTAGGTCGCTCCGGACCCGCAGGGGCAGGGGGTGGGCAGCACGCCGCGAGGATATCGACATCGTTTGACTTGCGGTGTAATCATGTAATGCATGAAGAACGATGAGAGCCGTCGCGGTCGCCGCGGCGGGTGGCAGGTCGCGGACCTGCCGGACGCCTCCGACGCGTCCGAGTGGTTCCACGGGCGGCTGCCCGAGGCATGGTTCAGCGCGGTCGACGTCACCGTCGACCGCGAGGAGGTCCTCGTCGTCGGCACCCTGTCCGGTGCCGACGACCTCAGCGGTGCCGAGGCGGAGGGCCGCATCGGCCGCTTCCGCGCCGAGACGAAGGAAGAGCGCATCGAGATCGCGCGCGAGGCCCAGGCCCGCTACCAGCGCAAGGTGTCGTGGGGGGTGCGGATCGGCGACACCGAGGCGCTCTTCACCCACGTCGCCGCGCCGGTGATGACCCGGCTGCGCCAGCCGGAGCGGCGCGTGCTCGACACGCTCGTCGACGCCGGCGTCGCCCGGTCCCGCTCCGACGCGCTCGCGTGGTCGGTGCGGCTCGTCGGCGAGCACGCCGAGGAGTGGCTCGAGCAGCTGCGCGACGCGATGGCCGAGGTCGACAAGCTGCGCGGCGAGGGACCGGTGCTCTGAGCGGCCGCTAGGGTCGCGTGCCATGACGATCGAGCGGCCCGACCCGCCCTTCAGCGCCGACGAGACCACGATGCTGCGGTCCTTCCTCGACCACTTCCGCGCCACGGTCCGGCTGCAGGCCAGCGGGCTCACCGACGCGCAGCTCGACCAGGCGCTGGCGCCGAGCGACCTGACCCTGGGTGGGATGCTCAAGCACCTGGCCTACGTCGAGGACTGGTGGCTCTCCTACCACCTCGCGGCCAACGAGCCGGCTCCGCCGTGGGACACCGCCCCGTGGGGCGACGACCCCGACTGGGACTGGCACAGCGCAGCCGGCCAGACCCACGCCGAGCTCGACGGACTGCTCGCCGCGGCCATCCGGCGCTCCGACGCCTGTCTCGACGCCGCGCTCACGGCTGACCCCGACCCGGGCCGCCCCGTCGCCCGCCGGCGCCCGCCCGAGAAGGGCGAGACCGTCACGATCCGCTGGGTCCTCGTGCACATGGTCGAGGAGTACGCCCGCCACGCCGGCCACGCCGACCTCATCCGCCAGTCGATCGACGGCGCGACCGACGTATGAGCGTGCCCACCGGCGTCCGCGAGGCCACCGACGCAGACTGGGCCGCGATCTGGCCGATCTGGCGTGAGGTCGTCGAGGCCGGCGAGACCTATGCCTACCCGCTCGGCGCCACCTCCGAGCAGGCGCGGGGCTGGTGGTTCGACGGCAGCCGGGTGACCGTCCTCGAGGAGGGCGATCGCGTGCTCGGATCCGCCAAGATGGGCCCGAACCGCCCGGGGCGTGGCGCGCACGTCGGCACCGCGTCCTTCATGGTGGACGCGGCGGCCCGCGGCCGCGGCATCGGGCGGCGGCTCGCCGACGACATGGTGGCCTGGCACCGCGGGCAGGGCTTCGCCGGCATCCAGTTCAACGCGGTCGTCGAGACCAACGTGGCCGCCGTCCGCCTGTGGCAGCAGCTCGGCTTCGAGGTCGTGGGCACGGTGCCGCGTGCCTTCGACAGTGCCAGCCACGGCAGGGTCGGCCTCCACGTGATGTACCTCGACCTGGCCCGGCCCCACGTGTCATCGCGTCCCTGAGACGCCGCGGACCTCGGCGTCGGGGGAGACCCGCACCGGGGTGCCGTCGACGTCGACCGAGTTGCCGGTGACCTCGATCGCGCGTCCGGCCTCGACGTCGATGCCGTTCGCAGGGCCGGTGACCCGGTTGCCGGCGATCAGCACGTCGGTGGCGACGCCGGCGCCCCGGCCGTCGGTGCCCTCGTCCTCGGTCACCACGATCGCCCAGAAGTCGGCGTCGCCCCCGGCGACGGAGTTGTCGCGCACGACCGTCCCGGGTGCGTTGCGCAGCTCGATGCCCACCGCGGAGCCGCGGCTGCCGACGATGTCATTGTCCTCGACGAGGGTGTCCGGGGTGCCGAGGATGACGAGCACCCCCTGGAGGTTGCCCACCAGCCTGTTGTCGTGGACCCAGTTGCCCTCACCGCTCGCGTCGTGCCGGTGCTTCTCGCCTCCGGAGTTGCCCAGTGCCACCGCGGCGGCGGGGACGTCGGTGACCGTGTTGTCGCGGATCTCGTTGAGGTACTCGCCCTCGCCGTGCAGGTCGATCGCGTCCAGCACACCCCCGTCGATGGTGTTGCCCGCGATCAGGTTGTTGTGCGTGGGGAACTGCAGCAGGATGCCGTGCCGCAGGTGCGTGCCGTCCAGGTGGTTGTCCACCACCACGTTGTGCCGTGAGTCGTCGCCGGCGTCGGGGTCGCGCTGGTCGGCCATGCCCTCCACGGCGATGCCGTAGCCCGACCCGCCCGGGCCGACGCTGGTGGCGTCGGCGACCCGGCAGCCGGTCACCGTCACCTCGCGGGTGCCCTTGAGGGTGATGCCGTGGCGCTGGAACAGCTCCACGGAGACGTCCTCGACCAGGATCCGTCGGCTGCCGTCGCCGATCTGCACGCCATACATGGGCCCACCTCCCGGGCCCTCGTCGTCGGGGTCGGTGCCGAGCGCCCCGGTGTGCTCGGAGCTGATGGTGAGACCCGCGACGGCGGCGTCGTGCACGCCCATCGCACGGACGACGGCGCTGTCGTCCTCGCCGTCGAGCGACGTGCGCAGCACGGTGGCGCCCTGCCCGGCCCCGCGCAGCCGCACGCCGTCGGGGAGCAGCAGGTTGGCCTCCGCGTCGTCGGGGTCGGTCGACCGCAGGTCGTAGACCCCGGCGGGGAGGACGACCTCGTCGCCCGCCCCTGCGGTGGCCAGCGCCTCCCGGATGGCCGGGGCGTCGTCACCGGTGCCCGGCTCCGGGTCGGCGTCCAGCTCCGTGACGTCGTACGACGATCCGGTCGGCGGGTCCGGCACCGGGACGTCGACGGGCGTCCCGTCGGTGGCGACCAGCCCGGCCCGCGGACCCGTCGGGGAGCCGGTGGTCGCCTCGGGCGTCGGGCGCGCGGGTGCGGGAGCGTCCCCGGTGCAGGCGCTCAGGGTGAGCACGAGCAGCCCCAGGGCGATCCCGCACCGGCGACGCATCGGCACAGCCGGCCCAGCTCGTTCCCGCTCGTCGCCGGCCTCTGCGACTACCTCCTCCTGGCCTTCTTGACCCGGATCACGAGCGTCCGGGTGGCTCGCTGCGAGACCTCGGACCCGAGGTAGACGAGCTTGACCTTGCGCTTGCCCGCCTTGAGCCGCGAGATCCTGACCTTCGCGATTCCGCGTCGGTCGAGGGTGGCGCGCCCGATCACGCCCCCGCCCTGCCGGACGCGGACCTTGCCTGCGGCGGGCTGTCCGCCCGAGACGACGGCGAACTTGATGCGCGCCCGGGTCTTCGTCGTCACCCGCTTCGGGCGCACGGTCGGCTTCTTGATCCGCGACGGCGCCTTGGTGCTCGAGGGGGTGGTGGCCAGGTCGCGGAGATCCACCGTCCGTCGCAGCGGGAGATCCTCGGACGAGCCGCCGACGAAGATCGTGAAGTCGCCGTCCGGCGTCCTCCACTCGCCTTCCGCCCACAGCTTGAGGTCGTCGGGATCGTCGGGCACGTAGTAGGAGAACGGGTGATTGGACGCCTTGGCGTCCAGGACCACCGTGACGCGGTTGCTCTCACCGGGGGCGAGGCTGACCTTCTGGAACTCGACGAGGCGGTTGAAGTTCTCCCGGGCCTCACGTGGCAGCCTCAGATAGACCTGCGAGGCCTCCTTGCCGGCGACGTCGCCGGTGTTGGTCACGGTGTAGCTGACCCTCAGGCCGGTCGTACGCCGGTCCTGGCGGATCTTGGCCACGTCGAGGTTGCTGTAGCCGAAGGTCGTGTAGGACAGCCCGTAGCCGAAGGGGAACAGCGGCTGGGTGCCGGTCGCCTGGTACCACCGGTAGCCCATCTTGAGCCCTTCGGTGTAGCGGACCACCCGCTGCGGCGCCCCGGGGATCGGGTCGCGACCGATGCCGCCGTCGACTCCCGTGTCCTCCTGGTAGCCCGGGTACTGCTCCTTGGTCTGGTAGGCCGCCTCGCGGTCGGTCCGCCCGAAGGTCACCGGGAGCTTGCCGGAGAAGTTGGTGACCCCGAAGAGCGCGTCGGCCACGACGTTGCCGTCCTCCTGGCCCGGGTACCACGCCTCCACCAGGGTGTCGACCTTGTTGATCCAGGGCATGTTCACCTGCCCCTGGGTCTTCAGCACCATCACCGTGTCGGGGACCGCGTCGAGCATGCGGGGGATCAGCTCCTGCTGGTCGGTGCCCTGCACCGTGGGCAGGTCCAGGTCGGGGATCTCGTTGCCGGCACCCGAGACGTTGCCGCCCGGGTTCTCGTCCTGGTAGTTGCTGTTCTTGTCCCACGTCTCGCGGGCGACGTCGCCGACCATCAGGATGGTCACGTCGGACCTCTGGGCCAGGGCGATGGCGTTGCCGATGTTGGTGGCGTTGTTGTAGGTGACCGTGGCGTCTCCGGCGCCGAGGCTGCGCAGCGTGTTCTGCAGGCCCTCCTGGGGCGTGACCTCGTACGGCGCGTTGACGGAGATGTTGCGCGTCCGGTCACCGCTGCGCGGCGGCAGGGTCGCCTCGCCGGCGAACCACTTGGGGCCGATCAGCGCCACGGAGTCGATCGCCCTGGCGTCGAGCGGCAGCTGCTTGCGCTCGTTGCGCAGGAGCACCAGGCTCTCCGCGGCAGCGTCCTTGGCGACCTGCGCGTGCGGACCACCCTTGGCCAGCTCGTCCTGGAGCTGGTCCCAGCCGAAGGACGTGGCCGGGTCGTCGAAGTCGCCGAACTGGAACATCTTGATGTAGCGGTCTCGGAGCATGTCGTCGATGTCGGCCTCGGTGACCTGGCCGGCGGCGATCGCTGCCTTCACCAGGTCGGGCGCGTACCACTCGGGTGCCTCGTCGACCTCGACGTCGGTGCCGGCGAGGATCGAGGGCACCGTGCTCTGCTGGGCGCGCCGGTCGGAGAACACGTAGCCGTCGAAGCCCCAGTCGTCCCGCAGGGTCTGGCGCAGCAGGGGCGCGCTCTCGCAGTTGTAGCTGAAGTTGACGTAGCCGTAGGCGCACATCACGGAAGCGACCTTGGCGTCCTTGACGGCCATCTCGAACGGCAGCAGGTAGAGCTCGTGCATCGCCCGTGAGGGGACCCGGATCGCCGCGGTCCACCGCTCGAACTGGAACTCGGAGTCGTTGGCGACGAAGTGCTTGGCGGTCGCCTGGCTCACCCCGCGCGCCTGGATGCCGCTGATGATCTTCGACGCGAGCACGCCGGTCAGGTAGGGGTCCTCGCTGAAGAACTCGTTGTTGCGCCCGCCGTAGGGCGTGCGGATCAGGTTGAGCACCGGTCCCCACAGCACCTGGTGGGCCCAGGCCCGCAGCTCCAGGTCGAGCACCTGGCCCCAACGGTCTCCGAGGGGTCGGCTGAACGTCGCCGCCGACGAGATCTGGGCGGGCAGTGCCGTCGCGGTCGGCTCCGGGAGGCAGTCGCCCCCGCGGATGCCGGTGCCGCCGTTGGCCATCCGGAAGTCGGGGATCGCCAGCTCCGGGATGCCCTCGATGTGGCGGCCGATCTGGGTGAAGTCGCACCCCTTGCCGTTGTCCGGGACGCCGTCGTCGAGGTCGTCGTTGTAGAAGGGCTGGTTGAAGATCTGCTGGAGCTTCTGGTCGAGCGTCATCGCGTCCAGCAGCAGCTCGGTGCGCTGCGTCGGTGAGAGCGCGGTGTTCATCCAGGGGAGGTCCGCCTGTCCCGCAGCCGACCGTTGGATGCCGAGGGTGGCCCCCGTGGTCACGACCACGAGGGCGAGCGCGGAAAGCGCGCTGATGAGTGTCTTCTTCATGAGCTACGTCCCCGATCGTTGGCGTGACGTGGATCACTCAGCATGCGCCCGCCCCGGAGGGACAACAAGGACGCCCACGCAGCGTCCGGCACGGTCCGGAGGAGACCGTCCGTGACCTCAGGAAGACAGTGGGAAACTGGGCATCACGGGCGCAGGAGTACGCAGGCCGAGGCTGCCTCAACCACTCGCGGGGGGATCTTGTCGAGGTGGGTCGCCCCGGCGCTCACGGGTCCGGCCAGCGTACGTGTGTGTGGTCCGCGCCGCGCATCTGGTGGAATGTCCGCATGTCCGAGCCGATCCGCGTCTTCCTCCTCGACGACCACGACGTCGTCCGTGAGGGTCTGAAGTTCCTCCTCGAGCAGCAGGAGGACATCGTCGTCGTGGGCCAGTCCGCGACCGCGACCGAGGCGACCGCGCGGATCCCCGCCCTGCGGCCCGACGTCGCCGTGCTCGACGCCCGGCTGCCCGACGGGTCGGGCATCGAGGTGTGCCGGGCCGTGCGGGCGGTCGACCCGTCGATCAACGCCCTCATCCTCACGTCCTACGACGACGACGAGGCGCTCTTCGCCGCCATCATGGCGGGCGCGTCCGGCTACGTCCTCAAGGAGATCCGCAGCTCCGACCTGGTCACCGCCGTGCGCCACGTCGCCTCGGGCCGGTCCCTCATCGACCCGGCCATGACCGCGACCGTGCTGGAGCGGATCCGCAAGGGCCCCGACACCCCCGATGAGCTGAGCTCGCTGACCGACCAGGAGCGCATCCTGCTGGGCCACATCGCCGAGGGCCTGACCAACCGGCAGATCGCCGAGCAGATGTTCCTGGCCGAGAAGACGGTCAAGAACTACGTCTCCAGCATCCTGTCCAAGCTGGGCCTCGAGCGGCGGACGCAGGCCGCCGTGCTGGCCTCCAAGCTCCTCGGTGGCGCCACGCCCTGAGGTCCCTGGGTGGTGGGGACCTTGGTCCCGGCCGATCATGGACGTCCTCCCCTCCACGCGACCCCGCCCCTCGGCGGACAGTAGAGGTACCGGAAGACATCCGGAATCGTGAACCGAGGAGGAGATGACGATGAGCGTCATCCACCGCCAGCACCACATCAGCACCGAGGGCGTCACCACCTCCGAGACCGAGGAGGTCACCCGCCCGGGCTTCGCCCGCGCCCTCGCCGTCCTGCGGATCGCCTTCGGAGTGACCTTCCTGTGGGCCTTCCTCGACAAGACCTTCGCCCTGGGCTTCCACACCGGCTACGACCAGGCAGGCAACCTCGACCGCTTCGGCCCCGCCGCCTGGATCAACGGCGGCAGCCCCACCGAGGGGTTCCTGTCCTTCGGCGTCCCGGCCGACAACCCCTTCCACGGGTTCTTCACCTCCCTGGCCGGACACGCCTGGGTCGACTGGCTCTTCATGGCCGGCCTGCTCGGCATCGGCCTGACCCTGCTGCTCGGGATCGGGATGCGGATCGGCACCGCTGCGGGCGCCCTGATGTACGCCTTCATGTACCTCGCCGCGTTCCCGCTGGAGAACAACCCCATCGTCGACGACCACCTCATCGGCGTCATCGTGATGGTCGTCCTCGCCCTCGGCGCGGCCGGCATGACCTGGGGCCTGGGCCGCTGGTGGAGCAACACCGCACTGGTCCGCAGGTTCCCCATCCTCCGCTGACACCCACCCACACCACACAACCCGGACCCGGCGCCCACAGCGCCGGGTCCTCTCGCGTGTGGGTCACTGCAGCGGCACGCGCCACACCAGCAGCGTGCCGCGCTCGCCGACGCGGGACAGCTCCAGCGTGCCGCCGAGGTCGGCCGCGCGGCGGCGCGCGTTGCGCAGGCCGCTCTCGATCATCTCGTCCGGCAGGCCGACGCCGTCGTCGGTCACCCGCAGCTCGAGGCGGTCTCCCGCGACGACCACGTCGACCTCGGCGGCATCGGCCAGGGCGTGCCGGGCGACGTTGGAGACCGCCTCGCGGAGCACGGCGACGAGCTGGGAGCCGATCTCCGGCGGGACGGCCGTGTCGACGGGCCCGGACGTGCGGACCACCGGGGTGAAGCCCAGCACCGGGACGTACTCCTTGACGAGCTTGCGGATCGCGGCGCGCAGCGAGTCGCCGCGCCGGTCCTGGAGCTCGAAGATGGTGCCGCGGATCGCCTTGATCGTGTCGTCGAGGTCGGCCACCGACTTGTCCAGCCGCTCGGCGATCGCGCTGCCGCCGTTCATCGCCGCGATGCCCTGCAGCTGCAGGCCGGTCGCGAAGAGGCGCTGGATGACGATGTCGTGCAGGTCGCGGGCGATCCGCTCGCGGTCGGAGATCAGCGCCAGCTCCTGACGGTCGGCGAGCGCCTGGGTGCGGTCGAGGGACAGCGCCAGCTGGTCGGCGAACCCGGCGAAGAGGTCACGCTCCTGCACGTCGAGCAGGCTCGAGCCGGGCTCGGCGACCGCGACGAGCGCAGCGACGGGGGCGAGGTGGGAGCGCAGGGGCACGACGACGAGGGGCACGCCGTCGGCGCCGGTCGTCACGACCGCGGCGCTGCTGCCGGGCTCGACGGCCGCCCGCGCGGCGGACATCATGTCGGTGATCCGGTCGGCATCGGCCGTGGCGTCGGGCGCGAGGCTGATCGAGTCGTGCTCGGGGTCGAGCGAGGAGAGCAGCGCCACCGCCCGCGCGCGGGAGACCTGGCGTGCGGTCGAGACGATCTGCGGCAGCACGGCGTCGAGGTCCACGGGCGGCTGGAGGAGCTCGGCGAGCTCGGCCGAGGCCTCCAGCCACTGCCGGCGACGCTCGCTGACGGCGAACGAGCGTGCGTTGCTGATGACGTAGCCGGCGGTGCGGGCGAGCTCCTCGACGAGCCGCTCGTCGGCCTCGGTGAAGGGGCCGCTGCCGGCCTTCTCGGTGAGGTAGAGGTTGCCGAACACGGTGCCCCGGATGCGCAGGGGCATGCCGAGGAACGTCTTCATCGGTGGGTGGTCGGGTGGGAAGCCGACCGACGCGGGGTGGGCGCTCAGGTCGGCCAGCCGCAGGCCCGAGGGGTCCTCGATGATCACCCCCAGGATCCCGCGTCCGCGGGGCAGGTCGCCGATCAGGGCGCGGGTGCGCTCGTCGATGCCCGTGGTGATGAACTCGGCCAGGTCGCCGTCGCTGCTGAGGACGCCGAGCGCACCGTAGCGGGCACCGGTCAGCGCGGTCGCCGCCTCGATGATGCGGGTGAGCACGCTCGTGAGGTCGAGGTCGCTGGAGATGGCCGTGACGGCCTCGAGCAGCGAGCGGGCGTCGTCGCCGAGGTCGGAGGAGGGTGGGGTGGGGGTCACGGGCCCCAGTCTGCCGTCAGGCGAGCCGGCGTACCGGCAGGTGCTGCCACGGGTCCCATCCGTCGCCGAGCTGGCGGCCCGTCACCTCGGTCCACGCGATCCGGACGATGAGGTTGCGCTGGCCGGTGGCCCACGGGCGCGGCTGCCACGACCGGGCGATCTCCGCGAGCTCGTCCTGGTCGTCGACGAATCGTCCGCGTCCGCGCACCACCACGCTCCAGCCCCGCTTGAGCTCGTAGTCGAACTGGTCGACCTCGAAGCACAGCTGGGCGTCACGACCGTAGGTGCCGAGCAGGCTGTAGGCCGTGGTGCGGATCAGGATGGACTCGTGGTCCACGGCGTAGTTGACCGGCAGGATGTGCGGCCCGGTCGGAGTCGTGACCGCGACCCGGCCTGCGACGCCGGCAGTGAGCAGGCGGGTGCAGTCCTCCCGGGACAGGTCGTGCGTGGTGTGCATGGGTCCTCCTTCGGCTCGACTCCCAGCCTCGCCCGGCCGGGTCGTCCTCAGCAGGGCCGAAGGTCCCGCGCGTCAGGGTCCGGAGTTGGTGATCAGCGCGCCGGTCGTCGGCTGGTAGGGGTTGAGGCCCTTGTCGATCGCGTACTGCCGCAGGTAGCCCTCGCGGCCGAGCACCTTGATCCGCTCGGCGATCTTCGCCGCCTCGGCGCGCTCGACCTCGACCTGCGCCTGCGCCGCCTTCACCTGCGCCGCGGCCTCGGCCTCCTTGGCCTTCGCCCGCGCGACCGCCTCCTGCTGGGCGACCAGGGCCGCCTTCACCGACTCCGGCGGGACCGGCTTCTGCAGGGTGATGGCGAAGTTGGTGAAGAACTCCTCGTCGCCGTCGATCTGGCGCCCGACGAGGTCGGGCATCTGCTCGAGGACGTCCTGCTCCCACTGCGCCTTGACGTTGGGGTCGGTGTAGAGCTCGGTGTAGGTGTAGTTCTGGCTGGCGCGGTCGATCGCGGTCTCCAGGGGCCGGCTGATGTAGACGCTGAGCATCGCCAGCCACCCCGCCGAGCCGTTGCCGTCGGAGGAGTCCATGTAGGCGGCGTAGCGGTTGCCGATGAGGTCGTGGAACTTCTGCAGGGTCCGGCAGTCGGTGTTGAGCAGGAACGCGGCGACGCCGTCGACCGACATCTCGATGCCGTCCTTGCTCACGAACGTCACCGCAGCGCGGTCGCCCTGCTGGCCGAAGACGTAGTTGCGCTGCGAGGACGGGTAGGAGTAGTGCTTGTCGCCCGGTCCGTGCCAGGCCCGCTGCGAGCTCTCCACGCAGTCCTGGAACCGGCGGGGGGTGAAGGCGCCGTCGCTGTAGTGCAGCGCCACCTGGTCGGGGCCGGTCGAGACGGTGGTCGGCCGCACGACGACGAGCACAGCGAGCAGGACGGCGACGACCAGCCCGAGGCCCAGCAGGACCTTGCCGGCGCGGCCGACACGCTGTGAGACGGGGGCGATGGAGGGCATGGCGGTCCTTGGGTGCGGTGGGTGGGCGATGGGCGGGCGGTGCGTGCGTGGGTGGGTGGGCGAGCCGGGGTTCAGGCGCCCGGGCCGGGCAGGCCGCGGCCCTTGCGGTGCCGCTGGGCGATCTCGTCGATGACGATGGTGGACAGCTCGGGGGAGACGTCGCGGTGCTGCCAGGCGAGCTCGCGCAGCTGCTCGATGAACGCGTCGCGCTCGGCGAGCTCGGCCGGGTCGGTGGCGAGCGGCGCGGCGGGCGCCGACGTACGACCGAGCCAGTAGGCCACCGGCACGGCCACGACGACCAGCAGGACGAGCAGCGTGACCGCGGGCATGGCGGCATCCTGCCCTGTCGCGACCGGTTCGACCCTCGGTACGCGCCGATCGGGGGAGCTTCTTCCGGGCGTCTTCGAGCGCACTCGACGTTGACGGACCTGCGTAGCGTGGAGGACGTGACGCACGCAGCCCAGCAGACCAGCCAGCACCCCGAGCCCAGCACCCTCGGCCAGCTCCGCGAGAGCGGCCACCGGCTCAAGCCGCTGCGCCAGGAGCTGCGCGACAACCTCCTCGCGCGGCTGCGCGCCGGCGAGGACCCGTGGCCCGGGCTGCACGGCTTCGACGACACGGTGATCCCGCAGGTCGAGCGGGCGCTGCTGGCCGGTCATGACATGGTGCTGCTCGGTGAGCGCGGCCAGGGCAAGACCCGGCTGCTGCGCTCGCTGGTGGCGCTGCTCGACGAGTGGACACCCGTGATCTCCGGGTCCGAGCTGGGCGAGCACCCCTACGAGCCGGTCACGGTGACGTCCCAGCAGGCGGTCGCGACCTACGGTGACGACCTGCGCATCTCGTGGCGTCACCGCGACGAGAGGTATGCCGAGAAGCTGGCGACGCCGGACACGTCGGTGGCGGACCTGATCGGCGACGTCGACCCGATGAAGGTCGCCGAGGGACGCCACCTCGGCGACCCCGAGACGATCCACTTCGGCCTGATCCCGCGCAGCCACCGTGGGATCGTGGCGATCAACGAGCTGCCCGACCTCGCCGAGCGGATCCAGGTCGCGATGCTCAACGTGATGGAGGAGCGCGACATCCAGATCCGCGGCTACGTCCTCCGGCTGCCGCTCGACGTGCTGGTGGTCGCCAGCGCCAACCCCGAGGACTACACCAACCGCGGACGCATCATCACCCCGCTCAAGGACCGCTTCGGCGCCGAGATCCGCACCCACTACCCGCGGCAGGTGGAGGAGGAGATCGCTGTCATCGAGCAGGAGGCCGACCTCGTCGCCGCCGTCCCGCCCTACCTCCTCGAGGTGCTGGCACGGTTCACCCGCCACCTGCGCGACTCGCAGTCGGTCGACCAGCGCTCCGGGGTCAGTGCGCGCTTCGCGATCGCGGGCGCCGAGACCATCGCCGCCGCGGCCCTGCACCGCGCCACCACGCAGGGCGAGGACGAGGCCGTGGCTCGCGTCGTCGATCTCGAGACGGCGGTCGACGTGCTCGGCGGCAAGATCGAGTTCGAGACCGGCGAGGAGGGCCGGGAGACCGAGATCCTCACCCACCTGCTCCGCACCGCGGTCGCCGAGACGGTGCGCGCCCACCTCGCCGGCATCGACCTGCGCCTGCTCGTCGAGGCCATCGAGGAGGGGGCGATGGTCAGCACCGGCGCCCGGGTGGGGGCGCGCGACTTCCTCGCCGGTCTCCCCGTTCTGGGGGAGTCCGACCTCTACGACGCGGTGTGCGACCGGCTGGGGGCCACCAACGACGGCGAGCGCGCCGCCGCGATCGAGCTGGCGCTCGAGGGCCTCTACCTCGCGCGCAAGATCGGCAAGGACACCGAGGCCGGGGAGACCGTCTATGGGTGAGGCGGCCGGCGAGACGCGGGGCGACGGGTTCATCACCCACGTCATCACCCACGACATCAGGCTGCGCCCCGGCACGACGGCCGACATCCCCGCCTTCCGCGCCCTCGGCGAGGCGGTCGTGCCGGCGACCTACGGCCCGATCGACGCGGCGTACGCCCAGCGGATGCTCGACGAGTGGTGGGTGCCCGAGGTCTTCGAGCGGTCGCTGGCGCGCAACGCGCACCTCGTCGCCGAGGTCGACGGCCAGGTCGTCGCGATGGCCGCCTTCGGCCGGCTCTCGCAGTCGCACCGGGACTTCCCCCACGTCACCGGCGACCGCGAGGTGATGTGGAAGCTCTACGTCCACCCCGACCACCAGGGTCGCGGCATCGGCGGCCGCCTGCTGGCCGAGGTCGAGGCGATGGTCGAGGGCGACGTGCTGTGGCTCGAGGTCGTCGACGGCAACCAGCAGGCCTACGACTTCTACCGCGCCCACGGCTTCACCGAGGTCGAGCGGGTCACCGACCGCGACTGGCCCGACGACGTGTGGCTCCGCAAGGAGCTGGGCAGGGGACCGCGGTGAGCCGCTTCCGCAAGTACGACGGCGGCGACCCGCTGGCCCCGCCGGTCGACCTGGCCGAGGCGCTCGACGCCATTGGCCAGGACGTGATGGCCGGCTACTCGCCCGAACGGGCGATGCGTGAGTTCCTGCGCCGCGGCGGCACCGACCGGGCCGGGCTCGACGAGCTCGCCCGGAAGGTGGCCGAGCGTCGGCGCGAGATCCTGCAGCGCAACGACCTCGACGGCACGATGCGCGAGGTGCGCGAGCTCCTCGACCGGGCGGTCCTCGCCGAGCGCGGCCAGCTGGCGCGCGACATCACCATGGACGACGGCGACCGGGCCTTCCGCGAGCTCATGCTCGACAACCTGCCGACCTCCACGCCGGCGGCGGTGAGCGAGCTGTCGTCGTACGACTGGCAGTCGTCGGAGGCGCGCGAGGCCTACGAGGAGATCAAGGACCTGCTCGGTCGCGAGCTGCTCGACCAGCGCTTCGCGGGCATGAAGCAGGCGCTCGAGGGCGCCACCGACGACGACCGGGCAGCGGTCAACGAGATGCTCTCCGACCTCAACGACCTCCTCGAGAAGCACGCCGCCGACGGCGTCACCGACGACGAGTTCCGCGACTTCATGGACAAGCACGGCGACTTCTTCCCCGACGACCCGCAGGACATGGACGAGCTGCTCGACTCCCTCGCCCAGCGGGCCGCGGCGGCGCAGCGGATGCTCAACTCGATGACGCCCGAGCAGCGCCAGGAGCTGATGGAGCTCTCGCAGCAGGCCTTCGGCTCGCCGCAGCTGATGGAGCAGCTGGCGCGGATGGACGCCAACCTCCAGGCGTTGCGCCCCGGCGAGGACTGGTCGGGCTCGGAGAGCTTCGAGGGCGACCAGGGAATGGGCCTCGGCGACGGCACCGGCGCGCTGCAGGACCTCGCCCAGCTCGACGCGCTCGCCGACCAGCTCGCCCAGTCGCACCACGGCGCGCGGATGGACGACGTCGACCTCGACGCGCTGGCCCAGCAGCTCGGTCCCGACGCGGCGGTGGCCGCCAGGACGCTGCAGGAGCTCGAGCGCGCGCTGCGTGACAGCGGCTACCTCAAGCGCGGCTCCGACGGCGAGCTGCGGCTCTCGCCCAAGGCGATGCGCCAGCTCGGCAAGGCGCTCCTGCGCGACGTGGCCGAGCGGATGAGCGGGCGCTCCGGCGCCCGCGAGACGCGCACGACCGGCCTGGCCGGCGAGCCGTCGGGCGCGTCGCGGCGCTGGGAGTTCGGCGACACCGAGCCGTGGGACGTGCCGCGCACGATCACCAACGCGGTGCTGCGTGACGGAGGCTCGTCGCCCGTGCGGATCCAGGTCGACGACATCGAGGTGGTCGAGACCGAGGCGCGCACCCAGGCGGCGGTCGTGCTGCTGGTCGACACGTCGTTCTCGATGGCGATGGACGGGCGATGGGTGCCGATGAAGCGCACCGCGCTGGCGCTGCACCAGCTCATCCGCTCCCGCTTCCGCGGCGACGACCTCCAGCTGATCGCGTTCGGCCGGCACGCCCAGGTCATGGAGATCGAGGAGCTCACCGCCCTCGACGCCCGCTGGGACAAGGGCACCAACCTCCACCACGGGCTGCTGCTCGCCAACCGGTTCTTCCGCAAGCACCCCAATGCCCAGCCGGTGCTCCTCGTCGTCACCGACGGCGAGCCGACCGCCCACCTCGAGCCCGACGGCGAGGTGTGGTTCTCCTACCCGCCCCACCCCCTGACGATCGCCCACTCGGTGCGCGAGCTCGACGCCGCCGCCCGGCTGGGCGCCCAGGTGACGTTCTTCCGCCTCGGCGAGGACCCCGGACTGGCGCGCTTCATCGACTCGATGGCGCGCCGGGTGGACGGCCGGATGGTCAGCCCCGAGCTCGACGACCTCGGGGCCGCGGTGGTCGGGTCCTACCTGGGCTCGCGGGCTCCCGGGTCGTCCTACCGCGAGCAGTTCGGCGAGTGGTACGGCGGCGGGCGGGGCTTCTGGGTCTAGCCGCCCGCGGCCTCCAGCATCCGCAGCAGCTCGGCGCCCATCTGCTCGATGACCGCCTGCAGGGCCTTGGCCGGACGCACCATGACGGTGAAGTCGACGATCTGCCCGGCGTCGTCCCAGGTGATGATGTCGACGCCGGAGACCTGCAGGCCGCCGACGTCGGTGCGGAACTGGAGCACCGCGGAGTCCGCGCCGAGCCACTCCCGCTCGTAGGTCAGTCCCGGACCCAGCACGGTGAACGCGGCCGTGAGGTAGCCGACGACCGTGTCGCGACCCTCCTGGGGCGTGTGCACCGCCGGACTGCGGAAGACCGCGTCCTCGGCGATGAGGCCGGGGAGCCCGGCGGGGTCGCGACTCTCGACGACGGCGTGCCAACGGGCGAGGGCGGCGGCGGCATCCATGCGCGTCATGGTGCCACCCGGTCACGCGATCCGGGCCGATCGCGCGGCGTCAGTCGTCGAAGCCCGGCAGCGACTCCTCGAGGATCTCGCGGAAGGGCGCCGTGGCGCCGAGCTGGCTGAGCAGGCCGATCGCGCCGAGCCAGGTGCGGTGGATGAGCAGGTAGGACGACGGCAGGTTGAGCCGGGTGGCCAGCGAGAAGGACTCGGCCTGGGAGTCGTTGATCCGCTCGAACTGCTCGCGCATCCAGTCGCGGGTGAAGGCGAAGCGCTCCTGCGCCGCGGGCTCCACGAACGGCCCGAGGTAGTCGAGCAGCATCGCCGGGTCGACCTCGATCCCGTCCTTGATGAACCCCTCCTCGCGCAGCCCCGCGACGAGCGACGCCTCGTCGGAGTCGAGCGCGATGCGGATGAGCCGGCCCATCGCCTCGGGGAGCTGGCCCTGGGGGAGTCGGGCGACGGCGCCGAAGTCGAGCACACCGAGCCGGCCGAGTCCGCCGTCGGGAGCCGGGATCACGCGGAAGTTGCCCGGGTGCGGGTCGGCGTGGAGCATGCCGGTGCGCTGCGGTCCCTCGAAGAGGAAGCGCACGAAGAGCTCGCCGTAGTGGTCGCGCTCCTCCTGCGTGCCCACGCGGATGACGTGGGCGAGGGAGTGGGCGGAGTCGAGCCACTCGGTCACCAGCACCTCGGTGCCCACGGCGACCACGGCCGGCACCACGATGTCGGGGTCGTCGGCGAACGCGTCGGCGTAGGCCGCCTGCGCCTGCGCCTCGAGCTCGTAGTCGAGCTCGTCGGCGGCACGCTCCTGGAGCTCGGCGACCAGCGGCTTGACGTCGATGCCGGGGAAGACGGGCGCGACGCCGCGCGCCACGCGGGCGATCTGGCGCAGGTCGGACATGAGCGCCTCGCCGGCGCCGGGATACTGCACCTTCACCGCGACGTCGATGTCGTCGTCGTCCGGGTCGTCGCGCCAGCGACCGCGGTGCACCTGTCCGATCGAGGCTGCCGCCGTGGGTGCGCCGTCGAGCCAGACGAGGCGGTCGGACCAGTCGGGGCCCAGGTTGGTGGTGAGCTGTTCGCGCACGGTCGCGGTGGGCATGGGCGGCGCCGAGTCCTGGAGCGCGGTGAGGTGCTCGCGGTAGGGCGCGGCGACGTCCTCGGGAAGGGCCGACTCCAGCACGCTGAGCGCCTGGCCGAACTTCATCGCCCCGCCCTTGAGCTCGCCCAGCGTGCGGAACAGCTGCTCGGCCGTGCGCTGCTGCACCTCGGTGAGCACCGCGTCGGCCGACTTGCCCCCGAGCCGCTTGCCCAACCCCATGGCCTGGCGGCCGGCATACCCGAGCGGGAGTGCGGCGAGGCGGGCCGTGCGGGCGGCGGCCTTGCGGGGGAGGTCGGTCATTCCCCCATTGTCCCCGGCCGCGCAATCGCGTTGCGCCGTGACCTGCCGCCGGTCCGCTCGTTGACACAGGTGACGAGAGCGCGACCCGTCAGGAGGAAGCCACCGCGGCAGGGGGGCGGTGGCGGAGTGCGGGCGAGGGCCGTGGGGTCCCCCGCCCGCACCCCACCTTTCCGCCCCGGGACGGCCGGACTGCTGGCAGGGTGGGGCGATGGAGATCGACTTCGCCGGCGAGGTGGTCGAGTGGCGCGGCCCTGCGCCGTTCGTGTTCGCGGCCCTGCCTCCGGACGCAGCCGGGCTCGTCGACGAGGTGAAGGCCGACGTCGTCTACTGGGGCGTGGTCCCCGTCCGCGCCCGGATCGGCGACACCGGCTTCGCCACCGCGATGTTCCCGCGAGAGGGCACGTGGTTCCTGCCGCTGAAGGTGGCCGTCCGCCGCGCCGAGGGCATCGAGCTGGGGGAGGTCGTCGAGGTGCGGCTGCAGGTCGGCCGCGACTGAGCCGCGGCCGCGGGGGTGCCGCCGGGGCGCCGGGCACGTAGCCTCGATCGGGTGCAGCGACTCGTGCTCGGCGTCGTCGTGGCGGTGCTGGCCACCCTGGTCGCACCCGCCCCTGCCCAGGCCCGGAAGGATCGCAGCGACGCGATCCCGTACGGCGTGATTCCCTACTCGGGCGTGCTGATCGGCGTCAGCGAGCCCTCACTCGTCGACCATCGCGTCCGCGTGAAGTTCAGGCGGGTCGGTGGGCGGGGGCAGCGCCATGTGCGGGTGGGCGAGCGGCACAAGCTGCCGGGCACCTTCCGGTGGAGTCGCTACCGCTACACCGACGTCGTCGAGCTCGGCGTCGGTGAGAAGTTCATCTTCACCACCGAGGGCGCGCTGCCCTGCGCGCCGGCCAGGGATCCGCTCGGGATCGTGGTCGAGATGAAGGTCAAGATCCCCGGCAAGCCCTGGCCGAGCTGGCGGGTCTACAGGCGTGCGGACCACCTCCTCCACGACTGCGCGGTGTCGTCCTCGTGATCTCGGACCGGCGCTCAGCCGGCCGGGCTCACCGAGCCCCACGCGGGGCGCACCCGTCCCTCCTCACCGATCCGACCGTCGCCTGGTGACGACGCTGCTCTCGCCTGCCGCGGCCTGTGCGGGTCCCGGCTCGTGCCTAGCGTCGTGGGCTCGAGCAGCTGAGCGGAGGAGCGTGAGGTGGAACGACTAGCGCGAGCGTGTGCGCGCCGACGGTTCGTGGTGCTGGCCGCGTGGGTGGTCCTGGTGGTGGCGGTGTCGGTGCTCTCGGGAGCGGTGGCCGGGGAGACCAGCGACGACTACGCCCTGGCGGGCTCGGAGAGCGAGCGTGCCGCCCAGATCCTGCAGGAGGCCGGGTTCGACGTGGGCGCCGGGACGCAGGCGCAGCTGGTGTTCCGCGTCGACCAGGCGGACGATGACGGCCTGCGCGCCGAGGTCGACGCGGTCGCCGACCGGGTCCGGGACGAGGTCCCCGAGGCGCGGGTGGTCAGCCCGTACGAGCCGGAGGGGGCCCGCCAGCTCTCGCCGGACCGGTCGATCGGCTACGTCGCCGTCGACCTCCCCCGCATGGACGCGGCGGAGCTCGCCGACGTGCAGGAGACCCTCTCGGGCATCCGCGAGACCTCACCCGACCTGCGCCTCGAGGTCGGCGGGATCGCGGTCGAGCAGGAGGCCGAGGGCGGCCCGCCGAGCGAGCTGATCGGCATCCTCGCCGCCGTGGTCATCCTGCTGTTCGCCTTCGGCTCCGTCATCGCCATGGGCCTGCCCATCCTGGTGGGCGTCATCGGAGCGGCGAGCGGCATCGCGGCCGTCGGCATCGGAGCGCGGTGGGTGGACATGCCGAGCTTCGCGGCACCGGTGAGCGCCATGATCGCGATCGGGGTGGGCATCGACTACGCGCTCCTCGTCGTGACGCGCTACCGCGAGGCGCTCGCCGGCGGCGAGGAGCCGGCCGAGGCCGTCGTGTCGGCGCAGGCCACCGCCGGCCGGTCGGTGCTCTTCGCCGGGGTCACCGTCGTGATCGCGTCCCTGGGCCTGGTGCTGATGGGCCTCGAGCTCATCACCGGGGTGGCGCTGGGCATCGCGGTCTCCGTGCTCCTGACGATGCTGGCCGCCGTGACGCTGCTGCCGGCGATGCTGGCCGTCGTCGGGCGCCGCATCGACCGGTACTCGATCCATCTCCGCAGGCGGGGTGGCGCAGCGGCGGACGGAGCGGCCGACGGAGCGATCGCGCGGAGGTGGAGCCGGCGGATGCAGCGCCACCCGCTGCCGTGGGCGTTGGCGTCCACCGCCGTGCTGCTGGTGATGAGCATCCCGGTCCTCGACATGCGCCTCGGCTTCTCCGACGCCGGCACCAAGCCGCCGAGCGACACCGCCCGGCGTGCCTACGACCTGATGGCGGAAGGGTTCGGCGCGGGCTCCAGCGGCCCCCTGGTCGTCGCGGTCCGGACCGGCGAGGGGTCCGGGCCTGCGGTCCTCGACCAGCTGCAGGAGGAGCTGGCAGGCACGCCCGGCGTCGCCGCCGTCAGCCCCCCGGCGGTGGGGGAGGGCGGGGACGTGGCGGTGCTCCAGGTCGTCCCCGGGACGGGACCGCGAGACGAGCGCACCACCGACCTGGTCCACCGCCTGCGGGAGGACGTCGTCCCCTCGATCGTCGCCGGGGAGGACGTGGAGGTCGCCATCGGCGGCACGACAGCGGCGGCCGTCGACTTCGCCGACTACACCGCCGAGCGCCTCCCGGTGTTCCTCGCCGTGGTGCTCGGTCTCGCCCTCCTGCTCCTGGTGGCGGTGTTCCGCGGGATCGCGGTCGCCGTGAAGGCCGTCGTCGTCAACCTGCTGTCGATCGGCGCTGCCTTCGGGGCGACGGTCGCGGTCTTCCAGTGGGGGTGGGGGGTGGAGCTGCTCGACCTGGGGGCCAGCGCGCCGGTGGAGGCCTGGGCACCGATGATGCTGATCGCCATCGTGTTCGGCCTCTCCATGGACTACGAGGTGTTCCTCCTCTCGCGCATCAAGGAGGAGCGTCACCGCACCGGCGACAGCTCCGCAGCGGTCGTGGAGGGCCTGGCCCGCACGGCACGGGTGATCACGGCTGCTGCTGCGATCATGATCTGCGTCTTCGGCAGCTTCGTCCTCGGCAGCAGCAGGGAGCTGCAGCTGTTCGGCTTCGGGCTGGCCTTCGCCGTCCTCGTCGACGCGACCCTCGTGCGGATGGTGCTCGTGCCCTCGGTGATGCAGCTGCTGGGCGACCGGGCCTGGTGGCTGCCGCGACCGCTCGACCGCGTGCTGCCCACGCTCGACATCGAGCCGCCGGAGCCCCGGCAGGGGGAGCCGGCATGACCGGCGTCCCCGTGCCCGAGGTGCGCCCTCAGTCGACGGTGGGGTCGACCAGGCCGGCGCGGTGGGCCAGCACCACGAGCTGGGCGCGGTCGCGCGCGCCGAGCTTGGTCATCAGCCGGCTCACGTAGGTGCGGGCGGTCTCGGGGCTGAGGAAGAGGGCGCGGCCGATCTCCTCGTTGGACAGGCCCAGGCCGACGTGGGTGAGGATCTCGAGGTCGCGCTCGGTCAGGCCCGCCAGCTGCTCCTCGCGGCTGCGCCTCGTCGGGAGCCGCGCGATCCGGTCCATCATCTGCCGCAGCACGCCGGGCGCCATGTCCGCCTCGCCGGCCGCCGCCCGCCGGACGGCGCGCCGCAGGTCCTCGGCGTCGATGTCCTTGAGCAGGTAGCCGTCGGCCCCGGCGGCGAGCGCCGCCACGACGTCGTCGTCCTCGTCGAACGTCGTCAGGACCAGCACGGCCGCGCTCTTGAGGGACGGGTCCCGACGGATCTCGCGGATCGCCTCGTGGCCGTTCATCGTGGGCATCTGGAGGTCCATCAAGAACACGTCGGGGGAGTGCTCGCGCCCCAGGGTGAGGGCCTCTCGCCCGTTGCGGGCCTGTGCCACCACGGTCAGGTCGTCGGCCACGTCGAGGATGGCCCGAAGCCCTTCGCGCAGCAGTCGCTGGTCGTCGACCAGGAGCACCTTGATCACGTCGCCGCCTCCCAGGGGATCGTGGCGTGGACGCGCCAGCCGCTGCTCGCGGTGTCGACGGTCAGGACGCCGCCCAGGTCCGCGACCCGCTCGCGCATGCCGCTCAGCCCGTGTCCCAGCTCGACCGGCGCGGTCCGGTGGCCGGCGCCGTCGTCGCAGATGCTCACGTCCACCGTGTGCGAGCCCGCGCAGGAGACGCGGACCTCGATGCGGCGGCCGGAGGAGTGCTTGAGCGCATTGGTGATCCCCTCCTGGGCGAGGCGGTAGATCGCCGCGCCGACGGGCACCGGCACGGCGACGTCCGGCACGTCGACGCGTACGTCGTAGCCGGCGGCGCGCGGTGCCTCGGCGAGGTGACGGATGTCCTCCAGGCCCGGCCCGGCCAGGCTGGCGTCCTGCTCGCGCAGCACCCGGACCGTCCGTCGCAGGTGCGACAGGGCCTCCGAGACCGCCGTCCTGACCATCGTGAGGCTCTGGTCCCTGCGCTCGGGTCCCACGTCGCGCTCGAGGGCCAGCCCCGCGTAGATCGACGCGACCGTCAGCGAGTGACCGATCGAGTCGTGCAGGTCGCGGGCCAGCGTGAGGCGGTCGTCGCGCTTCGTCACCTCCGCGTCGAGGTGGCGCTGACGCGCCAGCAGTCGGGTCACCTGGTCGCGCCTCAGGCGCAGCTGGCGGGTGGTGCGCAGGCTGTGGCCGAGGGCGATCACCGCGGCCATGAGCGCGACGTGGGACGCGAGCTCGTAGGCGAGGACGTAGGCCAGGTTCTGGTTCGAGGCGACCCGGTAGCCAGTGGACCCGAGCAGGGTCACGGCGCCGGTCGCCACCGCGGCCCGCGTGTGCCCCATCTCGGCCGCGGAGAAGAGGGCGGCCGCGACCGGCACGGCGACGCCCATGGCGGGGAATCCGGCCGCGTGATAGCTGAAGTAGCCGATCGTCGTCAGCACCAGCACGAGCAGCGGGTGGGCCCGCCGGATCAGCATGAGCAGCCCGAGGCCCACCGTCCACACGTAGGCCAACGGGTTGATCGGTCCCGTGAATCTGCCGCCCTGCCCCGAGGTGACGATCGTGGCCAGGATGACGATCACCCCGACGGCGAGCAGCACGTCGACCTTGCGGGCGTTCACCTCGCACCGTCCATTGCTCGATGCTAGGACGACATCGCGTCGCGCGGCGTCGCTCGCAGGCGACTCTCTCGATGGACACGAGCGGACGGGTGTCGCCTCCCGTCGATGGGCGCCCGTCCTCGGCGTTCCTACGGTGGGGGACGTGAAACCATCCCCCGCCTCACCAGCGGTCGGACGCCTCGCGCGGGCCGAGCGGAGCGCGGCCGTCGACCTCGTCGCCCGAGCGATGGTCGACAACCCGCTGCACGTGGCCGCCTACGGCGACGACCCGGACGTGCGCCTCGTCGCGCACCGCAGGCTCGTCGGCGGCGCCATCGGTGTGATGGACGCGCTGGACGTTCTGGCGCTGAGGTCCCGCGGCCGGGTCGTGGGGGTCGCCGGGATGGTCCCGGCCGGTCGCTGCCGGCCCACGGCGCGACAACGGCTCCGGCTGCTGCCGGTCCTGGCGAGGCTGGGACCCCGGGCCGGACGTCGGGTGGCGGGCTGGCTCGGGGAGTGGTCCCGGCACGACCTGCGCGAGCCGCACGTGCACGTCGGTCCCGTCGCCGTGCATCCGGACCTGCAGGGACGCGGGCTCGGCACCCGCCTCATGGCGGCCGTCTGCGCGGAGCTCGACTCCTCGGGGCTGCCGGGCTACCTGGAGACCGACAAGGCCGCCAACGTGCCCTTCTACGAGGGCTGCGGCTTCGAGGTGGTGGGTTCGGCCTCGGTCATCGGGGTCGAGAACTGGTTCATGCGTCGCCCCTCCGCGGCGCCGGTCCAGACCGCCTGACCTCCCGGGGGCAACCTCGGGGCCGGACCGTGCGTCTCCCTCTCGTCCCGCCCGGGCACCTGACATGAGAACGGACACCCCATGCGTACGACCCTCCTGAGCACCGCGGCCCTGGCGGTCGCCGCCCTCGCCCTCAGCCCGCTCGCCCCGGCCGGCGCCGCGGTGATCGACGTCACCGACCCCGCCGACCTCGGCCACGGCGTCGACCTCCGCGCGGTGCGGGTCGAGCACAAGGCGCGCAACATCGTCGTGACGACCACCCACGCCAACCTGCGCAAGACCTGGCGCAGCGGCTCCTCGGGATCGGTCTTCCTCGACACCGACCCCGCCGACCCGAGGCCCGAGTACGTCTTCGCCAGCGGCTACTTCGACGGCACCGACTACCAGCTGCTGTCGGTCGACGGCTTCGCCGCCAAGAAGTGGGGCGAGCCGGTCGAGGGCAGCTACCGGCTGCGCATCGACTACGACCGCGAGCAGGTGCGGATGCGGGTCGCCCGCGCGGCGCTCGGCTCGCCGGATCAGGTCCGCGTCGCCGTGCACGTGGCAGGGACGCGCCCCGACGGCTCGAACGCCGGCACGGACTGGCTCGGCGAGCCGCGCAGCTTCACCGACTGGGTCGCTCGGTAGCCGGCGCTACGTGACGACGCGGACCTCCTGGGGCCAGCCGCACCCCTCGGCGATCTTGCCGGCCCACAGCTTGGCCGCATCGATGTCGGGCACGTCGACGATGGTGATCCCCCCGAGGTATTCCGTGCTCTCGGTGTAGGGCCCGTCGGTGATGGTGATGGTGCCGCTGGTGGCGTCGGCAGTGAACGCCTCGGCCATGTCCTCCTCGAGGCCGCCGGCGAAGACCAGGACCCCGGCGTCCTTCATCTCCTCGATGACCGCCTTGCTCGGCGCCACCCGGCCCTGGAACCACTCGGCAGGGTGGTCGCCCACCCAGTGCTGCTGGAAGTAGATGGCGTACTTCGTCATGTCGATCCTCCTCCTGCGGCCGCCCCGTGCGGCCGGTCACCACTCTGACGGACGAGCAGGGCCGAGATCGACAGGCGTCAGTCGGCCAGGAGCGCGAAGGTGGCGAGCGCGTGCACCAGCGTCCTCCCCTCCTGCTCGACGTCGGCCTCGCAGACGGTGAGGCTGTCTCCGCGCTTGCGCACCCGGGCGGTGACTTCGAGGGGCCCGGGCCTGCCGGGGCGCAGGTAGGTGAGGGTGAGCTGACTGGTGGCGGGGGTCTCGCCGTCGACGGCGCTCCGGATCGCGGCGCCCATCGTCGCGTCGACCAGGGTGGCGAGCATGCCGCCGTGGACCGTGCCGGCCGCGTTGAGGTGCCGCTCGTCCGCCTCCACCGTGAGCGTCGAGCGTCCGTCCGTCGCCTCGGGGGTGTCTGCGCCGATCGTCGCCAGGAAGTCGTGCTGGGTGTGGGTCACGTGTCGCCGTACCCCTGACCCGGCGCTTGATCCCCGCCCCCCGCGCGCGCGGGCGCCGGGCTCAGTGGTCGTGGTCGGCGCCTCCGAGCTCGACCGGGTCGTCGTCGCCCGGCTCCACCACGACGAACTGGCCCATCATGCCGTCGTCCTCGTGCAGGAGCAGGTGGCAGTGGAACATGTAGGGGCGGGTGGGGTCGGCGTAGTCGTCGAAGCGCATGATCAGGTCGTAGGTGCGCAGCGGCTCGAGGTAGACGGTGTCCTTGAGCCCGGCCAGCTCCGGTGGCGGCGGTGAGCCGTCGATCGCGAGCACCTGGAACTGCACATCGTGCACGTGGAAGTTGTGGGGGAACAGGTTGCGGCTGTGCACGCTCCAGACCTCGACGGCGCCGAGGTGGGCGGTCACGTCGACGCGATCCATCTCCATCTGACGGCCGTTGATGTCACGACCCTCGAGCTCGAACGTGCGCCGGACGTCGGCACTCGACTCCTCCAGCCGTTCGATCGCGGCCAGGGTGCCGGGGACGAAGACCCCGGCGTCGGGCCGGGCGGCCACCCGGAACTCCACGAGGTCGGCCTCGTCCTCGGCCCCGAACGCCTGGGGGGCGGCGACGTCGCCGAGCTCGGCCCCGAACGTGCGCAGGTGCACGGTCTCCCCGGCCTCGAAGGTGACCACCAGCTCGGCCCGCTCGCCCGGCGAGAGCCGGACGGTCTCCACCGCGACGGGCGCCTCGAGCAGGCCGCCGTCGGAGGCGACCAGCTGCACGGTGCGCCGGTCCGACATGCCGATGTCGTAGGTGCGGGCGGTCGACCCGTTGAGCAGCCGCAGCCGGGTCCGGGCGGCGGAGACGGTGAAGGTGGCGCCCGCGACGCCGTTGGCGAGCATGAGGTTGCCGAGCAGGCCGATCTCGTTGCCCCCGTCGTCGAAGACGAGGCGTCCGTCGACATCGATCAACTTGTCCTGCACGATGATCGGGACGTCGTCGACCCCGTACGTGCTGGGCAGCGCGGGGCCCTCAGCGCCCGCGTCGTCGAGGACGAACAGCCCGGCGAGACCGCGGTAGACGTGCTCCTCGGTCTCCCCGTGGGGGTGCGGGTGGTACCACAGGGTGGCGGGGGCCTGCCGGACCTGCCAGGACGGGCTCCACGTCCCGCCGCCGGCGGCGATCGGCTGGTGCGGGCCCCCGTCCATCTCCGCCGGCAGGTGCATGCCGTGCCAGTGGACGGTCGTCTCGACGTCGAGCTCGTTCACCACGTCCACCCGCACGTCCTCGCCGACGGCCGCCCGGAGCGTCGGCCCGAGGTAGCTGCCGTTGAAGCCCCACGTCGGGGTCCGCACGCCCGGGCGGAACTCGTGGGTGCCCTGCTGGATCGTCAGCGAGAAGACGCGCGTCCCGTCCTCCAGCCGGGAGTCGGCCAGGGGTGGGATCGGGAGCGGGGTGTCAAACTCGACGGGCGGCTCCCAGACGTCCGGTCCGCCGCACGCGCTGGCGAGGGTCGTCACCGCGAACCCCGCGAGCCCGGCCTCGAGCAGCCGCCGGCGGGTCAGGCGGACCGGCCGCCGGCCGGGGAGGCGAGGGGGACGGGACGGGCTGGGGCGGTGTGGACGCGACATCTCCTCGAGGCTAGGGACGACCGCGCCCGCGGCCATGCGGGCAGGGGCGACACCTGCCTCGCTCCCGGGCGACTGTCCAACCGCGGGTCCCGTACGCGTCGCGTCCCGGCGTCCGTGGTCACGCTCTGCGGGGACTCCGCCGCCCGCTCCCGCTCCGTAGCGTCGCCCCATGAGCCCTGCACCCACTCCCTCGCGCTCCGCGCTCGTCGTCGGGGCGGGCGTCGGCGGCCTGACGGCGGCCGTCGCCCTGGCCGCCCGCGGCTGGCACGTGCGCCTGGAGGACGTGCGCGACACCGTGGACTCCCGCGGGGCCGCGCTGGGCCTCTGGCCGGCGGCCTGGCGTGGCCTCGAGGACGTGCACGTCACGCCCGGACTCGGCGAGGCCCACCCCTACCGGGCCGCCACCATCCGCTCGGTGGACGGGCGGGTCATGGGCCACCTGCCGCTCGGGCGCATCGAGAAGAGGGCCGGCGCGCCCGTGCGCCTGGTGACGCGGCCGGCGCTGATGGCCGAGCTCGTGTCCCGCGCCCGGGCCGCAGGTGTCGACCTCGCCCTCGGGACGGCGTTCGGCGGACCCGACCGGATCACCGGCCACGACGTGGTGATCGGGGCCGACGGCATCAACAGCGTCGTACGTGGTCACGTGGCGGGTGTCGTGCGCCCGCGGAGCCTGGGAGCCGAGGTGTGGCGGGGGTCCTGCGACGGCACCGTCGGGCACTGGGGCGAGATCTGGGGGCGCGGGATGTTCGCCGGCGTCACGCCGGCCGGGACCGGCCGGACCAACTGGTACGTGCCCGTCGCCGACAGCGCGCCCGTGTCCTCCTTCCGCGACCTGCAGGACCGGCTCGCCGGGTGGCCGGCAGAGATCAGGGACGCCGTCGCCCGGACCGACCCGCCCGCCCTGCTGCGGCACCCGCTCCACGACCTGCCGCCCCTGCCGGCCTACTCGCGCGGCCGGCTCGTCCTGGTCGGCGACGCCGCGCACGCGATGGCGCCCAGCCTGGGCCAGGGCGCGTGCCAGGCCGTCCTCGACGCCCTGACCCTGGCCAGGCTCCTCGACGAGGACGACGTGGTCCCGGCGCTCGTGCGCTACGACCGGGTGCAGCGGCCCGTCGGCGAGCGGCTCGTGCGCCGGTCCAGGCGGCTGCTGGCGCTCCAGCTGTCGCCGCGGTGGTCACCGGTGCGCGACCTCGCGCTCCGCGTCACGGCCCCGGTGAGTCCGCGCTGGGCGTGACGGCGGAGTCGATCCACGGCGTCACGTCCGTCCTCCCCAGTGGATGGTCCGGGTCGGTGCGCCCTCCCTACGGTGCCGTGATGGATGACCAGCACCTCCACACCCACGATGACGAAGGAGCACGATGATGCGCGCGACCTACCGGATCCTGTCCGCCGCCCTCCTCGGGTCGGTGGCCGTCCAGATCTTCCTTGCCGGGCGCGGGATCGGCACCGGCTCGTTCGCGCCCCACCGGGGGTTCGCCTACGGCGTCCTGGTGCTCGCGCTGGTGACGACGGTGGCGGGGCTGGTGGCCCGGGCGCCCCGGCGCGCGGTGTCGTGCACCGCCGGCGCGTTCGCCCTGATGTTCCTGCAGCCGGTGCTCGTCCACCTGGGCAAGTCGGCGGGAGCCGACGCCGGCGGCGGCCTCTTCTTCGGGCTGCACGCCCTCAACGCCGTAGTGATGGTGTCCCTGCTCGTCGTCGCCCTGCGCCAGCCGTCGCCCCGGGGGCGGCCGACCGAGGAGAAGACGGCCCGGGCGCGGGAGGGTGCCGCGTCGTAGCCACTTGTCAGGCGTCGTCCTCCCGACGGGGGCCGGGCGGGAGCCGCCAGAAGTCCCCGTCGAGCCCCCGCTCGTCCAGCAGGGCCTGCTGGTGCTCGCGTGTGGGGCGCCGGAAGTCGGGGTCGAGCCGGTCGGCGTACCAGTCGCGGGCGAGGTCCCACACCGTGACGGCGGACACGACCCGTCCGCGGCCCGGTGCGTGGGCCGCCGTCCACCGGTCGGCGTGGTCCCGCGAGCAGAACATCCGGATCGCCGAGCACGTCGCGACGACGTCGTCCCACCACTCGGGCGCCGGTCGCGGGAAGCGGACCACGAGGTGCTCCGGGGGAGGGGTGGCCGGGCCGGCCGGGACGGACAGGGAGGCGGAGCAGTGCGGGCAGGTCGTGTCGACGCGTACGTCGAGGCCGAGGGCGGCACTGATCCCGAAGGAGTCCCACGCACATCCGCCCCACCACCGTCGGTCGTCCCCCTCGCCGAGGGGGGTGACGACGAACCCCATCGGGGAGGCGGCGAACGGGTGCGCCATCCGGATGGAGTCGCCGGCCCCGTCCAGGACCAGCAGGTGGGCGTCCGCGAGGTCGCCGAGCAGCTCTCGCACCTGGCCGGGCGGCGCAGCGGTGCTGCGGGCGAGCTCGGCAAGCGTCGGGGCCCGCCCCTCCCGCGCGAACGCCTCGAGCGCGAGCAGGCGCAGGCGGCGGCCCTCGGCGCTGCTCGTCGGGTCGGGTCGACCGTGCTGCTCCATGGACGGTCCTGCGCTTTCGTCGTCGTTGCCGGTCTCACGAGCCGACCCCGCCGACGCTAGGTCGTCCGCACGACTCCCGGAGTCGTCGTGGGGCGACCTGCGCGTCGCAGCCGCGCGTCCCTGCGCTTCGTCGGGACCGACAGCCCTCGGCATTCGTCGTTCCGGGGTGAGGCCGCTCCAGTACGTTCCGGGCATGAGAGCGATCGTCCAGAGCGGCTACGGATCTGTCGACGACCTCACCCTGGGCGAGGTGCCGGTGCCGGAGCCGGCCCCGGACGAGGTGTTGGTCAGGGTCCGGGCGGCGTCGGTGCACCCGGACGTGTGGCACGTCGTGGCCGGCCGACCCGCGGTGCTCCGCCTCATGGGCTCCGGGATCAGGACGCCTCGCGAGCAGGTGCCGGGGACCGACGTCGCCGGGGTGGTGGAGGCCGTGGGCAGCGCGGTGACCCGGTTCGAGCCGGGCGACGAGGTCTTCGGAGAGACCGTTCGCGGTGTCCAGTGGCGCAACGGCGGGGCGTTCGCCGAGTACGCCACCGCCCCTGAGGAGGGGGTGGCGCTCAAGCCGTCCAGCGTCAGCTTCGAGGAGGCGGCCGCCGTGCCGACCGCCGGCCTCATCGCGCTGAGCAACCTGCCCCGACGTCGGGTGCCGGCCGGGTCGAGAGTCCTGGTCAACGGCGCCGCGGGCGGCGTCGGCGCGATGGCCGTGCAGCTCGCTAAGGTGTACGGCGCCCACGTCACCGGGGTCGACCACACGAGCAAGCTCGCCCTCGTGGGCTCCCTCGGCGCGGACCGGGTCATCGACTACACGTCCGAGGACTTCACGCGTAGCGGCGAGCGGTGGGACCTCGTCTTCGACGTGCCCGGAAACCACTCCTTCCGGGAGATCCGCCGCGCACTCGACCCGCGAGGCAGCTACGTCCTGATAGCGCACGACGCGTTCGGCGCGACCGGGCACCGCTGGCTCGGCAGCATCCCGCGCGTGCTCGGACTGGTGGCACGCTCGGCGGTGTCCCCCCAGTTGCGCGGCGGGTCCTTCGCAGCACCCGACAAGAGGGCGCTGATGGGCACGCTCGCGGGCTACCTGGAGGCGGGCCAGCTGCGGGTGGTGGTGGACCGGACCTTCCCCCTGGACCAGGCGGCCCGAGCGATGCGCCACCTCATGTCCGGCCAGCCGGTGGGACGAGTCGTCCTCCGCATCGACGACTGAGGCACGGCGTCGATCGCCGCAGCTGCTCCTCAGGCGGTCTCGGGGAACTTCACGCCCGTGTTGGCGTGGCAGCGGTAGCCGAAGGGGTTCTTGGCCAGGTACTGCTGGTGGGGGTCCTCGGCGTAGTAGTACGGCGTCTCGCTGGCGGGGCGGATCTCGGTGGTGATCTCGCCCAGGCCGCGGCGGGCGAGCTCGTCGCCGTAGACCTTGGTCAGCTCGCGGGCAGTCTGCTCCTGCTCGGGGGTGGTCCAGTAGATCGCCGAGCGGTACTGGGTGCCGACGTCGTTGCCCTGGCGCATGCCCTGGGTCGGGTCGTGGATCTCGAAGAACTTCTTCAGCAGGTCGGCGTAGGAGACGACGGAGGGGTCGAAGACGACGCGGATCGCCTCGGTGTGGCCGGTCTGTCCGCTGCAGACCTCCTCGTAGGTCGGGTGGGGGGTGCTGCCGCCGGCGTAGCCGACCGACGTCGACCAGACGCCGGGGATCTGCCAGTAGACCTCCTCCGCGCCCCAGAAGCAGCCCAGGCCGAGGATCGCGACCTCGTGCCCCTCGGGGACCTCGTCGCTGACGACGGGGGTGTGCAGCACCACGTGCTCGCCCAGGGTCCAGGGCTGCTGCTCACGCCCCGGGAGCGCCTGGTCGGGGGTGGGCAGGGTGGTGGGCTTGCCGAAACCGAACATGGCTCCAGTGTCGCTCGCGAGGCAAGGGCCGCGCTGTGGCAGGCGGCGCGTACGTGGTTCTACGCGGTCTAGACGTCGTGCTGTCCCCGATGTGCCCTCCCGCGCCGGGGGAGGACCGTGAGGTCTCCCAGCTCATCCTGCGCAAGGGAGATCCCTGATGTCCTCACGTCGATCAGTCAAGCAGCTCCTCGTGGGCGCCCTCGTCGGTGTCGTGGTCGGGGGCGGCCTGATGGCCGTCACCCCCGCCGGCGCCGAGGTCAGCAGCGCGGTCGCCACGCAGTGGAAGAAGGTCTGGAAGAAGGAGCTGCGGCCCCTGGCCGACAAGCGCTACCGCACCAAGAAGCAGAGCGACGCGGCCTACCAGCCGAAGGGCTCCTACGAGCCCGCCGGCTCGGGCTACTCCAAGGGTGAGAGCGACGCCAGGTACGCCGGCGCGGGGGCGTCCTACACGAAGGCGGAGAGCGACGCGCGGTACGCCGCGGCGCCCGGCCTCCTCCGCGGCGTCTACCTGCACCAGGTCGCGCCGGGCACGACCCTGCTGAGTCAGTCCGTCGACTTCGGCTTCACCCTCGCCACTCCGCCGGAGGCGCACTACATCGGAGTCGGGGCCCCGGTGCCGGCAGGCTGCTCGGGATCCGTGGCGGCCCCCAACGCGGCGCCCGGCCACCTGTGCGTCTTCGAGAGCGGCTCGGCCAACGTGGGCGGGAAGGACGTCTTCAACCCGGGGACCGTGACCGCTGGGTCCGCCGCCTACGGGGCGACGATCGTCGGCTCGCAGACGAACAGCGCCACCACGGCGTGGTTCCGCGGGACCTGGGCGATGCGCCCGGGCTCGCCCGTCGTGAGCGCGGGCTTCGCTGCGTCGGCGCCCGCAGCGGTGAACCGCGGCGTCGAGGGCGACGCCGCGGCTCCCTGAACGACCAGCAGGACGGCACCACACCCAGCTCCGCAGTCCCCGGGCGGGGCCCCATCCCCGCGCGGGGACTACGCTCGCCGGGTGACCCAGGAACGCGCCAACAAGGCCGGGTTCGAGACGCGTGCGATCCACGCCGGCTACGAGCCCGACGCGATGACGGGGGCGGTCAACCCGCCCATCTACGCCAGCAGCACCTACAAGCAGGACGGCGTCGGAGGACTGCGCGGCGGCTACGAGTACAGCCGCTCCGCCAACCCCACGCGTACGGCACTCGAGGGCGCGCTCGCGGCCGTCGAGGACGGCGAGCGGGGCTTCGCCTTCGCCTCCGGCCTCGCCGCGGAGGACGCGATCATCCGGGCGCTGACCCGGCCCGGCGACCACGTCGTCATCCCCGACGACGCCTACGGCGGCACCCACCGGCTGTTCGACAAGGTCGCCAAGGTGTGGGGCACCGACCACAGCTCGGCGTCGGTCGCCGACACCGAGGCCGTGGCCGCGGCGATCGAGCCCGGCCGCACCAAGCTGGTGTGGGTGGAGACCCCCACCAACCCGATGCTCACCGTCGGCGACATCGAGGCGCTCGCGCGGGTCGCCCACGACTCCGGCGCGCTGCTGGTGATCGACAACACCTTCGCCTCGCCCTACCTCCAGCAGCCCCTGACGCTGGGCGCCGACGTGGTGGTGCACTCCACGACCAAGTACGTCGGCGGGCACAGCGACGTCGTCGGGGGAGCGGTGGTGGTGCGCGACCTCGAGCTCGCCGAGAAGATCGGCTTCCACCAGAACGCCATGGGTGCGGTGGCCGGCCCCTTCGACGCGTTCCTCACCCACCGCGGCCTCAAGACCCTCGGCGTGCGGATGGACCGCCACTGCGACAACGCGGAGCGGATCGTCGACTTCCTCGACGGCGACGAGCGCGTCGACCAGGTGATCTATCCCGGTCTCGCCGCGCACCCCGGCCACGAGGTCGCGGCCCGCCAGATGAGGCGCTTCGGCGGGATGGTCTCCTTCCGCGTCGCCGGCGGCGTCGAGCGGGCCCTGGCCGTCTGCGAGCGCGCCGAGGTGTTCACCCTCGGGGAGTCCCTCGGCGGCGTCGAGTCGCTCATCGAGCACCCCGGGAGGATGACCCACGCCAGCGTCGCGGGCACCGACCTCGAGGTGCCCGACGACCTGGTCCGGCTGAGCGTCGGCATCGAGAGCGTCGACGACCTGCTCGCCGACCTCGACCGCGCCCTGGGCTGAGGCGTGCCCCCTCCCGACGCGGCGGAGACCCGCGTCGTCTGCGTCGACTTCGGGTCGACCTTCACCAAGGCGGCGCTGGTCGACGCCGCGACGGGGGAGCTGCTCGCGACCGCGAGCCACCCCACCACCCTCCCCGACGCCGGGGGTGACGGCGACGTCCTCGACGGCTACGACGCCTGCCTGGCGGCGCTGGCCGAGCAGGACCCCGGTGCCATCGATGCCGACGTCCTCGCCTGCTCGTCGGCCGGCGGCGGGCTGCGGATCGCGGTCGTGGGCAACGAGGAGCTGGTCACCGCCGAGGCGGGCCGGCGGGTCGCCCTCTCCAGCGGCGGCAAGGTCGTGCTCGTCCTGCACGGCGGCCTCGACGCCACCGGGCTCGAGCGGCTCCGGGCCGCCGAGCCCGACGTCGTCCTGCTGGTCGGCGGCACCGACGGCGGCAACGCCGAGGTGCTGGAGGGCGACGCCCGGTTCCTGTCCGACGTCCCGTGGCCGGGACCGGTCGTGGTGGCCGGCAACGTCGAGTCGCAGCCGGTGGTCGCCGAGCTGCTCGCCGCCTCCGGCACGCCCCACGTCCTCGCCGACAACGTCGTGCCGCGCATCGGGGTCCTGGCTCCCGACGGCGCGCGCCGCGCCATCCGCGAGATCTTCCTCAGCCACGTCATCGGCGGCAAGCACCTCAGCAGCCGCACCGACGCGCGCGGGCGCACCTTCACCGACATGGTGCGCGGCGCCACGCCCGACGTCGTGCTCACCGGCGTCGAGCTGCTCGCGCGCGGCCTCGACGACGAGCACCCGGGCGCCGGCGACGTCGTGGTCGTCGACGTGGGCGGCGCGACCACCGACGTCCACAGCGTCGTCGAGCTCGACCCGGAGGACAGCGGCCTGGCCCGCGAGGTCGTCGCGACCACCCCGGTGACCCGCACGGTCGAGGGCGACCTCGGCATGCGCTGGTCGGCGATCTCGACGGTCGAGGCGGCCGGCCGCGACGACCTGCACGAAGCCGCCGTACGCCGTCGCGAGCGCCCCGACCTCCTGCCCGACAGCGACGCCGAGCAGGAGGCCGACCTCGCCATCGCCGCGGCCGCGGTCCGGATCGCGCTCGAGCGCCACGCGGGGCGGAGCAAGGTCGTGGTGAGCCCCGAGGGCCGGGTGGTCGAGCGCAGCGGGAAGGACCTCCGCGAGGTCGACCTGCTCGTCGGCTCGGGCGGGGCGCTGCGCCACGGCGGGCCCGACGCCGTACGACGCGTGCTGGTGCCGGCCACCGGCGACGCCTTCGAGGGCGGCTGGCAGCTGCCCCGCGCGCCACGCGTCGTGGTGGACCACGACTACGTCCTCGCGGCCGCCGGTCTGCTCGCCGCGGACCACCCGGTCGCGGCACACCGACTGTTGGGTGGTCTCAGGGCCACGGGGGGATCGGTAGCGTGAGCGACGTGAGCGATCACGGCAGGCCCGCGTCCGACGTCCCCGGCGACACCGAGGTCGAGTCGGGGCGACGCCGCTTCTTCGCCGCGCTGGCTCGCGAGGAGGACGGTCTCGCCGAGCGCATCGTCAGCCAGTGGGCGCAGGGACGCGCCGAGCGCCGGTCCGAGCCCGCCTTCACCACCGGGCCGTCCAACTTCAGCCGCGCCCAGGTGCCGTGGGGGCTCGACCTGGCCGCGGCGTGGTCCTGGCGCCTCATCGTCATCGTGGTCGCCGGTCTCGGCCTGCTCTGGACGCTGCGCTACTTCGCCGTGATCACCCTGCCGATCGCGATCGCGCTGCTGTTCGCGGCGATGGCGTCGCCGCTCGTCGTGTGGCTGCGGCGGGTCGGGGTGCCACGTGGGCTCGCGACGGGCATGGTCATGATCGTCGGGATCGGCACCGTCGCCCTGCTGCTCACCTTCGTCGGCCAGCAGGTCGCGCAGGGCGCCAGTGACCTCGCCGACTCGGTCGTCACCGGCCTCGGCCAGGTCCGCGACTGGCTGCGCACCGGGCCCCTCAACGTCTCCGACTCCCAGCTCGACGGCTACATCAAGCAGGTGCAGTCCGCCGTCTCCGGAAGCACCGGCGCCGACGGCGTGGTCACCCGCGCCACCGAGGTCGGCACGGCACTCGGACACGTGGTCGCGGGCTTGTTCATCGTGCTGTTCTCCACCTACTTCTTCCTCGCCGACGGCGAGCGCATCTGGTCGTGGCTGGTCCGCCTCGCCCCGCGGGCCGCGCGCGAGCGCGTCGACGCCTCGGGACGGGTCGCCTGGGTGTCGCTGACGCAGTTCGTGCGGGCCACGGTGCTGGTGGCGCTCGCCGACGCCATCGGCATCATGATCGTGGCCTACTTCCTGCAGGTGCCCTTCGTCGTGGCCATCGGCGTGCTCGTCTTCCTCGGCGCGTTCGTGCCGATGATCGGCGCCACCGTGGCCGGCACGGTCGCCGTGCTCGTCGCGCTGGTCGACCAGGGCCCGTGGACGGCGCTGCTGATGCTCGGCGGCGTGATCCTGGTGCAGCAGGTGGAGGGCCACGTCCTGCAGCCGTTCCTGATGGGCCGCTTCGTCTCGCTGCACCCCCTCGGCGTGATCGTGGCGATCGGGTGCGGCGTGCTGGTCGCGGGCGTCGCCGGCGCGCTCATCGCCGTCCCCCTCGCCGCGGCCGGCAACGCGGTCGCCCAGCACCTCGCGTCCTACACCGAGATCGGTGAGGAGGACCACGACGAGGCCCTCGACGAGGACATCGGGCCACCGCCCACCGAGGCCGACGAGGTCCCCGACGACGACAGCCCGCTCGCCGGCCCCGAAGCGCCCGACCCCGACGAGAAGGACCCGTCATGACCGCCCCGCAGGTCTCCCTCGCCGACATCGTCGCCGCGCGCGAGATGCTCGACGGCGTCACCGTGACCACGCCCATGGAGGAGTCACGCTGGCTCTCCGCGCTGGTCGGCGGCCCGGTCGCGCTGAAGTGCGAGAACCTCCAGCGCACGGGCTCATTCAAGTCACGAGGGGCCTACGTGCGGATGGCCCGCCTGTCCCCGGAGGAGCGGGCCAACGGCGTCGTCGCGGCCTCCGCCGGCAACCACGCCCAGGGCGTGGCGCTCGCCGCCGCCAAGCTCGGCATCCCCGCGACCGTCTTCATGCCGGAGGGGGCACCGATCCCCAAGGAGAACGCGACCCGCGGCTACGGCGCGGCGGTGGTGTTCCACGGCCGCTACCTCGAGGACTCGCTCGTCGCAGCCCGCCGGTTCGCCGAGGAGACCGGGGCGGTGCTCATCCACCCCTTCGACCACGCCGACATCGTGGCCGGGCAGGGCACCCTCGGGCTCGAGGTGCTCGAGCAGGCGCCCGACGTACGCACGGTGCTGGTGCCGACCGGCGGCGGCGGGCTGCTCGCCGGGGTCGCGATCGCGATCAAGGCGCTGCGCCCCGACGTCCGGGTGGTGGGGGTGCAGGCCGAGGGGGCGGCCGCCTACCCCGGGTCGCTCGCGGCCGGGTGCCCGGTGCCGCTGGAGTCGATGAGCACGATGGCGGACGGCATCGCCGTCGGGATGCCCGGCGACATCACCTTCGCGGCCGTGCGCGACCACGTCGACGAGGTCGTCACGGTCTCCGAGGAGTCACTCTCGCGTGCGCTGCTCGCGCTCGTCGAGCGCGCCAAGCAGGTCGTCGAGCCGGCCGGCGCGGCCGCCGTCGCGGCGCTGCTCGACAACCCGGTCGGCTTCGAGACGCCGGCGGTGGCGGTGCTCTCGGGCGGCAACATCGACCCGCTCCTGCTCGGCAAGGTGATCCGCCACGGCCTCGCCTCGGCCGGGCGCTACCTCTACCTGCGCGTGTGCATCCCCGACCTGCCGGGCGGCCTGGCGTCCCTCCTCTCCGAGGTGGGCGCCGAGGGTGCCAACGTGCTCGAGGTGGCGCACGAGCGGCTCTCACCCTCGCTGCACCTCAACGAGGTGGAGGTGCGCATCCAGCTCGAGACGCGCGGCGAGCCGCACGCCGCGCACCTGGTGCAACGGCTGCGCGAGCGCGGCTACCGCGTCGACTCCTGAGCGGGCCGGTCAGGCCCTGTAGGGCTCCGCGTCTTTCCTCGGCGTGGGTCGGTCGGAGTCCCCGCTCGAGCGGGGACTCCGACACCTGGAGGCGGTTGCAACCCCCTCCAGGTGTCGGACTACCCCACGGAGCTGGCCGGAGCACGTGCGGAGCGCAGCAGCAACGACCGCAGTGCGGCCGGGCCGCGGCAGCGGGCACCACGGGAGTACGCGCCACCGCCCGCCTCGGTGCGCCGGGGTGGCGGGCGGTGGCGACGCGCTCAGGCCTTGTAGGGCTCCGCGTCCACGATCGTGACGCTGAGCTCCTTGCCGTTGGGCGCGGTGTAGGTGACCTCGTCGCCGCGCGAGCGGCCGTTGATCGCCGCGCCCATCGCGGACTGCGGGGAGTAGACGTCGAGCTCGTCGCCCTCGCTGAGGTTCTCGCGAGCACCGAGGAGGAACTTCTCGTGGTCGCCGCCACCGAAGTCGACGGTGACGACCATGCCGGGCTCGACCACGCCGTCGTTGGGCGGGGTCTCGCCGACCTCGGCCTTGCGCAGCATGTCCTCGAGCTGGCGGATGCGGGCCTCCTGCTTGCCCTGCTCGTCCTTGGCGGCGTGGTAGCCGCCGTTCTCCTTGAGGTCACCCTCGTCGCGGGCGGCCGAGATGCGCTCGATGATCTCCTGGCGCTTGGGTCCCTTGAGGTCCTCGAGCTCGGCCTGCAGCTTGTCGTAGGCCTCCTGGGTCAGCCAGATGGTGCCCTGGTCGGTCATGTCGGTGCTCCTGCTCACGTGGTAACTGGACGAGGGTGTGCCTCAGCCGCCCTGCATGGGGTCGGTGTGGTGGGTCTTCCGTCCGATCGGAGTGGGCGCGGCGACGGACGTCGGCCAGCGCACCCGGACGGGCAGAACGCTCAGGTTAGCAAGACTGGCGCAAAAGTGCAGGCCGACGGTCAGCGCGGCCGGGGCTGGCCGGGCGCGGTGCAGCCGAGCTTCTCGACCGACGTCGCCCGGCGCTCGGTGCGGATCACGACCTCGTTGACGCCGTCGACGGGGGTGAAGGCCAGCTCGCCGACGGCCGTCTTGTCCTCCGCGAGCGCGCGTACGCGGCAGCTCGCCTGCACGCCGTCCTCGAGCTCGACGTCGACGCGGGCCCGCACCTCGTGGTCGTCGGTCACCTCGAAGGTGACGACGTCTGAGCGGACGTCGGGGCTGCCGTGGAACCACGCCGCCCACCCCAGCCAGGTGAGCCCGACGACCGCCAGGACGACCGTCAGCGCGATGGCCACGGGTCGTCCCCAGCGGGCCGGGGCGCCATAGCGATCGCTGAGGTCGGTGAGGTCGGTGGTCACGCACAGAAGGGTAAGTCCCCCCTCCTAGACTCCTCGCATGGCCCAGCCCCCCGCAGACCGGCACCCCCGCGAGACGCCCCGCGCCGGTCTCCGACTCATGCACGTGCACGCCCACCCCGACGACGAGTCGAGCAAGGGCGCGGCGTCCACGGCGAAGTACGTCGCAGAGGGTGTCGACGTCCACGTCGTCACCTGCACCGGCGGCGAGCGCGGCTCGGTGCTCAACGCCAAGATGGACCGCCCCGAGGTCTGGGACAACATCACGGAGATCCGTCGCGAGGAGATGCACCGCGCCCGCGACATCCTCGGCATCCGGCAGGACTGGCTCGGCTTCGTCGACTCCGGCTGGCCAGAGGGCGACCCGCCGCCGCCCCTGCCCGAGGGCTGCTTCGCCCTGGTGCCGCTGGAGGAGGCGACCGAGCGGCTGGTGCGCCTGATCCGCGAGTTCCGCCCCCACGTGCTGACGACCTACGACGAGCGCGGCGGCTACCCGCACCCCGACCACATCCGCTGCCACGAGGTCTCGGTGGCCGCCCACCGCGCGGCCGGCGACCCCGACCGGTTCCCCGACGCGGGGGAGCCGTGGCAGCCGATGAAGCTCTACTACCACCACGGCTGGAGCTGGGCGAAGACCAACGCCCTGCACGAGGCGATGCTCGCCCACGACCTCGAGTCGCCCTATGCCGAGCGGCTGGCCACGTGGAAGCGCGAGCCCGACTGGGACGACCGCATCACCACGCGGGTGCCGTGCGGCGACTACTTCGGCGTGCGTGACCAGGCCCTGCTCGCCCACGCCACCCAGATCGACCCCGACGGCATGTGGTTCGCGATCCCGCGCGAGATCCAGCAGAAGGTCTGGCCCACCGAGGACTACGAGCTGGTCGAGTCGACGGTCGAGACCTCGCTGCCGGAGGACGACCTGTTCGCGGGGATCCCGACACCCGCTCCCTAGGGGGGAGGTGGGACACTGGGGGCATGCTCGACCTGCTGATCGTCCTCCTCGAAGACCCCACCCCCGAGCCGACCGAGGTCAAGGCCGGCCCGCTGGGCTTCGCGGTGTGGATCTTCATGATCCTCGCGGTCGTCGTCATCGCGTTCAGCCTGGTCAAGCAGCTGCGCAAGGCGCAGGCGGCCAAGGACGCCGGCGTCTACGGCGACGAGCCCGCGCAGCGCGACGCGACGGACTCCTCCGCCGCCACCGACGAGCGCTGACCCACCCGGCCGCTCACCCCTGCCGCCGACCCGACCGTCGGCTCGGCAGCCACCAGTTCCACTGCCCGAGCAGGGTCATCGTCGACGGCAGCAGCAGGCCGCGTACGACGGTCACGTCGAGGAGCACGGCCACGCTCATGCCCACGCCGATCTCCTTGACCGCGACGAGCTCGCCCATCGCGAAGCCCAGGAAGACGATGCCGATCGCGACGGCGGCCAGTGTGACGATCGGGCCCGAGGCCGTGATGCCCTCCAGCACCGCGCGGTCGTTGACCGTGCGCGGGTCGACGGGCCGAGCGCGGCGGCGCGTCGGACGCTCCCCGGCGGCGGCGTCCCACGCCTCGCGGATCCGGGCGACCAGGAACACGTGGTAGTCCATGGACAGCCCGAACGCGAACATGAACAGCAGCAGCGGGGTGGTGACGTCGAGGGCGCCCCACGGCTCGAAGCCGAGCACGGAGGAGCCCCACCCCCACTGGAAGACCGCGACGACCACGCCGAGGGTCGCGCACAGCGAGAGCAGGTTGAGCAGCACCGCCTTGACCGGCACGACCACCGAGCGGGTGAGCAGCCCGAGCAGGAGCGCCGTGAGCAGCACGACCACGGCGACGGCCAGCGGCGCGCGCTCGGCGAGGGCGTCGCGGGTGTCGACGAGCTCAGCGGTCGGACCGCCCACCAGGACGTCCGAGCCGAGGTCGGCGGCGCGCAGCCGCCGGACCAGGTCCTGGGCGAGGGGCCCGTCGTAGTCGCCGGCCCCGTCGGGCTCCGGCTCCACGACCAGCCGGCTGAGGTCGCCGGGCACGGGGTCGAGCAGCATCACGTCGGCCACGCCCGGCAGGCCGACGATGCGGGCCATCGCGTCGGCCGTCTCCTGGGACGTGTAGGGCGCGTCGACCAGCACCGTGACCGGTGTCGCGACCTGCTCGGGGAAGCCGCGCTCGATCGCCGACTGGACCTGCCGCGGCTCGCTGTCCGCGGGCAGTGAGCGGGCGTCGGAGTTGCGCAGGTCGAGCGACAGCAGGGGTGTGCTGAGCAGGAGCAGCAGGGCCGTGGCGCCCAGCAGGACCGGCCACGGTCGGGCCAGCGCGAGCCGGGCCAGCCGCGGCAGGAGCGCGTGCGCGCTCGGGGTCCCGCCGAGCACCCGGCGGGGCGCCGGGGCGGCGATCCAGGGGTGGGCGACCGCGACCAGCGCGGGGGCGAGGGTGAGCCCGGCCAGGGTCGCCGCCGCGACGGCGACGAGACCGCCGACGGCCATGGGGGAGAGCGCCGGATCGCCGACCAGCAGCAGGCCCGCCAGCGCCGTGCCGACCGTCAGGCCCGAGACGAGCACGGTGCGTCCTGCCGTGGCCAGGGTGGTGCCGAGCAGGTCGGCGGTGCCCGTGCGTCCCGGCGCCGCGGCCCGCTCCTCGCGGAAGCGTCCGAGCACCAGCAGGGCGTAGTCGACGGCCAGTCCGAGGCCCAGCAGCGTGACGACGTTGACGGCGTACTCGCTCACCGCGCTGACCCGCGCCAGGCCGGCGAGCGCCAGCAACGCGACGGCGACCGTGCCGAGCGCGGTGACCACCGGGAGCAGGCCGGCCACGAGACCGCCCAGGACGAGCGCCAGCACGACGAGCAGCACGAGCACCGCGACGCCCTCGCCCCGCGCGGCGTCCCGGATCGCCTGCTCGGCGAAGGCCTCCTCGGCCAGCAGTGGGCCGCCCACGAGCACCTCCGGCACGGCGACCTTCCGCAGCGTGTCCTCCACCCGCTGGACCGCCGCCCGGGCCCGCTCGTCGTCGACCGTGGGATCGATCTCCACGGTGACGACCGTGCCGGTGCGGTCGGGCGCCACCAGGTCCTGGGCCCCGGTGGTCCACGGGTCGCGCACCTCGACGACGTCGGGCAGGTCGCGCACGTCGTGCAGGACGCGGCTGGCCTGGTCGATGAGGTCGATGCCGTAGATGTCCGCCCCGGACAGCACGGCGACCACGAGCTCGCCCTCCGGGTCGTCGGCCGCGAGCCGCCGCTCCAGCTGCGCCGACTCGGCCTCGGCGCGCAGCGGGTCGGGGGTCCGCGCGAGGTCGAAGACCGATCCCCCGAGGACCGCGCCCGCGACGGCCAGGGCCGCCCACGCCGCGAGGACGACACGTCGCCACCGGTGGAGCAGCCGTCCGAGGTCCGCGAGCACGAGCGCGACTGTAGCCACCCGCCGCGCTTCTGACGATTGCCGGTCAAAAGTTGTTCACAAGGCGTCGGATGCGCCCTAGGGTGAGCCACGTCACAGCTCTCCCGGCGTGCGTCGTGCCGTCGGGCTCCCAGGAGGTCCCGGTGTCGAAGTCCGTCGTGCTCCACCCGCGCTCGCGCGCCGCCCGCACCGGCTCACGTCGCCGTTCCCGCTGGGGCGCCGGCGCCCTGGCCGTCACCGTGGCGGCCGGCCTCACGGCCGCGATGCCGAGCGCGTCGGCGGTGCCCCCGGGCGACGAGGCGGGGGTGACCATGCGCGCCTTCCAGCTCGGCCAGTCGATCTCCGAGCTGTGCACGCTCAAGTCGGGGCAGACCCCCAACGTCGACCAGCTCGAGCCGGTCGTCGACTGGGCGAGCCCGGCCGACTTCGGGGGCCTCGAGGACAACTTCGTCGTCGAGGTGCTGGCCAACCTCTCCATCGAGGAGCCGGGGACCTACGAGTTCCGGCTGGTCAGCGACGACGGCTCGCGGCTCACCATCGGCGACCAGGTCGTCGTCGACCACGACGGTCTGCACGGCGACACGGCCAAGGACGGCTCGATCACCCTGGGCGCCGGGGCCCACCCGCTGCGGATCGACTACTTCGAGGCCGGCGGCGGCGAGCGCCTGACGCTGTCGTGGCGCAAGCCCGGCGAGCCGGGCTTCACGGTCGTTCCCACCTCCGCCCTCAGCACCGAGGCCAACGTGACGCGGGTGACGGCCCCCGGCTTCAAGTACTGCGAGGGCCAGAGCGACTCCGCCGGCGACGGGCTCCAGCTCGACGGCCTCAACCCCGCCTACGACCTCGTCGACCTGCGCCCCGCCGGCTTCGAGCCGCAGGTCACCGGCCTGGAGTGGGACGGCGACGACCTGCTCGTCCTCACGTGGGGCGGCAACGGCAACGACCAGGGCAACGTCGAGCTCGGCGAGCTCTGGCGCCTCGAGGGGGTCGAGGACGCGACCTCCCCGGCCGACGTCACCCGCACCCGGATCGCCGGCGAGCTCAAGGAGCCGCAGGGCATCGCGGTCGTCGACGGCGAGATCTACGTCTCGGAGAAGACCGGCCTGGTCAGGCTCACCGGCGAGGACCCCCAGGGCGTCTTCCAGACCCGGGACGAGATCGCGGACTACCCGTTCGACGGCAACTTCCACGAGTTCGGCTTCGGGATGCTCTACCGCGACGGCAAGTTCCACGTGAACCTGTCGGTGTCGATCAACCTCGGCGGCGCGACCACGGTGCCCCAGGGCTCCCACGACCGCGGCACCCACATCACCATCGACAGGGAGACCGGCGCGATCGACGTCGTCGCCGGTGGCCTCCGCACCCCGCACGGCATGGGCTGGGGTGCCGACGGCGAGATCTTCGTGACCGACAACCAGGGCGGCTGGCTGCCCGCGTCCAAGCTGCTGGAGATCAAGCCGGGCGAGTTCTACAACCACTACACCACCGAGCCGGACGGCAGCCCGGGTCGCTTCGACGACCAGCCGGTGACCAAGCCGGTGCTGTGGATGCCGCAGAACGAGATCGCCAACTCCCCGAGCACCCCCATCGTCGTGGAGGAGGGCCCCTACGCCGGCCAGATGTTCATCGGCGACGTGACCTACGGCGGCCTGCAGCGCGCCGACCTGGAGAAGGTGGACGGCCGCCACCAGGGCGCGCTGTTCCGGATGACCCAGGGACTCGAGGCCGGCGTCAGCCGCGTCCTCGCCGCCCCGGGTGGCTCACTCATCGTCGGAGGCCTCGGCGCCGGCGGCAACTGGGGCCAGACCGGCAAGCTGCGCTACGGCCTGCAGAAGCTCGACCTGAGCGGTGACGTGCCCTTCGACATGGCGTCGATGGACGTCGTCGAGGGCGGCTTCGAGATCACCTACACCGAGCCGCTGTCGGCGCAGACCCTGACCGACCTGGCGTCGAAGTACCAGCTCGAGCAGTGGCGCTACCGCGCCACGGCGCAGTACGGCGGCCCCAAGCTCGACGAGGAGAGCCTCATCGTCACCAGCGCGACGGCCAGCGACGACGGCCGCACGGTCACCCTCCAGGTCGAGGGCATGAAGCCCGACCGCGTCGTGCACCTGCGCTCGCCGCGCCCCTTCGACTCGGCGTCCGGCGAGACGCTGTGGAGCACGGAGGCCTGGTACACCCTCAACAGCTACCCCGGCTACGTCGCGCCGGACCCGGAGCCCGCTCCGGACGGCATCTACGAGCTCGAGGACGGCGACCTGTCCGGCACCGCCGGGGTCGCCACGGAGCACGCGGGTTACACCGGCTCGGGCTTCGTCGACGGCATCCAGACGGTCGGTTCGGGCACCGCGGTCGAGGTGGTCGCCCCGAGGGCCGGCGCCTACGACCTTCAGATCCGCTACGCCAACGGCCCCAACCCGCAGCCCAACCAGGCCAAGAAGATGAGCCTCTACGTCGGCGAGGAGCGCCAGCAGATCACGCTGCCGCCGTTCGCGGACTGGAAGACCTGGGGCACCCTCACCACGCGGGTGACCCTCCCGGCCGGCGCCACCCGCGTCGAGCTCGCCTACGAGCAGGGCGACGACGGCAACGTCAACCTCGACCACCTGAAGGTTGTGGACCCGACCGGGGGCCGCGTCGAGGCGGAGGACGGCACCATCACCGGTGACGGCAACCGCGTCCAGACCGAGCACGCCGGCTACAGCGGCACGGGCTACGTCGGCGGCTTCGAGAACGACGGCACGGCCGTGACCTTCGACGTGATCGCGACGCGGGCCGGCTACCACGCGATCAAGCTCGGCTACGCCAACGGACCCAACCCGCAGCCCGACCAGACCAAGGCGATGTCGCTCTACGTCGACGACGTCTTCGTCAAGAAGCTGTCGCTGCCGCCCACCGGCATGTGGAAGGACTGGGGCAGCATCGAGGACCAGATCGAGCTCGAGGCCGGGCTCAACGTCGTACGCATCCAGCGTGACGCGGGCGACAACGGAAACGTCAACCTCGACTACCTCGACCTCGGTGCCCGCTCGGCCTGCGCGCCGGGCGAGACGCCCGGTGCCGACGACGAGTTCGACGGCGACACCCTCGACACCTGCCGGTGGAGCACCGTCCTCAACAAGACCTCGAGCGGCGTCGCCGTGACCGAGGGGCACCTGCGCATCAACGCCCAGTCCGGCGACCTGTCCAGTGGCGCGGTCGACGCCAAGAACGTGATCCTGCAGGACGCCCCCGCCGAGGGCAGCTGGGCGGCCACGACCCAGTTCACGATGACCGGCACCGACGACTACCTCCAAGGTGGTCTGGTCGCGTGGACCGACGCCCGCAACTACGCCAAGCTCGTGGCGATGGAGAAGCCCGAGGGCACGTGGGTGCTCGAGCTGGGCCGCCGGATCAACGGCGAGATGGTCTACGCCAACGCCGACCTCCCCGGCGGGACCGCACCCGAGGACCTGCAGCTGCAGATGGTCTCGACCGGCTCCGCCGTCCAGGGCCGGTGGTCGACCGACCAGGGCGCCACCTGGACGTCGATGGGCTCGGGCTACCCCTCGACCGGTCTGGTCGACCCGAAGATCGGTGTCGCCGCCTACAACGGCACCGGCAGCCAGGTCGGCGAGTTCGACTGGTTCCGCGTGAGCGGCGACCCGGTCGTCGAGCCGGACACCTGCGCGCCCACGACGGCCGACCCCGGCTACCGGATGCTCTTCGACGGCACCGCCGAGAGCCTCCAGGACTGGGACATGGCCGGTCCCGGGCTGTTCACCCGCGAGGCCGACTGCTCGCTGAAGACCAACGGCGGGATGGGACTGCTGTGGCACTCGGAGCCGCTGGAGGGTGACTACTCCCTCCAGCTCGACTGGAAGCTGACCAAGGACGACAACGGCGGCGTGTTCGTCGGGTTCCCCGATCCCGGCAACGACCCCTGGGTCGCGGTCGACAACGGCTACGAGATCCAGATCGACGCCTCCGACCTGCCCGACCGCACGACCGGTGCCGTCTACACGTTCCAGGGCGCCAACGCCCAGCGGGACTCGGCGCTCAAGGGCCTCAACGAGTGGAACCACTACGAGATCCGGGTCGAGGGCAAGCGGATCCGCGTCTACCTCAACGACGTGCTCGTCAACGACTTCACCAGCCCCGAGGCGGAGGACAACCGCCTGACGTGGCCCAGCTACTTCGGGCTGCAGAACCACGGCGGCGGCGAGAACGTCTTCTACCGCGACGTGCAGGTCAAGGAGCTCGCCGACCCGGAGAACGTGCCGTCGACGGTGACAGTGACGGCACCCGCGCAGGTCGAGACCGGCGCGAAGGCGCGGGTCGAGGTCGCGGTGACCTCGGCCGCGCCGGAGGCCCCGACCGGCGAGGTGGTGCTGTCCGTCAACGGCAGCGACCTGCCGCCCGCGCAGCTCAAGGAGGGGAAGGCGACCATCGAGGTCGGCCCCTTCCAGGCCGCGGGCACCGTCGAGCTGGTGGCGTCCTACGCCGGTGACCTGGCGGTCGACGCCGGGCGCGGCAGCACCCGGCTCGAGGTGGTACGGCCGACCCCGCCCGTCGTCCCGCCCGTCGTCCCGCCCTCGGTCGATCCCGTGGTCGCGGTGAAGAAGGGCGGCAAGGTCGACGCGACGCGCGACCGTCGCCGGGCCAGGATGGTGCTGAGCTGCGGGTCGGCTCCCTGCGAGGGCAAGGTCGTGCTGCGCACCCGCGGCGCGACGGGCACGCGCCTCGGCGCCGGCGCGTTCGACCTGGACGCGCGGGAGAAGGGCACCGTCACCCTCCGGCTCACCCAGCGGGCGCGTGCGCTCCTGGGCAAGAAGGCGACGGTGAAGGCCGTGCTCGTGGTCCGGCACGAGGACGGCTCCACGCAGCGCGTGAAGGTGCGCCTGACGCGGTGAGCGTGCCGGGTGGTCGGGCGCGGATCAGCGCCTGACCACCCGCACCAGGCAGTCGCGCGCCGTGCGGCGATCCTCCCCGCGGTGGGCCTCCGCCGTGGTCACCGCGCGGTCGACACGCTCGGCGCGCACCACCTCGACGTCCAGTCCGGAGAGGTCGTCGACCACGTCGGCCGCCGTCATCAGCACCGCCGGGTCCTGCGGCCCACCGGTCCCCTCGGTGAGGTTGGTCGAGTCGTGGGCGACGAGGAGGAACGTCCCGCCGGGCCGCAGCATGGTGACCGCGTTGCGCACCGCCCGGCGGCGGTCGGCGGCCGGGAGCTGGAGGTAGGCCACGACCACCAGGTCGACCGGGGCGGGCGGCTGCCAGGTGGTGGCGTCGGCGCAGACCCACGTCACGTCGAGGCCCTCGGCCAGCCGGGCGCCCTTGTCGAGGGCGACCTGCGAGAAGTCCACCGCGGTGGCCGACCAGCCGTGCGACGCGAGCCAGATCGCGTTGCGCCCCTCACCGGCGCCGAGGTCCACCGCGGTGCCGGGCGGCAGGTCGGCGAGCTCGGCGGCCACGAGCCGGTTGGGCTCGCGTGACCACACCAGCTCGCTGGCCGCGTACCGCTCGTCCCACGCCTGTGCGTCCATGGGGTCAGCGTAGATCCGTCGGGCCTCTCGTCTTCTGCGGCCGCCACGTGAAGCACCCGGTCAGCGAGCGACCGTGGTCGCCACCCGCAGCACCCGCGCCTCCTCCGGGCCCAGCACCGGCAGCGCCACCCCCGCCTCCTGTAGCGCCCTGCCGGGCAGCTCGACACCATCGGGCGCCCAGGCGTCGGTGAGGTCCGCCCCACCGGGCGGTGGCGGGAGCTGCTCGGTGAGGCGGTAGATGCGGGCAGGGTCCAGGCCGGTCGGCCGCAGCGGCGCGAGGTGCTGGGTGGCGGTCGCGCCGACGGTGGCCACGACGTACCACGCCTCCGAGCGATCGGCGGCGACCACGCCCGTCACCATCACCGACGGGTCGGGGTGGTCGGGGTGCACGAGCGTGCCGGTGCCGATCAGCGGGCGGACCTGCTTGTGCAACGAGATCCAGGACCGGAGCTCGGCGAGCCCGGCGTCGTCCACGCGGGTGAGGTCCCACTCGACACCGAAGGAGTGGAGGAGCGCGGTGGCCGCCCGGTAGCGCAGCGCGTGCGTACGCCCGGTGGTGTGCGAGGTCGGCCCGCCCACGTGTGAGCCCATCAGCTCCGGCGGCACCAGGAGCGAGGTCCACCGCTGCAGGTGCTGGCGTTCGAGCGGGTCGATGGTGTCGCTCGGCCAGATGCGGTCGGCGCGCGTCAGCACCTCGGCGTCGACCCGGGCGCCGCCGGACGAGCAGGACTCGATCTCCAGGGCCGGATGTGCCTCACGCAGCTCGTCGAGCAGCCGATAGGCCGCCACGGTCTGTCCGTGCACGGCGGGACGGCCCTCGTGGGTGGCGTCGGTGAGGTCGCGGTTGTGGTCCCACTTGAGGTAGGCGATGTCAAGCTCGTCGAGCAGGGCCAGGAGGGCGGCGCGGAGGTCCGCGTAGGCCGCGTCGTCCTGCAGGTCGAGCACCTGCTGGTGGCGCCACTCGGGCGGTGGCGTCGAGCGGCCGCGCAGCACTCGCTCCGGGTGGGCCTGGGCCACTCGGGAGTCGAGGTTGACCATCTCCGGCTCGACCCACAGACCGAACTCCATCCCCGCCCCGGTGACGTGCTCGACCAGCGGCCCGAGCCCGTGGGGCCACACCGCCGGGTCGACGCTCCAGTCCCCGAGCGCGGCGGTGTCGTCGCGACGTCCGAGGAACCAGCCGTCGTCGAGGACGAAGCGTTCGACGCCGACCGACGCGGCCACGTCGGCCAGCTCGGTGAGCCGGCCCAACGACTGGTCGAAGTAGACCGCCTCCCAGGTGTTGGCGATGACCGGCCGCTGGCCGCGGGCTCGCGGCGTGACGGCGCGGAGGTGGGCGTGGAGCCGGTGGCTGAGCGGGTCCAGTCCGGCACCGGACCACGAGGCGAGGAGGCGGGGGGAGTGGTAGGTCTCACTCGGCGCGAGGACCACCTCGCCGGGGCTGAGCAGCTCGCCGCCCCCGAGCAGGCACTCGCCTTCGGGGGTGCGCTCGGCGTACGTCGTGTGGTTGCCGCTCCAGGCCGTGTGCACCGCCCACACCTCCCCGCGACTGAACGAGAAGCCGGGTGTGCCGGCGACCATCAGCAGCGTCGCGTCGTGCCCGGTGCGCCCGCGACGGCCGTCGCGGCGGTGCGTGCCCTGGACCCAGGGGTGCCGTTGTGGCGTGCGTTCCCGGCACCAGCGGCCGGTGAGGTCGAGGAGCTCGCCGGCGCGGGCCGGCACGGGCAGGGACGTCAGCACCGACGCCAGGTGGAGATCGCCGTCGGCGGTGTTGGTGACGCTCGTGCGGGCGTGCAGCAGGCCGGCGTCGTCGAGGACCAGGTCGACCGTCACCGACCACCCAGCCTCGTCGTCGGTGGAGGTGCAGACGAGCCGCCCGTCGGCGAGGCCCACGTCCCAGGCGACCAGGCTCGGAGCGGCGGCCGTCGCGCTGCCCCCGACGCGGTGCCCGCTCAGGCCGGGGGTGCCGGAGAAGCCGCGCGTGCCGTCGGGCACCAGTCCGGTGCGGCGCGGCAGGTCGTACGACGATCGCGGGACGCCCGGCGCGCCGGCCGCCACCAGCGCGGACAGGGCGGCGGCGTCGAGATCGCCCAGGGCGGTGCCCCAGTGCAGAACGGCCGGAATGCCTCCGGCGTCGCGGCCGACCACGACGCTGACGCCGCCACGGCTGAGGTGGACCGGGCCGTCGCCGGGCTGATCGGTGGGTGGGAAGTCGTCGCTCATCGGTGGCCGGCTTCCAGGTCGTCGGGGTCGGCTGGGTCCACGACGACGACCTCCGCCACGTGGTCGGCGAGGGCGGCGCTGGCGTGGGCGGAGAGGCCGGAGTCGGTGACGAGCACGGCCGCCTCGGACAGGGCCGCCATGCTGCTGAGTCCCACCACGCCCCACTTGCTGGAGTCGGCGAGCACGATGAGCCGGCGCGAGCGCTCGATCATGGCGCGGTTGGTCTCCGACTCCAGCAGGTTGGGCGTGCTGAAGCCGGCCCGGACGTCCATGCCGTGCACCCCCATGAAGAACGCGTCGACGTGGAGGCTGCGCAGCGAGGAGACCGCGACGGGACCGACCAGGGCGTCGGAGGGTGTGCGGAGGCCGCCGGTGAGCAGCACCGACGTGGTCGCCTCTCCGGTGCGGTGCAGGACGTCGGCGACCCACACCGAGTTGGTGACGACGGTGAGGTCGGGGACGCGCGCGATGTGATCGGTGAGGACGTGCGTGGTGGTGCCGGCCGACACGGCGATCGCCATCCCCGGGTTGACCAGGCCGGCCGCGGCGGCCGCGATGGCCTCCTTCTCGCTGCGGCGCTGCACCGACTTGGCGGCGAACCCGGGCTCCGCCGACGAGGGCTCGGCCACCGCCAGGGCACCGCCGTGCACCTTCTCCAGCAGGCCGTCGCGGTGCAGCGCGACGAGGTCGCGCCGGACCGTCATGTCGGAGACCCCGAGGAGCTCGACGAGGTCGGTGACGCGCACCGTCCCGTCGCGGCTCAGCTCGGCGAGTATGCGTCCGCGGCGCTGCGCAGCCAGCATCAGGCGCCTCGTTCCCGTGCGGTGGTGTCCTCCCGCACGACGGCGACCCCTCCGGCGGGCACCACGAGGCTGCCCGCGACCGGTGTGCCGGTCAGCAGCTCGACGCCGTGCACCGGGACGTCTGCCCGGTCGGGGCCGTGGTTGAGCACGAACAGCCACTGCGCGTGGTCGCCGACGCGCCGGGTCACCTCGACCAGCGGGCCGGCGCCGGGCAGGCGCTCGATCCCGGTCTCGGTGACCAGCCGCTCGACCAGGCGATCGGTGCCGTCGGCGTCCAGGCGGGTCGCGACGTACCAGGCCGAGCCGGCGCCGACCTCTCGCCGGGTCACCGCGGGCAGGCCGGCCGCTGGACCGCCGAGGTGGGTGGCGACGGCCTCGGCCCCGACCAGCTCGAGGTCCTCCGCCCAGGTGTCGGCGGTGACCGTCCCGGTCCCGAGACCCTCCACCTGCACCGTCTCGCCCGACAGCAAGGGGAGGAACTCGGTCGTACGCACGCCGAGCAGGTCACGGAACGCGCCGGGGTAGCCCCCCAGGCGGATGTGGTCGTTCTCGTCGACGATGCCGCTGAAGTAGGTGATCACCACGGTGGCGCCGGCCTCGGCGGTGGCCGCGATCGCGGCGGCGTGCTCGGCGGAGACGAGGTAGAGGGTCGGCACGACCACGAGGCGGTAGCCCGACAGGTCGGTGCTCGGGTGGACGACGTCGACACCCACGCCGTACGCCGACAGGGCCCGGTGGAGGTCCTCGGCCCGGTCGCGGTAGCTGACGTCGACGCTGGGGTGGGAGTCCAGCTGGCAGCCCCACCACGCCTCGTAGTCGAACAGGATCGCGGTCTCGTTGCGCGGGGTGCTCCCGGCGGCCTCCTCGATCGCATCGAGGACGCGCGAGAGCTCAACGACCTCCCGCCACTGCCGGGTGTCGGTGCCCGCGTGCGGGAGCAGGCCGGAGTGGAACTTCTCCGCTCCCGCCCGCGAGGCCCGCCACTGGAAGAACAGCACGGCGTCGGCACCGTGCGCGACGTGGGCGAGGCTGTTGCGGATCATCTCGCCCGGTCGCTTGGCCCGGTTGCGCGGCTGCCAGTTGACCGCGCTCGTGGAGTGCTCCATCAGCAGCCACGGCCGTCCGTGCGCGGTGCCCCGGGTGAGGTCGGCGCTGAAGGCCAGCTCGCGGTGGCCGCCCTCCTCGGCGGCGATGAGGTAGTGGTCGTTGGAGACGACGTCGAGCTCGCGGCCCCACCGCAGGTAGTCCATCTCCATGGTCTGACGCATCACCATGAAGTTGGTGGTGACCGGGACGCCGGGGGAGAGGCGATGGAGCACGTCGCGCTCGACGACGAAGTTGTCGAGGAGCTGGTCGGAGGAGAAGCGCAGGAAGTCCAGCTGTTGCGTCGGGTTGGCGTGGGCCGGGGCCAGCCGCGGAGGCAGCACCTGCTCGAAGTCGTCGTAGCGCTGGGACCAGAACGCCGTACCCCAGGCGTCGTTGAGGCGGGCCACGTCGTCGGCGTAGCGCTGCCGCAGCCACGTGCGGAACGCCGCCGCGCTGACGTCGCAGTAGCAGCGGGCGTTGTGGCAGCCGAGCTCGTTCGAGACGTGCCACAGCGCCAGCGCCGGATGGTCGTGGTAGCGCTCGGCCAGGGCCGTGCAGAGGGCGACTGCGTGCTCGCGGTAGACGGGCGAGCTCGGGCAGAAGGCCTGTCGTCCGCCGGGGAACAGGGTCCGGCCGTCGTGGGTCACCGGGAGCATCTCGGGGTGCCGGTGCGTCAGCCACGGCGGGGGCGACGCGGTGGCCGTCGCCAGGTCCACCGCGATCCCGGCGGCGTGCAGCGCGTCCATCTGCTCGTCGAGCCAGGCGAAGTCCCACGTGTCGGGGCTCGGCTGCAGCCAGGCCCACGAGAACACGCCGAGGGTGACCAGGTCGACCCCGGCCTCCCGCATCAGGCTGCGGTCCTCCTCGTGGGCGGCCACGGGCCACTGCTCGGGGTTGTAGTCGCCGCCGAATGCGAGTGGGGGCAGGGGTGTCGGCATGCGGCTACTGTGACGAGGCTCACGCGGCGAAGTCAACGTCCGTCGGGGTGGATATCGGTTCGGAAATGTTCGAAGCGGTCCGAATCGGACGGACTTCGGGGTTGACGGTGCTGTGTCGCTCGTCACATGCTGTGGCTCCTTGTTGGGTATTGTCTCGAGGAGGCCGTCGTGTCCCGCACCCCGTCCAGCGCCGTACCCCGTTCCGCCGTCGCCACCATGACCGCCACCCGGCGCTCGATCCTGCGCGGTCTGGCGCTCAGCGGCCTCGCGGTCGGTGGGGCCAGTGCGCTCGCCGCCTGTGGCGGCGACGACTCCGGGCCGTCGAGCGGCTCGGGTGCCACGGTCAAGTTCGGCATCAACGAGGCCGAGGGCGTGGGCCCGGCCTACGACCGGCTCGCGGCCATGGCCGAGGCGTACACCAAGGAGACCGACACCAAGGTCAGCCTCAACGCGGTCGACCACAACACGTTCCAGGAGAGCATCAACACTTACCTGCAGGGCACCCCCGACGACGTCTTCACCTGGTTCGCCGGGTTCCGCATGGCGCAGTTCGCCGAGAACGGGTTGATCACCGACCTCAGCGACCAGTGGCCCATCGACGGGCTCAACGACTCGTTCAAACAGGCGGCGACGGCACCCGACGGCAAGCAGTACTTCGTCCCCGTGCAGTACTACCCGTGGGCGGTCTTCTACCGGAAGTCGGTCTTCGACAAGAACGGCTGGGCACCGCCGGAGACCAACGACGACTTCATGGCGCTCATGGAGGACATGCAGGGCAAGGGCGTCACCCCGTTCGCGTTCGGCGACAAGGACGGCTGGCCCGCGATGGGGACCTTCGACATCCTCAACATGCGGCTCAACGGCTTCGACTTCCACATGAGCCTGATGGCCGGTGACGAGGCGTGGGACGGTGACGAGGTCAAGCAGGTCTTCGAGACCTGGCGCACGCTGCTGCCCTACCACCAGGCCGACCCGCTCGGCAGGACCTGGCAGGAGGCGGCCACCGCCATGGGCAAGGGCGAGTGCGGGATGTACCTCCTCGGCACGTTCGTCGTGGACGCCCTCGGCGAGAACGGCGAGGACCTCGACTTCTTCACCTTCCCCGAGCTCGACGCCTCGATCGGCTCGGATGCCCTCGACGCCCCCATCGACGGCTTCTGCGTCGCCTCCGCCGGCAAGAACCAGGAGGCCGGAAAGGCGATGGCGAAGTGGCTTGGCAGTGCCGCCGCCGCGGACGCGGCCAACAGCAACGCTGACGCGCCGTTCATCGCTGCCAACGAGGGCGCGAGCACCTCGACCTACAGCGACCTGCAGAAGAAGTCCGCGGAGGTTGTGGGAGCCGCGGCCAACATCGCGCAGTTCATGGACCGCGACACCAACGCCGACTTCGCCAACACGGTGATGATCCCCTCGATCCAGGCCTTCCTGAAGGACCCGGACGACATCGACGGGGTGACGGCCAGCATCCAGGAGCAAGCCACGTCGATCTTCGGCTGAGTCATGACCCACATCGACGAGGCGCCGCCGCCGGCGCAGGCTGGGGCCGGGGCGCCACCCCGGGGCCGGGAGAAGAAGCTCCGCGGCACGGACAGGGCGACCGTCATCGTGATGGTGACGATCCCGCTGCTCCTCGTCGTGCTGCTGGTGTGGGTGCCGGCCCTGCTGTCGGTCGTGCTGTCCTTCGGGAAGTGGAACGGCTTCGGCGATCTCGACACGATCGAGTGGGTCGGCGTCCAGAACTACCACGACATCTTCACTATCTACCCCGCGTTCTGGCCGGCGATCCGGCACAACCTGATCTGGCTGGGCTTCCTGTTCGTCTTCCCGACGATCCTCGGCATGGTGCTCGCGGTGGTCCTCGACCGGGAGATGAAGGGAAGCCGGTTCTACCAGACGGCGTTCTACATGCCCGTGGTGCTGTCGCTGGCCCTGATCGGGTTCATCTGGCAGCTCTTCTACTCGCGCGACCAGGGCCTGATCAACCAGGTCTTCAACAGCCAGGTCGACTGGTACGGCGACCCCGACATCAACCTGTGGGCCGTGCTGGTCGCCACCGCATGGCGACACACCGGCTACATCATGCTCATCTACCTCGCGGGCCTGAAGGGAGTCGACGCCAGCCTGCGTGAGGCGGCCGCGGTCGACGGCGCCGGCGAGGTGAAGACCTTCTTCCACGTCATCTTCCCGGTCATGCGTCCGATCAACCTGGTCGTGGTGGTCATCGTGGTCATCGAGTCGCTGCGCGCCTTCGACCTCGTCTGGGTGATCAACAAGGGCCGCAACGGGCTGGAGGTCATCGGCGCCCTCGTCGCGCAGAACGTCGTCGGCGAGGCGACGCGCTACGGCTTCGGCTCGGCGCTCGCGGTGATCATGATGGTCATCTCCTCGGTGTTCATCACCCTCTACCTGCGGACCGTCTTCCGCGAGGAGCGCTCCCGATGACCTACGAGACCCCGGTCGCCACCGCGCCCACCCCGCTCGGGTCCGTGCCGGCCCGCACGGAGGGTGGGGTGTTCAGCAAGCGCCGCGGTGCCGTGGCGACGGTCATCGTCGCCGTCCTGGCCCTCGTGTGGCTGTTCCCGCTGCTCTGGGCGCTCATCAACTCGTTCCGGGAGTACGAGTACACGCAGGCCAACGGCTACCTGTCCTTCGGGGGGTGGACCACCAGCAACTACGAGCAGGCGTGGGAGCAGGGCAACTTCGGGCGGCACATGCGCAACTCGCTCCTCATCACCGTCCCGGCGGTGGTCCTGACGTTGTGGCTCTCGTCGATGGTGGCCTTCGTGCTGGCCCGGTTCAGCTATCGTTTCAACCTCGCGATGCTGGGCGTCTTCCTCGCCGCCAACCTGCTCCCGCCGCAGGCGTTGCTCATCCCCGTGTTCCGAATGTTCCGCGAGATCCCGCTGCCCTACTTCATGAGCGACTCGGAGTCGATGCTCAACAGCTTCTGGGCGCTCATCCTCGTCAACACCGCCTTCCAGCTCGGCTTCTGCACGTTCGTGCTGAGCAACTACATGAAGACGCTGCCCCACGAGATCTACGAGTCGGCCGAGCTCGACGGGGCGAGCGTGTGGCGGCAGTACTGGCAGCTGACGATGCCCCTCGTCCGTCCCGCGCTCGCCGCGCTGGCCACCTTGCAGGTCACCTGGGTCTACAACGAGTTCTTCTGGGCGACCGTGCTCATCCAGCAGGGCGACAAACTGCCCGTGACGTCGGCGCTCAACAACCTGCGCGGGCAGTTCTTCACCGACACCAACCTGGTCGCGGCGGGGTCCATCATCGTCGCCCTGCCGGTGCTGGTGGTCTTCTTCGCGCTCCAGAAGCAGTTCGTGTCCGGGCTGACGCTGGGTTCCACCAAGGGCTGACCACCCTCCGACGGTTCATCAAGGTATGTCGCTGGACCTGCACCTCCCATGGTGAGCTCGCCGAGGGAAGTGCGGGTTGGGCTGCATACCTTGATGAACCGTCAGCACGGGTCAGCGGGTCAGCGGCGCACCCAGGCGCCGGACCGCATCACCCGGACCACCCCGAGCCCGGCGTCGAGGACCACGAGGTCGGCGCGGCGGCCGGGCGCGAGGGCGCCCACGTCGTCGAGCCCCCACGCGGCGGCCGGGACGGTGCTGGCCGCGCGTACGACGTCGACCAGCGGCAGGTCCGCGGTCCGGACGGCGAACCGCACCGCTGCGTCCATGGTGAGCGTCGAGCCGGCGATCGCGCCGTCGCCCGTGCTGTCGGCCAGCCGGGCGATGCCGTCGCGCACCTCGATGTCCATCGGGCCGAGGCGGTAGTCGCCGTCGGGTGCCCCCGCCGCCGCCATCGCGTCCGTGACGAGGATGCAGCGCCCGGGCGCCGCCGCGAAGGCGGCACGCAGCACGGCGGGGTGCAGGTGGACCCCGTCGGCGATCAGCTCGACGGCGGCGGTCGAGTCGAGGAGCGCCCCGGCGGCCCCGGGCTCGCGGTGGTGGAGCGCTCGCATGGCGTTGAAGAGGTGCGTGCCGACACGTGCACCCGCGTCGAGCGCGGCGCGCGCCTGGTCGTACGTCGCGTCGGTGTGCCCGATCGCGACCACCACCCCCGCCGCGTCCAGCCGGCGCACGGCGTCGAGCCCGCCGGGCAGCTCGGGGGCGAGGGTGACCATCCGGACGGCTCCGTCGCCGGCGGCCAGCAGCGCCTCGACGGCGGCGGGGTCGGGGTGCGCGAGGGCACCGGGCTGGTGGGCGCCCGAGCGTCGCGGGCTGAGCCAGGGGCCCTCGAGGTGGATCCCCGCGAGGTGGCCGGCCGCGACCAGCCCGGCGAGCTCGCGTACGGCGGCCGCCATCCGGTCGGTGGTGTCGGTGACCAGGCTGGCGGCCATCGAGGTGGTGCCGTGGGCGAGGTGGGCGGCTGCGACGACCTCGGCGGCGTCGGGCGTGCCCGCGTCGAACGACGCGCCGCCCCCGCCGTGCACGTGGATGTCCACGAAGCCGGGCGCGACGGTGACGTCGCCGAGGGCGACGTCGGGGGAGCGGGGCGGCGGGCCCTCGCCCACCTCGACGATCCTCGCCCCCTCCAGGAGCAGCCACCCCGGCGCGAGGACCCGCGCCGGGGTGACCACCTGGGCTGCGCTGACGATCACGTCAGGCCTTGTTGTCCTGCACGAGGATCGACCCGCCGCTGGCGGGGTCCGTGTCGTCCTCGCGCCCCGGCGTCTTGAGGTTCCACTTGCGGATGACGAAGCGGAAGCCGAAGTAGTAGACGGCCGCGTAGGCCAGACCGATCGGGATGATCAGCAGTGGCCTGGTCGCGATGTTGAAGTTGAGCACGTAGTCGAACAGGCCGGCCGAGAAGCCGAAGCCGTCCTTGATCCCGAGGGCGTTCACGAGAGCCATCGACGTGCCCGTGAGGAGGGCGTGGATGACGTAGAGCGGGAACGCGACGAACATGAACGCGAACTCGAGCGGCTCCGTGACGCCGGTGAGGAACGCGGTCAGCGCGGCGGACAGCATGATGCCGCCGACGAGCTTCTTGTTCTCCGGGCGCGCCTCGTGCCAGATCGCCAGCGCGGCGGCCGGGAGGGCGAACATCATGATCGGGAAGAAGCCGGTCATGAACGCACCGGCGGTGGGGTCGCCGGCGAGGAAGCGCGCGATGTCACCGTGGTAGACCTCGCCGTTGGCGGAGTACTCGCCGAAGATGAACCACGGCGGGTTGTTGAGGATGTGGTGCAGGCCGAGCGGGATGAGCAGCCGGTTGAGGGTGCCGTAGACGAACCCGCCGAGCACGGCGTTGTCGGTCACCCACTCGCCGAGGCCGGTGATGCCGGCGTCGAAGGCGGGGTAGACGAAGCTCATCAGGACCGAGACGACCAGCATCGCGAACGCGGTGATGATCGGCACGAAGCGGCGCCCGCCGAAGAACGCGAGGTAGGGCGGCAGGGTGATCCGGTGGTAGCGCTGCCACAGCCACGCGCTGACGAGGCCGGAGACGATGCCGCCCAGCACCCCGTAGTTGATCAGCTCGTCGCCCTCGAGGATGACCGGCGACATCGCGTCGCCGACGCCCTTGAAGACGAGGTAGCCGACGACCGCCGCGAGCGCCGTCGAGCCGTCGGACTTGCGGGCCATGCCGATCGCGATGCCGACGGCGAAGAGCAGCGGCAGGTTGGCGAACAGGGCGTTGCCGGCGGCTCCGATGACCGCGGCGACGTTGTCCCAGCCCAGGCCGTCGGCCCCGAGCAGGTCGGGCTGCCCCAGCCGGAGCAGCAGGGCTGCCACGGGGAGGGCGGCGATCGGGAGCATCAGGCTGCGCCCGAACCTCTGGACCGGCGCGAGGTTCCACCTGCGCTTGTCCGACGTGGTGCCGCTCGACGCGGCTTCCTGGGTGGTCATCAGGATCGTTCCCTTCTCGTGGTGCTGTCGGTGCTGCTCGCGCGTGGATCCGCGCGGAGGCTCATGTGGACCTGGTAGTGGTCTCCGCGGTAGCGCGAGACGACGTGCTCGACGGGGCGCCCGGCGGCGCTGGAGACGCGACGGAAGACCAGGAGCGGGGTGTGGACGGGGGCCTCGAGGCGACGCGCGGTGGCCCCCTCGGCGCTCTCGCCCCACACGGTCTGCTCCGCGTTGTCGATGACGAGGCCGTAGCGCTCGGCGAAGAGGGTGTAGAGCGAGCCGGTGAGGTCGGCGGTGTCGAGGCCGGGCAGGAGGTCGGTGGGATACCACCCCTGCTCGATCGCCATCGGGCGCCCGTCGGCCAGGCGCACGCGGTCGATGCGCCATGCCGTGCCCCTCTCACCCAGCTGCAGTGAGCCCACCACGTCACCGGGCGGCCGCTCCTCGTCGACGAGCATCAGGCGCGTCGAGGGCACCAGCCCGCGACGGCGCATGTCCTCGGAGAACGACGCCAGGTGGAGGTGGCTCTCCACGCGCGGCGCGGCGACGAAGGTGCCCTTGCCCTGGATCCGGCGGAGCAGCCCGCCGGCCACCAGGCTCTCGATCGCCCTGCGGACGGTCGCCCGCGAGACGTCGTACGTCGCCATCAGCTCGCGCTCGGACGGGATGGCCGTGTCAGGGCCGAGCTCGCGGGTCGCCAGGTCGGCCAGCACGTCGCTCAGCTGGGCGTGCTTGGGCCGGGGGCCGTCGTCGATCCTGCGGGCCATCTCCACCTCTCGACGCCGGGCGCCTGCATTGGTACGGTCTGGTCCGTACCAGTTGGGAGGATGGGTCCCGGCGCCCCCGTTGTCAAGGACCGCTCATGAGCACAGCACCGACGCGCATGGCCGCCGAGATCGCCGAGCAGCCGGCGGCTGCGGCGCGCACCCTCGAGCACCTCGTGCCGCTCCAGCCCCGCCTGCGCGAGCTCGCGGAGGACAGGCGCCGCGTGCTCCTCGTCGCGCGCGGGTCCAGCGACAACGCCGCGATCTACGGCCGCTACCTCCTCGAGGTCGCCGCCGCGGTGCCGGCGGCGCTGGCGGCCCCCAGCGTGGCCACCCACTACCGCTCGCGGCTCGACCTCTCGGACTGCCTGGTCGTCTCGGTCTCGCAGTCGGGCGCCACCGCCGAGATCGTCGAGACCCAGGACTGGGCCCGGTCGTGCGGGGCCGCGACCGTCGCCATCACCAACGTCGACGGGTCACCGCTCGCCGACGCCGCCGACCTCAGCCTGGTCACCCGCGCCGGCCCCGAGACGGCGGTGCCCGCCACCAAGACCTACCTGACCCAGCTCGTGGCGCTCGCCCTGCTGGCCGACGCCCTCGCACCGGACCACGCGCTGGCCGACGGCCTGGCCCACGTCCCCGCAGCGGTGGCCCGGCTGCTCGAGTCCGACGTGGCCGCGGCCGCCGAGGCTCTCGCCGCCGCCGAGCAGGTCGTCGTCTCCGGTCGCGGGCTCCTGCTGGGCACCGCCCTGGAGACGGCGTTGAAGATGGAGGAGACCTGCCTGCGGCCGGTGCGGGGCTACTCCTACGCCGACCTGCGCCACGGTCCCATCTCGGTGGTGCGGGAGGGGCTGCTGGCCGTGCTGGTGGGCTCGGCGAGCGGCCCGCTGGCCGAGCCGATGGCCGACCTCGTCCGCGATCTCCGCGAGCGGGGCGCGCGTGTCCTGGGCATCGGCGGGACGCCGACGTTCGCCGACCTGTGCGACCTGCACCTCGCCGGGCCCGACCTGCCCGAGACGCTCGAGCCGATCGCGTCCATCGTCCCGGCGCAGATGATGGTCGAGCAGACGGCCCGCCGGCTCGGCCTCGACCCCGACAATCCCCGCGGACTCCGCAAGCTCACCCGGACCGACCGCTGACCCCGACCCACCCACCGAAGGACATCCACATGAGCAGCAAGGCAGAGAAGATCCTGGCCGGCCTCGGCGGCGCCGACAACGTCGTCGAGATCGAGGCGTGCATCACCCGGCTCCGCACCGAGGTCAAGGACGGGTCGCTCGTCGACCAGCCCGCCCTCAAGGCCGCCGGAGCCCACGGTGTGATGGCCAGCGGCACCGTCGTCCAGGTCGTCGTCGGGCCCGAGGCCGACAACCTCGCCGACGACATCGAGGACCTGATGTGAGCGGTGGGTCCGTGCAGGTGCTGGCCCCCTGTCCGGGGCGGGTGGTCGCGATCGCCGAGGTGCCCGACGCGGTGTTCGCCGAGGAGATGGTCGGCCCCGGGATCGCCATCGAGCCGGCCATCGAGCCCGACGGCGGACCCACGACGGTCGTCTCGCCGATCGCCGGGACCGCCGTGAAGGTGCTCCCGCACGCGTTCGTCGTGCTCGGCGACGGCGTCGGCGTGCTGGTGCACCTCGGCATCAACACCGTCCGTCTCGAGGGCGAGGGCTTCGACGTCCTCGCCGCGCAGGGGAGCGAGGTGGCCGCGGGCGACCCGATGATCGCCTGGGACCCCTCGTCGCTCCCCGCCAGCGCGGGAGGGCAGGACGTCTCGCCGGTCGTGCCGGTCGTCCTGATGGACGCGGCGAAGGGCTCGGTCACCAGTGAGGCGATCGGCACCTCGGTCGCGGCGGGCGACCTCCTCTTCGTGGCTCCATGACCGGCTCCACGACCGGCTCCACGACCGGCTCCGCCCTCTCGGGCTTCCTGCTCGACCTCGACGGGACCCTCGTCGACTCCGAGTCGCTGCACCGGGCGTCGTACGAGGCGTGGTTCGCCCACCGCGGCTGGGAGCTGCCCGACCTGGCCATGTTCACGGGGCGGCGCGCCGAGGACGTCTTCGCCGTCGAGCCCGGTCCCTGGTCGGGGCACGACCCCGTGGCGCTGGCCCGGGAGGTGGTGCCGTTCGTGCCGGACGAGCCGCCCACGCCGGTGCTCGGTGCCCGCGACCTGCTCCTGGGCGCCCGCGCCACCGGTGTGCCGCTGGCGATCGTCACCTCGGCCGGTCCGGACTGGGTCGAGCGCTCGCTGCGCGCGATGGCGCTGGACCTCGACAGCGTCGACGTCGTCGTCACCTCCCGCGACGTCGCCGACGGCAAGCCGCACCCGGCCGGCTACGCCCTGGCCTGCGAGCGGCTCCACATCGATCCGGCCCACGCCCTCGCAGCCGAGGACTCGCCGGCCGGGGTGCGCGCGGCGCGCGGCGCCGGCGTACGCCGCGTGGTGGGCGTCGCGACCACCCACCTCGCGGCCCGGCTCGAGGATGCGGGCGCCACCGAGGTGCACGACGACCTGCGTCCACTGCTGGGGCTCGTCGCCCGCGGCTGAGGCACCCGCGCCCGGCCGCGGTTCAGCGGTCGCCCCGGTCGCCCACGGTCCGCGCGTGCGGGCGGCCCGGGTCGTCGAGGGCGGGCGCGACCTCTCCCGCGCGCAGCGCCTCGAGCTGCGCGCAGACGGCCGTGCCGTAGAAGAACGCGACCGACGACAGCAGCGCCCACAGCAGCAGGGCGAAGACGCCGGCGAGCGGGCCGTAGACGCTGCCGAAGGACCCGCTCAGCGAGACGTACGCCGCCAGCCCGGCCGTGGCGACCGCGCTCAGCACGACCGCGATGCCCGACCCCAGCGCGAGCCAGGTGAGGCCCGGCTGCCGGCGGCGCGGCGCGTGGTCGAGGAGCACGGCGATCGCGACCACGAGCAGTGCGATGCCGACCGGCCAGCGCAGCACGTTCCACCAGTCGACCGTGCGATCGGACCAGCCGTAGCTGTCGGCCATCGCGTCGCCGAAGGCGCCACCGCCGACGAGCATCACGAAGCCGATGCCGACCGGTGCGGCGAGCACGGCCGTCAGCACCGCCGCGCGGCCGTACTTGGCGAGCGCCGGGCGGTCGCGCCGGATGCCGTAGATGCGGTTGGCGCCGCGCTCGACCTGGGCCATCGCCGTGGTCATCGACACGAGCGCGAACCCCAGGCCGAGGAACAGCGCGATCTCGCCGGCCAGCTCGGAGGCGTCCGACCCGTCCACCGCCGAGGCGAGCGCGTCGCCCTCGCCGGCGCCGGGGGAGATCGAGTCGACGACGTGGGCCACGACCGCAGCGGGCCGCTCCTCGTCGAGGTCGGCGGCCAGGCCGGTCAGGGCCAGCAGGAAGGGAACGACGGCGAGGCACGCCTGCAGCGCGAGGGCCCGGGAGTTGGTGAACCCGTCGCCGTAGCGGAACCGCACGAACGACTCCACCGCGATCCGGCGCAGCCCGTGCTCGCGCGCGAGGTGCCACGCGTCGAGGGCGTCGAGCTCGTCACCGTCCATCTCCGTGGTGACGGGCACGGTGCGCGCGGTGGTCATGCGCCGCACCCTAGGTGGCCACCCGCGGGGCGGCCCTGTCGGCCCGGAACAGGTCGAAGAAATCGTTATCGACAACGATTGACACCACGGACGCGCCTCGGGCACGCTGCTCGGGTGTGATCCACGTCATAGGCGGCGGGGTCGGAGAGGATCGATCGAGATGCGGAAGCAGACACGAGTCGCAGCGCTGGCCCTGCTGTGCGCCGGGACCACCCTGACGGCCTGCGGCGCCGACGACAGCACCGCAGACGGGGACGACAACACCATCACGTGGTGGCACAACTCCAACAACGAGCCGGGCAAGGGCTTCTACGAGAAGGTCGCGTCCGACTTCGAGGACGACAACCCGGGCGTCACCGTCGAGGTCACGGCGATGGCCCACGAGGACATGGTCGACAAGCTCGCCGCCGCCTTCCAGAGCGGCGACCTCCCCGACGTCTACATGGAGCGCGGCGGCGGGGAGCTCGCCGCCCACGTCGACGCGGGCCTGACCCGTGACCTGACCGAGGACGCCGCCGAGGAGATCGAGGCCATCGGCGGCTCGGTCGCCGGGTGGCAGGTCGACGGCCGCACCTACGCGCTTCCCTTCTCCCTCGGCGTGGTCGGCGTCTGGTACGACACCGAGCAGTTCAAGGAGGCCGGCGTCACGCCGCCCACCACCATGGCGGAGTGGGAGCAGGCCAATGACGACCTCAAGGCCGCCGGCATGACGCCCCTCTCCCTCGGCGCCGGCGACAAGTGGCCGGCCGCCCACTACTGGTACTACGCAGCCGTGCGCACCTGCAGCGAGGACGTCCTGACCCAGGCGGTCGCCGACCTCGACTTCTCCGACCCCTGCTTCGTCGAGGCCGGCGAGGTGGTCGAGGACATCGTCGCCACCGAGCCGTTCAACAAGGGCTTCCTGGCGACGCCGGCGCAGGAGGGGGCCAACTCGGCGTCCGGCCTGCTCGCCACCGGCAAGGTCGCCAGCGAGATGCAGGGCCACTGGGAGCCCGGCGTCATGCAGGGCCTCACCGACAGCGGCGAGGGGCTCGGCGACCGGACCGGCTGGTTCCCGTTCCCCGCGGTCGAGGGTGGTGCCGGCGACCCGGCCGCGGCCCTCGGCGGCGGTGACGCGTGGGCCGTCGCGGAGGGGGCGCCCGACACGGCCGTCGACCTGGTCACCCACCTGCTCAGCGAGGACGTGCAGCGTGAGTTCGCCGAGAACGACATGGGCCTGCCGACGGTGCCCTCCGCGACCGACGCGGTCAGCGACCCGGTCCTCGCGGACCTGATCGAGGTCCGCGACAGCGCGCCCTACGTCCAGCTCTACTTCGACACGGCGTTCGGCGAGTCCGTGGGCGGTGCGATGAACGACGCGATCGCGCTCATGTTCGCCGGAAAGGCCACGCCGCAGGACGTCGTCGACGCCATGCAGCAGGCCGCCGACGACCAGGGCTGAGCGGGAAGCCGGCCAGGAAGATTCCGTGACCCTGCCTCCACTGACCGCCGCCCCCGATCTGGGGACCGGCGACCCCGCCCCGGGGGATCGGGCCGAGATGGTGCGGTCGGCCCGCCCCCGGGGCGGGACCCGACCCACCGCGCGCCAGCGGCTGGAGATCGTGGTCTTCGTCCTGCCCGCCCTGGTGCTGCTCGGCCTGTTCGTCGCGTGGCCGGTGCTCTCGGCGGTGCGCATGTCGCTCTACCGGTGGCGCGGGTTCGGGCCGATGGACGACTTCGTCGGCCTGGCCAACTACCGCCGGGTGCTGACCGACGACGTGTTCACCCAGGCGGTGACCCACAACCTGGTGATCGTCGTGCTCAGCATCGCCATCCAGCTGCCGCTGGGCCTCGGCGTCGCGCTGCTGCTCAACCGGCGGATGCGAGGGCGCGGGGTGGTGCGCACGCTCATCTTCGTCCCCTACGTCGTCGCCGAGGTCATCGCCGGCGTCATCTGGTTCCAGCTGATGATCCCCGACACCGGGGTCGTCGACGGACTGCTCGGCGGGGTCGGCGTCGTCCCGCCGGAGCAGGGCTTCCTCGGCACCCCGGGGCTGGCGTTGTGGGCCGTCATGGCCGTGCTCACGTGGAAGTACCTCGGGCTGGCGATCCTGCTCCTCCTCGCCGGGCTCCAGTCGGTGCCGGAGGAGGTCTACGAGGCGGCGCAGCTCGACGGCGCGTCGTGGTGGCAGACCCAGTGGCGCGTGGTCGTTCCGCTGCTCGGCCCGACCATCCGCACCTGGTGCTTCCTGTCGATGATCGGCTCCCTCCAGCTCTTCGACATGGTCTGGGTGCTGACCGGCGGCGGCCCGGCCAACGCCACCACGACCATGGCGACCTACCTCGTCACCCAGGGCACCCAGCGCGGCAACTACGGCATCGCCGGGGCCGCCTCCGTCGTCCTCTTCGTCATCGGCGTGGCCATGGCCGCGCTCTACCAGCGTCTCGTGCTGCGGCGCGACACCCGAGACCTGAGGTGAGCACCGTGACGTCTCCCAGCGCAGCCCCTCGTGCTGCCCCTCGTGCTGCTGCCCCCCGGGCGGCTCCCCGGTCCATCGGCCGCGCCAACCCCGCCGTCTACGTGATCGCGCTCGCCGTCGTGGCGGTGAGCGTCGGCCCGGTCGTCTACGGCGCGCTCAACGGCTTCCGGTCCAACGAGCAGATCGCCAGCGACCCCGCCGGGCTGCCGAGCCCGTGGCGCCTCGACAACTACACCGCGGTGCTCACCAACCCCGACTTCTGGCGCTACGCCACCAACTCGCTGGTGGTGGCGGCCCTGACCACCCTCGTCGCGGTCGGGGCGGGAGTGATGGCGGCCTACCCGCTGGCGCGCTACGAGTTCCGGCTGCGCGAGCCGCTGTTCATGGTGTTCGTGCTCGGCCTGCTCTTCCCCCTCGCCACCGCGATCATCCCGCTCTCGATCCTGATCAGCCGCGACCTCCAGCTGTCCAACACCTGGTGGGGCGTGGCCCTGCCGCAGGCGGCGTTCGCGCTTCCGGTGACCGTCGTGATCCTGCGCCCCTTCCTGATGGCGCTGCCGCGCGAGCTCGAGGAGGCGGCCCTGATCGACGGCGCCTCACGGGTCGGCGTGTTCTGGCGGATCGCGCTGCCGCTCAGCCTGCCCGCCCTGGTCACCGTCGGCGTGCTGGCCTTCGTCGGGTCCTGGAACTCCTACCTGCTGCCGCTGCTCCTGCTGCAGGGCGAGATGCGTACGCTCCCGCTCGGCGTCGCCGACTACTCCACCCAGTACTCCGCCGACACGGCCGGCGTGCTCGCGTTCACGACCGTGGCGACCCTGCCCGCACTCATACTCTTCCTGGCCCTCCAGGGTCGGATCGTCAACGGGCTGCAGGGTGCGGTGAAGGGCTGATGAGGATGGTGGAGATGACCGGGCAGCGGACCGCCCGCCGGGTGACCATGCAGCAGGTCGCCGCCGAGGCCGGGGTGTCGGTCTCGACCGTGTCGAAGGTGATCAACGGCCGCTACGGCATCTCCGCGGTGACCGCCGCCCACGTGAGCGGCGTGATCGAGCGGCTCGGCTACGAGACCAGCCTCGTCGCGCGCAGCCTGCGCAACCAGCGCACCCACGTGGTCGGCGTGCTGGTCGCCGACTTCGAGCCCTTCAGCACCGAGGTCCTCAAGGGAGCGGCCGACGCCATCCGGGGCTCCGGCTTCGAGCTCGTCGCCTACTCCGCCGGTGGTCGGGTCGACGAGCACGTCGGGTGGGAGCGTCGCTACCTCTCCCGGCTGATGGGCACCCTGGTCGACGGGGCGGTGCTGGTGACGCCGACGGTCACCGACGTCGACGCCGACGGGCCCGTCGTCGCCATCGACCCGCACACCGGCAGCACCACCATCCCGACGGTGACCGCCCACAACCTGCAGGGCGCCAGCGCGGGCGTACGCCACCTCCTCGAGCTCGGGCACACCCGCATCGGCATGGTCACGGGCCGCGCCGACCTGGTCTCGGCACAGCTGCGCGAGCAGGGCTTCCGCGACGCGCTCGGCGAGGCAGGCGTCCCGGTCGACGAGTCGCTGGTCGTGCGCGGCGCGTTCGAGACCGACGTGGCCCGCGAGGTCGCGCACCAGCTGCTCGGGCGCAGCGACCGGCCCACGGCGGTCTTCGCCGCCAACGACCAGATGGCCCTCGCGGTGCTCGACGTCGCCCGCGAGCTCGGCATCGACGTGCCCGGCGACCTGTCGCTCGTGGGCTTCGACAACATCCCCGAGTCGGCGCTGTCGGAGCCGCCGCTGACCACGGTCGCCCAGCCCATCCGCGAGATGGGACGCGACGCCGTCTCCATGCTCCTCGGGCTGATCGAGGGCCGCGAGCCCGCAGACGTCCACCACACGCTGGGCACCGAGCTGGTGCTGCGGCGTTCCACCCGAGCCCTCGGAGGTGTCGCCCCGTGACCGCCCCGCTCTCCCCGACCGACCCGCACGAGCCATGGCGCGACCCGACCGTGGGCATCGACGACCGGGTCGACGACCTGGTGGCCCGGATGACGCCCGCCGAGAAGGTCGCCCAGCTCTCCGGGGTGTGGCTCCTCGCCGCCGACGCCGGCGAGATGGCGCCGATGCTGCACGAGTCGGGGCCCGACCTGGCGTGGGAGGACATCGTCGCCGACGGCCTCGGCCAGCTGACCCGGCCGTTCGGGACCGCGCCCGTCGAGGTCGAGCACGGGCTCCGCACGCTCGCCGAGCGGCAGGACCAGGTGCGGGCGGCCAACCGCTTCGCCATCCCGGCGCAGGTGCACGAGGAGTGCCTGACCGGGCTCAACGCCTGGGGCGCCACGATCTACCCGACGCCGCTCAGCTGGGCGGCGGCGTTCGACCCCGACCTCGTCGAGCGGATGGGGGCGCAGATCGGCACGCTGATGGCGCGGCTGGGCATCCACCAGGGCCTGGCGCCGGTGCTCGACGTCACCCGCGACCTCCGTTGGGGCCGCGTCGAGGAGACGATGGGGGAGGACCCCTACCTCGTCGGGACGATGGCCTCGGCCTACGTGCGCGGCGTGCAGTCCGCCGGCGTGGTGGCCACCCTCAAGCACTTCCTCGGCTACTCCGCGTCCCGCGGCGGGCGCAACCTCGCCCCCGTCGGCATGGGCACCCGCGAGCTCCACGACGTGATGCTGCCGCCGTTCGAGATGGCCCTGCGCGCGGGCGCCCGCTCGGTGATGAACGCCTACACCGACATCGACGGCATCCCGTCGGCCGCCGACCCGGCCCTGCTCACCACGCTGCTGCGCGACCAGCTCGGCTTCGAGGGCACGCTGGCCGCCGACTACTTCTCCGTGGCGTTCCTGCACACCCTGCACCGGATGGCCGCCGACCTCGGAGAGGCGGCCGGCCTCGCGCTGGACGCCGGCATCGACGTCGAGCTGCCGACGGTCGACGCCTACGGCGCCCCGCTGCTGGAGGCGCTCGCCGACGGCCGCGTCGACGAGAAGGTCGTCGACCGCGCCCTGCGGCGCGTGCTGCGGCAGAAGTGCGAGCTCGGGCTCCTCGACGCCGACTGGGAGCCGGCCCCGGCGCGTCCGGTCGACCTCGACCCCCCGGAGGCCCGCGCTCTCGCGCGCGACATGGCGCGGCGCTCTGTCGTGCTGCTGGCCAACGACGGCACGCTCCCGCTCGCCGAGGGCACCCGGGTCGCGCTGGTCGGGCCCAACGCCGACACCGGCGAGGCGATGCTGGGCTGCTACTCCTTCCCGATGCACGTGCTGGCCCACCACCCGGGCACCGAGGTGGGCCTTGCGATCCCGACCCTGCGCGACGTGCTCGCCGGGTCCTACGACGTCGTGCACGTGCGCGGCTGCGCGGTGGGGGTGGCGCGCCTCGTCGACGACGAGCCGGACGACCCCGAGGCCGCCCTCGAGGCGGCGGTGGCCGCGGCGCGCGACGCCGACGTGTGCGTCGCGGTGCTCGGCGACCGGGCCGGGCTCTTCGGCAACGGCACCTCGGGCGAGGGCTGCGACGCGGCCGACCTGCACCTGCCCGGGCGGCAGGAGGAGCTGCTGGGCCGGCTGCTGGAGACCGGCACGCCCGTCGTCGCCGTCCTGCTCGTCGGGCGGCCCTACGACCTCAGCGCGTATGCCGACCGGCTCGCCGGCGTCGTGTGCGGGTTCTTCCTGGGCGAGGAGGGCGCGACGGCGGTCGCCGAGGTGCTCTCGGGCCGCACCAACCCGTCCGGGCGGCTGCCCGTGAGCTTCCCCGGCGCCGGCTCCGTCCAGCCGTCGACCTACCTCGGCTCGCCCCTCGCGCACCGCACCGAGGTCACCACCCTCGACCCGACGCCCCTGTTCCCCTTCGGGCACGGCCTCGCCTACGCGCGGGCGACCTGGCGCGGCGTGGAGCTGCTGTCGGGGCCGACCTGGCCCACCGACGGCGTGGCCGAGGTGCGCGTCGAGCTGGCCAACGAGACCGACCGCGAGGTCTCGGAGGTCGTGCAGGTCTACCTCCACGACTGCGCCGCCTCCGTGGTGCGCCCGGTCCAGCGCCTGGTGGCGGCGGTCCGGGTCGACCTGGCACCCGGCGCACGTCGCCGACTCGACCTGCGGCTGCACGCCGACCTCACGTCGTTCACCGGCCGTGACCACGTCCGGCTCGTCGAGCCCGGAGCGGTCGAGCTGCGGGTCGGTCGCTCCAGCGCCGACCACGAGGCGGTCCTGGCGCTGAGCCTGGTCGGCTCCGAGCGGACGGTCGGTCCCGACCGCGTGCTCGAGCCCGAGGTCGTCGAGGTCGACGAGGTCGACGAGGCACCGTGAGCGACGGCTTCGTGCCGGGCGGGGCCACCGCGCCGACGGCCGTCCCGATCGAGGCGGCGCGGGGCACCGGCCGGGTGGCCGCGCTGACCTTTGACGACGGCCCGGACCCCCGCCAGACCGGCCGCCTGCTCGACGTGCTCGCCGAGCTGGGCGTCACGGCCACCTTCTGTGTCGTCGGGCAGCGCGTTCGTGCCCCCGGAGGGGCCGAGCTGCTGCGCCGCATCGTGGCCGAGGGACACGCGCTGGGCAACCACTCGCTCGACTACGCCGACCTCGGGTCGGCCACCGAGGAGGAGGCCGCCGCCGTGCTGCTGGCCACCCTCCGCATCATCCGTGAGGCGCTGGGCGACCCGGACGCGGCGGTGCCCTGGTATCGCGCGCCCAACGGCTCGTTCGGCCGCACCGGGCAGGTGGCTGCGTCGCTCGGGATGCAGCCGCTCGGGCTGGGCAACGTCATCCACGACTGGGACGACTGCGACGATCGCAGCGTGGCCACCCTGGCGGACCACCTGCGCGCCGCGATCGCCCCGGGCGCCGTCGTCCTGGCCCACGACGGCGGTGGCGACCGGGCCACGACCGTCGACGCCGTCGCCCTCGTCGTCGCCGAGAAGGTCGCCGACGGATTCCACTTCACCCTGCCGCGTGGCGGCGCCGAGGAGCACCCGTGACCACCTCCGACCCCGCCCGCATCAACTGGGCGGGCAACGTCACCTACCGCGCCCGCGAGCTGGTCGCGCCCGGCAGCACCTCCGAGCTGCAGGAGGTGGTCGCGGCGGCCGCGGCCGATGGGATGCGGGTGCGTGCCCTGGGCTCGCGCCACTCGTTCTCGACGGTCGCCGACACCGACGGACTCCACGTCAGCGCCCGCGACCTCGGGCTGCCGGTGGAGGTCGAGGACGGCCCCGACGGGCCGGTCGCGGTGGTGCCGGCGGCGGCGACCTACGCCGAGGTCGCGCCGGTGCTGCACGCCGCGGGCCGCGCGCTCCACACCATGGGGTCGCTGCCCCACATCAGCGTGGCCGGCGCCTGCGCCACCAGCACCCACGGGTCCGGCGACGACAACGGCTCCCTGGCGACCGCGGTCACCGCGCTCGAGCTGGTCACGTCCGCCGGCGAGCTCGTCCGCATCGGGGCCGACGACCCCGACCTGCGCGGGGCCGTGGTCTCGCTCGGCGCGCTCGGCGTGGTGACCCGGCTGTGGCTGCGGACCGAGCCCACCTACGACGTCCGTCAGCGGGTCTGGGCCGACCTTCCCGCAGCCGAGGTGGCCGAGCAGCTGCCGGCCGTGCTGGCCAGCGGCGACAGCGTCAGCGTGTTCACCGACCTGTCCGACCCGGAGCGGGTCACCTCGGTGTGGGTCAAGGAGCGCCTCGACAGCCCTCGCGCGCTCGCGCCGTGCCTGGCCTCGCGCGCCCCGGCCGACCGTGAGCTGCACCCGGTGCCGGGGGTCGACCCGCTCGCGACGTCGCCGCAGCAGGGCGTGCCCGGTCCGTGGCACGAGCGGCTGCCGCACTTCCGGGCCGCGCACCTGCCGAGCGTGGGGGAGGAGCTGCAGAGCGAGCTCTTCCTGCCGAGGGCCGCTGCACCCCACCTGCTGCCGACGATGACGGCCATCGCCCCGCTGGTCGCCCCGGCCCTCCTCGTCCACGAGATCCGCTCGATCGCCGCCGACGACCTGTGGCTGAGCCCGTTCCGTGGCCGCGACACGGTCGCCGCGCACTTCACGTGGCGTCCCGACGCGGCGCTGGTGCGCCCCGCACTGCGTGCGGTGGAGGACGCGCTCGCGCCGTGGGAGCCGCGCGCCCACTGGGGCAAGATCACGGCCACCCCGGCGCTGCGCGACCCCGGCGGCGCCTACGACCGCGCTGGGTTCGAGGCGCTGCGTGCGCGCCTCGACCCCGCCGGAGCGTTCCGCAACGACCTGCTCGACCCCTGACGCCTGTCGGTCGGCAGCGCCACACTGGGGCCATGGGCACTCGGGAGCGCTGGGGACAGGTCGCGGTGCAGCCGCGCAGGTTCTACGACGGCGGCACCCTGCCGACGCCGACCGGGCCCGGCGAGCCGCCCGATCCGGGCTCCGACCCCCGCATCGTGCTCGAGCGCCACTCCGACGAGGGGGTCGAGACGTTCGCGCTGGCGCGACGCCTGGCCTACCGCGACCGCCACCTCGGCGAGCTGCTCGTGCCGGCGCGCCCCGACTTCCGCACCGACCTGACGTCCGTGCCCGCCCTCTTCACCTGGCTGGTGCCCAAGACGGGCGCCCACCTGCCGGCCGCGCTGCTCCACGACGCCCTCGTGGCGGGTCGCGACGACCCGACGTCCTACGTCTCAACGGAGGGCCACGTGGTCGACCGGGTCGAGGCCGACCGGGTCTTCCGCGACGCGATGGCCGACACCGGCACGGGCGTCGTCCGGCGCTGGATCGTGTGGTCGGCGGTGACCGTGGCCACCGTCTTCATGGGCCGCGCGGTGCCCTGGTCGACGGCTCGGCACTGGTCCTACCGGGTGGCCGCCGCCCTCACGATCGCCGTCATCGTCTCCCTCGGCTACAGCGCCACGAGCGACCTGCTCGACCGCTCGTGGTGGGGCGCGGTCGACCTGCCGTGGATGGGGGAGCGGCCGTGGTGGGTCGAGCTCGCGGGCGGTTTCGCCGGGGCCGTGGTGCTGCCGCTGGCGCTGAGCCTGCTCTGGGGACGGCTGCGGACGGCGGGCGCGATCGCCGGGGTGATGCTGGCGGTGCTGCTCCACGTCACCGTCGCCCTGGCCGCCATCGCGGCGACCTACCAGACGGCGGAGTGGCTGGCGCGCCGCTCGCCGGTGGCGGCCTGGGCCCTGGCGGGGGCCGTCACCGGCGCCGCGCTGGTGCTGTTCGCGCTGCTCAACCTCGGCTGAGCACGACCCGGGACTCGGCCTGGGTCGCGCTCAGCGCAGCGAGTAGGTGGCGAGCGCCACACCGATGTAGTGCGCGGCGAACGCCAGGACGGTGAACGAGTGGAACACCTCGTGGAACCCGAACCAGTGCGGCGAGGGGTTGGGCCGCTTGAGGCCGTAGACCAGGCCGCCCAGCGTGTAGAGGACGCCGCCGACGGCCACCAGCACGAGCGTCGCGACCGCGACGCCGCTGCTGAACCGGTCGGCGCCCTCCATGAACTGGGGGATGAAGAAGACCGCGGCCCAGCCGAGCGCGATGTACATCGGCGTGTAGAGCCAGCGGGGCGCGTCGGTCCAGAACACGCGGAACACCACGCCGGCCACGGCCGCGCACCACACCACGACGAGCAGTGTCGTGCGGGCGGTGCCGTCGAGGAACAGCAGCGCGTAGGGCGTGTAGGTGCCGGCGATGAGCACGAAGATGTTGGCGTGGTCGAAGCGCCGCAGGAAGGCCCACGTGCGCGGCGACCAGGTGCCGCGGTGGTAGATCGCGGAGACGGTGAAGACGAGGAGGGCGGACAGGGCGAACGCCGCCGATCCGATGCGGGTCGAGGCGGTCGGAGACATCGCCACGAGCACGATGCCGGCGGCGCCGGCGATCGGAGCGGTCGCGGCGTGCAGCCAGCCGCGCAGGCGCGGCTTGATCTCGGCCATCTTGTCGGCCATCACCTCGCCGGCACGGTCCACGGCGTGCTCGACGCGGTCGCGGGGGGTCATGGCGGGGTGGTCCATACGGAAAAACTACCCCGTAGGGCGAGAGGCGCGCAGTCGTCGACGACAAGTGCCGGCACACCCGGCGTTACGATCGGTTCGTGATCAACGTGAAGGACGTCGTGCGACGGGTGCTCTACCCGGCCTACGAGTCCCGGGTGGTGAAGCGCCTGCCCCACGACCAGATCCCGCAGCACGTCGGCGTGATGCTCGACGGCAACCGGCGATGGGCCAAGGCGGTCGGTCTCGACACGGCCGAGGGCTACCAGGCCGGCGCCGACAACATCCGTCCCCTCCTGGTCTGGTGCGAGGAGGTCGGGGTGAAGGTGGTCACGCTCTGGCTGCTCTCGAGCGACAACCTCACCAACCGTCCCGCCGAGCAGCTCACCGGCCTGCTCACGATCATCGAGGGCGCGGTCGAGTCGCTGGCCGAGGCACGCCGTTGGCGGATCCACCCGGTCGGTGCCCTCGACCTGCTGCCGCCCGAGACAGCCGCGAAGCTCAAGGCGGCGGAGGAGGCGACCCGCGACATCGACGGGCTGCTGGTCAACGTCGCCGTGGGCTACGGCGGGCGCCGCGAGATCGCCGACGCGGTCCGCGCGCTGCTCTCCGACCACGCCACGAAGGGCACCTCGCTCGAGGAGCTGGCCGACAGCATCGACGTCGAGCACATCGCCGAGCACCTCTACACCAAGGGCCAGCCCGACCCCGACCTGGTGATCCGCACCTCGGGCGAGCAGCGCCTCGGCGGCTTCCTGCTCTGGCAGTCGGCCAACTCGGAGTTCTACTTCTGCGAGGCGCTCTGGCCCGACTTCCGCCGGGTCGACTTCCTGCGCGCGATCCGCGCGTACGCCGCCCGCGAGCGCCGCTTCGGCGGCTGACCGCGGCCCCCGGCCGTTGCCTCGTCGTGACCTCGCGTTCGGGCGTGTCGAACCGGATCGCGGTGTGACCAAGCGTACTTTCGCGATATCGGCAGGTGGGGAAGCCTGCTGTACCGGGAGGCACACCGTGGGCACTCAGAGGGGAGCTCTCCGGTCCGTTGAATGACATCGGGCCGGGCGAGGAGTGCGCGCGCCGACCCGCAGCAAGGGGTTAGTCGTGGCCAGCAGCAAGACCTCACCCAGCACCACCCGCCGCACCTACGTCCTGGACACGAGCGTCCTTCTCGCCGACCCGGCCGCGACCAAGCGCTTCGCTGAGCACGAGGTGGTGCTGCCAGTGGTCGTCATCACCGAGCTGGAGGGCAAGCGCCACCACCCGGAGCTGGGGTTCTTCGCCCGCTCCGCGCTGCGGGCCCTCGACGAGCTGCGCATCGTCAACGGGCGCCTCGACCAGCCGGTGCCCGTCGGCACCGAGGGCGGCACGCTCCGCGTCGAGCTCAACCACACCGACGCCGACTCGCTGCCGTCCGGGTTCAGGCTCGGCGACAACGACACCCGCATCCTCGCCGTCGCGCGCAACCTCGCCGACGAGGGGCACCGGGTCACCCTGGTCAGCAAGGACCTCCCGCTGCGGATCAAGGCCTCGGCCGTCGGGCTCGACGCCGAGGAGTACCGCGCCGAGGCCGTCAGCAGCTCCGACACCGGCTACACCGGCATGGCCGAGCTCGAGGTGCCCGCGGGCGACCTCGACGAGCTCTACGAGGACGGGGTGATCGACCTCGCCGAGGCGCGCGACCTGCCCTGCCACAACGGCCTCGTCCTGCTCTCCGAGCGCGGCACGGCGCTGGGCCGCGTCGGTGCGGACAAGCGCGTGCACCTCGTGCGCGGCGACCGCGACGCCTTCGGGATCCACGGGCGTTCGGCCGAGCAGCGGGTGGCGCTGGAGATGCTGCTCGACCCCGAGGTCGGCATCGTCTCCCTCGGCGGGCGCGCCGGCACGGGCAAGTCCGCGATGGCGCTGTGCGCGGGCCTCGAGGCCGTGATGGAGCGTCGCCAGCACACCAAGGTCGTCGTCTTCCGGCCGCTGTTCGCCGTCGGCGGCCAGGAGCTCGGCTACCTGCCGGGCTCGGAGGGGGAGAAGATGTCGCCCTGGGCGCAGGCCGTCTTCGACACCCTCGGCGCGCTGGTCTCGCGCGAGGTCGTCGACGAGGTGATGGACCGCGGGATGCTCGAGGTGCTCCCGCTGACCCACATCCGCGGCCGTTCGCTCCACGACGCCTTCGTCATCGTCGACGAGGCCCAGTCGCTCGAGCGCAACGTGCTGCTCACCGTGCTCTCGCGCATCGGCGCCAACTCCAAGGTCGTGCTCACCCACGACGTGGCCCAGCGCGACAACCTGCGGGTGGGGCGCCACGACGGCATCGTGGCGGTCGTGGAGAAGCTCAAGGGCCACCCGCTGTTCGCCCACGTCACGCTGACCCGATCGGAGCGTTCGCCCATCGCCGCCCTGGTCACCGAGATGCTGGAGGACGTCACCCTCTGACCTCGCGCTGTGGCGGAGAAGACACCGGCGTGCCGGTGCTGGTGTGACCCCTGAGGTCAGGCGTATCTCATGTGACGAAAGGGACAGCACCGGATGTGGCGTTTGGTTTGCACGGCTCCTGAGGCTCCTGCATGGTGGCTCGTGACCGCTTCGTGACCTGGGCCGTTCGGCCCGGGTCCGCGCGGTCGCTCCACGCCCGGCTCCACCGGGGCGTGGCACCCCGTCGTCTACCCCGTGAGCCCCCGTGTCGAAGTCCGACAAGCACGTCCCGAAGCACCGCGCGCCCGGCCGGCACAAGTCCGTGCGCGCCCCGCGTCGACCCCTGCGCACCAGCGTGGCGCTGACCGGCCTGGCCGTCGCCGTGACCGGCATGAGCGTCACCGGCGGTCTCGCGCTCGATGAGCCGCGCGTGCCCTCTCCGATCGCTGCCGACCCGGCGAGCTCGACGGCCGGCGCGTCCGGTGCCACCGGCACGACCGCCGGCACGGCTGCTGGCACCACCACCGCTGGCGGCACCACCGACGGTGCCGAGACGGTCGCCGACACCGAGTCGAGCGCCGGTGAGCTCGAGCGGCGCTCCTCGCGGGCCGTCGTCTCGCGCGCGGCCCGCCGCACCGACCGCGTCAAGGCCACCGCGCTCGAGATGTCCGGTGGTGCGGCGGTGACGCGCTCGGAGAAGCTGTCCGACGGCGACCCGCGCGACATCGCCCGCGCCCTGCTGCCGGCCTACGGCTTCTCCGCCGACCAGTTCTCGTGCCTGGACTCGCTCTACGTCAGCGAGTCCAACTGGCGCGTCGACGCCGACAACCCGACGTCCTCGGCCTACGGCATCCCGCAGGCCCTCACGCAGCTGCACGACCTGCCCGACGACTACATGACCTCCGCCGAGGCGCAGATCCGCTGGGGGCTCGACTACATCCGCGACACCTACGGCACCCCCTGCAGCGCGTGGAGCTTCAAGCAGGCCAACGGCTGGTACTGATCCCCCGTTCGATTGACTCCAGCCGCCGGTTCCACCATCCGGGGTGCTCTGCTGCCTGCTGCCGCAGCCTGGCGTACTCGCGAGGCGTGGCCCACCGCAGCACGGGCGCCACCGCGAGTGCCGTCACAGCGCCCCACCGCCACTTGCTGCGGTTCTCCAGAGTCCCGCGACCCCGGCGACAGCCGGCGCCTGGAGGATCACGTTGTAGGGCCGACGACCGGCCCCTCGAGCCCTTCGTGCTCGGTCGACCACGGCAGGCCGGCGCGCCACCTGCGAGGCCAGCTGCTGTAGTGCCCGACGACCGCTGCGAGGAAGAAGCCGTTCGCGATCGCGTACGTACGGTCACCGCGCGGGCTCACGAGCCGACCGGCGGGCACGTACGCGGCAGCGGCGGAGAGCGCGAACGTCCCGGCAGCCGCTCGTACGCCGACATGTGGCGCCAGCGGCACCGCGACGCCCGCCACGAGCTCGTAGCAGACGTGACCGGCGATCGCGACGATGCCGAGGCGGGTCCAGTGACGTTCAGCCATCCGGTCCCGTACCCCAAGACGCCGGCCGGCACGAGCACCTCACGGCCGGCGGCTGCACTCGACGTCCTGACGTGCCCTGGCCGGGGGCGGCTCATGCCGATGTGAGGACGCGTTCTCGCGGCGTCGGGCATGACAGTCTGCGGCCATGGCACACGAGACAGGGCGCGACACGATCGCCGACCCGTCCGTTGTGACGACGCGCGACGAGTTCGGATGGTTCGTGGAGGAGGTGCTCCGCGACTATGTCGATGCGGGACGCGTCGAGTGGGAGAACTCGACCGTCGAACGCCTTCTGGATGCGTTGACCGCCTTCTCAACCGCTCCGGTGGAGACCGATGTGGACTACGACCAAGAGGCACCCTCAGGGCGTCTGTTCGCCGAGATGGTCCGCGCGGCCACTGGCTACGAGTAGGCACCCGCATCTGCCGCGACCCGTGCGTCCGCTCACGTCGATGAGTCCGTCTCCCAGGCCGCTGTTGCAGTCGCGTGGTCACCGTTGACCTGCTGCGCGTGAAGTCCCCGGGCGCAGCCGTCTCGGGTCTCATGACGACGGGACTGCTGAGCGATGGCTGGCACTCGCTCCTTCACCGGCTGGCACTCCTCTTCCTGGCGGTTGCCTTCTTGGTCGCCGGTTGGTGGCAGCTGAGACCGGGCGTACGCGCTGAGTTCCTGCGGCGGCCCAAGTCCACGGACGACCCCGACTGGCTTCGTCGAACGTCCGCTCATGCCGCCTGAGCCCACACCGATGTCCTGACGCCGATGCGCCAGAATGTGACCATGGGTTGGCGGGGAGTAGTGCGGACTGACAACGGTCACCGCCTGACTCCGAGATGGGTCACGCGTAGCCGCTTGCCTGACATGCTTCCGGGCGTTCTGTGGCGCCGTGGAGTCGTTCTTTTCGGTGGTCGATTGCACTTCTGCGTGGGCAACCTTGAAGCCGCGCATCGAACCCATCGAGTGGAAGGGCTACGACTGGCTCGTCGGGCACCGGCCCTACGACGGGCCTCATCGCGAACGTGAGCCCAACCGCTTCGATGACCCTGACTCTTACGAAGACCTCGGCTGACGGAGAACGTCCGGGGTCTGCCGCTGACATGCGCGGATCTGCCGATGAGCGGTTGACGGTGCCATGCTGCGTCCATGGATGAGCCCTCAGGTCCCAAGCCGCTTATCAGTGGTCGCGGCATGTTGCGGATCGAGGACTTCTGCCGAAGCACCGGTCTCGCCCGGGCCACAGTGGAGGAACTAATGCGCGCCGGGCGTCTCGACGGGGTGCTGTGGACGCCTGAGGAACCGAGCCACCCGGTCGGGATCTTTGACGATGTACTGCCCTCGTCGGAGGCACTCGCCGCCCTGGGGCTGCAGGCAAGTGATGACTACGATCCCGATGCCCTCCGATCGTTCGAGATGACCGACGACGAAGATGCTGAGGGCGGCGCGTAGTCACTACATCACTTGCCCAGACGCCCGGATCTGCCGCGATGAGCGTGCGGATCTGCCGAGATGAGGGCGCCGGGCGAGCGGGGTGGCCGCCAGCGTTCGCGTCCCCAGGTGCAGTGGGGCGCGTTCGACGCGCCAAGAGCTCGGCACGATCCCGTCGGGGCTGCGCTCGCGTCGTAGAACGGCTTGCCGACCTAGAGTTCGACGCATGACCGCTGCCCTGAGTTGGCGTCTGTTGCGTCAACATGAGTTGACTATCACGGGAGAAGTCAACTACGGTTGACCGCATGACAGAGGTCGATCTTGCCCGCATCACCGAGAACGCTGATCCGCTCCAAGCCCTGCGCGATACAACCGCGCTGCGCCGCCGACTGGAGGGACAGGAGGAAGTCCTGGTGCACCGCGCTCGGGTGTCAGGGACCACGTGGACGCAGATCGCTGAAGCGCTCGGTGTGACGAAGCAGGCCGTTCACAAGAAGTACGGCGGCCGACGCCTGTTCGGGCGGACGGAGGCATGACGGTGACGAACTCGCTCCTCGATGATCTGGCGGGACGATCAGCGGAACGCCTCGGCGCCACACAGCGGGGGGTCGTCATGGTGGGGGCGTTACACCACGGGCAGTCGGCAGTGCACGGCGCAGATCCCGGCACGCAGTTCGAGATCGGTTCCGTCACCAAGACGTTCACCGCCCTTGCGTTGGCCCGGCTCGTCGTGCGCGGTGTCGTGGAACTTGACCAACCGCTGAACGACCTTCTGCCGCGCGACATCACGGCCCCAGAACGCGGCGGCGAGGTCATCAGGCTGGGGCACCTGGCCTCCCACACTTCTGGCCTTCCAGGCCTGCCCAAAGGACTCCTGGCGCGGGGGCTCTTCCGATCAGATCCCTACGCCGGATGCACCGGCGAGTTCCTGATGGACGGACTGCGGCGCACCCGTTTGCGATCGGTGCCCGGTGTCCGCGTTCACTACTCCAACCTCGGTGCCGGCTTACTGGGACTTGTTCTGGCACGCCACATCGGTACCGACTACGACACCCTCATTCAGGGCGAGATCTGCCGGCCCCTGGGCATGAGCGATACCCGCGTGGTGCTCGACGCCGAAGGGACGGCCCGACTGGCAACCGGCCACTCCCGCCTGGGACGCCCACGCCCACCTTGGCACCTTGGCGCCCTCGCCGGCGCCGGTGGTCTGCACTCCACTGTGCCCGATCTGCTCAAGTTCGCGCGTGCTCACCTCGGTTCAGCACCTGACGAGCTCGCGGAAGCCATCGCTCTCAACCGGGCCACTTCCCACCGCATCAACGCGAGAGCTGCGATCCATCCCGGCTGGATCGCAGCCACCCCGCCCCGCAGCGAGCATCGAGTCATGTTCCACAACGGCGGCACCGGCGGCTACCGCAGCCTGCTGGCCATCGCTCCTGAACACCACGCCGCGGTCGTCATCCTCAACGCCAACAACCGATCCGTGGACCGTCCCGGCCTTAATCTGCTCAAACAGATCATCGACTCCGGGCCAGGCCCCAACACCGTCCCGGTCGCCGCCGTCGCCTGATCGACCGGGCCCAGATGGTCAACGTCACACCGAGCCGAAAGTCCTGGCAGGTCGCCGCACTGGCGCAGGGGTGGTGGGTCGGACCGGCTACTTTGCTGCGGAGACTCCACCGGGGATGGACAAAGCCACACCTGCTGGCGAGGACTCACACGGTCTGGACATTGCGGTCGTCGGTGACGTGATCAGCATGATGTGGGATTACGGCATACGGGTCCCGCTGTGGGATGAGGGGGGAGCCCTGCCCGACGAACCTCAGTGGCTGCGGGAAGTGCTTGGACTGAGTGACTCGCTGATCGAAGACCTCACGAGGTGGGGCGACGACATGCTTGGTCTGGATGCAACCCCAAGTCTCAGGACAGAGGAAGCGTACGAGGCCCTAGACCTGCGCGCCCAGGCACTGGCGCAACGACTACAGCAGGAAGTCGGCTCCCGGTACACGATCAAGTACCGCGCCTGGTAACAGCGGCCGCCGAGCGCTACCCAGGGCGTGCGCATGCGTAGCGACGGCGGGTATCAGTTGCGCCACAGCCTGAGCTTGTCGGGGTTGCGCATTACCCAGAGCGAGAGGATCGCGCCGTCAGCGATGTCGAAAGCGACCACCGTGGACGCAACCCCGGCCTCGAGACCAACCAGTCCTGGCTGCCCGTTGACCGTCTGCTCGCTGAGAGTGAGGTGAGGGGACGCTGCGGCGACCTCGACCAGGGTTTGGGCGATCTTCTCGGCGCCTGTGACTGGGCGCAGCTCGGCTGTAGCGCGACCTCCGCCGTCGGCGACCGCGGTGGCTTTCGGGTCCAGAAGCCCTATCAGGGCTTGGATGTCGTGTGACTCCCAGGCGTCCTTGAAGGCGCGGATGACGGCGGACTGCTCCCGGGTCGGAGCAGGTGGGGTCCGGGCCACGCCAATGCGCCGTCGTGCCGAGGTCGCCAGCTGGCGACAGGCCTCGGGTGTGCGGCCCACGATCTCGGCGACCTCGGCAAAGGGGTAGCGGTAGACGTCGTGCAAGACGAACGAGACCCGCTCGGCCGGCGTCAACGAGTCGAGGACCACCAGGAGAGCCATGTGGACCGACTCATCCAGGCTCACGCGCTCGGCAGGGTCTAGCGCTGTGGTGGAGGGTCCGTAGAGGGCCTTGGTGTGTCCAGGCAGCGGGTCCGGCAGCCATTCCCCGATGTACCGCTCTCGCCGTGCGCGTGCCGAACCGAGCATGTCGAGGCAGATGCGACTGGCCACGGTCGTCAGCCAAGCCCCCGGGGACTTGACAGCCTCTCTGGCAGAGGGGGCCAGCGAGTACCAGCGCACGTAGGTTTCCTGCAGGACGTCCTCGGCGTCAGCGGTGGACCCAAGGAGTCGGTAGGCCAAGCGAAGCAGCTGCCGCCGTTCGCTGGTGATGTCGGCCAGGTCGGAGTCTCCTGGCAGCGCCCTGGCCTCCGGGTCGTCGGGTCGCTCAGTCATCGCCACTCCTTGTTGCTGTTCGTCGCACTCAAGTCTCCGACGAAATAGTGGTGGCGTTCGTGAGCCGGCCTCACCTCACAACTGTCGAGGCTGCCTCGTCGGGTGTTGCAGGAGGGGGCACGACGCCGAGCAGTGGGGCTGAGTCCGCGCTGGCACGTGGCCGTCGGGCCGCCTTGAACGAGGAGATGTGGATGAATATCGCGCTGTGGATCCTGACGGGTGGCCTCGCCCTCGTCTTCCTCGCCAGCGGGGCGCAGAAGCTGACCCGGTCGCGAGAAGAGCTGATTGCCTCCGGGCTCACGTTCGCCGAAGACTTCAGTGACGGTGCGGTCCGCGCGATCGGGGTCCTGGAGATCATGGCTGCTGCAGGCCTGATCCTCCCCGCCGCCGTCGGCCTGGTGCCCGTCCTGGTGCCCCTGGCTGCAGTCGGCCTGGTTCTGCTCATGATCGGTGCCGCTGTTGTCCACCTGCGCCGAGGGGAGAGCAAGGCTGTCCTCGTCAATCTGGGGTTCCTCATGCTCGCCGCGTTGGTTGCGGCGGGTCGGTTCGGCCCGGAGTCCTTCGCGTCATGAAGAACCGCGCGGTCCTCGTTGCTGGACTCGTGATCGGCGCAGCCGGCATCGCAATCTTGTGGGCTGCCGGAGTGGAGTTCCCGGTGGCTGTGCCACCCGGCCTGGTCATCTTGCTGGTTGGTGCCGGCCTGGTCGCAGGCGTCCGCAGGCGTTGGTCGGACGGGGTCGGCGGGTTCCTCGGATTGTTCGTTGTCGTGGGCTTCGTGTTGAGCGGCATCAATGGCGAAGGTTTCGACAATCTGCTCGGCCGCAACGGTGCCGATGTGGCCTTGGGCCAGATCGTGCAGCTGATCGGGGTAGTCACAGCTGCGATCAGCGGGGCGCTCCTGCTGCGGGGCAATGACCAACCGACGAACCCGGGTCCCTGAGAGTCGTCCTGGTGGCGACAGAACGCCGTGGGCTCGGCTTGTGTGCGCAGCCTCGCCGCCGCACCGCCTGATCCGCACCGCCTGCCCGCGGCCACAGGCCCGTCGCTCGTGCGACCAAGGCCACAGCCGCTGCCGTTGGCGGCGTGCAGACCACCTGCATCCAGCTCGGAGGCGCACTGGGCACCGCCGTGCTGTCGGCCGTCGTGGCCGGCAAGGTGTCGACCTCGCTGCACGGCACCGCCGCGCCCGCCGGGACGGAGGAGGCCGCGTCGGCCGGAGTCCCGATCCCCGGCCTGCCGCAGGCGGCCGAGGCGTTCATGAGCGGCCTGCACACCGGCCTCGTGGTCTCCGCCGTGCTGGTCTGGGCGGCGGCGCTGCTGGCGCTGCTGGCGCTGCGGCTGCGCGAGCAGCCGCCCCGCGACCTCGCCACGGTGCTCGAGGAGACCGTCGGGGGCGAGGCCGGACACCCCTGAGCACGCGTCAGACGGGGCGCACCACGGTCGACATCACGCAGTTCTTGAGTCCCTTGGGCCGGTCGTAGGCGAACCCGAGCCGTTCGTAGAGTCGCCGGGTGCCGTTGTAGAGGAACGACGACGACATCTTCTTGGTCTGCTCGGTGAGGTCGTGGGGGTACGCCTCCACGACCCCGCCGCCCGCCTCGGCGATGAGGTCCAGCGCCCCACGGATCGCGACCTCGCTGACGCCGAGCCGGCGGTGGCGGCGGTCGACGAAGACGCAGGTGATGCGCCAGTCGGGGTCGGCGGTCTTCTCGGCGTCGTACTGCTTGCGGTGGTGGAGGCTGGGCAGCTCGAGCGGCGTGCCGTACTCCGCCCACGCGATCGCCTCGTCGCCGTCGAGGACCAGAGCGGCGTGCGCCTCGCCCCGTTCGACGTAGGACCTCTTGAGCGCGCGATTGGCCTCGGCCCCCTGGCCGCGCTCGGGGGCGTCGGGATGGAACCAGATGCACCAGCAGCCGCCGAAGATGCCGTTGTGCCGCTCGACCAGCGCCTCGAAGGCGGGCCAGGTCTCCGGCGTGAGGGGACGGACCTCGTACGTCGTGTCGTCGCTCATCCGGTGACGGTAGGACGAGATCAGGACGATCGGCGTCCGGTCATCGACTCGACGTCGAGGGCGGCATCGAGCTGCTCCTCGGTCAGGTCGCCGCGCTCGATGTAGCCCATCGCGATGACCGTCTCCCGGATGGTCGCCCCGTCGGCGAGCGCCTTCTTGGCGACCTTGGCCGCCTGCTCGTAGCCGAGGTGGGCGTTGAGTGGGGTCACCACCGAGGGTGACGACTCGGCGTAGCGCCGCATCCGCTCGGTGTCGGCGGTGATGCCGTCGACGCACCGCTCGGCGAGCAGGACCGTCGAGGTGGACAGCACGTGGATCGACTCGAGCAGCGCGTGCGCCATGACGGGCATCATCACGTTGAGCTCGAAGCTGCCCGACGCCCCGGCCCAGGCGATGGTCGCGTCGTTGCCGACGACCCGCGCGCAGACCATCAGCGTCGCCTCGGGCAGCACCGGGTTGACCTTGCCCGGCATGATGCTCGACCCGGGTTGGAGGTCGGGGAGGCGGATCTCCGCGAGGCCCGTGGTGGGGCCGGACGACATCCAGCGCAGGTCGTTGCAGATCTTGGTCAGGCCCACGGCGACGGTGCGCAGCACGCCGGACAGCTCGACCAGCGAGTCGCGCGTGCCCTGCGCCTCGAAGTGGTCGCGCGCCTCGGTGAACTCCTGCCCGGTCCGGTCGCTGAGCGCGGCGATCGCGCGCTCGGCGAAGGCGGCGGGGGTATTGATGCCGGTGCCGACGGCGGTGCCGCCGAGGGGTAGCTCGCGCACCCGGGGGAGCACCGCCTCGAGGCGCTCGACGCCCAGGCGCAGGGTGGCGGCGTAGGCCCCCATCTCCTGCCCGAGGGTGACGGGCGTGGCGTCCATCAGGTGGGTGCGCCCGGACTTCACCGCGTCGGCGAACTCCTCGGCCTTGCCCTCGAACGACGTCGCCAGCCGGTCGAGCGCGGGGAGCAGGTCGTCGACGACGGCGAGGGTCGCCGCGACGTGGATGCTGGTCGGGAACGTGTCGTTGCTGCTCTGCGAGGCGTTGACGTGGTCGTTGGGGTGCACGTCGACGCCCGCGCGGGAGGCCAGGGTCGCGATCACCTCGTTGGCGTTCATGTTGGAGCTGGTGCCCGACCCGGTCTGGAAGACGTCGATGGGGAACTCGGCGTCGTGCGTGCCGGCGACGATGGCGTCGGCGGCCGCGACGATGGCCTCTGCCTGCTCGGGGCGTACGACGCTGAGCGCGGCGTTGGCCGTGGCGGCGGCGGCCTTCACGTGGGCCAGCGCCTGCACGTGCCGGGGCTGGAGCGTCAGGCCGCTGATCGGGAAGTTCTCGATCGCGCGCTGCGTCTGGGCCCGCCACAGGGCGTCGCGAGGCACTTCGACCTCGCCCATGGAGTCGTGCTCGGTGCGTGTCTCGCTCACGGCCCGACCGTACCCAGTTCGCCGGGTTCTCGCGACGGGCGAGGGGTGGGGGGTCCTTGACAAATTGGTAACGCCGCAGTTACCAATAGAGGCATGGACCCGTTCGTCGCCCTCGCCGACCCCCTGCGCCGCGACCTCGTGGCCCGGTTGTCGCACGGGCCGTCGCGGGTGGTCGACCTGGCTGCCGGCCGCGACGTCAGCCGGCCGGCCATCAGCCGCCACCTCCGGGTGCTCGGCGAGGCGGGCCTGGTGGAGGCCGAGGACCGGGGGCGCGAGCGGCACTACCGCCTCCGGCCCGACGGGCTGGCCGCCGTCACCGAGTGGCTGGCGGCGCTCGACCCCACCGGCGCGCCGCCGCCGCGGTTCGCCCAGTCGGCGTTCGACGGGCTCGACCTCGAGGTCCGCCGCGCCGGACGCGACCGCCGGGCGGGCGATGCCGCGACCGGCACATCCACCCCACAGCAGGAGGACACCGCATGAGCAGCACCGTGATGACCGGCCGGCGCGAGGAGCGCGACGGGAGCACCCTGCTCGTGATCGAGCGGGAGTTCCGGGCCCCCGTCGACGACGTGTGGGCGGCCTGCACCGACCCGACCCGCATGGAGCGGTGGATCGGGACGTGGCGCGGCGACCCGGCTGCCGGTCCGGTGACGTTCTGGATGACCGCGGAGGGCGACGACGTCGCGGGCGAGGAGTGGGACGTGCTGGTGTGCGAGCCGCCGCGCCGCTTCGTGGCACGGGGCCGGGACCCGCAGCCCTTCAGCGAGGACGGCTCGGGGGACACGGCCCACTGGGAGCTCGAGCTCGAGCTGACGGAGGCCGACGGCGTCACGTCCCTCCGGTTCGTCCAGGTGCTGGATCCCGGAGGGCCGCGCGTCGACATGGCCGCGAGCGTGGGCCCGGGCTGGGAGTACTACCTCGACCGGCTGGGGGCCGCGCTGTCCGGCGACCCGGTGGGCGCCGTCGACTGGGAGGCCTACGTCGGCGGGTCCTCGCACTACCGGCGGCTCTTCACCTGAGCGTGCCTGATCCCGCTTGAGCGGGCCTGACCCCGCTTGAGCGGGCTTGGTCCCGCCCGACCCGGCGTTGCGGCTTGGCTCCGGCGCCCCGGCTCGCCAGCATGGTCCGATGCGTCCACTGCGCCTCGGGTCCGTCTGCGCGACGGCCGTCGTGCTCCTCGCCGCCTCGGCCTGCTCCGTGCTCGGCGGCGACGACGCCGATCCCCCGGAGGGCGTGGCCGCCGACCTCGCCGCCGCCCTCGCCGCACACTCGCTGGGGGAGGTGCCGCTGACCGACGAGGCCGACCGGGCGACGTTCGCCGAGCTGGTGGCCCCGCTCGACGAGGTGCCCGTCGCGGTGCGGGTCGCCGCCGTCGAGCAGGACGAGCAGGTCGAGGGCGACGCCGCCTCCGGCGAGGACCGCGTCACCGCCACCGCCACCGCCACCCTGGCGTGGCGGTGGGAGCTCACCGACGCCGAGTCGTGGGAGTACGACACCACCGCCACGCTCGTACGCGAGGGGAGCGGGTGGGTGGTCGACTGGTCGCCGGGGGCGCTCGCCCCCGACCTCGCCGACGGCGACACCCTCGGGTTGCGGACCCTGCCGCCGAGCCGGGGCGACATCACCGGCGCCGAGGGTCAGGTGCTGGTCACCGAGCGACCGGTCCTGCGCTACGGGCTCGACAAGACCAAGGTCAGCGGACCGCAGGTCGCTCGCAGTGCGCGCCGGATCGCCCGCGTGCTCGACGTCGACGCGGCCTCGTTCGTCGAGCGGGCGGAGGCGATGGGGCCGGAGGCCTTCGTCGAGGCGGTGGTGCTGCGCGAGGACGACGCCCTCGACGTGCTGCCCGCCTTCGCCGACATCCGCGGTGCGCTCGCCGTGCGCGACACGCTGCCGCTCGCCCCGACCCGCGAGTTCGCCGCGGCCCTGCTGGGGCGGGTCGGTCCGGCCACCGCCGAGCTCGTCGAGGAGTCCGGCGGCCGCATCGCCGCCGGCGACGAGGTCGGCCTGTCCGGGCTCCAGGCCCGCTACGACGAGCAGCTGCGGGGCGTCCCCGGCACGGCCGTCGTGGCCCGCGACGCCGACGACCGGCTGCGCACCCTCGTCGAGGTCGCGCCCACCGACGGGGCCGACCTCGCGACCACCCTCGACCCCGCGCTGCAACAGAAGGCGGAGGACGTCCTCGGCGACCTCGGCGACCAGGCCCCGGCGACGGCGCTCGTCGCGATCCGTCCCTCGGACGGCGCGGTGCTCGCGAGCGCCAACGGGGCCGGGGCGGGCGGCGCCGACCTGGCCATGACGGGGCAGTACGCGCCCGGCTCCACCTTCAAGGTGGTCACCGCGCTCGCCCTGCTGCGCAGCGGGATGGGTGTGGGCGACGTGGTCTCGTGCCCGGCCTCGACCGTCGTCGACGGCCGCTCGTTCACCAACTACGACGACTACCCGGCCGCCGCGCTGGGCGACATCACCCTCACTCAGGCGATCGCCCAGTCGTGCAACACCGCGCTGATCGGCAACGCCGACCGGGTGGCCGAGGGTGAGCTGGCGGCTGCGGCCGGAGCGCTCGGCCTCGGCACCGACCACGACCTCGGCTTCCCGGTCTACTTCGGCCAGGTGCCGCCGCCCGAGACCGAGACCGGGGCCGCCGCCGACATGATCGGCCAGGGGACGGTCCTGGCCAGTCCCTTCGCCATGGCCACCGTCGCCGCGTCGGTGCAGGCCGGACGGGCGGTGCTGCCGGTCCTGCTGCCCGACCACGAGGTCGACCAGGTCGCCCCCGAGCGGCCGCTCACCGGCGGCGAGGCGGGGGCCCTGCGCGGACTGATGCGCAGCGTGGTGACCGCCGGGTCGGGGCGCTTCCTCCAGGACGTGCCGGGCCGGGTGGGTGCCAAGACCGGCACGGCCGAGCACGGCGAGCCGGACGCGTCGGGCGAGCTGCCGACGCACGCGTGGATGATCGCGACGCGCGGTGACCTCGCCGTCGCGGTGTTCGTCGAGACCGGCGTCTCCGGCTCCCAGACCGCGGGTCCGCTGCTCGAGGCGTTCCTGCGCTGAGCCTGCCCGCCGCGCGGCGCGCCGGCTCAGCGGTGCGCGAGGTAGAGGAAGTACTCCTCGGGCCGGTCCTGGAGCAGCACGTCGTGGGCCTGCTCCTCGGCGGCGCCGAACACCGTGCGCAGCGCGGCGAGCAGCTCGGGGGCGGCGCTCGCCGACCACACGACCAGCACGCCTCCGGGCGACAGCACGGCGCGACACCGCTGGAGGAACTCCTCCTCGTAGACCGCCTCGTTGCGCTCGTGCACGAGGTAGCCGGGCCCGTTGTCGACGTCGAGCAGCACCAGGTCGTAGGTCGAGCGGGCCTCGGCGATCGCCATCGCGATGTCGGCGTTGACCACGGTCGCGCGGGTGTCGGCGAGCAGCGCGGGCCCGTGCGGCACCGTCCCGTCGCGCATCCACCGGATCAGCGACTCCTCGATCTCCACCACCACCGCGCGCTCGACCCGCGTGTCGGCGAGCACCCGCTGGAGCGTGAAGCCCAGCCCGAGCCCGCCCACCAGCACCGAGGCCGGCTGCTCGACGAGGTCGAGGGCCTGGGCGGCGAGCTCGATCTCGCTGGTCGTCTCCAGCGTGTCCATCACGAAGACGCCGTTGACCCGCAGCTCGATGACGTCGGCCCCGGCGCCGGAGCTGCGCCGCCGCAGCACGACCTCCCCGCGGGCCGACTCCGCCCGGGCGATCTCGGGGCTCTCGGAGCTCTCGGGGCTCTCGGGGCTCCCGGTGCTCGTGCTCTCGGGACTGAGGGGGCCGGCCATGGCGCCATCCTGCCAACCGTGCCCGCGCCGATGGAAGTGGGCCACCGGTCGGCCGCGGAGGCAGGGCCCCGGAAGGTCGCTGCGGCGAGACGCTGGGTGAAATGACGCCCGGCCGCCCGGTCCGCGTCTACGGTGGCTCCGTGTACACCGTGGGGCGCACCGCAGAGCTGACGGGGGTGTCGACCGGCACCCTCCGCAAGTGGGAGCAGCGCTACGGGGTGGTCGTGCCCCTGCGATCGCCGAGCAACTACCGCCTCTACGACGACGAGGCGGTGCGTCGGCTCAGCGTCATGCGCAGCCTCGTCGACGCCGGGTGGAGCGCGCAGGAGGCCGCCCGCCACGTGGTGGAGAGCGCGAGCGCGGCCGAGGCGGAGGTCGTACGACCGCAGGAGCCGCCGTACGAGGAGCGCTTCGAGACGCTCCTCGGCTGCGCCCAGGACTTCGACGAGCCCCGGCTCGAGCGCCTGCTCGAGGAGAGCTTCGGTGACAACGACGTGGTGTCGGTGGTCGACGACTGGCTGCTGCCGTCGCTGGTCCACCTCGGCAAGGCGTGGCAGCGCGGCTTCGTCTCGGTCGCGGGGGAGCACTTCGTGACCGGTGCCGTGCACCGCCGCCTCGCGCTCGCCTTCCAGTCGGTGGCCCCCGCGCCCAGCGGTGGCCCGCGCGTCGTCGTCGGCCTCGCGCGCGGGTCGCGCCACGAGATCGGCGTCCTCGCGTTCGCCACGGTGCTCCGCTCGCGCGGCGTCGCGGTGACCTACCTCGGCGCCGACCTCCCGCTCGAGGCGTGGGTGAGCGCCGTCAGCCTCGTCCGGCCCGCGGCGGCCGTGCTGGCGGCGCCGACGCTCGAGGACCTCCCGGCCGTCCGCGAGGCGGTCCGCGCCCTCGCGCCCCTCACCGACGTGCTGCTCGGCGGCGCCTTCCAGGACCGGGTCGCGGGCGGCGAGCACCTCGGCCACGCCGCCGGCGCGGCCGCGGCGGCGCTCGCCACCCGCCTCGGCGCGGTGAGCTGACGCGTCAGCGCGCCGTGCGCCCCGACTCGTCCGCGCACCCGCTGCTGAACCAGTAGCTGCCCACGATGTCCATCCGGCACGCGGTGTCGGTCGCCGGGGCGTCGGTCGCCGCCGGCGAGGCGCTGAGGACGGAGCCGAGGGCCGCCGCGGCAAGGACCGTGACCCCGATGACGCGCAGGCGCCGTCCGGTGCGGTCGCGGCGACGCAGGCCGGGCCGGGGGGAGGGCCGTGCAGTGATCGCCATCGTCGTCATCGGGTCCTCCTGGGGCACCCCTGCGGCTTGTCCACAGTTTGTCCACTGTTGGTGGGTGATGCCGAGACTAGAACCTTGTCCACAGTTTGTCCAAAGTTCGCTACCCTCGGGGTGTGTACACCGTCGGACGCACCGCCCAGCTCACCGGAGTGCCACGCGAGACCCTGCGCAAGTGGGAGCAGAGATACGGCGTGGTGGCACCGGCACGCACCGAGGGCAACTACCGCCTCTACGACGACGAGGCGGTCCGCCGCCTGTCGGTGATGCGCGACCTCGTGGACTCCGGGTGGTCGCCGCGGGAGGCGGCGGGACGCGTGCTCGCCGAGCCGGACCGCTCGACGACCCCGGCCGGGCCGGAGGCATCGCCGCTCACGCGGATCGACGACCTCGCCTCGTGCGGCGAGGACTTCGACGTGGTGCGGCTCGAGGGCATGCTCGACAAGGCGTTCGCCGAGGCCGACCTCGCCGTCGCGGTCGACGAGTGGCTGATGCCGTCCCTCGTGCGCCTCGGCGAGGCGTGGCAGCGGGGCACGGTCGGCGTCGCCGGTGAGCACTTCGTCAGCGGGGCCGTGCTGCGCCGGCTCGCGCAGGCCTTCCACCAGTTCCCGCACCCCGCTCCCGACGCACCCCACGTGATGGTCGGCCTGGCCCGCGGCTCGCGCCACGAGCTCGGCATCATGGCCTTCGCGATGGTGCTGCGCAGCCGGGGCGTCCACGTCACCTACCTCGGTGCCGACCTGCCGGTGGAGAGCTGGATCGACACGGTCCGCGCGCTGCTGCCCGACGCCGTGGTGCTGGCCGTGCCGACCGTGGAGGACCTCCCGGCGGTCCGCGAGGCGGCGCAGGCGATCCGCCCGATCGCCCCGGTGCTGCTCGGCGGTGCCCACCAGTCGCGCGTCGAGGGCGCCGACGCCCTCGGGCACCGGATCGGGGAGGCGGCCGCCCGCCTCGCCGACCGGCTCACCGGCTCACCGGCTGAGCTCGCCGACTGAGCTCGCCGGTGCTGCTCGCGCCTACTGGGCGGAGCGGACGCGGATCCCCGAGACGGGCACGGTCACCGTCCCGGACGGGTCGGTGAAGAAGTCGTTGCCCTTGTCGTCGACGACGATGAACGCGGGGAAGTCCTCGACCTCGATCTTCCACACCGCCTCCATGCCGAGCTCCTCGTACTCCACGACCTCGACCGACCGGATGCAGTCCTGCGCGAGCCGCGCGGCCGGACCGCCGATCGAGCCGAGGTAGAAGCCGCCGTGGGTGCCGCAGGCGTCGGTGACCTGCTTGGACCGGTTGCCCTTCGCCAGCATCACCATCGAGCCGCCCGCCGCCTGGAACTGCTCGACGTAGGAGTCCATCCGCCCCGCGGTGGTCGGGCCGAAGGAGCCCGACGGCATCCCCTCGGGCGTCTTGGCCGGTCCGGCGTAGTAGACGGGGTGGTCCTTGAGGTAGGCCGGCATCTCCTCGCCGGCGTCGAGGCGCTCCTTGATCTTGGCGTGCGCGATGTCGCGCGCCACGACGAGCGGCCCGGTCAGCGAGAGCCGCGTCTTCACCGGGTGCTTCGTCAGCTCGGCGAGGATGTCGGGCATCGGCCGGTTGAGGTCGATCGGGACGACCGCCCCGCCCTCGATGTCGTGGGCCATCCCGGCGTCCGGCATGTACTGCGCCGGGTCGGTCTCGAGCTGCTCGAGGAAGACGCCCGCGGGCGTGATCTTGCCGAGTGCCTGCCGGTCGGCCGAGCACGACACGGCGATCGCGACCGGGCACGAGGCGCCGTGGCGCGGCAGCCGCACCACGCGCACGTCGTGGCAGAAGTACTTCCCGCCGAACTGGGCGCCGATGCCGAAGGACTGCGTGAGCTCGAAGACCTTCTCCTCGAGCTCGACGTCGCGGATGCCGTGGGCGCTCATCGAGCCCTCGGTCGGCAGGTCGTCGAGGTAGTGCGCGGACGCGTACTTGGCGGTCTTGAGGGCGAACTCCGCGCTGGTGCCGCCGATGACGACGGCGAGGTGGTAGGGCGGGCACGCGGCGGTGCCGAGCGAGCGGATCTTCTCGTCGAGGAACTCCATCAGGCGCGTCGGGTTGAGGACTGCCTTGGTCTCCTGGAACAGGAACGACTTGTTGGCCGACCCGCCGCCCTTGGCCATGAAGAGGAACTTGTACTCCGGCACGTCCTGCGCGGGGGTGGAGTAGAGCTCGATCTGCGCCGGCAGGTTGGTGCCGGTGTTCTTCTCCTCGAACGTCGTCAGCGGCGCGAGCTGGGAGTAGCGGAGGTTGAGCCGGGTGTAGGCGTCGTACACGCCCCGACTGATCGCCTCGCCGTCGTCGGCACCGGTGAGCACGCCCTCGGACTTCTTGCCCATCACGATCGCGGTGCCGGTGTCCTGGCACATCGGCAGCACGCCGCCGGCGGAGATGTTGACGTTCTTGAGCAGGTCGAGGGCGACGAAGCGGTCGTTGCCCGAGGCCTCCGGGTCGTCGATGATCCTGCGCAGCTGGGCGAGGTGGCCGGGCCGGAGGTAGTGGCTGATGTCGTGCATCGCCTCCTCGGTGAGCCGCCGGATCGCCTCGGGCTCGACCTGGAGGAACGTCCGCCCCCCGACCTCGACCGTCGACACGCCCTCGGTGGTCACCAGCCGGTAGGGAGTGGCCGGCGCGCCGTTGGACCCGGCGGTGGGGAGGAGGTCGGAGTAGTGGAAGTCGGCGGCGCTCACGGCCGCAGATGCTACGCCCGGTCGGGCTCCTCGCCCGATCCGGCCTCGGCGTCCGGCGGCGTCACCGGTCGCGCCGCCTCCTCCGCCGCCTCCTCTGCCGCCGCCTCCCGCTCCTTCTGCTCCCGCGCGATCCGGCGCTGGTCCTCCGCGCGCTCTCGCACCCGCTTGAGGAAGGCCTCGTCGGCAGCGGGGTCGGACGCGGCGTAGCGCCCGGGCCGGTCGTACTCCGGGAACGCGCGTGCGCTCCCCTCGTGGGGGCCCCGTGGTCGCGGCCGGCGCTGGGGCCGTCCCGCGACGAGCCAGGCGATCGAGCCCACGAAGGGGAAGAACAGCACGAGGAGGATCCACCCCAGCTTGGGGAGGTGGCGCACCTCGTCGTCGCGGCTCGAGATCGCCTCGATGAGGCAGTAGACGGTCAGCACCACAGGCACGAGGTACAGCACGATCCGCACGTCAGGACCCCCGCAGGTGGGCCCTGCCGGGGCCGCGGACGACGGGACGCGACCCGGCGTGTCGGGAGAGTAGCGCGAGGGCACGCGCGGGCATGCAGATCGCCTGCCGCACCGGCGCGGCGTCCCGACAGGTGCTCACCCCCCGGACGCGCCCCGTCCATTCGGGGGTAGCCTCCGAATGGACGGGATCGACGAGGCTTCGCGCGCGAGACATCCCCCCGACCCGCAGCAGTCGCTCCCCTGGAGGTCAGATGAACACCCGCACGATGCTCGCCTCGCTCACCGCGACGGCCACCCTCGTCTCGCTCGCGGCCTGCGCCGCGCCGGAGAAGGACAACGACACCACCACCGAGAGCGGGGTCGACGCGTCGTCGGCCACCACCGCCGAGGACTTCGGTGGGATGGAGGAGCTCGTCAAGGCCGCCCAGGACGAGGGCGAGCTCAACGTGATCGCGCTGCCGCCCGACTGGGCCAACTACGGCGAGATCATCTCGACGTTCGAGGACAAGTACGACATCGACGTCAACTCCGCCCAGCCCGACGCGGCCTCGCAGGACGAGATCAACGCGGCCAACGACCTCAAGGGCACCGAGCGCGCGCCCGACGTCTTCGACCTCGGCCAGTCCGTCGCCCTGGCCAACACCGACATGTTCGCGCCCTACAAGGTGGACACCTGGGACGACATCCCCGACGAGTTCAAGGACCCGGACGGGGCGTGGGTCAACGACTACGGCGGCTACATGTCGATCGGCTACGACTCGGCGGTCGTCCCCGACGTGACGTCGGTGGCCGACCTGCTCAAGCCCGAGTTCAAGGGCAAGGTCGCGCTCAACGGCGACCCGACGCAGGCCGGCGCCGCGTTCAGCGGCGTGATGATGGCGGCCGTCGCCAACGGCGGGTCCGCCGACGACATCGCACCGGGTGTCGACTTCTTCGCCGACCTCAAGAAGGCCGGCAACTTCCTCACCGTCGACCCCGACTCGACCACCATCGAGCAGGGCACGACGCCGGTCGTCATCGACTGGGACTACCTCGGTGCGGCCGCGGCGGCCAACGTCGACACCTGGAAGACCGTCGTCCCGTCGGAGGCGGTCATCGCGGGCTACTACTTCCAGGCCATCAACGCCGACGCGCCCCACCCGGCCGCAGCCCGCCTGTGGCAGGAGTTCCTCTACAGCGACGAGGGCCAGAACCTGTGGCTCGCGGGGGGTGCCCGCCCGGTGCGCGGTGAGCAGATGGCCGAGGACGGCACGATCGACGCCGAGCTGTGGGACGCCCTGCCGGAGGTCACCGGCGACCCGGTGATCCCCACCAACGCCCAGACGGAGGCCGCCGGCGAGTACCTCGCAGCGAACTGGTCCAAGGCCATCCGCTGAGCACGGCGGCGGTCACCGGAGCAGGCCGGGCCCGACGGTTCTCCGTCGGCCCGGCCCTCGCGCTGCTGCCGTTCCTCGTCTTCGTCCTGATCTTCCTGGTCATCCCGACGCTGACCGTGGTGGTCGGCGCCTTCCAGGACGGGGACGGCCGCCCGACGCTGGGCAACCTGGACGCGCTGACCAGCGACGCCGCGCTCACCGCGCTGCGGGGATCGCTGATCCTCGCGGCGTCCACGGCGCTGATCGGCGCCGTGCTCGGCGCGCTGCTGGCCTACCTCGTGGTCTCGATGCCCCCGCAGAGTCTGCTGCGCCGCGCCACGCTCGCGGTCAGCGGTGTCCTCGCGCAGTTCGGCGGGGTGGTCCTCGCGTTCGCCTGGATCGCGACCATCGGACCCGTGGGCGTGGTGACCAAGGCGGTGCTCGAGCTCGCCGGCGCCAACCTCTACGGCTCGGGCTGGCTCTTCGCACTGCCCGGCCTGGTCGTCGTCTACGCCTACTTCCAGATCCCGCTCATGGTGATCGTCTTCGCCCCCGCCTTCGAGGGGCTGCGTCCCCAGTGGCGTGAGGCGGCTGTCAACCTCGGCGCGAGCACCTGGGACTACTGGCGCCACGTCGCGCTCCCGCTGCTCACCCCGGCCTTCCTCGGCGCGCTGCTGCTGCTGTTCGCCAACGCCTTCGCGGCCTACGCCACGGCGGCCGTGCTGGTCAGCCAGGGCCAGCCGATCCTGCCGCTGCTCATCCGCCAGGCGATCACGAGCGAGGTGCTCCTCGGCCAGGCCAACGTCGGGTTCGCGCTGGCGCTGGAGATGATCGTCGTGGTGACCCTGGTGATGGGGGCCTACAACCTCCTGCTGCGCCGGACGTCGAGGTGGATGCGATGACCCCCACCCGGAGCTTCCGGATCGCCCGCGCCGTCCTGCTGGTGGCGTTCGCGGCCTACTTCCTCGTCCCGCTGCTCGCGATGTTCGACTTCTCCACCCAGGTGCGCGGCAGCGCGCCGGGGCGCACGTGGGACAACTGGCGCTTCATGGTCACCGACGAGGACCTGCGCTCCTCGATCATCGCCTCGCTGCTGCTGGCGCTGTTCACCGTGGTGCTGATGGTCGCCATCCTGGTCCCCACGATGGTGTGGGTGCGCCTGCGCGTGCCGCGCGCCCGCCGGTTGATCGAGTTCCTGTGCCTGCTGCCGCTGACCATCCCGGCGCTGGTCATCGTGGTCGGCATCAGCAACGTCTACTCGTGGGTGACCTACCTGCTGGGCGACTCCCCGCTGGTGCTGACGTTCGCCTACGTGGTGCTCGTGCTGCCCTACTCCTACCGGGCGATCGACGCCGCCCTGTCGGCGATCGACGTCGCCACCCTCGCCGAGGCGGCGCGCTCGCTGGGCGCGGGGTGGTTCACCGTCATCGTGCGCATCGTGCTGCCCAACATCACCGGCGGCGTCCTGGGGGCGGCGTTCATCTCCGTGGCCCTCGTGCTCGGCGAGTACGTCTTCGCCTCGCTGCTGCACTTCGACACCCTGCCGGTCGCGATGGCCGCGCTCTACAAGAACAACGGGCCGGCCGCGATGGCCGCCGCGCTCGCCTCCATGATCCTCGTGGCCCTGCTCCTCGTCGGGCTCACGTTCCTCGGCCGCGACCGGCACAAGCAAGGAGCCTCTTCATGAGCGACCACCCGGGCGAGCGGGGTCTCGCCGTCGAGCTGTCCGACCTGACCCGCGTCTACGGCGCGGTGCGGGCGCTCGACGGGCTGACCCTGCACCTCGCGCCGGGGGAGCTGGTCGCGCTCCTCGGCCCGTCGGGGTGCGGCAAGACCACGGCCCTGCGGATCCTCGCCGGGCTCGACCAGCCGACGTCCGGCACCGTGTCGGTCGGCGGTCGCGACCTGACCCGGGTGCCGGCCAACAAGCGCGACATGGGGATGGTGTTCCAGGCCTACAGCCTGTTCCCCCACATGACGGTCATGGACAACGTGGCCTTCGGGCTCAAGCTCCGCGGTCGCGACAGCGCGACGCGGCGGGCGCGGGCCGGGGAGATGCTCGAGCTCGTCGGGCTCTCCGAGCACGCCGACCGCTACGCCCACCAGCTCTCCGGCGGCCAGCAGCAGCGCGTCGCCCTGGCCCGCGCCCTGGCCGTCGAGCCGTCCGTGCTGCTCCTCGACGAGCCGCTCTCGGCCCTCGACGCCAAGGTGCGCGTGCAGCTGCGCGACGAGATCCGGCGCGTGCAGATCGAGGTCGGCACCACCACCCTGTTCGTCACCCACGACCAGGAGGAGGCGCTCGCCGTCGCCGACCGGGTCGGGGTCATCAACGCCGGCCGGCTCGAGCAGATCGCGCCCCCGGCCGAGCTCTACGAGGCGCCGGCGACCCCGTTCGTCGGCGAGTTCGTCGGCCTCAGCAACCGCCTCCCCGCCGAGGTGCGCGCCGGGGTCGCCTCGGTGCTGGGCCACGACGTGCCGGTGCTGCCGGGATCGGCCACCGACCGCGGCCTCGCCCTGGTGCGGCCCGAGTCGGTCTCGGTGGTCGCCGACGCGGACGGTCACGCCCGGGTCGCGACCGTGATGTTCCTCGGGGCCACGTCGCGGGTCACCTGCACCCTGGCCGACGGCACCGACGTGGTCGCCCAGCTCGCCAGCTCCGACGCCCTGCGGCTCTCGCCGGGCGACGCGGTGCGCCTCGACATCGCGCCCACCGCGGTGCTCGTGGTGGCCTGAGCCGTCAGCGCTGCTTCCAGGGGGTCACCAGCGCGGCGAGGTCGGGGGCCAGTGCCTTCTGCAGCAGCGGTCCGAACGTCACCCGGTGCACGCCCATCGCCTGCAGGTCCTCCAGCGAGCCCGCGGCAGAGCCCTGTCGTGGGTCGGCGATCACGTTGACCGGGCCGGACAGCGCGTCGAGGATGCGACGCAGCGAGTCGGCGTCGGGCGCGGCGACCGGATAGCTGCAGCGCGCGCCGGCCTCCTCGCACGCCAGCAGCCGGGTGATCGCCTCGGCGACCGGGTCGTCGAACCGGCCCTTGGCGACGAACGCGTCGGTGCGTGCGTTGATGACGAGGTCGACGCCCGCGGCGTCGGCGGCCTGGCCCAGGCCGCCGATGTAGTCGGCGTGCTCGGCGACCGACCGCATCCGCCCGCCCTCGGAGTGGACGGTGTCCTCGATGTTGAGCCCGACCGCTCCGGCCTCGAGCAGCCGCTCGACCAGCTCGGAGGGCTCGGCGCCGTAGCCGGCCTCCATGTCGGCGGTGACCGGCACGTCGGGCACGGCCGCGCAGATGCGGCGTACGCCGTCGAGGGCGTCGTCGAGCGTCATGTCCTCGTTGTCGCCCTGGCCGCGCGAGTCGGCCAGCGGGTGGCTGCCGATGCTCAGCGCCTCGAAGCCGGCGCCGGCGACGACCGTCGCGGACCAGGCGTCCCAGACGTTGGGCAGGACCAGCGTCGTGCCGGTGTGGTGGAGCTCGAGGAGCCGGGTGGCGAGGGCGGGGACGGAGGCCATGCCCCGAGGTTGCCACGCGCGGGCCTCCCGGCACAGGCCTGCGGGGGCATAGGTTCGCGCCCGCGGGCGTTCACCCGGCATGCAGGCTCCTGACACCGCGCGCGTCCCCGAGCCCGTCCTGAAGGCCGGAGTCGAGCCCGGTCCGGTGCTCGACGCGGTCGTGATCGGCGCCGGCCAGGCCGGTCTCGCCACGTCCTACTTCCTGCGCGGGCGCGGCATCGACCACCTCGTCCTCGACGCCAACCCGCAGCCCGGCGGCGCCTGGCAGCACCGCTGGGCGTCGCTGACCATGCGCGACGTGCACGGGGTGTCCGACCTCCCCGGCTCGAGCGCGCCCGACGGCTCGGACCGCGCGGCCAACCTCGTCGTCCCCGACTACTTCGACGGCTACGAGCGCTGGCACCACCTGCCCGTCGTGCGTCCCGTCCGCGTCGACCGCGTCGACAGCGAGGGCGGGCTGCTGGTGGTGCACGCGGGGGAGCGCGTGTGGCGCACCCGCACCCTGGTCAACGCCACGGGCACCTGGACGCGTCCGTTCGTGCCCTACTACCCGGGCGCCGCCTCGTTCCGCGGCGAGCAGGTGCACACCGCCCGCTACCCCGCTGCCGAGCACTTCCGCGGCCGGCGCGTCCTGGTCGTCGGCGGCGGCGCGTCGGCGGTCCAGCACCTCGGCGAGCTGGCACCGGTGACCGACACGCTGTGGGTGACCCGTCGCCCGCCCGTGTGGCGCGAGGACGACTTCGACTCCGCTGCCGGGCTCGCGGCCGTGACCGCCGTCGAGGACCGCGTACGCCGCGGGCTGCCGCCGGCGAGCGTGGTCAGCGTGACCGGGCTGCTGGTGCGCCCCCAGGAGCAGGAGGCGGCCCGGCTCGGGGCCTACGACCGGCTGCCGATGTTCGAGCGGATCGAGCCCGACGGCGTGCGGTGGGCCGACGGGCGGTTCGAGCGCGTCGACGCGATCATCTGGGCGACCGGGTTCCGGCCCGCCGTCGACCACCTGGCACCGCTCGGCCTGCGCTCGTCGTCGGGCGGGATCGCGCTCGTCCCCGTGCCCGGCAACGTGCAGGCGGCGACCACGGCCGCACGTGACCCGCGCGTGCAGCTCGTCGGCTACGGGCCGTCCGCCAGCACGCTGGGCGTCTCGCGAGCCGGCCGGCAGGCGGCGCTCGCGGTGTCGCGGCACCTGGGCTCGGTCGCGGCCTGACGCCCGTCACGGGTCGGTGCGCCGCGATCTCGCTAGGCTGGCCCCATGGGGGAGCTAGAGAACCGCCCGCACGACCCGTCGCAGATGCGCATCTCCGACGCCGACCGCCAGCGCGTCGCCGACGTGCTGCGGGACGCGGCCGGCGACGGTCGCCTCGACCTCGACGAGCTCGAGGAGCGCCTGGAGCTGACCTGGCAGGCCAAGACCTACGGCGAGCTCGTGCCGATCACCCTCGACCTGCAGGCGCCCGGTCCGGCGCCGCACGCCGCCGCGTCCCCGGTGCGCCGACCGGATCCGGGGCTGCCCGCGGTCGGCCACAACTCCTCGGTCGCGATCATGAGCGAGACCGCGCGCAAGGGGGTCTGGGCGGTGCCCGAGCACCACAGCGCGTTCGCGCTGATGGGTGCCGTCGTCATCGACCTGCGGCAGGCCCAGCTCTCGGCCCACGAGACCCTCATCAACGCCAGCGCGATCATGGGGGAGGTCAAGGTGATCGTCCCCGCCGACATGCACGTCGTGCTCGACGGCACCCCGATCATGGGCGAGTTCAGCCAGGCCAAGGACAAGGTGCCCGCCGAGCTCGGCCCGGGCTCGCCGATCGTGCGGGTGCGCGGCATGGCGCTGATGGGCTCGGTCACCGTGCAGCGCCAGCCCGCCCCGGGCACGCCGAAGAAGTACCTCGGCACCTACTGAGCCGCCCGGCCGCGTCCCGGCCGCTCGACGCCCGCGGGCAGCGCCCGTGGACGCTCGATTGCCCCACCCTGCTCCGGCCCCTACTGTGACCCGGGTCACTTCACTACGGATCGTCCGGCACGTACCTGCCGGTGAAGGAGCAGAAAATGGCATCAGTGACGTTCGAGAAGGCGCAGCGCTGGTATCCCGGCACCGACGAGCCGGCCGTGCCCGGCATCGACCTCGAGATCAAGGACGGCGAGTTCATGGTGCTCGTCGGCCCCTCGGGCTGCGGCAAGTCCACCACCCTGCGGATGCTCGCCGGGCTGGAGGAGGTCAACGAGGGGCACATCTACATCGGCGACCGTGAGGTCACCACCGTCCCGCCCAAGGACCGTGACATCGCGATGGTCTTCCAGAACTACGCGCTCTACCCGCACATGTCGGTCGAGGAGAACATGGCGTTCTCGCTCAAGATGGCCAAGGTGCCCGCGGCCGAGCGCAAGGAGCGCGTGGCGAAGGCCGCGGAGCTCCTCGGCCTCACCGAGTTCCTCCAGCGCAAGCCCAAGGCGCTCTCCGGCGGTCAGCGCCAGCGCGTCGCCATGGGTCGCGCGATCGTCCGCGCACCGCAGGTCTTCTGCATGGACGAGCCGCTGTCCAACCTCGACGCGAAGATGCGCGTGCAGACCCGCACCGACATCGCCCGGCTGCAGCAGGACCTCGGCGTGACGACGGTCTACGTCACCCACGACCAGGTCGAGGCGATGACGATGGGCGACCGGGTCGCGGTGATGAAGCTGGGGGTGCTCCAGCAGGTCGACACCCCGCTCGCGCTCTACGACAAGCCGGTCAACCTGTTCGTCGCCGGCTTCATCGGCTCGCCCCAGATGAACCTGATGGAGGGCGTGGCGGTCGACGGCGACGTCAAGGTCGGCGGCTACACCGTCCCGGTCGACCCGGCCGCCGAGCGCAAGATGTCGGGCCGCGTCACCGTCGGGGTCCGCCCGGAGAGCTGGCGCCTGGTCGGCGCCGCCGACGGCGGCCTCCCCGTCAAGGTGACGGTCGTCGAGGAGCTCGGGGCCGACAGCTTCGTCTACGGCACCTGCGACGTGGAGGGCACGCCCTCCAACGTGATCGTCCGCCTGAGCGGGCGCCAGCACCCGCAGAAGGGGGAGATGCTCCACGTCACGACCGACCCCCAGCACGTGCACGTGTTCGACACCGAGTCGGGGGAGCGGCTCTCCGACTGACGGGCCAGTCCGACCAACGACGGAGGCCCCGGGAGCGCTGCTCCCGGGGCCTCTGTCGTGCTCTGTCGTGCTCGGTCCGACGTGCTCAGGTGGCGGGGTCGGCAGTGGGCTGCACGTCGTCCTGCGCTTCCCCGACCTGCTCCGCCTTCGCCATCGCGTTCTCGCCCGGGATGATGCCGGCGTGCTCGGCGTCCATGGTGAGGTTCTCGCCGGTGGCCGGGTCGAAGAGGTGGATCTTGCGGGCGTCGACCCAGATCGTCGCCTCGTCGCCCTCCTGGATCCGGCTCGAGCCGTCGAGGGAGACCACCAGCTGGGTGCGCAGCGACTCGCCGTCGAGGTCCTTCTCGAGCTGGGCGAGCTGCTCGCGCACCTCCGGCGGCGCCTCGAAGGGGATGTAGGCGTAGGCCTCGTTGCCGAGCCACTCCACCACGTCGACGGTGGCCTTGAACGTCGCCTCGTCGGTCACCTTGTCGCTGTCGACGACGCTGGCGTCCTCGAAGTGGTCGGGTCGGATGCCGGCGATCAGCAGGCCCTTGCCCTGCGCGCGGGCCACCCGCTCCTCGGGCATCGTCACGGTCCCGAAGGGCAGCTCCACCCTGTTGCCGTCGACCTTCGCCGGCAGGAAGTTCATCGGCGGCGAGCCGATGAACCCCGCGACGAAGAGGTTGGCGGGGTTCTCGTAGAGCTCGCGCGGCGTCGCGTGCTGCTGGAGCACGCCCCGCTTGAGCACCGCGACCCGGTCGCCCAGCGTCATCGCCTCGGTCTGGTCATGGGTGACGTAGACCGTGGTGATCCCCAGCCGCTTCTGCAGGCGCGAGATCTCCGTGCGCATCTGGCCGCGCAGCTTGGCGTCGAGGTTGGACAGCGGCTCATCGAAGAGGAACGCCTCCGCGTCGCGGACGATCGCGCGGCCCATGGCGACGCGCTGGCGCTGACCGCCCGACAGGTTGCCCGGCTTGCGCTCGAGGTGCTCGTCGAGCTCCAGCGTCTTGGACGCCGCGCGGACCTTCTCGTCGACCTCGGCGTCGGACTTCCCGGCCAGCCGCAGCGGGAACGCGATGTTCTCGTAGACGGTGAGGTGCGGGTAGAGGGCGTAGTTCTGGAACACCATCGCCAGGTTGCGCTCGCGCGGGGCGAGGTCGTTGACCCGCTTGTCGCCGATGATCATGTCGCCTGAGGTGATGTCCTCGAGTCCCACGATCATCCGGAGCAGGGTGGACTTGCCGCAGCCCGAGGGGCCGACGAGGATCAGGAACTCCCCGTCGTCCACGTCGATGCTCACGTCGTTGACGGCCGGGAAGCCGTCGCCGTACTCCTTGACGATGTTCTTCATCTGAATGCCAGCCATGAGCTGATCACCCCTTCACTGCGCCGGAGGTGAGGCCGGCGACGATCTTGCGCTGGAACAGCAGGACGATGACGATGATCGGGATCGTCGAGACGACGGCCCCCGCGGCCAGCAGCGACGCCGGCCGGTTGAACGGGTCGGACCCGACGAAGAACGACAGGGCCGCCGGGATCGGTCGTGCGGCTTCGGTCGAGGTGAGCGAGATCCCGAAGACGAAGTCGTTCCAGGCGAAGAAGAACGTCAGGATCGCCGCGGTGAACACACCGGGGGCGGCGAGCGGGACGATCACCTTGCGGAACGCCTGCCACGAGGTCGCGCCGTCGACCTGGGCGGCCTGCTCCATCTCCCACGGGATCTCGCGGAAGAAGGCCGACAGGGTCCAGATCGCCAGCGGCAGCGTGAACGACATGTAGGGGATGATCAGCCCCGGCCAGGTGTCGTAGATGCCGAAGGTGCGCCACATGTCGAACAGCGGCCCGACCAGCGACACCACCGGGAACATCGCGATCACCAGGGCGAGCGTCAGCACGAACTTCTTGCCGGTGAACTCCAGGCGGGCGATGGCGTAGGCGGCGAGCGTGGCGATGATGACCGACAGCAGCGTCGCGATCAGCGAGATGCCGACGGAGTTGAGGATGGCGCGCAGGAACTGGTCGTCGGCCAGCACGTCGCGGTAGTTCTGCCATCCCGCGCCGCCGCCCTCGGCGGGCAGGAAGCCCGGGCTGCCGTTGGTGATGGACGCCTGGCTCTTGAACGACAGCGAGATGATCCACGCGACCGGGAGCAGGCACCACACCAGGATGAGGATGGCGCCGACGACCACGCCGACCTTGTTCTTCGCGGACATGTCATCCCTCCTGTCGGGCCGCGGCGAGGTCGACGCGGAAGATCTTGACGATGAGGAAGGCGATCAGCAGCACCGAGAGGAACAGCAGCACCGACAACGCCGAGCCGATGCCCAGCTGGAACTGCTCGATCACCTGGCGGTAGGTGAGGAACGAGATCGACTCGGTGCCCTGCGCGCCCGCCGTCATGACGTAGATGTTGTCGAAGATGCGGTAGGCGTCGAGGGCGCGGAAGAGCACCGCGACCATGATCGCCGAGCGCATGTTGGGCAGGATCACCTTCCACAGCCGCTGCCACCAAGTGGCGCCGTCGACCTTGGCGGCCTCGAGCATGTCCTCCGACACCTGTGCCAGCCCGGCGAGCAGGAGCAGCGACATGAACGGCGTGGTCTTCCAGATCTCCGAGACCATGATCGCCGCCATCGCCGAGCCGTACTGGCCGAACCAGTTGAAGCCGTCCTCGACGAAGGGCAGCCACTCGTTGACGAAGCCGTTGTTGTTGCTGAACGCGAACTGCCACGCGAAGCCCGAGACGACGGTGATGATGCCGTAGGGGATGAGGATGGAGGTGCGGATGATGCCGCGCGCGAAGATCACGCGGTGCATCACCATGGCGAAGGCGAAGCCGATCACCAGCTCGAACGCGACGGTCACGACCATGATGAAGACGGTGTTGAGCGTCGTCTCCCAGAACAGCGAGTCGGTCAGGGCGGTCCAGTAGTTGGAGAGCCCGATGAACTCGCGGTCGTCGGGGGCGGTCAGGCTGTAGTTGAAGAGGCTGAGGTAGATCGCGCGCAGCATCGGGAACGCGGTCACCAGCAGCATCAGGACGATGGCCGGCGCGACCAGCTTCATCCCGAGGCTGTTCTCCGCCTTGGACCGGTCGCTGGCGGCGGCCTTCTCGGCCCGCCGCACGTCACGCTTGTCGTCGGGCGCCACGGTCGTGTGCGTCACAGCAGGCTCCTTCCGGCGAGGACGTCGGACAGGAACTTCTCCGACTCCCGGGGTGTCGAGTCAGGGTTGACCGACGTCGGTGAGTGCCAGACCGACTGCACGGCGCTGGAGATCTGGCTGTAGAAGGGACTCTTCGGCCTCGGCCCGCCCTCGTCCACGCTCGTGCGGTAGAGCTCGATGAGGCTCTCGGGGAACTCCCCGCTGGCCACCACCTCGTCGTAGGCCGTGTTGGTCGACGGCATCAGGCCGTCGTTGATGGCGAGATCGACCTGGACGTCGGTGGAGGTGATGCACTGCGCGGCCTCCATGGCCCAGTCGGGGTGCTCGGAGTAGGCGCCGACGCCGATGTCGATGCCACCGATCGGCGGCTTGGACGGCTCGCCCTCGACGGTCTCGGGGTAGCGCGCCCACCCGAGGTCCTCGAACTCCTGCTCGTCGGCGGGGCCGCCCGGCTTGCCGATCAGGCCCTTGTAGTTGGCGTAGACGAACGTCCAGTTGACCATGAACTCGCCCGGCCCGTCGGCCGGGAACATCTGGCCGAGGCTGGTGCCCTCGTTGGACACGGTGAGGTCCGGCTGCGCGGCGGAGCTCTTGGCGAGCTTCTCGATGATCGCCGCGGCCTCGCGCCCGGCATCGGTGTCGAGCTCGACGGTCGCGTCGCGGCCGGCCTCGGTGTCGGTGATGATGGCGCCGCCCGCGCCCTGCATGAGGGCGTTGATCCACACGACGTAGGCCTCGTAGCGGTTGGCCTGCACGCCGACGGTGCCGCCCTCCTTGGCGGCCGCGTCGATGATCTGGTCCCACGTGACCGGCTTGTCCATGTCGAGGCCGGCGGCCTCCGCCATCGACTTGCGGTACCAGAGGACCTGCGTGTTGGCCCAGAGCGGGATCGCGTAGACCGTGTCGTCCCACACCACCGTGTCGGCCGCGCCCTCGAGGTAGTCGCCGCCGTCGGTGATCTCGGTGGCGAGCTCCTCGGGAACCTCCTGCAGCCAGCCCGCGTTGGCGAACTCGGCGACGAAGACCGGGTCGAGGTTCATGATGTCGGTCGAGGAGTCCTCGGCCGCGAGGCGCCGCGCCAGCTGGGTGCGCTGGTCGGTCGCGCTGGAGGGCAGCTGCTGGACCTCGATGTCGTACTGGTCGGTGCTGCACTTCTCCGCCCAGGTGCGGAACGTGTCCACGCCGTCGGGGTTGACGTACCAATTGAGCGTCGCCTTCCCGCTGTCGCCGCCACAGGCGGACAGCAGCCCGCCCGCGAGAGCGAGGGCGGCGAGCGATGCCACTCTCCGTATCGGCCTGGGCCGACCTCGTTGCCGGATCGACGATGCTCGTGACATCCGCGCCCCTCCTCATGCCTAGTCTGAGTCTCTGGTCTAGTGGCCCACGACCCATTTGGCAACAGATCCCACTCCTTGGGGCAGGGTGGGGAAGGGGAACGACATGACGGCGGTGTGGCGCGCCCCGGGGCGCATCAACCTGGTCGGTGAGCACACCGACTACAACGACGGGTTCGTCCTACCCTTCGCCCTCGAGGTGGGCTGCACCGCGACGGTGACGGCGGGCGCGTCCGGCGACGACGGGTGGCGGGTGCGCTCGGCGCAGGAGGCGCAGCCCGTCACGGTGCCCCGCACCGGCCTGGGAGACGCCCCCGAGGTGCCGGACTGGTCGCGCTACGTCCTCGGCGCGCTGTGGCTGCTCACCGACCGCGGGGTCGACGTCCCCCCGCTCGCGATCGAGGTGGACTCCGACGTGCCGACCGGGGCGGGGCTGTCCTCGTCGGCGGCGCTGGTGTGCTCGGTCGCCCGGGCCGTCGACGACCAGCTCGGCCTCGGGCTCGACGACGACGCCCTCTTCGCGTTGACCCGCGACGTCGAGAACGACGCCGTGGGCGCGCCGACGGGCGGGATGGACCAGCTGGTGAGCCTGCGCGGGCAGGAGGGGCACGCCCTCTTCTGCGACATGCGCAGCCACGACACCCGCCCGGTGCCGCTGGACCTCGCCGGCCAGGGGCTGGCGGTCCTCGTGGCAGACACCCGCGCGCCCCACCGCCACTCCGACGGCGAGTACGGCGCCCGCCGGCGCGGCTGTGAGGAGGCCGCCCGCCGGCTCGGCGTGCCCGCGCTGCGCGACGTCGCCGTCGGCGACCTCGACGACGCGCTCGCCCGCCTCGACGACGCCGAGCTGCGCCGCTACGTGCGCCACGTCGTCACCGAGGACGACCGGGTGCTCTCGGTGGTGCGGCTGCTCGACGACGACCGCCTCGCCGACATCGGCCCCCTGCTGACCGCCTCGCACGCCTCGATGCGCGACGACTTCCAGATCACGGTGCCCGAGGTCGACACGGCGGTGGACGCGCTGCTCGACGCAGGCGCGCTGGGCGCCCGGATGACCGGCGGCGGGTTCGGCGGGTGTGTGATCGGGCTGGTGCCCGAGCCCGACGTCGAGCGCGCGGGCGACGCCGTACGCGCCGCGTTCGCCGACGCGGCGTTCACCGAGCCCGCCCTCTTCACCGCCCGGCCCGCCCGCGGCGCCCACCGCCTCCCCGGCGGTGTCCGCGGTGGGGCCCTTGGCAGCTGAGTCTCCGGGAGACTCACCCGACTTGGTGGGCGAGTCCGACACCTGGAGGCCGTTGCAACCCCCTCCAAGTGTCGGAGTCCCCGCTCGAGCGGGGACTCCGACGCCGGCCTCGAGCGGGGACTCCGACCCCGGGGGCGTGCGGGCGCCGGCCTCAGGCGGGGACTCCGGCGGCCGTCAGGCCGAGGCGCGGTCGGCGGTGCGGCGGATCGCCTCGACGAAGGTGGGAAAGAGGCCGGGGGGCAGGTCGTGGCCCATGCCGTCGATGGTGAGCAGCTCGGCGCCCGGGATCGCGGCGGCGGTCGAGCGGCCGCCGCTGACGTGGACCATCTTGTCGGCCGTGCCGTGGATGACGAGGGCCGGCACGCGTACGCGTCGCAGCCGCGGCGTGCGGTCGTCCTGGGTCAGGATGGCCAGCATCTGGCGGAGCGCGCCGGGGTTGCTCACGCCGCGGTCGAAGGTCTCGGCGGCGCGCGAGCGCAGCGCGTCGGGGTCGGTGGGATAGCCCGCCGACCCGATCAGCGACCACATGGCCAGGCTGCTCTCGATGTAGGCCTCCCGCCCGGCCCGGCGGGGCGCGATCAGCCGCGGCAGGAGCGAGGGGTGCTGCCAGCCGACCGTCCGCCGCCCGGTCGTGGAGCTGATGCTGGTCAGCGACCGGACCCGGGTGGGGTGCTCGACGGCGACGGTCTGGGCGATCATGCCGCCCATCGAGACGCCGACCAGGTGGGCCGAGTCGATCCCGAGGTGGTCGAGCAGCCCGACGGCGTCGCCGGCGAGGTCGGACATCGAGTACGGCGCGTCCGCGCGCCCGGTGACGAAGGCACGCACGAGCTGGCCGGGGTGCACCGGCGCGTCGACCCGCGTCGACCTCCCGGTGTCGCGGTTGTCGTAGCGCACCACGTGGAAGCCGGCCGCGGCGAGCTGCTCGCAGAGGGACTGGTCCCACCACGTCATCGGACCGCTCAGCCCCATCACCAGCAGCAGCGGCTCGTCGTCGGGGTCGCCGAAGGTCTGGTAGCAGAGCTCGACCTCGTTGCCGACCGGAGCGCGGAGCTCGTCGGACGCGACGGGCGGCTGGGTGCTGTCTGGACGGGGCTCGGACATGGCCCCAGTGAACACGACGGCCCGCGACGAGCAGGCGAGGCGCCGACGTCCCGCACGCGCAGGTCGGGGTGGGCTAGGTTCGACACTGTGACGCAGCGCACACTGGCCGCCTTCCTCACCCCGGAGGGCTTCTCGCAGCCCCCGGTGGTGGCGGTGCTGCGCGAGGGCTCCGCGCTCGCCGAGGCCGGCCGCTACGCCGCGTCGGCCTGGGGCGCCCGCGGTGCGCGACGTCGTACGCCGCTGGGTGCCCGACCCGAGCGGTCGGGGGAGCCGGTGGTGCTGGTGCCGGGGTTCCTGGCCGGCGACTCCTCGCTGGGCCCGATGAGCCGGACGCTGCGCCACCTGGGCTTCCGCACCTACCGCGCCGACGTGCGTGCCAACGTGGGCTGCACGCTGTCCGCCGCCGACCAGCTCGAGGAGCGGCTCGAGGAGGTCTCCCGGCGCCGCGGCGCGCGGGTGCGCGTCGTCGGCCACAGCCTCGGCGGGATGCTCGCCAGGGGAGTGGCCGCCCGGCGCCCCGACCTGGTCGCGGGCATCGTGACCATGGGCAGCCCGGTGCTGGCGCCCGGGGCCCACCACGTCTCGCTCGCGCGCAGCGTCGAGGTGCTCGTGCGGCTCCACCGCGCCGGGGTGCGCGGCCTGATGGCCGAGGACTGCGTCGCCGGGCCGTGCGCCCGCGAGAGCTTCGACCGGGCCCGCGCACCGATGCCGGAGGGCGTCGACTTCACCGCGATCTTCTCCCGGCGCGACGGCATCGTCGACTGGCGCGCCTGCCTCGATCCCACCGCGCAGGCGGTCGAGGTGCGCTCGTCCCACGTGGGGATGGCGTTCGACCCCGTCGTCATCGCCGCGGTGTCGGCCGCACTGCGACCGGGCGTCGCCGCCGCGTCAGCTGTCGAAGTTGATCGAGGACAGACCGCGTAGCTTGGAGAGCCGGTGCTCGGCGGTGATCGAACGCACCGTGCCGCTGCGCGAGCGCATCACCAGCGAGTGGGTGGTGACGCCGTCGCCGCGGTAGCGGACACCGCGCATCAGCTCGCCGTCGGTGATGCCGGTGGCCACGAAGAAGGCGTCGTCGCCGGTGACCAGGTCGTCGGTGCCGAGCACGAAGTCGGGGTCGAGGTCGTGCCCGGCGTCGAGGGCCCGCTGCCGCTCGTCGTCGTCCTGCGGCCACAGCTGGCCCTGGATCGTGCCGCCGATGGCCTTCATCGCGCAGGCCGTGATGATGCCCTCGGGGGTGCCACCCACACCCAGCATCAGGTCGACGCCGGTGTCGGGGCGGGCCGCCATGATCGCGCCCGCGACGTCGCCGTCGGTGATGTACTTGATGCGCGCGCCGGTCTCGCGGATGTCCTCCACCAGCCGCGCGTGGCGGGGCCGGTCGAGCAGGACGACGGTGACGTCGTGGACCGAGATGCCCTTGGCCTTGGCCACGCGGGCGATGTTCTCCTTCACCGGCAGCCGGATGTCGACCACGTCGGCCGCCTCGGGGCCGGTGGCGAGCTTGTCCATGTAGAACACGGCGCTCGGGTCGTACATCGTGCCGCGCGGCGACACCGCGAGCACGGACACCGCGTTGCTCATGCCCTTGGCGGTGAGGGTCGTGCCGTCGATCGGGTCGACCGCCACGTCGCACTCGGGACCGGTGCCGTCGCCGACCTCCTCGCCGTTGAAGAGCATCGGGGCGTTGTCCTTCTCGCCCTCGCCGATGACCACCGTGCCGCGCATCTCGACGGTGGAGATCATCACCCGCATGGCCTCGACCGCGACGCCGTCGGCGTCGTTCTTGTCGCCGCGGCCCACCCAGCGGCCCGCCGCCATGGCGGCCGCCTCGGTGACCCGCACCAGCTCGAGGGCGAGGTTGCGTTCGGGCTTCGGGGCACTGGTGCTCATGCCGGGAACTCTATCGACGGGCGGGGTAGCGGCTCACCGCGGTCGCCTTGGTCGAGAGCCACACGTCGAGTCCGGGCAGGAGGCCCAGCTCCGTCGCGGCGGCAGGCGTGAGGTCGGCCAGCAGGTCAGGTCCGGCGTGCACCAGCACGCGTACGGCGTCGCCGTGCGGGGCCAGGGTGCCGACCGGGCCGTGCCACCGCAGCCGCGTCGACCCCTCCGGCTCGTGCAGCGACACCACCACGGAGTCGGGGGGAAAGGCGATGAGCTCGTCGCCGTCGGCGACCAGGTTGAGGCCCACGAGGCGCGCGACGTGCGGGGTGCGCGGCTCGGCGGCCACCTCGGCCGGACGGCCCGCCTGGGCCACCCGCCCCCCGTCGAGCACGAGCACGCGGTCGGCGAGGGTCAGCGCGTCGATCGCGTCGTGCGTGACGAGCAGGGCGATGCCGGGGAAGTCGCGCAGGTGCCGGCCCAGCTCGATCCGCAGCGCCATCTGCACCGAGACGTCGAGGCCCGTGAACGGCTCGTCGAGGAGCAGCACGTCGGGATCGGTGGCCAGCGCGCGGGCGATCGCCACCCGCTGGGCCTGCCCGCCCGACAGCTCGCGCGGCCTGCGGCCGGCGAGTTCGGCGATGCCGAAGCGCTCGAGCCAGTCGCGCGCCACCGCCTCCGCGGTCGCCCGCCGCACCCCGCGCGAGCGCGGGCCGAAGGCCACGTTGTCGAGCGCGGACAGGTGCGGGAAGAGCAGCTGGCCCTGGAACACCAGACCGACCCGGCGCTCGCGCACGGGCAGGGCGAGCAGGTCGGTGCCGGCCAGGTGGGCGGTCCCCCCGACGTCGACGAGGCCCGCGAGCGCGTGGAGCAGCGAGCTCTTGCCCGCGCCGTTGGGCCCGATGACCGCGAGCACCTCGCCCGGCTCGGCGGTGAACGCGGCCTCGACCCGGTCGGCCACCCGCAGGTCGGCCACCAGCTGCTTCGGGGCCGCGCTCACGGCGTCCCCAGCCAGTGGTCGCGCAGCGCGACGAGCACGCCGATCGAGACGAGCAGCATCACCAGGCTCAGCGACAGGGCGGCGTCCTGGTCGGCCTGCCGGGTGACGTAGATCAGCGTCGGCATCGTCTGCGTGGTGCCGGGGTAGTTGCCGTTGAACGTGATGGTGGCGCCGAACTCGCCGAGCGAGCGCGCCCACCCCAGGACGGTCCCGGCCACCACGCCGGGCAGTGCCAGCGGCACGGTGACCCGCCGGAAGGTGGTCCACCGGGTCGCGCCCAGCGTGGCGGCCGCGTCGTCGTACCTCGGGTCCGCCGAGCGCAGCGCGCCCTCGATCGCGATCACCACGAACGGCATCGACACGAACACGTGGGCCAGCACCACGCCGTACGTCGTGAAGGGGAAGGCGAAGCCCGTCCAGTCGAGCAGCGGCTCGCCGACCAGCCCGGCGCGGCCGAACGCCGCCCGCAGCGCCACGCCGGCGACCACCGGGGGCAGCACCAGCGGCACGGTGACGAGCGCCCGGAGCGCGCCGCGGCCGCGGAAGTCGACCCGGGCGAGGAGCCAGGCGAGGGGGAGGCCCAGGAGCAGGCAGAACGCGATCGCGACCGTCGAGGTCACCAGCGACAGCCGCAGCGCGTCGACGGCGGTGCGGGAGGTCAGGTGCCCGGGCAGCGCCTGCCAGTCGGCACTGGCCACCATCGCCACGAGCGGGACGAGGAGCAGCAGCGTGGCGAGGGCCGCGGGTGCGACCAGCAGCGCCGGCGGCCGGCCGAGCCGGTCCCTCACGGGGTGCCGAAGCCGGCGTCGGTGAGGATCGCGCGGGCCTCGTCGGAGGTCACCCACGTCACCCAGTCGGCTGCCAGCGCAGGGTCCTGCGACTGGTCCAGCGTCGCCACCGAGTAGGACGTCAGCGCGTCGTCGGCGGCCGGGATCTCGACGCTGTCGACGTCGTCGGCCGCGGCGACGGCGTCGCTGGCGTAGACCAGTCCGGCGTCGGCCTCGCCCGAGGCGACCTTGTCGAGTGTGGCCCGCACGTCGTCCTCCAGGCTGACCGGGTCCGCCTCGACCCCGGCCGCGTCGAGCACGGCCGCCGCGACCTTGCCGCACGGCACCTCGTCGGCGCAGCGCACCCACGTGGCGTCGGCCAGGTCGTCGAGGGACGCGATGCCGGCGGGGTTGCCATCCGGCACGACGATGGTGAGGACGTTGGTCGCGAAGGTCTCCACGTCGCCGGTGACGCCCGCGTCCTGCGCCACGGCCATCGAGGCGTCGTCGGCCGTGGCCAGCACGTCGCCGGGCGCCCCGTCGGCGGCCTGGCCGGCGAGGTCGGTGCTCGAGCCGAAGGAGAAGCCCACCTCGGTGTCGTGCTCCTCCTCGAAGGGCACCGCGAGCTCGGCGAAGACGTCGGTGAGCGACGCGGCCGCGAGGACGGTCAGCTCGCCCCCGTCCGCGGCGTCCCCCTCGTCGCCACCCCCGCAGGCGGCGAGGGGGAGCAGCAGGGCGAGGGCGGCCAGCCGCCTCACCGGGGCACCTCGACCACCACGTTGGTCGACTTCACGCTGGCGATGGCACGCACTCCGGGCTCGAGGCCCAGCTCGTCGGCGGCGTCGCTGCTCATCAGGGACACGACGCGGTGGGGGCCGCAGATCATCTCCACCTGCGCCATCACGGTGTCGCGCCTGACCCGCGTGACGATGCCGCTCATCCGGTTGCGGGCGCTGACGCTGCCCGCCCGGGTGCGGTCGCGCTCGGCCAGCTCGCCCGACTCCGCCAGCTGCTCGGCGAGGTCGGCCAGGTCGCGGCCGGCGACCATGGCACGCCCACCGTCGCGCTGCACGGGCAGCCGACCGGCGTCCACCCAGCGGCGTACGGTGTCGTCGCTGACGCCCAGGATCTCGGCCGCCTCCGCGACTCGGTAGGTGGTCATGCGGGGAGTATGCCGCACCTGCGGACGTTCGGGACAGCATCGTCCGCACGCGCGGAACCGGTGCACCCGTCGTCGATGCGCGGCGTGACAGCTCGCGACCCGGCGACGCGGGGTGACCGGCGGGCTGGGAGAATGGTCGACGTGAGTGAGCAGCCGAGCCGTTACACCCGCTCCTTCAGCGGCATGACCGGCGCCCTCATCGTCACCGTCATCGCCGTGCTGGCGTTCGTGGCCTGGCGTGGGCTGTGGCGCGCCGACGTCGACGACACCGTCGACACGGTCGACTGGCAGGAGAGTGTCGAGATCGCCGACCGGGCCGACCTCGACGTGGTCCGCCCGCGCGAGCTGCCGGCGGGCTGGAAGGCGACGAGCACCGACCTGGTCGCCGGCGACGAGCCGCGCTGGGGCATGGGCGTGCTCACCGACGACGGCACGTTCGTCGGCCTCCGCCAGCAGGACGCCTCGGTGCGCGACCTGGTCGAGCGCTACATCGACGAGGACGCCGAGCCCGAGGGTGACGCCACCGTCGACTCGGAGGTCACCGACACGTGGCAGACGTGGTCGGACGAGGGCGGGGACCACGGCTACTCGACCGAGGTCGGCGACGACGCACTCCTGGTCTACGGCTCCGCGCCGGTCGAGGACATCGAGACCTTCATCGGCCTGCTCACCCGCTGACCGTCTCGCCGCCACCACCTCCCGCGGGGGCGACGACGCGGCGTCAGCCGTCGGTCTCGGCGCCCATGGCGTCGTCGAGCCGCTGGCGCGCCCCGTCGAGCCACTGCTGGCAGACCTTGGCGAGGGCCTCGCCGCGCTCCCACAGGGCGAGCGACTCCTCCAGGGTCGTGCCGCCGGCCTCGAGGGTGCGCACGACCTCGATGAGCTCCTCGCGGGCCTCTTCATAGCTGGGGGCGTCACTCATCGGGGTCCTCCTCGGACAGGGTGGCTGCCTCGACGCGGTCCGTCGTGGCGTGGATGCGGCCGTCGGCGACCCGCACCGACACGGTGGCGCCGACCGCGGCCTGCGTCACCGAGGTGACGACGTGGCCGTCGGCGTCCTGCAGGACGGCGTAGCCACGCTGCAGCGTCGCGAGCGGCGACAGCGCCCGGGCCCGGGCGCGTTGGTGGCCGATGTCGTCGGCGGCGCGGTCGAGGCGGTGCGACAGGGTGCGGCGGGCGCGGGCGAGCAGCTCGTCGAGCTCGTCGGAGCGGGCGGTCAGCAGGTTGCGCGGGTCGGCCATCGCCGGGCGCGAGCGCACCTGGGCCAGCCACTCCTGCTCGCGCGCGATGCGCTGGGTGACCAGCTGGCGCAGCCGCTCGCGGGCCCAGACGACGCCCTGCACCTCCTCGGCCATGTCGGGCACGACCAGCTTGGCGGCGTCGGTGGGCGTGGAGGCCCGCACGTCGGCGACGAGGTCGAGGAGCGGCTGGTCGGGCTCGTGGCCGATGGCGGACACCACCGGCGTACGCATGCGGTGGACCGCGCGGAGGACCGCCTCGTCGGAGAAGGGGAGCAGGTCCTCGATGGAGCCGCCGCCGCGGGCGACGACGACCACGTCGACGTCGGGATGGCGCTCGAGCCGCTCCAGCGCCTCGATGACCTCGGTGGCGGAGCGGGTGCCTTGCATGGCGGCGTGGACCACCTCGAACCGCACCGCCGGCCACCGGCGCCGCGCGTTGTCGAGGACGTCGCGCTCGGCGGCGCTGTTGGGCGCGGTGACCAGGCCGACGCAGCCCGGCAGGAACGGCAGGTCGCGCTTGAGCTCGGGCGCGAAGAGGCCCTCGGCGGCCAGGAGCTGGCGGCGCCGCTCGAGGCGGGCCAGCAGCTCGCCGATGCCGACCATGCGGATCTCGCGGGCGGCCAGGGAGAACGAGCCGCGGTTGGCGTAGAAGGTGGGCCGGGCGTGCACGACGACGCTCGCGCCCTCGACGAGGGGCGGGTTCATCGAGTCGAACAGCGAGCGCGCGCACGTGAGGGTGACCGAGATGTCGGCGACGGTGTCGCGAAGCGTCATGAAGACGGTGTTGACGCCCGGGCGCCGGTTGACCTGCGCGATCTGGCCCTCGACCCACACGCCGCCGAGCCGGTCGATCCACTGGGCGACGGCGTTGGCGACGGCCCGCACGGGGGCCGGTGACTCGGCCGTGGCGTCGCGGAGTGAGGGCACGCGGCGAGGATAGGGGAGGGCCCGGACACGGCCGGGCGGGCGGGCCTCGCGCGGCCCGTAGACTCGGCGCATGACGACCGACCTCGGCCTTCCTCCCGTCCTCGATCCCGAGACCGCGAAGAACGTGCTGCTCGCTGCGCCCCGCGGCTACTGCGCCGGCGTCGACCGGGCCGTCATCACCGTCGAGAAGGCGCTCGACCTCTACGGCGCCCCGGTCTACGTCCGCAAGCAGATCGTGCACAACAAGCACGTGGTGGCCAACCTGGAGGCGCGCGGCGCGATCTTCGTCGAGGAGCTCGACGAGGTCCCCGAGGGCCGCACGGTCGTCTTCTCCGCCCACGGCGTCTCGCCCGCCGTGCACACCCAGGCGGCCGAGCGCGGCCTCAAGACCATCGACGCGACCTGCCCGCTGGTGACGAAGGTGCACCACGAGGCCAAGCGGTTCGCCTCCGACGACTACGACATCCTGCTGATCGGCCACGCCGGCCACGAGGAGGTCGAGGGCACCGCCGGGGAGGCGCCCGACCACATCCAGCTGGTCGAGAGCCCCGCCGACGTGGCCCGCATCGAGGTCCGTGACCCGGCACGGGTCGCCTGGCTCTCGCAGACCACGCTCAGCGTCGACGAGACCCTCGAGACGGTCGCCGCCATCCGCGAGCGGTTCCCGCTGCTGCTCGACCCGCCGAGCGACGACATCTGCTACGCCACCCAGAACCGCCAGCTCGCCATCAAGGAGATCTCCGCGGCCGCCGACCTGGTGATCGTGGTCGGCTCGCGCAACTCCTCCAACTCCGTGCGGCTCGTCGAGGTCGCGCTCGAGGCCGGCGCCAAGGCCTCCTACCTCGTCGACGACCACACCGAGATCGACGAGGCGTGGCTCGACGGGGTCGAGACCGTGTCGGTCACCTCCGGCGCCTCGGTGCCCGAGGACCTCGTCGAGGGCGTGCTCGCCTTCCTCTCCGAGCGGGGCTTCCCCGACGCGCGGGCGGTCCACTCGGCCGAGGAGTCGCTGATCTTCGCGCTGCCCCCCGAGCTGCGGCGCGACCTCCGCGCGGCGCAGCGGGCCTGACCGGAGCGACGAGATGGCCCGCTACCTCGACATCCACCCGGACAACCCGCAGCCGCGGCTGGTCAGGCAGGTCGTCGAGGCGCTGCGCGACGACCAGCTCATCGCCTACCCGACCGACTCCGGCTACGCCCTCGGGGCCCGGCTCGGCAACCGCGACGGTCGCGACCGGATCCTGCGCATCCGCGACCTCGACGAACGCCACCACTTCACGCTGATGTGCAAGGACTTCTCCCAGCTCGGCCAGTTCGTCCACGTCGACAACTCCGCGTTCCGGGCGATCAAGGCGGCCACGCCGGGCCCCTACACGTTCATCCTCCCCGCCACCGGCGAGGTGCCCAAGCGGCTGATGCACCCCAAGAAGCGCACCGTCGGCGTGCGCATCCCCCAGCACCCGCTCGTCTGCGCGCTGCTCGAGGAGCTCGGTGAGCCGATCCTCACCAGCACCCTGATCCTGCCCGGCGAGACCGAGGCGCGCACGATGGGCTGGGAGATCAAGGAGGACCTCGACCACGTCGTCGACGTGGTCGTCGAGTCGGGCGAGGTCACCGCCGAGCCGACCACCGTCATCGACTGGTCGGGGCCCGAGCCCGTCGTCGTACGCCGCGGGGCGGGCGACCCGGAGCGCTTCGAGGCCTGAGCGGGCGGGCGCCGCTCAGCCGGGCGACTGCCCGAGCTCGCGCTCGAGCTCGGAGGCGAGGTGGCCCCTGCGGTGCAGGCGCCAGCCGAGCCAGCCCAGGCACACCGCGTAGGCGGCGAACAGGGCGATGCCGTGGGTCGCGACCCCGGAGACGACCGCCTGCAGGACGCTGTCGCGGGGGTCGGCGAGGGCGCCGCGGTCGACGAGCGCGACGAACCCGAACACGGCGAGCATGAGCACGGGCGGCAGCAGTGCGACCAGGTAGAAGTCCTGGCGGCGCACCAGCGCGGCCAGGCCCAGGCACAGCGCCACGAAGCACAGGTCGAAGAACATCGTCAGTCGCCCGGCCACGAGCACGTCGAGGGCCACGGCGCTCAGCGCGAGGGCCACCCCGAGGCACACCACCTGCCGGCCCGGCTCCCGCCCGACCTGCCAGAACGCGCCGGCCCGTGTCACGAGGCTCAACCTAGGACCGATCTCAGGCGCCCCGCGCGCGGCGCGCCGCGTCGGGGACCGAGCCGGGCACGGGGCCGGACGGCTGCTCGTCGAGCAGGTCGTCGAGGGTGGGGTCGCCGGTGGCCCCGGGGACGTCGTCGAGGACCGTCAGCTCGGGGGCGGCGGCCGAGCGCGGCACCGTCTCGACCTGGCGCGGGCCGTCGAGCTGCTCGGTGGTCACGCCCAGGTCGGCGAAGCGACGGGCCGAGACCAGCACGCGGCCCTCGAGCGAGCCCATCGCCTGGTTGTAGGCGACGACGCTGGCGTTGAGCGAGCGGCCCACCCGGTCGAGGTGACCGGCCATCGAGGCGAGGCGGGCGTGCAGCTCCTGCCCGAGTCGCTGCACCTGCGCGGCCTGCGCGTTGAGCACCTCGTGCTGCCAGCCCTGGGCGACCGTGCGCAGCAGGGCGATCAGGGTGGAGGGGGTGGCCAGCACGACGTTGCGCGCCGCCGCCTGCTCGACCAGGTCGGGCACCGCCTGCAGCGCCGCCTGGAGGATCGCCTCACCGGGCAGGAACAGCACGACGAACTCCGGGGTGCCGGCCAGCGCCTCCCAGTATCGTCGCGAGCCGAGGTCGGCGACGTGCGTGCGGACGTGCTGGCCGAGGCGGGCCAGGGCCCGGTCCTGCTCGTCGGGGTCGTCGGCGGCGGTGAGATCGAGGAAGGCGGCCAGCGGCGCCTTGGCGTCGACCGCGATGGTGCGTCCGCCCGCGAGGGTGACGACGAGGTCGGGACGCAGCCGGCCGTCGTCGACGCGCACCTGCTCGGCGAAGTCGCAGTGGTCGACCAGCCCGGCCAGCTCGACCGTGCGGCGCAGGTGGAGCTCACCCCACTGCCCGCGCACCTGCGGCTTGCGCAGCGCGGTCGCGAGCGTCGTCGTCTCGCGGCGCAGCGTCTCGGTGGACCGGCGCATGTCGGCGACCTGCTCGTGCAGCTGGGCCTGCCATGCCGTGCGGTCGTGGGCGAGGTCGCTGAGCTGGTCCTGGAGGCGCTCGAGCCCGTCCTGGACGACCGCGTGGTCGGCCACCCGCTGCTGGAGCGCCGCGATGGCGGGGTCGTCGGCAGGACGGCTGCGCGACCACAGCACACCGATGACGGCGCCCAGGGCCAGGCCGACGGCGAGGACGGTCGCCAGGGTGAGCACGAGGGGGAAGGTGTCCATGGCCCCAGCATGGACCGCGGCACCGACACCCCCGCCGAGGTCGGGCCCGCGCTCAGGCGTCCGTCGTCGCGGGAGGTGCGCCTCGGAACGTGCGCCGGTAGGCCGAGGGCGAGACCCCGACGCTGGCCCGGAGGTGCTGGCGGAGCGAGGCCGCGGTGCCCATCCCGGCGCGGGACGCCACCTCGTCGACGCCGAGGTCGCTCGCCTCGAGCAGGTGCAGGGCGTGCCGGACGCGCTGCTGGGTCACCCAGGCGCCGGGCGACTGGCCGGTCTCCTCCCGGAAGCGGCGGGTGAAGGTGCGCACGCTCATCGACGCGTGCTCGGCCAGCGTCGCGACGTCGAGGCGCTGGTCGAGGTGCGCCTCGGCCCACGCGCGCGCAGCAGCGGTGGTCTCGTCCGCGCGCTGCGGGACGGTGCGCTCGATGTACTGCGCCTGCCCGCCGTCGCGCCAGGGCGGCACCACCATGTGGCGCGCGACGGCGTTGGCCACGGCGGTGCCGTGGTCGCGGCGCACGAGGTGCAGGCACAGGTCGATGCCGGCGCTCAGCCCGGCGGAGGTGAGCACCCGCCCGTCGTCGGTGAACAGCACGTCCTCGTCGACCGCGACGCCCGGGTGCAGCCGGCGGAAGTCGGCCGCGTACTTCCAGTGCGTGGTCGCGCGGTGGCCGTCGAGCACGCCGGCCGCGGCCAGCACGAACGCCCCCGTGCAGATCGAGACCCAGCGCGCGTCGGCGGGCACCGTGGCGAGGGCCGCGCGCAGGTCGTCGGGAAGCGTCCCGTCGCGGCGCGGGCCCGCGAGCTGGGTGCCGGGGACGATCACGGTCTGCGCGGTGGCGAGGGCCTCGGGCCCGGCCGAAGGGGCGATGGCGTAGCCGCGGGTGGCTCGCACGGGAGCGCCGTCGAGGCTCACCACCTGGACGTCGTAGAGCGGGCGTCCAGCGGCGTCGTACGCCTCGCCGAGCACCTGGGGCGGGATGGTGAGGTCGTAGCCGATGACCGGTGCGACCGCGAGCACCACGACACGGTGCGGCTCGCAGGCCCGGGACGTCATGGCCGAATCCTTTCACATGTTGGCATTCGGGCCACTCGTGAGCGTGGCCGCGGTGCCTCGAGAATGGTGCGCGTGACCACGACGACCCCTCCCGAGCCCGCCGTCGAGCGCCCACCGCGCCTGCACTGGGCGTGGGTGGTGGCGGGTGTCGCGTTCGTGACGCTGGTGGGCGCGGCCGCCTTCCGCTCGGTGCCCGGCGTGCTGCTCGACCCGCTGCACGAGGAGTTCGGCTGGTCGCACGGGCTGATCGGCTCGGCGGTCTCGCTCAACCTCATGCTCTTCGGCCTGATGTCGCCGTTCGCGGCCGCGCTGATGGACCGGTTCGGCGTCCGACCGGTCGTCACCTTCGCGCTGCTGACGGTCGCCCTCGGCAGCGGCCTGACCGTCTTCATGACCGAGCCCTGGCAGCTCATCCTCTGCTGGGGCCTGCTCGTCGGCCTGGGCACCGGCTCGATGTCGATGGCCTTCGTCGCGACGATCACCAGCCGCTGGTTCGTCGCGCGTCGCGGGCTGGTCAGCGGCATCCTCACCGCGGGCAACGCCACCGGGCAGCTGATCTTCCTGCCCGTCGTGGCCTGGCTCGCGACCCACCACGGCTGGCGCACCGCCGCGCTGCTGGCCGCCGCGGCCGCGCTCGCCGTCGTGCCCCTGGTCCTGCTCCTGCTGCGCAACCACCCGGCCGACCTCGGCCTGCGGGCCTTCGGTGCCACCGACGCCGAGCCCGGACCGCCGCCCCACCAGCAGGTCGGCTCGAGCGCCGGCCGCGCCCTCGGGGTGCTGCGCGACGCGGCGCGCAGTCGTACGTTCTGGCTGCTGTGCGGCGGGTTCGCGATCTGCGGGATGACCACCAACGGCCTCATCGCGACCCACTTCGTGCCGGCCGCCCACGACCACGGCATGCCGGCCACCACCGCCGCCTCACTGCTCGCCGTGGTGGGCATCTTCGACGTCGTGGGCACGATCGCCTCGGGGTGGCTCACCGACAAGGTCGACCCGCGGCTGCTGCTGGTCGGCTACTACGCCCTGCGCGGTGTCGGTCTGATGGTGCTGCCCGCGCTGATGGCCCCGCACGTCGCGCCCAGCATGTGGGTCTTCATCATCGTCTACGGCCTCGACTGGGTGGCGACCGTGCCGCCGACCGTGGCGCTGTGCCGCGAGTGGTTCGGCGCGGCCGCCGGCCCGATCGTCTTCGGCTGGGTCTTCGCCAGCCACCAGGTCGGCGCCGCCGTCGCCGCGACCAGCGCGGGCGTGGTGCGCGACCTCACCGGGGCCTACGACCCCGCGTTCTATGCCGCGGCCGGCCTCTGCGCGGTCGCCGCGGTGATGTCGTACGCCATCCGGCGCACGCCGCAGCCGGCCGCACAGCCGTCCGCCGGCGTGATGTGACGCTCGGGCCGGGTCAGGCCAGGTCCACGACCACCGGCGCGTGGTCGGACGGTGAGCCGGTGCCCTGGGCGGGGTCGCGCTCGTCGCGGTCGACGAACGCGCCGGTCACCCGGGAGGCGAGTGCGGGGGAGGCGAGCACGAAGTCGATCTTGAGCCCGCGGTCGCGCTCGAAGCGCTGGCGGTAGTAGTCCCAGTAGGTGTAGCCGGGGTCGTGGGCGCGGGTCACCTCGGCGTAGCCGTCGTCGAGGAACGCCTGGAAGGCGGCCCGCTCGGGCGGGGTGACGTGGGTGGACTTGGCGAACTGCTTGACGTCGAAGACGTCGTCGTCGGTGGGGCAGACGTTCCAGTCGCCGACCAGCGCCGTCTCGCCGTCGAGCCAGCCGCTCGCGGCGGCCCGCAGGCGGGCCAGCCAGTCGAGCTTGTAGACGTAGTGCGGGTCGTCGGGCTTGCGGCCGTTGGGGACGTAGAGCGACCAGATCCGCACGCCGCCGCAGGTGGCGCCGATGGCCCGCGACTCGGCCGCCAGCGGGTCGCCGTAGCCCGGCATGTCGGGGAAGCCGACCTCGACGTCGTCGAGTCCGACGCGCGAGAGCAGCGCGACGCCGTTCCACTGGTTCACCCCCGCGACGGCGACGTCGTAGCCGAGTGCCTGCAGGCCCATGAGGGGCAGCTGGTCCTCGCGTGCCTTGGTCTCTTGCAGGGCCAGCACGTCGATGTCGTGGCGCTGGACGAACGCCTCGACGCGATCGATGCGGGAGCGGAGTGAGTTGACGTTCCAGGTCGCGATGCGCACGGCCCCACCCTAAGGAGGGGCTTTACAGGGCGCGATCCGTGGGGGACGTTCGTAGGTGGGCACCTTTCTCGGGCACTCGTGCACCGGCTCTCCGCCGGCCCCCGGACCACCTCCGACGCTGCGCGACCTCCGAGACGGCGAGTGCCACCCCCTCACGAGAGAAGAGCAGCATGCAGCGCAGTCGGCTCGGCGCGACCGCCCTCGGCACCTCGCGCCGCATCTCGAGCCACCTCAGCACGACGGCGACGGACCGCCAGCGGCCGTGACCGGCTCCTGACCCGCCCCGGACGCCTCGTCTGAGGACCAGGCGGCGAACGCCCCTTCTGTCCCGAGCGGAGGGGGCGTTCGTCCTGTCCGGACGACCTCTGCGCGGGGCCCTGCGGGGTAGCGTCGGCGCGTGCCCCCGTCGACGTCCACGATCCTCTCCGCGCGCGACCTCGAGTTCATGCTGTACGAGTGGCTCGACGTGGAGCGGCTGGGCGAGCGGCCCCGGTTCGCCGAGCACGACCGCGAGACCTACGACGCCCTGCTCGCGCTGTGCGAGCAGCTCGCCACCGACCACTTCGCCCCGCACTACCGCAGGAGCGACACCGAGGAGCCGGCCTTCGACGGTGAGCGCGTGCGGCTGATCCCCGAGATCGGCGCGGCCCTCGACGCGTTCGCCCGCGCCGACCTGCTCACCCTGAGCCTGGACGAGGAGGTCGGCGGCCAGCAGGTCCCGCAGGTGGTGAACGCGGCGTGCATGGCGTGGTTCACCGCGGCCAACATCGGCACCGCGGCCTACGCCTTCCTCACCGTCGCCAACGCCGGACTGCTGCTGGCCCACGGCTCGCCCGCGCAGGTCGACCGCTTCGTCCGGCCGATGCTCGAGGGGCGCTTCTTCGGCACGATGACGCTCTCGGAGCCGCAGGCCGGCTCCAGCCTCGGCGACGTGGTCACCCGCGCGGTGCCCGCCGACGACGGCACCTACCGGATCTTCGGCACCAAGATGTGGATCTCCGGCGGCGACCACGAGATGGGCGACACGATCGTCCACCTCGTCCTGGCCAGGCTGCCGGACGCCCCGCCCGGCTCGCGCGGGATCTCGCTGTTCATCGTCCCCAAGCACCTCGTCGGCGAGGACGGCTCGATCGGCGAGCGCAACGACGTGGCGCTCGCCGGCATCAACCACAAGCTCGGCAACCGCGGCACGGTCAACACCGCGCCCGTCTTCGGCGGCGGCGCCTTCACACCCGGCGGGGCGCCGGGAGCCGTCGGCCACCTCGTCGGGGAGCCCGGCAGGGGACTGTCCGCGATGTTCCACATGATGAACGCCGCCCGCCTCGGGGTCGGGATGTCCGCGGCGACCACCGCCTACACCGCCTACCTCAAGTCGCTCGACTACGCCCGCTCCCGCCCGCAGGGCCGCCGGCTGACGGCGGCCGACCCGGCGTCGCCCCAGGTGCCGATCATCGAGCACGCCGACGTGCGCCGGATGCTGCTCGCCCAGAAGGCGTACGCCGAGGGCGCGCTGGCGCTCAACCTCTACTGCTCGCGGCTGCTCGACCTGCAGGCCACCGCGCGCGACGAGCGCGAGCGCACCGAGACGGCACACCTGCTCGACCTGCTCACCCCGATCGCGAAGTCGTGGCCGGCGCAGTGGGGCCAGGAGGGCTGCAGCCTCGCGATCCAGGTGCTCGGCGGAGCGGGCTACACCCGCGACCACGACGTCGAGGCGCACTGGCGCGACCAGCGGCTCAACCCGATCCACGAGGGCACGCACGGCATCCAGGCCCTCGACCTGCTCGGGCGCAAGGTGCTCGGCGGCGGGGGCGCGTCGCTGGCGACCCTCGCGGCCCGGGTCGGCGACACCGTCGCCCGCGCGCGCGACCTCGGCGGCGAGCCGGCGGCCCACGCCGACGCCCTCGCGGCGGCGCTCGACCGGCTGGGCGCGGTCACCGCGGCCCTCGCCGGGCTCGGCGACGCGGAGCGGACGATGGCCAACGCCACGGTCTACCTCGAGGCCGCCGGGCACGTCGTGGTCGCGTGGATGTGGCTCGACCAGCTCGTCGCGGTCGGCGACCGGCAGGGCGACTTCTACGACGGCAAGCGGGCCGCGGCCCGGTTCTTCCACCGCTGGGAGCTGCCGAAGGTGGGCCCGATGCTCGATCTCCTCGCGAGCGGCGACACGACCACGCTGGACATGCGCGGCGACTGGTTCTAGGCCGGAGCCGGCTCCACGAACGGGGTCAGCAGCCCGGGAGTGGCCCGGTCGGCCAGTGCCACGGCGACGTCGAGGCGTACGTCGCGCACGACCACCCGCTCGGTGCCGGCCGCCGTGGTGGCGGTCAGGTCGGCGAGGCCGATGCGACGCTGCCACCACGACTGCGAGACCACCCAGCCGATGATGCCGTCGGTCTCGAGGACGGTGCGGACGCGGGCGAGGGTGCCGCTGCCGGCGACCAGGTGGTCGGTGGTGAGGGCGTGCCCGAGGTGACGGTACGACGACTCGCCGGCCGCCGCGGCGATCGCCAGCAGGACGACGGCGATGCCCGCCAGCCACGACCAGCCGAGGTCGAACCACCACCAGCCGACGGCCAGCAGCGCGATGACCTCCAGAGCGTGGCGGAGCTGACGGAACCAGGCGCGGCGGTGGGCCGCGGGCCCGTGGTCCACGAGCGGGCCGGTGAGGGGGCCGGGACGGTCGAGCACGGCCTCGCCCACCGCGACGGCGACGTCGCGGGGGCACGGCGGCAGGACCTGGGTGACCCCGTTCTCGACGCCGGTCGCCAGGGTGGCGAGCTCGGCGCCACCGACCAGGCGCATCAGCGCCGGCTCGGTCATCTCGACCCCGCGGACCTTCGCCTCCTCGACCGTGATCGAGCGGGTGGTGACGAGCCCGGACGTGAGGTGGAGCGAGCCCTGCTCGCGGACCAGGCGGAAGCCCCACCACTGCAGGACGTAGCCGGCGACCGAGACGACCAGCCACAGCACGGTGCCGCCCACCGCGACCGCCAGCACGATGGCGAGCACCGCGAACTGGGTGAGCCACTGCCACACCGACGTGGCCGTGTCCTCGTTCCAGATGGGCAGGTCGTCGGCGAACTGGGACAGCACGCCCAGGCCGCCGAGCAGCAGCACCAGCCGCCCGAGGCTGAAGGGGGCGAAGCGCAGCCAGGACCAGTCGATCGCGGCGAGCGCGACAGGTGGTGCCAGGGGCGTGAACGACAGCGCGGCGGGAGGCGTGGCGGGAGGCGCGGCCGTCGGGGCGCCGGCCTGGTCGACCGGCGCTCCGTCGGGAGCGGGGCCAGCGGCGGGGGTGGCGACGGGGGTGGCGACGGGGGCGTGGGGCGGTTGGGCCGACCCGTCCGCGGCGCGGCGCCTCAGCAGCGTCGTACGCAGAGCGTGGGCGTCGGCGGCGGCCAGGGCGTCGAGGGTCATGCGGTCGTCGTCGACGCCCGTGCCGATCTGGACCTTCTGCAGCCCGAGGATGCGGTGGAGCAGCGAGGCCTCGAGGTCGACGCTGCGCACCCGGTCGAGGGGCGCGGTCGAGGTGGTCTTGTTGAGGATGCCCCGGCGCACCTGCAGCTGGGTGTCGGTGAGGCGGTAGTAGGTGGTGAGCCAGGGCAGCGCGCCGAGGACCAGCGGCCCGAGCACCGCGAGGGGGATGATGATCGGCCAGAACCTCGTGTCGCTGCGGCTGATGCCCACCAGCGCGACGGCGACGGGCACGATCGCCTGGCCGACGGCCTTGACGGGGTCGAGCAGCAGCTTGCGCGGGCTGAGCCGGACCCAGCCCTCGCCGGGGGCGGGGATCACGTCGCGTCGCCCTCCGTCGCGGCGGTGATCTCGGTCAGCCGGGCGACCACCTCGCGGGCGGTCTCGGCGTCGAGGCAGTCGACGGTGATCGGTCCGGCCGCGGACGCGGTGGTGACGGTGAGCGAAGCGAGGCCGAACAGCCGCATGAGCGCACCCTGCCGCGAGTCCACGGTCTGCACCCGGCTGATGGGCGCGATGCGCGTCTCGCGACCGATCCACCCCGAGCGGGTGTGCACCGCGGTGTCGGTGACCTCCCAGCGGTGCACGCGGTAGCGGATGCGCGGCATGAGCGCGACGTGGAGCACCGCTGCGACCGCGAGCAGGAGCACGACGAGGCCCGCCCAGCCCGGCACGCCCGGGACGAGCAGCCACACGAGCGCGGCGCCCACGACGACCACGGTGTCGCCCATCAGTGCGCCCACGGTCCAGAACGGGATCGCTCGCGGCGAGACCCGGTTGGCCGGCGCGCGCAGCACCGGTGTAGCCCCCACGTCAGTCATGCGCTGAGTGTTGCAGGTCCACCTGGCCCGGCGAACTTGTGCAAGCGGGGGCGGCACGGGCCGCGGGCGTGGTATTGCAAGTTCCTGCAGTGCACACACCTGCGGCCCGGGTGTGCTTCCCGGGCGACGTGCGCCGGGTGTGGTCTGGAGGGACTCCATCCACTCCCTGCCCCAGAGGACGCACCCATGTCGAACAGCAGGATCACCAGGACCGCCACCGCGGTCCTCGCCGCCGCAGCGGTCGCCGTCACCCTCGGCTCGCCCGCCACCGCAGCCCCGGCCCGGGACCAGGTCCCCTCCTTCGAGGAGTTCCAGGCCGCCACCTACGTCGACGCCGGCGGCCAGTACGTCGTCAACGGTGACGAGACGATCGTCAACACCAAGGAGCTCGTCGCCTACTACGACGAGATGGTCGCCGCCTACGAGCACGAGGTCGAGGGCGGCCCGTCGAGCGAGCTGATCATCAACCGGGTCTACGGTCGCGACGACCGGTGGTCGGCGACCCAGGCACGCAACCTCACCTACTGCGTGTCGAACTCCTTCGGCACGCAGAAGTCCACCATCGTCAACGCGATGGCCAGTGGTGCCGCCCAGTGGGAGGCCGCCTCGTCGGGGGTCAACTTCACCTACGTCTCCTCGGCCGACAGCAACTGCCGCACCTCCAACAACGCGGTGCTGTTCTCCGTGGAGCCGACCACCACCACCCAGTACATCGCCCGCGCGTTCTTCCCCAGCAGCCCCGACAGCCAGCGCAACGTGCTGGTCAACGCCAGGTCGCTGGTGAGCAGCGGCTCCTGGACGCCGGCCAACATCATGGCCCACGAGCTCGGGCACACCCTCGGCTTCCGCCACGAGCACACGCGGCCCGAGGCCCGCACCTGCTTCGAGGACAACAACTGGCGCCCGCTGACCCCGTACGACTCGGCGTCGATCATGCACTACCCGCAGTGCAACGGGTCCTCGAGCAACCTGTCGATGACCAACACCGACCGCACCGGCGTCCGCGCCGTCTACGGGTCCTGACCTGCGCTGAGCACCGCACCGAGGAGGGCCCGGCCGAGCGGCCGGGCCCTCTCTCGTCGCCCCGCCTCGTTTCGCCCCGGCGCGCCGCGCGCCCGTAGACTTCCCGCCCGTGGCTCTCACCATCGGCATCGTCGGTCTCCCCAACGCGGGCAAGTCGACCCTCTTCAACGCTCTGACCAAGAACGACGTGCTCGCGGCCAACTACCCGTTCGCCACGATCGAGCCCAACGTCGGCGTCGTCGGGGTGCCGGACGAGCGGCTGCCCCGCCTGGCGGAGGTCTTCGGGTCGGCCCGGATCCTGCCGGCCACGGTCGAGTTCGTCGACATCGCCGGCATCGTGCGCGGCGCCTCGCAGGGGGAGGGCCTGGGCAACAAGTTCCTCGCCCACATCCGCGAGTCGGCCGCGATCTGCCAGGTCACCCGCGTCTTCCGCGACGAGGACGTGACGCACGTCGACGGCGAGGTCAACCCCGCCAACGACATCTCCACCATCCAGACCGAGCTGATCCTCGCCGACCTCGAGACCGTCGAGCGGGCGATCGCCCGGCTGGAGAAGGAGTCGCGCAAGGTCAAGGAGCTCGTCGCCAACCTGGAGGCGGCCAGGGCCGCCAAGGAGGCGCTCGAGGCCGGCACCCCGATCATCGCCACCGACATCGACCGGTCGCTGCTGCGCGAGCTTTCGCTGCTGACCGCCAAGCCGTTCATCTACGTCTTCAACTGCGACGCCGACGAGCTCGCCGACGAGGAGCTCAAGGACCGGATGCGCGAGATCGTCGCGCCTGCCGAGGCGATCTTCCTCGACGCCAAGTTCGAGGCCGACCTGGCCGAGATGGACGACGACGAGATGGCGCACGAGATGCTCGCCGAGATGGGCATCACCGAGTCGGGCCTCGACCAGCTCGCCCGCGTCGGCTTCGACACCCTGGGCCTGCAGACCTACCTGACGGCCGGCCCCAAGGAGACCAGGGCCTGGACCATCCCCAAGGGCGCCACCGCCCCCGAGGCCGCCGGTGTCATCCACACCGACTTCCAGAAGGGCTTCATCAAGGCCGAGGTCGTCTCCTTCGACGACCTGATGGCCGCCGGCTCCATGCTCAAGGCCCGCGAGGCCGGCAAGGTGCGCATGGAGGGCAAGGACTACGTGATGGCCGACGGCGACGTGGTGGAGTTCCGCTTCAACGTGTGAATCAGCGCGTTTGTGCAGGTGAGAGGGGGTACAGGCCCTCCCAGTCCGCAGAGAGTCCGCAAGAATTTCAACGTGATGGCTTGATCTGGCAGCCGGACGGCCTCTCTCCGGACCCCACCGCTGCCAGTTGACCCGCCCATGACGTACTCCTTGGCGGCTGACATGACGCAGCGATCAGGCGCGACCAAACCCGCCCCTGGGGTGGGTATTCGCAGCCGACGCACGCGATGCTGCTTGACTGGGGACGTGGCCAAAATGCGCGCACCCAAGAACGAAGCGACTGGCACCTCGGGCCAATCGTTTGTAAAAGGTGAATTCGAGGAGTTGGGATGGGGTGCCGTCCCCAACCCGGAGCACGACCTCGGTACGGACCTGTGGCTGATGGCTAGAGACGAGAACCGATTCGACTTGGGTGCGCTGGTCGGGGCTCAAGTCAAGACCGGAGACTCCTACTTCAAGAGCGCGAAGACGGACGAAGGATCTGGCGAAGTCGTTGGCTGGTGGTATGCCGAGGAGGACGACAGTCACTTTGACTATTGGAGTGAGCACACCACCCCGCACATCCTGGTGCTGCGTGACACGAAGTCGAAGACCTCGTACTGGGTCCAGGTGACCTCGGATGCGATTCAGTCCACGGGCAAAGGAAACAAGATCCTGGTTCCTGCTTCACAGACGGTCGATGAAAGCAGTCGAGACGCTCTTACCGCTGTAGCTACAAGTCCTTCCAGGGTGCTCAGCCTGGATGGCAGCGCTTGGGGATCCAGTTGGAAAGTGCCCCAGTCTGACCGGCTGAGGTACGCGCTGATGGCGCCTAGGCTGGTTGCACCGCATCCCAACAAGGACCAAGTGTTTCCGGATGCAACAGAAGCCCTGGCGATGCTGATGCAGGGCCGTTTCAGCGAGTTGCGGGACGTTGCGTCAGCCGCCGCCCGCGAGGCATCCGAGAGCGTCTCTGATGTCAACTCCTGGCTCTGGGACCTGTTTGACGCCATCTGGAGTTGGGCTGTATCGGGCGACCTATCCAAGATCGAAGCTCTGCCCGAAACAGCGGATGAGCACTACGTCGTGGCGGGAGCAGTCGCGAGCGCAGCGGCCCTGATCGAATACGGGCGACCGGAAGACGCTCTCGCTGCCGTGCGTGGAGTCGAGTCTCGAGAAGGGCTCGGCACGATCGATATCGCATGGCTCAAGAGCCATGAGGCGCGCTGCCTGGTCGAGCTAGGCCATTTGGAGGAGGGTCGGGACCTCGCTCTCGAAGTCCAAAAACTTCGAGCCGTAGCTCCAAACGATCCCACCGCTGGGGCGCTTGTCGCCGTAACTACTACGCTCGTATTCGACATGAGCGGTTTTGGCATGGGCGATATCGGCGAACTTATCCAGTCCATCGACACGTCTACCCGCTGGTGGCGTTCACAGACCATAGCCAATGGGCTCGAGAAGCATTTCGATGAACAGTTCAAGACATGGGGTCGTGACTCGAGTGTCACCTGGGCCGCTGCCGACACAGTGTGGACGAGTCTTCGCTCGGCAACACTTCTGGCCGGTTTGAGTGCGGATCACGGTGGCTGGCGAAACGCTATGTCGTTGCTGGCGCGCCGAGAACTAATGAAGGCGAGCGCGACGGACACCACGGTCTTGTTGGAGTCGTTGACGGACTTGGTCCGGGCGGGTGCCAAGAAGGAGTTGGTGCTAGCGGTTCGCAAGTTGAGCGACGACGGTCCTGTTGACCCGCTCGTCACCCTCACGGGCCGGCTCGAACTGGAGTCGACTCCGAGGTCGTGTCTTGCTTCGGCGCTTGCATTCGTGCGCTACGCAGGCGACTTCGCCGAAGTAGCGGACGCCGACCGACACGCAACCTGGCTGCTCTCGTCACTTGCGAATCCTGACGAGCTGCGTCAGCGGATGAAGCCGACCTTCTTGATTGAAACTGACTTGCTTCAGTCTCTCGGTGGATTGATGCGAAGCATGTCCGCGACGATGAAGCGTCGAGTCATGGACCACCTGGTAAGTCTTCCGGTCATTGAAGACCAAAGTCTCGCAAGCGGTTACGGACGCATAGTGGCTCTCGTAGGTGACGATCAATGGTCAGCAGAAGATCTCACGCGGCTATCTGCACGAACCAACGACAACTGCGAACTTCAGGACGACATTGATGGCGTCCTCGCAACCAACAGGCCGGACTTTAGGACCGGCCTTCTTGCGAAGATCAAGCAGGGTGATCTCACCGCCCTAGGAAACTTCGGTAAGGTCACTGACCTTCCAAAAGACGCCGCCGAGGCGGCGATTTCCCATCTGGCGACTTCCATCGACAATCAGGTGAAGCAAGCCCGGAGCGGGATGCATGGCTTAGGCGGACCTGATCTCGGACACGCACTCGTTGTCCTGAACGCCTGGCACCGCGATGTTGCACGGTGGGACGCCGTAGAGGCGCTGCTGACCGAGCCAAACGCCCACCAGAGCCACATTCTGGGCACCATAGGTGCTCTCGGCAAGATCGCAAAGCAGGTCCCCGAGGAGGAGAAGCACCGCCTCAGGCCCGTTCTCGAAGCCATCACGCAGCGGCCCGCGTATGAGCGCGATACGGCCTTCATCCCGACCAACTCGAGCCCGCAATCATCCGCCAAGCTTGCGCTTCTTCGCCTCTTTCCGGACGAAGTGACGGATTCCACGATGCAGGGCTTACTTGCCGGATCATCCAGCGACAGGGAGGTGGCCGCCACCATCGCAGGCGAGAGGTCGGTGACGGGTGACCGCAACCTGCTCTTCTCCCTGGCGACGGACCCTGACCCTCGGGTGCGCGTCGCGGCGATCGTGAGCCTGACAAGGCGGGTTGCCAGCGAGGATGCTCCTTCCGAAACGTCGGCGATGATCTGCGAATTGGTTGACCGCGGAGGACCTCTCACGGCCAAGCAGGTGAGTGGGTACCTGCTCGACATGCCGGAGAATGAGGCGCGCAGCGTCTTGTTGGGGTCTCTCGCCGACCATGCCTCGTCTCTTGTACGGGCCCGGGTGGCGGCCGGCAGGGCAAACGACGGGTTGCTCGACTAAGCCGCCGACCCGCGCAGCCGGATGTCGGCTCGAGTGTCGCGCCACCGGCTCACGCCTTGGGATGTACGTCTGCGATCCGAGCCGACGGGTCATTGAGCCGCACTCGCCTCCGACTTGGCCAGGGCCGCGGTTGGGTCGCCGAGCGAGGCGGACATGATCGACTCTGCTGCCTTCCTCGTGCGGTCCTCGGCGGTTGGCCAGAGGTGGGCGTAGGTGTTGAGGGTCGTCGTTGCCTTCGCGTGGCCGAGCGAGCGCTGCACGGTCACAACGTCGCACCCGGCCGCGATGAGCCCGGAGGCATAGAAGTGCCGCAGGTCGTGGAGCTTGATGCCTGACAGCCCGGCGTCGCGCAGCGTCTTGCGCCACCAGTAGCCGACGGTGTTCTGGTGCGGTGGCTCGTCACCCTCGCCAGCGAAGAACCACCGAGCCGTGCCGGTGGTGCCGTGGGCCGAGACGTGCTCGGCAAGCACCTCGACCAGGCTGTTGGCGAGGTAGACGACGCGCTCCGAGCCGTACTTCGGCGCCCGTACGTCGATCTCTCCGCCGTTGACGCGCTGCACCTGGCGGGACACCTTGAGCGACTTGCGGAGGAAGTCGACGTCGCCGAGCTGGACCCCCGCGGCCTCGCCCAGGCGCAGGCCGGCGAAGGCGCAGGGCGATGAACGGCTGGAACCGCTCGTCAGCCACAGCCATGAGCTGCCCAACCTCCTCAGGGGTGGGGATCGACATGGCCACGTCCGCGCGACGGCCGCGGGGGAGGCGGACGCCGTCGGTCGGGTCGGAGCCGATCACCCGGTCCTTCACCGCGGCGCGGAACACCGACCTGACGTTGACGTACCGCGTCTTGATCGTGCCGGGGGCGAGTCCGGCGGCGTTCATCTGCTTGATCCAAGTCTCGACGTCCGAGCGCCGAACCTGCTTCATGGGCTTCCCCGCAAACGGCACGGATCTGGCCGCCAGCGACATCGCGAGGATGGTGCCGGGTGCCCAGACCTGGCGGGCCGACCACTCGCCGAAGAACGCCGCGAACGTGATCCGTCCGGCCTTGGGATCGGCGTACGTGCCGGTGACCACCGCGGAGGTGACCTGGTCCAGCCACTGCTGGGCGTCGATCTTGCGGTCGAAGTGCCGCGAGTGCTCCTTGCCGGCCTCGTCGCGGTACCGCGCCCGCCACCGGCCGTTGGCTCGCTTGGCGACGTTTCCCGCCATGGTGATGCTCCTTCCAGGATCGCTCCATCGTCTCTCTGAGGTCCGACGGTGGGGCAGGGTCAGCTGCGGTTCTGGGGACGGTTGGTCTGCTCGTTGAGCCAGAGGATGAGGTCGGCGCGCCAGTAGCGGACGTGACGGCCGACCTTGAAGCTGCGGGGTCCGGCGCCGAGGTGGCGCCAGTAGCGCAGCGTCCCCTCGGGCACGCGGAGGTAGCGGCACGCTTCCTGGAGGGTGAGCATGTCGTCGCCGGGGTTCTGGCGGGGTCGTGGGGCGTTGAGTTGTGCGGTCATGGCGGCCTCCTTGTGGCTGGGTTCCCGGCGTCGTTCGTCGCCGGTCGTGATGGGTGGGTGTCTGTCGTCGAGAGGTACGCGCCCTACGGTGCGCCCTAGGGGGCACCAATTCGCGCCCGTCCTGGCCCCGCCCGTCCTCGGGACGGGCGCCCCCGTCAGGTGGCGTTTTCGCAGGTCAGGCGGCGCCCGTCCGAAAGTTCAAGAACTCATCGGGTGCTCCTCGCTGGTTGTCGTCGCGAACGACCTGTACGTGTTGATCAGCATGGGGCGGCAGGTTCCCCGGAATCGGGGGAACCTGAGGGGGATACCTGCCAGGGGACCTGTGTTTCCGCAGGTCAACAGGTATCCCTAAGTCGTTTCCCCGCGGACTTGTGGAGGTGTTGATTCACGCCGATCAGCGTGGCGAGGGGCGTTACCGGAATGCGGTAACAACGGAGGGGAACGCGAGGGGGAACGCTGCGTTCGTGCAGGTCAACGGCGTTCCCTAAGTCGTTGGCTGCACCCGCCTCTCAGAGGCCGATTCCGGAGGGCCGTGAGATGGGCGGCCGGTACTCCGGGACCGGGAGTCGTGGCGTGGGAGGCGCTACGGCGGCCGCGCCGTACCGGTCGATCGAGTCGACGGCGAGCCGTCGGGCGTGGGCGGGGCCCAGGTCGGCGCGGTCGCGGCTGAAGACATCGACCCACCCCTTCCGTGCGTCCTCGAGCGTCTCGGCGACAAGGTGGGCAGTGTTGGATTCGCGGCCGCGCGTCATCGCGACGTACGCCGCGGCGGCACCGGTGGTGTCGCCGAGGGCGACGTGGGCGTTGTCGACGGTCTCGCCCTGGGATCCGTGGACTGTGGTGGTAGGCGAGCTCGACGAACCGGGTCGCGTACTCCGCCGGGATCTCGCGATCGCGCCCGCGGCCGTGAAGGATCAGGTGGCCGTCCTCGCCGATTCTGGCGACCGTCCAGTTCTGGCGGTTCGCGACCCCGAGATCATGGTCGTTGCGGCGGGTAGCGACGCGGTCCCCGACCCCGACCCGTTCGCCTCGAGCGGTCACCAGGGACGGGTCTACGTCGGCCGAGTTGCCCGTGGCGGGGTCGGCGCGACGCTGGTCGCGGATCGCGGCATTGAGGCTGGCCACTTGCTCGCGGGTGTCGGCGACGACGAGGCCGCCGGCCGCTCCCGCCTCGGCGAGGGCGGCGGTGCGTTCGCTGTCGCTGGGGTGGATGACGATCGACCCGCGGCGATACAACGCGTCGAAGACGGCGACAGGGTCGTCGCCGGTGCGCATGCGCAGGGAGAGCGCGGCGTAGCCGGGGTCGGAGAACCGGTGCACCTTCTCAAGGGTCACGACCGCGGTCGGGTGGGTTCAGGCAAGGGCGTGGTCCATGACGCCGCCGCGTCCGACTGCTGGGAGCTGGTGCCGGTCGCCGACGAGCGCGACCCGCGCCCCGGCCTCGTCGGCAATGCACACGAGCGCGCGGGCGGTGTCCTGGTCCAGCATTCCCGCCTCGTCGACCAGCAACAGGTCCCCGGGTCGCAGCCGGGCAGCCGGGCCTGGGGTGGTGTCGGGGCGCCGTGCCCAGTGCCCGTCGTAGTCCCAGCGCCAACCGTGCTGGTGGATCAGCCAGGCGGCCGAGTGCCCGTCGGCGCCGGTCTCCGCGGCCGCAACCTCGGCCGCCTTCAACGTCGGCGTCACAACCACCAACCGGTGTCCCTGCCGTGCCAACACGGTCTGCGCCGACCTCAGCGCGGTGGTCTTGCCGGCACCGGCCGCGCCCTCCACGACCACCAGCTGGCCGCTACCAGCAAGGACGCCGACGACCGCGGCCTGGGTGGGGTCGACGCGCGTCAGCCCTCGCCCCTGCAGCCAGACCCGTCTGGCGGGCTTCTCGGCGCGGTGGGCGAGACGATGCATGAGGTCCGCCTCGACGTTCACCACGTGCTGGGAGGTCAGCGACCGGACATGTTCGGGCACGTCGGGTGAGGCGAGCAGCCGAACACAGCGTGCGGCGGCGCGGGCGGTCACGTCCTCGGCGAGCTCGACGCGCGCCGCGGGCTCCGCGACCAGGTTGGCCTGGGCCAGCAGGACCTCGACCCTGCCGCGGATGTCGGCGGGGTTCCACGCCGACCGCTTCGCTCCGAGCCGGGAGATCACCCAGTCCGCCGCCCCGTCCCGGTCGATCCAGCCCAGCTGGGTCGACTCCAGCACGGCTGGGGCGGCCGGGTCGCGGTAGCCCAAGGCGCGCAGCTCGTCGTTCCAACGCGCCACCAGCGCCGCGCCATCGGTGGGGACGACCTTGTCCGGCCGCGCATCGGCCCACGCCCGCCGATCCCACACCTCACGCAACCGCGGCCCAGGCTCCTCACCCGGATGCTCGCGCCGCCACTCCGCCTCGTACCGATCGATGTTGCGGTGGATCTGACCGGTCCGTGCGCTAAACGCCCCGACGTACGGCGCGAGCTGCTCGATCGCCCCAGTCTCGGCGTCCAGGGTGAAGCCGTGCGCGGCGAGGACCGCCCGGAACTCCGGGTCGGTGGCGACCGCGGCGTGCCCGATGCCGTTGATCGCCTCGATCATGTCGCGCACCCCCGCTGAATGGAGGCCACGCCAGGCGCCGCCGGCGAAGACCCGGGCGTTGACCTGGAGGTGCAGATGCCGATGCGGGTCACCGGCCCGCGACGTGTAGTGCCGAATCACCGCGGCCTCGATCCGCTCGACCGGCACCTGCACCTGTCGGCCACGCGGCCCGACCCGGGTAGTCGCGTGCTGGGCGACCCAACCGATGACCTGTTTCGCCGCGCGGTCCTGGGCCGCGTCGAGCGCCTCCGAGATCTCGGGGTGGAGCGCCGCGGCCAGCGACCAGGTCTTCGGGCCGTTGACGGTGACCTCGACGAACCGCAGCGCGTTCGCGTCATCGCGGACCCGACCCTTCTTGCGGCCGGTGTCGACGTCGCCCCCGGCGACCCACTGCTCGTAGGTGTCGCCGTCCATTCCGGCGACGTGTGAGACGCCGTCGGGGGTGGCGACCATCCGTTGCGCGACGCCGCTGCCCTCGGCGAGGTAGTAATCGTCGGCGGGCGGACGGTCACGTTCGACATAGGCACGCGCAGCGTTCGCCGCGCCGCGGTAGAACTTTACCCCGCCGTGCACCCGGACCACCGCCTCCACGACGTCCGTCGACAACCAACGGACCCCTAGAAATGCCGCGTGGGCCGCCCGATCACGGGCGACCCATCTACGAACCTTCGTAGCATGCGTGCCGCTTGGAGGGGAGGGTGTGAGAAGAGCCGGGAAGTAGTAGGTGGGAGCAGATTTTGGGGGTCGTGGAGAGTCAATGGTTGTCAATTGGGCGGGCAGATGGGGGCAGGCAGAAAGGTGAAAGTGGAGACGAGGATGGAGACCAAGCTGGCCGTCGACGATGAATCCCTTCACAAGCCGAGCAAGGAGCTTGGCGCAGACCATGTCCCGCGGCCCATTGCGGGACTCGCCACGGTCGGGACTTACTGGACGCTCGACTGGCGACATGACCCTCTGGGCCGCGAGCGTCCCGCTCTGGGTCGCCTTGCGGGACAGTGCGCGTGCGATGCGCGTGAGCCGAGACCTGTGTCCTTCCGGCCCAGATAGACACGACCCGGGGCTGCCTCGCTCAAACACCTGTGTTCTGTCGCATCGCCCTTAGTAGGTCCGCGTCAATAGGAGAGACGTCGCGATCCAGCGTGAGCGGCTGCACGGCTCAAGGGGCAGGTGATCCTGACTGCCACGGCACTGCGTATGCCTGAGTGGCCCAGCCACCGGGTCGGTACGGCACGTAATGGCCGGTGAACCCGATCCGGTGCAGGATGAGCAAGTCCAGGTACTCCCGGCACAAGAGCCACGCCTCAGACAGTGCATTCTCGATCCGGTACGGCTCCGATGGGTCTTTGGGATGAACCAGCCGGTTCCGTACCCACGTCACCGCCTGCGGTCCCGTCTGCTTGTCCGCAGGGACTAGCGCCCTGAGAGCGGTGAACTCTGGCGGGATCGTGGTGGGTATCCGGGCGGCGTCGAGGAAGTTGTGCAACTTCGTCTCTGTGGGAACACCCTTGTACGTCCTCGCAGTCTCGGTCCCTTCCAGGACATGGGTGACCCAGGCGAGGTACTCGATGCCGGCTTGCGCCAGCATCACCTTCCCCTCGATCGCCGCCCGGTCACTGCTGGCGCTGATGGAGTGGAACGAGGAGAGCCGCACGGCGTCCTTGAGTTGGGGGTCCAGCCAGTGACCCAGGAACGCTGAGCACAGCTCGGTCAGGTCCTGGGACCGGTGGGTGGACCACCAGTGGAAGACCGAGATCGGTGGACTGCACCTCCAGTTGGCCCACTCCTCCCACACCCGTCGGCCACCGGAGTCGTAGCCGACGGGCAAGGCGACCCCAACCCAGGTGCCCAAGGCGAACGAGACAGCGGCTTCCAAGGCCGCTAGGACCTCGCTCGCCTCCGCCACCGTGAACGTGCCGGTGTCGTGTTCCAGCTTCCCGACGTGGGTCATGGTGGAACGCGTCGTGGTCTTGGCCCGTTTCATCGCGTCGCTGTGGTCGGGTCGTTGGTCGAGGGTGAGCCGCCATCCGTGCGCCGCGAACTCCCAGCGGCCGGCGTAGACCATGTTGCGCACCCTCAGCGGGGCCGTGTGATGGAACGAGGGCATGTTGAACCAGTGCGTCATCACGTACGACAGGTCCGGCTCGTCAGCACCGCTCGGTTCATCCGGCCCGATTGCCCCGACTTCCGCGGACGCCTCGTTGGAGAGTGTCGGTGCCGTGAATCGGATGTCGGCGTGCTGGATGTAGCCGCTACCGGCGCTGTTGGTTACTCCCGCTGGCGCATCGAACTTTGACCCATCGGCACGCTGGAATCGCAGGCGGACCGGTTCGTCCCACGGCACTTCGTCGTCCAACTCCCACCGCACGTCGAGCCCATCCACTACACGCACAACAACTCGGCCGTTTCCACTAGAAGTCGCGCGTGTGCCAACGACGTCCATGAGCCCGTCGTAGAGGACTACAGCCTCCTCCGGGTCGCTGGACTGAAACGGGTACACCCCTTCGAGTGGGGAATCGAAGTTGTCTTCCATCCAGGTGTCCCTCTCCAGTTCACGACCTTCTGGCGTGACGTCGGTGGCGGTCGGATTGCGGGGCGACGAGGTGGCGGCTGGAGAGCCCGGAGACTGCGGTCCGTTGAGCAGGCGGGCGCGATCGGCGTTAGAGGTGGCTCGGCCCCACAAGGCTACGAGCCCTCCTCGAAGAGCCCCGAGTGTCTCGAGAGCCCGTGCCGGCCACTTCATACCGGTGGGGAGCTGGGGATGCGGACGACCGTGTCCGCTGGGCGGGGCAACTGGTGGCCGGAGATTTCCGGGACGCTGCAGCGCGCGCGATGCGCTGGATCGTCTCCTAGGCGAACTGCCGTGGGTGTGCACGCAGGCGCCCGCACCCGAGGGGCCGGCCTCGTTCCGTGTGATGAAGCGCAGCAACGTCTTGGCGCTTCACAGAGCGCTGTGGGGTCTGCAGATCGCAACGGGCGCGCGTCGACAACATGGGGCATAGCTCGGAGTTTCGTCATCGCAGGCAGTGAGGCACGCATTCAGCCGGTGACAGCGAGGATGGCGAGGGCGCGGGCCCTCAGCTCTGCGTAGTCGCTGAGAGCCAATTCGCGGTGCCCGGGCTCAGTATATAAGTCGACCGAGGCCACCAGGGAACCGCCCATCGGTCGCCAAGACTGTTCGTGCCAAGTGCGGTCGGTCGTCACGATGATGGGCTCGTCGATGTCGTCGAACTGGTATGCGGTGATGTCGATGATGACGTCGTCTTGCTCGAGCCAAGCGTGCGTGCGTCCCGTTTCGTTGATGCCCGAGGTCACGATCCATGGTCCGTGCCCGAGTTCGCGGAGAAGTTCGCCGAGGAGGTCGCAGACGTACGCGCAGGTGCCTAGCGGGTACTTCGTCAGCTTGTGTGAGAGGCCTCCGCGTATCAGTGCCTTGTGAGCAGCGAGCGTTACGCGCTGAACGTTCGTCTGCATGACTACTGCTCGGTGGCCAGCTGGTGGATGTACTCGTTGACCCACACCACGGCTTCGTCGAGACCTCGGACGTCCAACCCTTCCGCGGCTTCCTCGTAGAGCGCCGGCCAGTCCAGCCCGGCCTCAAGAGTCGGCGGCCACTCGTGGCTCTGCCGAAACCGGAACAAACGCTCGCATGTGTCCCGGACCTGGTCGGGGTCTGCTGTTGGGATGAGGAGCTGGAGGTCGACCAGGTCGTGAGCGCGGCTGCTGCCTCGTTCGGTGCAGGCGTGGATCTTCTGGCTGATCTGGTGGTGCAGCGGCAGCACCCGGACCGGGTCGGGCCGGGGCATGCCGAGCGCGGCGAAGATCTCCAGGACCTCCTCTGACATCTCGGTCTCGGGCGGCTCGTCGGTGGTCGCTTCGAGCTCGTCGTAGCCGATCTCCAGGTCGACGCTCATGAACCCCTTGCCGTGGTACTCGAGGCGCACCCTGACCGGCTGCATGACGTACGAGTGCGGGATCCGCTCCAGCAACTCCTCAGGTGCGCGCTGCTCGCCGGCGACAGCGACGCCTGTGAAGTCGCCCCAGCCTTCGGCCAGGCGCTGGTTGAGCTCGCTGATGAAGTCTTCCCGCTCTCCACGGAACGCCGTGTCGAGATCCGGCGTCTCCCGGGTGACCTCGTCGCCGAAACGCAGCTTCATGCCGGTCCCACCCTTGACCGCGGAGTCGGGGAGCATCTGCGCCACGATGACGTTTCCGACGAGCGACTGGATGCGCCTGACGGTGGCGTTACGGTTCTTCGCGACCGCGTCGATGGCGCCGCGCAGCTTATTGACGCTCACGGGGGCCGCAGGTCCGGAAGGTGCCTGGTCGCTCACGCGCTGCTCCTCTGCCGTTTCGTGGCTCGAGCTCTGCTGCCCCGATGGACGGCCTGGATGGCCTGGTCAGCGTCGGCCGGGCTGATGAGGCCACGGGCGCGGGCCTGCTCGGCCGCCGCTACCAGGCGTTCGGTCATCACGCGGCCGGCGCTGGCCTCCAAGGCGGCGGAGATGGACATGGCGGGGATGCCGTCGATGGGCTGCCGGTCGCCGGCTGGGACGCGTTTGCGGACCAGTTCGACGATGCGCGGGAGACCCTTGCGCACGCGGCTCGGGGACGGGACGGCGACCTTGATGCGGCGCAGGTTGATCTGCGCCAGGTCGTGGGCCGCCAGCACCGACTCGTCGGCCAGAACAGCGCCGGGACCGACCAGGGCGACGGCCTCGGCGAACTCGTCGAGGGGGCCTCGCGGGACCTCGGTCATCCGGTACACGCCCGATCCTCGGCGCTCGAGAGCGCCGCGCTCAGCCAGCTGTCGAACCGCGACCGCGGGGACGCCTGCCGCCTCGGCGTCCGCGATCGTCACGATGCCGTGCGTGTCGAACGCCAACTCGCGCAGAGTCTGCCGGTACGTGGTCACTTGAAGCCTCCAATAGCCAAAACCGTAGCGGAAACGCTACGGTTTTGGATAGTCATGGTCGTCAGTGCCGTGCCGGAGCCGAGAAGGCGATTCGGCAGAACTCCCCGTCACGAGGCGCGTAGCCGTGCGGTCCAGAGCCTGTCGTCGGAACGTACATCCGACAACCGTGGATGGAGCCAGGCGTCGGCGCCTCCCGTCAGACTGGCAGTTATGAAATATGACCGACTTGGTGGCCGTTGTCTCCGGCGTGACAGCCGTCTTCAGCGCGGCAGCCGCGTTCGGCTGATGGTCCGCAGCCAAGAGAGCGAACGCAGCAGCCGACGTCATGCGGGGCATCGAGGAGACTCGGCACCATCAGGAGCTCATGCCGAGGTTCTCCGTCACCCTCGGCCCCATGGCCTCTGGAACCAGGTTCATCAACCTGGATGTGGAACTGGTGGAACCGATCGAGTTGCAGCGACTGGAGTCCCTCTCAATCCGGATCCGCGACGACCGTCCAGGTCGCGCTGACGAGATCGACTACGAGAGTCCTCGTCACCAGGCGCAGATGCTCGACACGGTCCGCAGCCAGGTGTGGGGCCCGTTCCGGTTCACGCCCGGCGTAGGACCGAAGGTGGGGTCCGTCTGGAACCCCGCGGACCAGGCCGGTCGTCAGTGCGACGTCAGCACTCCGCTCGAAGTCGGCGAAGCGCTCCGGTTTCAGCTGGAACCGACCCGCTCGCCGTGGTTGGTGGACACCCTGGGAGGCGTTGCCTCCGATGCGCGCGACGCTGAATGGCGCCACCTGGTGGGAGACAACATTCGTCTAACAATCACTGCCAGAGCGGCCGGCTCCGAGCCATGGGTCATCCCCCTGGAGCTAAGTGCTGGCACGCCGACCGTCGCCTTCCGGTAGCCCCTCTAGCGGGCTGGGTCGGGCTCGCGCAACAGGCCCGCGGTCGAGTTCCAGTAACGCCCGCTCGTGGTCTCGACTTCTGTTCCTCCGCCAAGTGTCACTCGCTGTGCCGAACGGTAGTCCGGATTGCCCTGTTGGCCGGAGATCTCCATGGTGTGCACGAACGAGTCGAGACGGACGTCTGCATCTCCCGCGCGAACAGTGCGTCATTCCGTCGCTGACGCGGTTGCCGGGCCGTCCCGCAAGCGGATCCCTGAGCGAAGTGAGTCCTGTCTGTGGATGAGTGGACCAACGCGTAGCGGCTCTGATCGGTCACGCGAGGCTGAAGGCCAGCAACATAGGGGAATCACGCCACGACTGCGGCCACTTCCGCATGCGGCTCCCTTTTGCCGGATCTATGTCGTCGGGCGTCCCTACGCTGGGGGCATGACCTTCACAGCGCTTCACCGCGCGCTCGGAGCCTCCCCGGCACCGTTGACGAACGAGTTGCTCGATGCTGCGGTGACCGGCGGCCTGGCGGAGACGAACGACTTGGATTGGAAGTCTGAGCTGCCGCCGGCGAAGGGACTTCCGCAGACGGACTTCCCGAAGGATGTCGCCGCGATGGCCAACAGCGGTGGAGGACTGATCGTCTACGGCGTTCGCGAGTCGCAGAAGGCCGCGACGGAGCGGATCGACGTCGGCGAGTTCGACGAGGCATATGAGCGTTCCCTACGGAGCGCCGCGATCACCGCCATCTCCCCACCCGTGTTCGGCCTGAATGTGCACCGCCTCGGAGACGAGGGCGAGCGTGCCGTCGTGGTGGAGGTCCCAGCGAGCATCGACGGACCCCACCTGGTCTATAGGAACGACTACTTCGGTGCGCCCGTTCGCAACGACTCAGACACTGCATGGATGAAGGAACGCCAGATCGAGGCGATGTATCGCGCGCGGCTCGACGAACGGCGTCACGCACTGAGGTGCTGGACAACCTCTTCGCCGAAGCGGCCGGCGGCCGCGACACCGACCAGCGAGCATGGCTCATCGCCGTAGCCCATCCCCGTGTTCCCCGATTCCACGATCGGCTCTCCCGTGACGAGGCGCGCGACGTGCTGTCGAAGACCGAGAATCTAGCCCTGACCTACGCAGGTCGGGGCGGGGTGCACCCGCTGGAAGCGTGGACCGGAGCAACCCCCGACCGGGCCTACGCCGCTGGGTCGCCGTCAATACCGCCACCGGGGAGCGGTCGATGTGGAAGGAGGCGTGGCTGAGCATCCACCACGACGGGTCGACCACCCTCGCGGCCGCGGTCGGCGGGCACCGCATGACGAGCGACGGCTACTTCGAAGGGTCGCAAGTGCAATCGACAGCGATCGAATGCGGCATCGCGGATCTCATGGCCCTGATTCGCGCGACTGCAGAGGCCACGGACAACGACGAGTACAACGTGCGGGTCGGGATCGAGTGGGCCGGCGAGCAACCCCTGACGATCCTGACAACGGACAGCTCCGGCTTCACCTACGACGGCGTCTCCACCCCGATGCATCGATACACGCCTGTCGAGACCACCGTTAACGCGGTCGAGCCGGCACTGGACTACTACTGGCTTGTCCACGACCTTGCCCAGGACTGCGTGAACCAAGGCGGCATATCCAACGTGCGGATGATCCAGCCCCCCGAGCGCAATAACCAGCAGTAGTCGGATGGTGCTACACCCAACCGAGGGCTGCCGCGGAAGAGTGCCATGTCCTGGGCGCACGAGCTCCTGGTTCACGGCCAACAACTTCTTACGTGACCTGCTGAGTCTCGTCCTAGGCCGCTTGGCGCCATATCGGTCTCATTCGAGGGCGGGGGATTCTCCTGGACAGCAGGGCCGTCGACGCACCTACGCTTTGCGGCATGGAACCAGAACGGGACGATCGGTCTGCCGCGGCCGAGCGGCTCAGGTCCGCGGGGCAGCGGCTCGACGCGAGGCTGCGGCTCTCCGACTCTGAGGTCGAAACGATGGCTGCCGAGTTCGACCAGATGCGGAAGGGCTCCGAACCTCCAGCAGTCCGCAAATAGTCCGCAAGAAGTCCGGCGGAGACCGATTCTCGCCGACGACGTCCAATGGTCCCGCGCATGCGTTTCCGCAGGTCAGACAGTGTTTTCCGGTATGGTTCGGCGATGACCAATAACCATCAAAACCCCCGGTTTTCGTTCCGCTTCAACGTGTGACCGCCCGGCCCCGGCGCGTCGTACAGGTGGAAGTCCCGTGTAGGCGCCCGCCGGGCGTGCGGACCCGACCCCCGCGCGACTTCGTCCTGTCCGACGCGCCGCGGCGTCCCTCACGTCACGTGGACGCTCGGCTTGGAGCAAGCTCGCTGAGCGGCCGCACCAACAGTGACGTCCGCGGGCTACACGGTGGCCGCGACGTCCGTCCGGCCTTCGTGGGCGTCGAGTGCCGCAGCGGTGAGGCTGTTGGCTATGTGCGAGCAGGTCAGGGACCGGGCAGCGTCGGCATCCCCCTCGGTCACCAGCTCCACGAGGCGGTGGTGCTCCTCGAAGTCGCGCGTGCGGGGTTCGCCTCCCGACGGGAGCTCGAGACCGGCTCGACGGTAGCGGTCCGACTTGTCCCACAAGTCGTTCAGCATGCGGATCATGACCATGTTGTGCGAGGCGGTGTAGAGCGCCTGGTGGACCTCACGGTGCGCGGCCAACGCCACCTCGCCCCACTGTCGCGTGACTGGGAGCAAGCTCTCCAGGGCGGCGTTCATGCGGGCGATGTCTGCGTCCGTGCGGCGTACGGCCGCCAGTGCCATGGCGGCGGGTTCGAGTGCCTGTCGGGTCTCGAACAGCTGTCGCGCCTCCTCGAAGTCCATCGCTGCCACCCGGGCGTTGCGATGCCCTTCGAGAAGGACGAGCCCCTCGCCGCTGAGACGACGGATGGCCTCGCGCAGTGGGGTGATGCTGATGCCCATCGACGCGGCGAGCTCGTACTGGGCTAGAGCCGACCCCGCCTCCAGTGAACCGTCCAGGATCTGCTGGCGGATCTGGGCATAGGCGACGTCCGCCTTGCTCGTGAAGGTGTAGGTGGTCACACGAACAAGGATGCCACATGTTTCTTATAAGTCGGGGTTGCTATGTGGCGTCCGTCACTCGTAGGGTGACCCGACATGCATCTTATAAGGTGCGAGGCACCCGAAGGAGCAACCATGCATTTGCGTATCCCTCTCATCTCCGTGGCCAGCGTTGCCGTCCTGTCACTCGCGGCCTGCGGTGGCGGCGACGCCGATCCTGCGGCCTACCCCGAGTCCGAGATCACGTTTGTGGTGCCGTTCTCCGCCGGCGGACCGACCGACACCGTCACCCGGCTGATCGCTGAGCCGATGGCGGAGGAGCTCGGCCAGCAGATCGTCGTGCAGAACGTCGAGGGTGCTGGCGGCACCGTGGCAGCCGGACAGGTTTCCGGCGAGGCCGGTGACGGTTATCAGGTGCTCATCCACCACATCGGCATGTCCACGGCGCCGGCCCTCTACCCCGACCTGGACTACAGCCCGCTCGAGGACTTCAAGACCGTTGGCCTGATCACCGAGCTGCCGATGACGATCGTGGCCCGCGCTGACTTCGAGCCTGAGACGCTCGAGGAGCTCTTGGCCTATGTCGAGGAGAACGCGGACACGGTGACCATCGCCAACGCCGGCGTGGGTGCCGCCTCGCAGCTGTGCGGACTGCTCATCGAGCAGGCGGTCGGGGTTGACCTCACCGAGGTGCCCTATGACGGCACCGGTCCGGCCTTGACCGACCTCATCGGCGGTCAGGTCGACTTCATGTGCGACCAGACCCCCAACACCGTTGCGCAGATCGAGTCGGGCGACATCAAGGCCTACGCCGTGACGACCCCGGAGCGCATCGAGGCTCTGCCCGACCTGCCCACCACCGCCGAGGCCGGTCTTGATGGCGTCGAGGTCGCTTCCTTCCACGGGCTCTACGTCCCCTCCGACACCCCCGACGAGGTCGTCGAGAAGCTCACCGCCGCGCTGAAGGTCGCGCTGGCTGACCAGAACGTCATCGACAGCTTCGCGGATCTCGGCACCGCGGCGGTGGCCGAGGACCAGGCGACTCCCGAGGCGCTCACGGCCAAGCTCGAGGAGCAGCTCGAGCTGTGGACCCCGATCATCGAGGCCTCCGGGGTCACGGGCGGATGAGCACTGTGCCTGCGGCGCCCGGCGACTCCGCCGGGCGTTCGGGTGCGGAGCGTTCCGGACCGTCCTTTCCGGACCTGATGGCCGGCGGCACGTTCGTCGTCCTCGGTCTCGCGTTCGCCATTGGCGGGTCGCGGTACGACATCGGCAGCGCGCTGCGGATGGGCTCGGGCTACGTCCCGCTCGTCCTCGGGACCATCCTGGCCCTGCTCGGGGCCGTGATCGTGGTCGCGTCGTTCCGCGGCGTCGACCCGACCGTGGCCAACGCCGACCGCGGAGACATCCCTTGGCGTCGCATGGGCCTGCTCCTGGCTGCGGTGATGTTCTTCGGGTTCACGGTGAAGGGTCTCGGGCTCGGCCCGAGCCTGCTCGTCACGACCTTCCTCGCGGCTCTGGCCGGGCACGGCACCCGCCCCTACCGGGCCACGATCATCGCCACAGGCCTCACCGTGGTGTGCCTGATCGTCTTCGTGGCACTTCTGCAGCTGCGGCTGTCCGTCATCGGTGACTGGCTGGGAGGCTGAGATGGACGGCATCCTTCTGGGGTTCGAGGTCGCCCTCCAGCCCTCCAACATCCTGATCTGCCTGCTGGGTGTCACGCTCGGCACCGCCGTCGGCGTGCTACCCGGCATCGGACCGACCGCCACGGTTGCGCTGCTGCTCCCGATCACCTTCTCCTTCGATCCGGTCGCCTCGCTGATCATGCTGGCGGGCATCTACTACGGCGCCCAGTACGGCGGCTCCACCACGGCGATCCTGCTGAACCTGCCAGGAGAATCGTCCTCGGTCGTGACGGCCCTCGACGGCCACCAGATGGCCAAACAGGGACGGGCCGGGGTGGCTCTGGCCACCGCCGCGCTCGGCTCGTTCTTCGCCGGCACGGTGGCGACGGTGGTGGTCGCGCTCTTCGCGCCACCCTTGGCGCAGGCGGCCCTCGAGTTCGGGCCAGCGGACTACTTCAGCATCGTGGTCCTGGGCCTGCTCGCCTCGATCGCCCTGGCCAGCGGGTCAGCGGTCAAGGCGCTGGCCATGATCGTGCTGGGCCTGCTGCTCGGCACCATCGGCCAGGACCAGTTCACCGGCGTCCCGCGCTTCACCTTCGGGGTCCGCGAGCTCTACGGCGGGCTGGACTTCGTGTCGCTCGCAGTCGGCCTCTTCGGCATCGCCGAGATCATCCGCAACCTCGAGCAGCAGCACAACCCCAGCCTGGTCACCAGGAAGGTGCAGGGCCTCTGGCTCACGCGCAAGGACTTCCGGCGCATCCGGATGCCCGTCCTGCGTGGCACCACGCTGGGGTCACTGCTGGGCGTGCTGCCCGGGGGCGGACACGTCCTGGCCAGCTTCACGTCGTACTCGCTCGAGAAGCGGGTCTCCAAGACCCCCGAGGCGTTCGGCAAGGGCGCCATCGAAGGTGTGGCGGCGCCGGAGTCGGCCAACAACGCGGCCGCGCAGACGTCCTTCATCCCGCTGCTCACCCTGGGCCTGCCGGCCCACCCGGTGATGGCGCTGTTGGTGGGTGCCTTCATCATCCAGGGCATCACGCCGGGACCGAACGTGATCAACGACGAGCCTGAGCTCTTCTGGGGCCTGATCGCATCGTTCTGGATCGGCAACGTCCTGCTCGTGATGCTCAACCTGCCGCTGATCGGCCTGTGGGTGCGGATGCTGAGCGTGCCCTACAGCGTGCTCTTCCCGGCGATCGTCGCCTTCGCATCGATCGGCTGCTACTCGCTGGGCCTCAATGCGTGGGACGTCTTCGCCGTCGCGGCGGCCGGGCTGCTCGGCTACTTCCTCATCCGCTGGGGCTGCGAGGCCGCTCCGCTGCTGCTGGGCTTCGTGCTCGGACCACTCCTCGAGGAGAACCTCCGCCGGGCGATGATCATCTCCCGGGGCGACCCGTCGGTGTTCGTCACCCGTCCGATCTCGGCCACGCTGCTGGCACTCACCCTGATCATCGTGGTGGTTTCTCTACTCCCGTCCGTACGCCGCAAGCGTGAGGTCGTGTTCCAGGGCGAGGACGACTAGCGCGCCCACGTCCACGCTCTGACGCCTCGTCGGGGCGTCTACCCGGTCTCTCATCCTGCCGTCTTACAAGTTGCGAGAAAGGTTTTGTTGATGCGCATCGTCTCCGCCCATGAGGGGGTCATCCCCATCAGCTCGTCGATGAGCAACGCCTTCATCGACTTCTCCACGATGGACTGCTCGATCCTGGCGTTGGTCAGCGACGTCATCGTCGACGGAAAGCCGCTGGTCGGCTACGGCTTCAACTCCAACGGCCGCTACTCGGCCGGCGAGATCCTGCGGCGCCGCATCCTGCCCCGCCTGATGGACGCTCCGGAAGGCGCCATCCTCGACGAGGGGGGAGACCTGTCTCCCTCTCGAGCGTGGGACACGATGATGCGCAACGAGAAGCCGGGCGGCCACGGCGAACGCTCGGTCGCCGTGGGGGTGGTCGACATGGCGTTGCACGACCTGGCCGCCAAGATCGCCGGCGTGCCGCTCTACCGGTGGATCTCCGACCACTATGGCGACGGGGATCCGGACGACTCCGTCTTCGTCTATGCCGCAGGCGGTTACTACGCTCCGGGCAAGAGCGATGGCCATCTCCAGGACGAGATGCGCCGCTTCCTCGCCGCGGGATACGACGTCGTCAAGATGAAGATCGGCGGAGCCCCCCTCGCGGACGACCTGCGGCGGATCGAGGCCGTCTTGGAAGTCCTCGACGGAGACGGCTCACGGCTCGCCGTGGACGTCAACGGCCGCTTCGACCTCGACACCGCCCTCGAGTATGCGAAGGCCCTCGATCCCTACGGCTTGTTCTGGTACGAGGAGGTCGGCGACCCACTTGACTACCGGCTCAACGCGACCCTCTCCGAGCACTACGAGAACCCGATCGCGACCGGGGAGAACCTCTTCTCGTTGCAGGACGCGCGCAACCTCGTGAGGTACGGCGGCATGCGGCCGGACCGCGACTACATCCAGGTCGACCCGGCGCTCAGCTACGGGCTCGTCGAGTACCGACGGATCCAGGACATGCTCGCCCAGCACGGCTGGTCGTCACGTCGTTGCATTCCCCATGGCGGCCACCAGTTCTCCCTGCACATCGCCGCCGCCCTCAAGCTCGGCGGCAACGAGTCCTACCCGGGGGAGTTCCAGCCCACCGGAGGCTTCGCCGACGACGCAGTCGTCGACGGCGGCCGCGTCGCACTCGACGACCGCCCCGGCATCGGCTTCGAGGGCAAGGCGAACTTCCTCAAGGTCCTCCGCGAGCTGCACGAGTAATGTCCCCATCGGCGTGAGGTGTCGAAGGCGGCCCACGGTTGGCTACGAGCGCACTGCCGCGGCCGTGCCTTGTCGTCGTGAGCTGTCAACGGTGATGGGTGACGCCGTGAGCTGCGTCTGACGCGCCGCGGCGGTGGCCGCCTCGAGGTGCTCCGCCCCCGCCTGCCTCGAACGTGATCGGCAGCGGTTCCTGCGCCTGCGGTCCTAGGATTCGCGCATGGGGGAGAGAGGCGCCCGGCAACGGGCGGGAACGCGCATGCCGAGCATGGCACAGGTCGCCGAGCGCGCCGGTGTCTCCCACCAGACGGTGTCGCGCGTCCTCAACGACGCCTCGTTGGTGAAGGAGGAGACCCGGCTCCGGGTCCTGGCCGCGATCGAGGAGCTCGGCTACCGCCGCAACTTCGCCGCGCGCCTTCTCGCGACCAACCGGTCCCGCCGCATCGGCATGGTGACCGCGCACCTCGCACTGCACGGGCCGAGCATGATCGCCCTCGGCGTGCAGGAGGCCGGCCACTCCGCGGGCTACGACGTCGCGTTGGTGGGACTGCCGGAGTTCTCGTCCGAGCTGCTCGACAACGCAGTCCAGCGCCTGCTCGACCAGGCGGTCGAGGCCATCGTCGTCGCGGTCGCGCACCGCGAGGCGGCCGAGATGACGCGCTCGCTGCAGCTCTCCATCCCCCTCGTGACGGTGCAGGGAGTGCGAGCCGGTGCGCCGCTGTCCGCCGGCATCGACCAGCACGCCGGGGCGGCGCTCGCCGTGGACCACCTGCTCGACCTCGGTCATCGCCGTGTGGCGCACGTCGCGGGACCGGCCGACTGGGTCGAGGCCGACCAGCGGCGCGCCGGCTGGCGACACGCCCACGAGGCGCGAGGGCTCCTGTCCGGACCGGAGCTGGTGGGCGACTGGTCGCCGGCCAGCGGCCACCGCGCCGGACTGCTCATCGCTGACGACCCGGACGTGACCGCGGTCTTCGCGAGCAACGACCAGATGGCACTCGGCCTGTTGAACGCGCTCCACGAGCGAGGGCGCAGGGTGCCCGACGACATCAGCGTCGTGGGGTTCGACGACGTGCCGGAGGCAGCGTTCTTCTGGCCGGCCCTCACCACCGTGGCGCAGGACTTCGCCGAGCTCGGCCGACGGGCGCTGGCGCTCGCTCTCGCGGCCGTACGCGGTGACGACGAGGCCACGATCGAGCCCATCGTGCCCATCGTGCCCACGCTGACCGTGCGACGCAGCACCGCGGCGCCAGCGGGCCGGCTCGGCGGGTAGGCCGCCGCAGCGCCCGTCGCGGAGGCCGTGCGCTCGCTCGAGACGCTCGCAGGTCCTGACGTTCGGCACTCCGCAGGTCGTCGATGTGCCGAGCCCCTTGCGGGAACGCATGTTAGCGCTAACACTGTGATCATCGTCACTGCGGCCCGAACTCGGAACGGGGAGATCGCGATGGTGCGCCAGGCCTTGGTCCGACTGTTCGCGGCAGGGCGGTCACGAGCGTGCGTGTTGCTGACTGGTGGTGCCGGGTCCGGGCACGCGGGGCCGGCGCGGGTCGTCCCGTTCGTCCACACCCTCGACGACCACCCTCGACGACCACCCTCGACGACCACCCTCGACGACCACGCCGCCACCGTCGCCGAACGGTCCGTACGGATCGTGCGATGAGCGCCACCAGTTCCGCCCCGGCCTCCCCGGTCGGGTCACCCCACCGAGAGCAGGACTCATGAAGCCAGGACGACTCACACGCGTGGCGGCGGCATTCGTCGCGGTCGCTGCGACCACCGCCACGGCCACGCTGGCCTCCACCGCGGTCATCGCCCAAGCCGCTCCCGTGGGCACCGAGGTGATCGTCAACGGCGGCGCCGAGGAGACCACGATCGCCCCGTGGCAGGCCCGCGGCGGTGGCACCGTGACGGTCACCCGCAACACCGACGACAAGGCCACGGGCACCGCCAGCCTCCTGGCGGCCGACCGCTCCAGCTCGGTGCAGGGCATCAGCCAGAGGGTCACCGTCGATCCCGGCTCGACCTACAGCGTGAGCGCGAAGATCAAGTACACCGACGCCGACCCCGTGCCGGCCTCGATGAAGTTCAACCTCACCGCGGACTACGGATCGAGCGCCGACGGCGCCCAGTACGTCGTCCTGGCGAGCTCGACCATCGCCCGAGGGAGCTGGGCGACCTTCTCCGGCTCGTTCACCATCCCCGCCGATCGTGCGGTCGGCAACTTCCAGGTCTACTTCGAGAACGACTTCGGCCTGACCGCCTACCCGGCCTCCTTCGGTCTGGACGACGTCAGCATCACGAAGACGGGGGAGGGCGCCACGCCGGTCACCCGCCCCGACCTCCTCGAACGCAACGACAACACCGAGGCGGGCTCCTTCGGTGCGTTCGCCAAGCTCCCCGGGACCACCGGCGTCGCCGCGCGCGGCAACCCGCTGGTGACGCAGAACTTCGGAGCCGATCCCTGGGCGTTCGAGTTCGACGGACGCGTCTACGTCTACACGACCAACGACACCCAGGAGTGGTCCGACTGGCTGACCAAGGGCGAGTCGAACAACTACGGCCTGATCAACCAGATCAACGTGTGGTCGAGCGCCGACATGGTCAACTGGACCAACCACGGCGGCATCAACGCGGCCGGGCCTGCGGGCCTGTCGGGCACCAGCGCCGGTCGTCCGGGCAACTCCTGGGCGCCTGCCGTGGTCGCGAAGGACACCGACGGTGACGGCGACGAAGAGGTCTTCCTCTACTTCGCCAACTCTGCTGGGGGCATCTGGGTGCTGAAGGGTGACAGCCCGGTCGGACCCTTCACCGCGCCGCGGCAGACCGCACTGGTCTCCTTCGACACTCCCGGTGTGCGCAACAACAGCAACCCCGATGCCGCCGACGTGTGGTGGCTCTTCGACCCGGCCGTCCTCGTCGACGACGACGGCAGCGGCTACCTCTACTTCGGTGGTGGCGTCCCGGAGGCCAACGGTCAGCAGGTCAACCCGGACTCACCCGGCACCGCCCGGGCCATCAAGCTGGGCGACGACATGGTGTCCCTGGCCGACGACGACGGTGACGGTGCCGTCGACCCGGCCGTCCTGGTCGACGCTCCCGCCGTCTTCGAGGACTCCGGCATCCACAAGGTCGGCGACACCTACTACTACTCCTACTGCACGAACTTCACCAACAACCGCGTGATCAACGGCAGGTCCCTGGGCCGCGGCAACATCCACTACATGAAGTCCGACAGCCCCCTGGGTCCGTGGACCGAGGACACCTACGTCGGTCCGGTGTTCCAGAACCAGTCGGCCTTCTTCGGCGTGGGCGGCAACAACCACCACGCGATCTTCTCCTTCGACGACCAGTGGTACCTGACCTACCACGCCGAGACGCTGGACCAGGCGCTGCAGAGCCCGAGCGGCACCAAGGGGTTCCGCAACGCCCACATCGACAGGATCTCCATCGCAGCCGACGGCACGATCACGCCGGCCACGGGGACCCGGACCGGTCCGGGGCAGCTGGCCGACCTCGACCCGTATGCGGGCCCGGTCTCCGCGGAGACGATCGCGTGGCAGGCGGGGACCCGGCAGGGCTTCGACGGGGACGGCTCCTTCGGCACGACGGTGCCGACCTCGATCCTGACCAGCATCGACAACGGTGACTGGACCTCGATCTCGAACGCCGACTTCGGCGCCCGCGGCGCCCAGTCACTGGTCGCCAAGGTGCGTGGGCGCAGCGGTGGGACGATCACCGTCAGCACCTCACCCGACCGTTCCGCCACCGCGGCGGTCCTGGGGAGCGTCGAGGTGCCGGCCGGCGACGGCTCCACGTGGAGCGACGTCACGGTCCCGATCACCGCCGGCGCACTGAACGGCGTGTCGGACGTGTACTTCTCGTACGCCGGTGCCGCCGGGACCAAGCTCTTCGACGTGGCGTCCTGGACCTTCACCGCCGTCTCGGCAACGACCCCGCCCACCACCCCGCCCACGGTCACCCCGCCGACGGTCACCCCTCCCGTGGTGGTGCCGCCGGTCGCCACACCTCCGGCCGTGACCCGCGTGGTGGTGCGGCTGCCCAGGTCCGCCCGCGGCAAGGCGGTGCGAGTCGGCACCAAGCTGGCGCTCAAGGTCACCCTGGACAACGTGCCGGTCGGCACCGTGTTCAAGGTCCGCGACGGGAAGAAGCTGGTGCGCGAGGTGACCTGGACCGGTGCACCGATGAGGGTCACGGTCAAGGTCAAGCGCACGGGCACGCACCGCTACTCCGTGGTCGTGCCCAGCTCCTCCGCGATCACCGGCGGGTCGGACAGCGTGAAGGTCAAGGCGCGCGCCAGGCGCTGACACGCAGCACGATCGCGCACCAGCGGAAGACCCGCAGGTCCCTCACGGGGCCTGCGGGTCTTCTCGTGCTGCGTCCCGGACGACAGCGTCACCGGCCCGCGCCGACCATGGGCTCCTCGGCCGGCGAGCCGTCCGCCTCGGCGCGCTCGACGACGACGCGTCGGACGACGGAGGAGATCGCGGTGCTGATCACCTCGGGCGACTTGTCGCTCGTCCCCTCCAGGTGGGCCTTGATCCACGCCGTGAGGTCGTCGCGCAGCCGGTCGACCGCGCCCCTGCCCCGGGCGGTCACGGTCAGGTCGTCGAGGTCGCCCTCGACGTACCCGGCGGCGATGACCTGGCGGAAGGGCGGCTCGAGCACCGCGGTGGGCAGGTTTCGGGACCGCGCCATCTGACCGACGTCGGCGCGATGTCCGGCGGCGGTGAGCCCGTAGACCTGGACGACCGCCCAGAGCCCGGCCGCGTCCAGGTCCTCCTCGGAGGACTGCAGGAGGTCCAGCACCCGGTCGCGGTGCCGACCGTAGAGCAGGTTCGTGATCCGGCGCGACAGCACCTCCTCGTTGTCCGGCGAGTGCGGGGCACCGAACCCGGCGCCGAGGTCCGGCGCGGCGTCGGCCACGTTGTCGGCGAGCTTGACCTGCGGCAGCACGAGCGCCAGGACGAAGGCGAGCACGGCGACCGGGACCGCCCAGAGGAACACCTGGGTCAGCGCCCCGGAGTAGGCGTCGACGATCGGAGCGATCACCCGTGCGGGGAGTGCGTGCAGCGCTTCCGGCGTCGCCCGGTCGGCGGCTGTGACGCTGGGTGACGTGGCGATCGCCTCGGGCAGCCGGTCCTGGAGGAAGTTGGCATAGAGGGTCCCGAAGATGGCCGCACCGAAGGCGCTGCCCATGGTGCGGAAGAAGGTGACGCCCGAGGTGGCGACTCCGAGGTCGCTGTACTGGACCGAGCCCTGCACGACGATCGTGAGGACCTGCATGCTCATGCCGATGCCGAGGCCCAGGACGAACAGGTAGAGCGAGGAGACCCCGAGGGGGGTCGACGGATCCATCCGGGAGAGCAGGAAGAGACCGAGAGCCATCACCAGGCTGCCGACGACCGGGAAGACCTTGTAGCGACCGGTCTTGCTGACGATGTTGCCGGCGGTGACCGAGGTGATCAGCAGGCCCACCACCAGCGGCAGCAGGCGGAACCCTGACTCGGTCGCCGAGACGCCCTCGACGTACTGGAAGAACGTGGGCAGGAACGTCATCGCGCCGAGCATCGTGAAACCGACGACGAAGCTCAGGGCGCAGCAGACGGTGAAGACCCTGGCACCGAACAGGCGCGGCGGCAGGATCGGGTCCGCCGCCCGTTGCTCGATGAGCACGAAGACGCCGAGGACCGCGACGCCGCCGACGAGGAGGCCGATGATCTGCCACGAGCTCCACGCGTACGTCGTGCCACCGAAGCTGGTCGCCAGGATCAGCATCGAGGCGCCCACGGCGACCGCGACCATGCCGGGGTAGTCGATGCGCGGCTTGGCCCCGCGGGCCACGTGGGGGATGGTCCAGCGTGTGGCGACGACCACGACGGCGGCGAGCGGGACGTTGACGTAGAAGCACCAACGCCAGCTGGCATTGTCCGTCAGCAGGCCGCCGACCAGCGGTCCGATCACGGTGGCGAGGCCGAAGACGGCGCCGAGCGCGCCCTGGAACTTGCCGCGCTCGCGAAGCGGGATGATGTCGGCGATGAGCGCGGTGGCCGTGACCGTGAGCCCGCCGGCGCCGATCCCCTGCAGCGCCCGGGAGCCGATCAGCCAGACCATGCCGTCGGCCAGGCCGCACAGCGCCGAGCCCAGGATGAAGACGATGACGCTGAGCTGGAAGACGAGCTTGCGGCCGAACTGGTCGCCGAGCTTTCCGGCCAGCACGGTGACCGTGGTCTGGGCGAGCAGGTAGGACGTGACCACCCAGGACACGTGCGTGCCGCCGCCGAGGTCGCCGACGATGGTCGGCAGTGCCGTGGACACGATCGTCCCGTCGAGCGCGGCCAGCAGCATGCCCAGGCCGATGGTCGCGAACGCCGCGATCCGGTGCCAGCCGGTGAGCGCCCGTGTGGCGACCGGCGCGGGCGCCGGTGTGGCGGTGGTGGCGGTGGTGGCGGACAAGGGGCCTCCTCCGGGTCGGGGCACCCACAGTGTTCAAGCCTCCGTCCGGTCAAGGAAGGGCCTTTGTGCCGGGGTCCCTGCGCCGCACGATCGGGCGGGCGTGCGCGACAGCGAAGCCCCGCGGCTGCGCGCCGGCGAAGGCGATCGCTCGTTGCCCGAGCGGAGCCCTGGTGGCGAGGGCCCGATCCCGCGACGCGGCTGGGGACGCGGGTCGGCTGGTGTGCCCTCGAGGTTCAGGCTGGGGCGTGGGGGCGTCCCGCCAGGCCCGGCGTGCAATCAGCCGGCTCGATGGCGAGCCGCGGATGCGCTGCATGGGGTGGTGCCGAGAAGCGTGCGCACTCGGTGGCGTGGGCGCGCAGGTCAGGACCACCACGTCCAGGACAGGGAGCGGTCCACCGTGTCGGTGAAGACCTCGACCTGGCCGGGGACGCGGCAGGTGACGGCGACGCGCGAGGCGGGGGCGCCGGCGGGCGGCGTACCTCGTCCGACCGGACGCCAGACCGGGTCGGCGTACGTCGCGCAGCGGACCGTGCCGTCGAGGCCCGGCACGTAGACCGCGTGGACGCCGGGGTCGGTGGTGACCCACCCCAGATCGGCGCGGGGGCGCGGCCGCCAGGCATCGTCGGTCCGGGTCGGCACCCAGACGACCGGGTCGGCGCCCGGGCGGCGTCCCAGGCTGACCTGACCCGCGGGACCGGAGGCGGCGAGCAGGAGGTCGCCAGCGACTCCGCCCGCGTCGAAGCGCGAGACCACGAAGCCCGGTCCGCCGAGGTTCTCCCAGCCTCCGGCCATCAGCACGACCCGGTCGCGGTGCCGGCCCCAGAGCGTGCCGTCGACCGAGCTCGCCACGACGTACCCTCCGACGACGGCGAGCGGCGACGCCGGGGCCAGGGTGAGGTCGACGGTCTCCAGCCGGAGCCACGGTCTCGCGTCCGCGCCGGGGGACCAGCCCGCGTTGACGTAGACCTCGCCGTCGGAACCGGTCAGGTGGAGGTCCACGATCCCGGAAAAGCTGTTGTCCACGGGAACCACGGTGATGGTCGTCGACGACCCCAGGGGCACCGGTGCCGGGAGGATCCCGGCGCCGTCGGTCAGTGGCGCCGGGTCGGACCAGGGCTCGGTCCAGCGGCCGGTCTGGTCGCTCACCCGGACGTGCAGCCCTGCCGGGTCGACGGCGAAGAGGAGCGTCCGGCCCGTCATGTCGGAGCTGGCGGCCCACGAGACCAGCCGCCGCCAGTCGGGCACGGCGCCTGCGCCGTCGTCCTCGTACCAGGCTCCCTGCGTCATCGCCGCCTTCGCGCGCTTGTGCCACAGACGACCCGCGTCGTCGACGACGAAGAGGTCGTGGTGTTCGAGCCACACCGCGCTCGCCGATGGCTGCCGCGCGAGCAGCCAGCGCCGCGACTCCACCCCGCCGGCGACCCGCTGCCAGGTGGCCCACCGGCCCACCCGTACGGCGAACGGCCGGGGTCCGCTGTCGCGCCGGTCGTCCTCGACATTGATGCCGCCGAACGGCACCGAGCACTCCTTCAGGGTCCAGTCACCCATGAGCGCCTTGAGCGTGAAGCGGGCCTTCCACTCGGGGTCGTCGCCGGAGTCCAGCAGCTCGCCGATCGCCTCGAAGGGTGCGGCGAGGAGGTCGGGGACGCCCTCGGTCAGCAGGTCCCACGGGTCCATGCCGGCCAGCGCGTCGGGGTCGGGGAAGGAGAGGTCCAGCGGGTTGCCGCCGGCGGCCGGGTGCAGCAGCGACAGGGTCATGTCCGGGCTACGCTCGACGGGACCGGCGAGGTGGAGCCACTCCGCGTCGTGGTCGGTCTCCTCCGACACCGGCCCGACGGCGGCGGTCTGGTAAGTGACGACCCTCTCTCCGCCGATGTCGACCGTGGCCAGCGCGGTGGTGAAGGGCTCCATCGCCTCCTCGCCGGTGCGTAGGAACACCACCAGGGCGATGATCTCGTCGGCCGCACCGGCGAGCAGACGTGGCTCGTCGACCCGCACCGGCGTGCGGTAGTCGCGCAGGTCGTGGAGCAGCGAGTGCCCGTTCCACTCCAGGCAGTAGCCCGGCTGGCCCCACTCGACGCGACCGCTGCGAACGAATGGGTTCTCGAACCGGGGGTAGAGATCGATGGCCAGCGGGTGGCCGTTGAGCTCGAACTCCGGGTCGTCGGTGTTGGTCACCCGCAGCCGGTCCGCGCCGCCCTCGGGCCGCGGCACGTCGTAGGTGCACTCGAGGTCGCCGGTGTCGTCGAGGTGCACCCTCGCCGAGGAGACCCGGTCCATGAACGCCTCGAAGCTGCCGTACTCCGAGCGGCTCCCGACCTGGACGATCCAGACGTTCTTGCCGTTGACATACCAGTCCCGGCCGGCGAACGGGTCGGGCCGGCCTTCCATCAGCTCTTCCTTCTCCTCCTCCTCGAGGCGCTTGGGGTAGGGGTCGTCGTCCTTGGAGAGCCATTCGGGACGCTGGTTGGAGAACACCCCGACGTAGCCCTCCTCGGGCTCGCCGGTGGTCCCCCCCGGCGTCGGGTGGCGCACCATGCCGAACACCCAGAAGCCCTTGGGGCCGATGTGCCCGATGTCGAGCAGCGCGAAGTCGGCGTCGTCGTAGGCCGATGTTCGACGCTCGACGACCCGGTCGAAGCCCTCCTGGGGGAACCACGCGTGTGACCCGCACTCGGCCAGGAAGTCCTGCACGGCGTGGAACTCCGACAGCATGATGACCGCGCCCCGGTGCGCGGCGATGCGGGGCGTCGCCCAGTAGCCGGTCCACCAGTCCGGGCCGTCGAGGCGGCCGAGCGGGTTGGTGCCCTCGAGGTACTCGTCCTCGAGGGCTACCGCGGCGATCCCGCCGGCGACCGCGCCCAGCGGCCCGAAGACCACGCCCCCGACGGCGGCGCCGCCGAGGAAGACCACGAGGTCCGAGATGTCGAGGCCCTCGAACCCCGCAGTGACGAAGACGTTGAGCGCACCGGAGAGCGTGGCCTGCTGGAGGCTGCTCTGGAAGTTGAGCTGGCCGGGGCGGAAGTTCTGGGCGCTCGACTGCATCGCGCCGGGGGAGCGGTAGGTCAGGATGTTGGCGCGCGTGCGAGTGGAGCCCTCGAGCACCACGGACAGATCGTCGGCCGTGTCCTCGTCGATCTCCGCGACGCGGTCCCCCCCGTCGCCGCTGACGAGGTCGGTCACCGGTCCGAGCAGGTCGCCCGGTCCGCCGGGCAGCGCGAAGTCCGTCGCCTTGGTGTAGCGCAGGACGTACTCGATCAGAGTGCGCACCATCCCGAACGCCTCGGCCTTCTCCAGCCCGAACTGGTGGACGAGCCGCAGCGTGTTGCGCACGACCTGCTTGTTGAAGAACGCCGACATGCCCCAGAAGAAGACGGTGTCGTCCTCCATCCGTCCGTAGTCCTCGTGCGTGCGGGCGATCTCGCGGTTGACCTCGTCGAGGTGCGGTTGGTGCAGCGCGCGCTTGACGGCGTAGCCCCGCAGCAAGGAGTCCTTGGTGACGGACTTCTGCGAGTAGGCGATGCCGTACTTCGCCGCCTCGTCGAAGGTGACCGACACCCGGGCGCGGTCGGTGAAGGGGTACGCCGGCGGGTGACTGCCGATCTCGAGGAGGACCTGCGGCACCTCGTAGGTCGAGGTGGCGAAGCTGGCGCCGATCTCGGAGCTGCCCTCGGCGAAGACGCCCTTCACCCCGAGCAGCATCTCGGTCACGTCGGTCAGCCCGTTGTCGAAGCCGTGGCTCTTGGACTTGAACTGGCTGCGGCCGCCGGCCGCACCCATGGAGCCGCGGTGGGAGAAGCGCAGGACGTCGAAGAGCATCAGGTCAACGGCCATCGTGGCCTTGGTGCGCACCTCCTCGTCCTTCGCGAAATCGACCAGGTTGAGCAGCGCCCACAGGTGCTCGCGGTAGTAGCCGGAGGAGTTGAACTCCATCCAGCCGAACATCAGTCGGTTGTTGAGCCACTTGAGGCAACGGGCGCGACCGCGGCGCCGCCGCTGCTCCCCGCTCTTCACGCTCTCGGCCACGGGCGCGCCGGGGATCACCCGGCCCGGCTGGAAGGCGTCGTCGAGCCAGAGCTGTCCGAGGAGGTACTCCGACGAGGCGAACATGATGTAGTGGTTCTCGGACCAGAACTCCATCTCCCGGTCGTTCTCGTCGCCGTAGCCGAGGTCGCGCTTGACCTTGTTGACCCGGTCGTTGTCGAGGGCGCGCGGTTGCTCGTCGAGCCAGAACTTGTAGGACTGCAAGCCCTGCTTGAGGATCTCGCCGGCGATCGGTGACCAGCTCGTGTCGGGCGCGCGGGGCTGGCTCGCGGTCTCCTCGAGGATCACGCGCAGCTTGGCCTCGCCGGTGCGCAGCCGGTCGCGCAGCGGGTGGTTGTCGCCGCACGCGGCGGCGCGGGCATTGAAGAAGCCGGTGAAGGTGTCGTCGGGCACCGCCCTGGTGCGCCAGGCGGGGGTCGGGCCGAAGGACGCCGGCAGCGGGCCGTAGCGATAGAGCAGCCGGACCAGCTGGCACAGGCCCATGTCCGAGTTGGGCTTCCAGCCGATGCACTCGCGCAGAGGGTCGTTGTAGACGCCCACCCAGTACTTCATCCGGGTCGACCACGGGTAGTCGCGCACCGGCCCCATGGCGGCTCCGTTGGTCGCGACCGACAGGTAGTGGAAGTCCTTGTCCTCCTGGTTGTCCGCCAGCCGGATGCCCTCGGTGAACCTCGCCCGCACGTAGTCGCCAGCCGGTCGGGTCGTACTGGCGGTCAGCATCATCGACACGAAGGCCCGGTACGCCGCCGGTGCCGCCCCGATGGGCGTCCCGTCCGAGGAATCGCCGGATGTCCCCGCGTACGGCGGCCGGACGCCGGCGATGCCACCGATCGCCACTGCGAGGTCGGTCTCGAACGACGCGACGTAGCCCTCCAGCGACCGCACCCACCCCTCGGTCTCGAGAGTGTTCTCGCCCTCGAGCGGGAAGAGCTCGGGGACCAGCCACGGCATCCGGCCAGCGGTCTCCGCCCGCGAGATCGCAACCCCCCGAGAGTCGCCGCGCGCCCGGGCCGACGTCGTGATCTTGGGCGGGTCGCGCGGATAGCCGTTGAGCGTCGGGAAGGGATCGTGGGCGGACCTGGAGGCGCTGGCCTCGAGCTCCGTGCGCAGCGCTGCGAGCCTTTCCGCCAGGCGGTGCGGCTCCCGGGCACCCAGGAAGTCTCCGACCCGGCCGAGCAGCGTGCCGCCGAAAGCGCCGTGGAGCTCCTCGTCCTCCTCGGTCCAGACCGACTCGCCGCTGTCGAGGTAGACCCGGTCGATGTCCTTGATGCCGACACTCGGTCCGGCAGCCGGGTCGCCGGTGAGGCCGGTCGACTCCGAGATCAGAGGGAGGCGGGTGTCGTCGGACGTCGGGCGGATGCCGCGGAAGGTGTCGAGGTTGAGGCGTCTCAGCTGGCTCTCGAAGAACCACGCCTTGCGACGCTCGAGCGCCTCACGCAGGTCGCCGGCCACGCGGTCACGGTTCCGGCGGCACGGCAGGCCCGGGTCCGCACGGCGTGGGGTCCCAGTGCGGCAGGTCGGCGTCTTCCTTCAGCAGGACCAGCGTGGTGGGCAGGGTGACCTTCCACTGCTGGACGCAGACCTCCTGGCCCGGCGCGAAGTTGGCGGCCTTGATCTCGTCGATGATCGAGAGGTAGTGGTCGCCGAACATGTCGGGCATCTCCTGGCCCATCCACACGTCGCCGGTCTCCTGGTAGTGCGCGAGGGCCGCCTCGAACCCCGGGCGGACGGGTACGACGACTCGCGCAGCGCCAGCCTTGAGGAAGGCCTCGAACATCGGGTCGGCATCCTGCATCAGCGCCAGCTCCTGCCACCGCTGGGGTCGCGCCCAGAAGTAGGGGTAGCAGGTGTACATGAGGTTCTCCCACTCGAAGGCACGCTCGAAGAAGGCGATGACAGCGCCCCACTCGCGCACCTGCAGCGGGTCCGGGAGCGCCGCCGCGGGAGGTGCCGGGGCAGGCGCAGGGGTCGGCAGCCACGCGGCCGGGTGCTCGCCGAGCAGCAGGAACACGAACGCCCGCTTGAGCTCCTCCAGCGCCACCTTCGGGTCGTGGGAGAGGCCGCCGGCGGCGATCTGGGCGCGGAACCCCGCGACGTACCTGGTCAGCTTGTCCTCGTAGTCGGCCAGCTGGCGCTGGTAGCCGCTGACGAGCGCGGCGTGGGTGCGCAGCTGCCACTGGGCGTACGACGCGTCCGTGCGCTGGCAGACCAGGGCGACCGAGTAGGCCAGCAGGACGAGTTGGTCGAAGCAGCGGGCCGTCACCGGGATCTCGCCGGTCTCGCCGGCCATCGTGAACGTCACGTTGAGTCCCGGGTTGCCCGCCCCGCCGAGCCGGTGGTAGTTGCTCGAACCGACGAACACCTCCAGCATGCGACCGGGTTCTTGCAACCAGGTGGCGTTGACGCGCTGCACGTAGCCGCTCAGCGCCTGGTAGTCGCCGGGGATCGCGAGCTTGAAGGCGGTCTGGTGCGGCATCTCCCGCTCGCCCCCGTAGGCGTTGACCTTGTGGCTCCCGTCGACGACCTCGGTGTGCGCGACGGTCCGCAGCAGGTCCGGCGGCGGGTTCACGGATCCGGACACGCCGTACTGCTGGGCGTACCACTGGTAGTTGGCCGCATCGATCCCGCTGGGTGCGGGGATGGAGTTGACGGGCTTGGACAGCTGGAACGCCTCGGGAGCGACGGCGGACTGCAGCGCCTGCACCAGGACGGCCGCCGGCTCCGGCACCACCACGTCGTACATCAGGCGCTTGCCGTAGTCGAGCACGCGCAGGCTGTACTCCTTGTCGACCCACTGGTAGATCCCGCGGATCTTCTCGGTGCCCTGGGAGTTGTCGAGCACGTGCTGCGCCCGCTCGGTGTAGCTGCGACCCTCGCGGCGGCCGCGCGTCGCGTGGACCTCCTGGGTGATGGTCTCCACCGACTTGTTGACCAAGGTCTGCGCGTAGGTGGACTTGCTGTTCTCGACGAGCTTGCCGTAGTCCGACGACGTCGTGCCGTCACCGGCCGTGCTGCTCTGGCGCCCGGACTCCTTCTGCACCTCCGAGGCCAGCTCGTGGTGCTCGGTGGACTGCTGGTCCCGCTCGCGCGACTCGCTGGTCGTGGTCTCGAGGGTCTCGAAGGTCTCCATGAACTCGTGCCGGCGGGTGCGGCGCCGCAGCAGCTCGCCCTCGAGCACGTTCTCGATGTGGGAGATGGCGCCGGGGGAGTAGCCGATCAGCTCCTGGCGGACCACCCGGAGGTTGCCGATCCCCACCGGGCGGGTGATCGCAATGCTGACGTCGGGCTCGTCGGCCGGCGGCTCGTCGGGCGCCTCGCCTGACAGGGTCGTCTTCGGACCGCCGGCAAACAGGCGCCCACCCACCCGGAACACCGGCGCCGCCGTGGTCACCTCCTGCGGCAGCAGCTGGTCGTTCAGGGTGACGAGGCGACGGGTGACCCGGTCGACCAGGAAGGGTAGCGGAGCCTGGTCGGGCTCGATGCCAAGGTCGCTCATGGCCGTCAGCTGGGCGTCGGAGAACCGCCGCCGTCCGCCGTCGTTCAGCCGGACCGTCGATGTGCCGAACCCGGCGGACTCCGTGGCCGTCTCGCCGTCCGGCCGGTCCGTACGCGCCTCGAGGCCGGCATCGACGGCGTCGGCGACCGTCACTCGGAGCTCATCGGGTCGCAACGTCACCAGCGCCTCCAAGGCTCCGGCGAGCGCGTCACGTTCGCCGCGCAGGGCCTCGCGGTCGCCGTCGTGGCCGGGCTGGTCCGTGTCGCGTGGTGGCGGCGGCTGCCGACGCACGGGCGTGCGCGCGGTGGCCGCCAGCGGCGCGGGAGGTATGCGGAGCGGCCGCGACAGCAGGCGGCGCATCTCGGTGCGGTCGGCGGGGACGGCCGCGTCGGTGGCGATCAGCTCCAAGAACGCGACAGCCCTCACCTGCCCCGCGATCCGCGCGGCGTCGACCCGGTCGAAGGCCGTCAGCAGCTTGACCGCGAGGGCGGCGTTCTGCAGCAGCTCGCGGTCGCGCTGGAAGTCGTCGCGGGCGACGACGTCCTGGGCCCGCACGCCGAAGAGGTCGGAGACCGCGCGGCGGGTGTTGGCGGGGTCGATCGTCTGGGTGCTGCGGAGCGCACCTCTGAGCTCCGTCAGCGGATCGCCCAGGCTTGCGGGCTCGGACGTCGGCGACGGGTAGTGCTCGTCCAGGTAGTCCCTCGCCAATGCCCGAACGCGCTCCCCGGGCGTCTGGTCACCGTTCGGGTCATCCTCGGTCGCCGCCGTCAGGGCCTGCTGGAAGTCGGAGTCGTTGGTGACGTCGATCGCGTCGGTCCTCGCGGGCGAGGCGAAGTCGTGCTCGATGAAACGGAACAGGTCGACCACCGGTCACCTCCAGACCGGCTGCGCACACGGGCGCCGCACTGACGACCCGGGCACAGTCACGCCTCATTGACTCTAAGGCCGCCCCCGAGGCCGGGTCGATATCCCGATCGCGGTATGTCTCGTCGCAGCCGCATCTGTCGCCGACGACGTTCCAACGGTCGCGCGGACGGCGTTTCCGCAGGTCAGGGGCGCGGGGCCGGGCGCGGGCCGGAGGCTCAGCGGCGGAGCTTCTGGTTGACGGCGCCCGGTGAGAACTCGTGGTCCACCACGAGCCGGGTCATGCCGACCACCGCCGCGTCCTCGCCGAGGCTGCCGCGCTGGAGCCGCATGTGGCGGGTGGCGCGGGGGAGCGCCATGGCGTAGAGGGTCTCGCGGATCCCGGCGAGCAGGGCGGTAGAGGACAGGTCGCCGCCGACGAGGACGACATCGGGGTTGACGACGCAGACCAGGCTGGCCATCACCTCGCCGATGCGCCGGCCGGCCTCCTGGGTGAGGCGGGCCGCGTCGGGGTTGCCGACGCGCAGCAGCTCGCCCACCTCGCGGCCGGACGCCGCCTCGACCCCCAGCTCGCGGAGCTGGCGCGCGACGGCGCGCCCGCTGGCGACCGCGGCCAGGCAGCCCTGCATCCCGCACTGGCAGCGGGCGTCGGACGCCGGGGAGACCCGGATGTGGCCGATGTCGCCGGCGCCCCCGTCGGAGCCGGTGTAGAGCCGGCCGCCGATCACGATCCCGGTGCCGACTCCGGTGGACACCTTGACCAGGCACAGCGCCCGCGCGTCGCCGTGGCCGGCGGCCAGCTCGCCCAGCGCAGCGGCGTCGGCGTCGTTGGCCACGTGCACGGGGACGCCGTGGATCCCCGCCTGCAGGTGCTCGCCCACCGGGTAGGCGTCCCAGCCGGGCATGATCGGCGGCTCGCTGGGACGACTCGAGCGCGGGTCGATGGGCCCCGGCAGGCTCAGGCCGAGCCCGCAGAGCTCGGTCGCGTCGACGCCGAGGTCGCCGAGGAGCTCGCCGGCGCGGGCGGCGATGAGGTCGAGGACGGAGGAGGGGCCCGCGTCGACGGCCACGTCGAGGTGGGCGTCGCCGATCACCGTGCCGCCCAGGTCGGTGACGGCGATGCGGGTGTGGGTGGTGTCCACCGCCGCGGCCAGCACCTTGGCCTGGTCGGTGTTGAACGCGAGCCGGCGGCGGTGCCGGCCGCCGGTCGACTCGGTGGTGGTGCCCTCGACGATCATGCCGGCGGCGAGCAGCGCGTCCACGCGCTGCGCGACCGTCATCCGCGAGAGGCCCGTGGCCTCCAGGACGTCGCCTCGGGTGGAGGCGTGGCCGTGCCGGATCAGGTCGAGGATGTCGCCGGGTCCGGTGGGCACGGGCGGGTCTCCTCCTCCTGCGACTGTCTGCGAGCGCCGCAGTTGCGTCGGCCATGATCCCACATGCGCAAGCGCTCAGCAGTAATTGCTTGACACCTAGACATGATAGGTCGATTGTGTGAGCAAAAGTGCGCGTGCTCACATCGGGAGGCTCCATGTCCACGTTCCGCCGGTCCCGATCTCGGGCAGCCGCCGTGCTCGCCACGACGCTGGTCGCCTCGCTGGCGGCCTGCGGCGGTGACGACGGGGACGGCGGCGGGGACGCCGACGCCCTCACCGTCTGGATCGTCGAGGACCTCCCCGACCGGGTGGCCGCCACCCAGGCGGTCGTCGACGACTTCGCCGCCGACAGCGGCGTCGACGTCGAGCTGGTCGCCGTCGCCGAGGACCAGTTCAACCAGGTGCTCACCTCCAACGCCGCCGCGGGCGACCTGCCCGACGTCATCGGCGCCCTCCCGCTGGGGCAGGTGCGCACCCTGTCGGCCAACGAGCTCGTCGACACCGCCGCGGTCGGCGAGGTGATCGACAACCTCGACGCCGCCACCTTCAGCGAGAGCGCCCTCGAGCTGACGGCCGACGGCGACTCGCAGCTCGCGGTGCCCAGCGAGTCGTGGGTGCAGCTGCTCGTCTACCGCAAGGACCTCTTCGACAAGGCCGGACTGGCTGCGCCGGAGACGTACGACGACGTGCTGGCCGCAGCGGAGGAGCTCGACAGCAGCGACGTGGCGGGCTTCGTGGGCGCCAACGTCGCCGGTGACGCCTTCACCGCGCAGACCTTCGAGGAGATCGGTCTCGGCAATGACTGCGAGATGGTCGACGACGCCGGCGAGGTCACCCTCGACAGCGACGAGTGCGTCGAGGCGCTGGAGTTCTACAACACCCTGCAGCAGGACTACTCGGTCAACGGCGCCCAGGACGTCGACACCACGCGTGCCTCCTACTTCGCGGGGCAGGCGGCCATGCTGATCTGGTCGAGCTTCATCCTCGACGAGCTGGCCGGCCTGCGCGACGACGCACTGCCCACCTGCGAGGAGTGCACGGGCGACAAGGCCTTCCTGGCCGAGAACAGCGGCGTGGTGACCGCGATCCAGGGGCCGTCGGGCTCGGAGCCGAAGACGTACGGCGAGGTCACGTCGTGGACGATCACGCCCGACTCGGCCGACTCGGCCACGCAGTTCGTCGAGTACATGATGACCGACGGCTACGAGCCCTGGATCGCGATCGCCCCCGAGGGCAAGATCCCGGTCCGCTCCGGTGACAGCGCCGGCGCCACCGACTACGCCGACGCCTGGGCGAAGATGAAGGTCGGCGTCGACACGAAGGCCCCGCTCTCGGACTTCTACGGCCCCGACGTCCTCGAGGCGCTGACGTCCGGCACCGACACCCTCCAGCGCTGGGCGATCCCGCAGGGACAGGGCGACCTGCTCGGCGCCATCCAGGGCGAGCAGCCGGTGGCCAACGCCGTCAACGAGGCGGCCAACGGCACGTCTCCCGACGAGGCCGCGAAGCAGGCGGCCGACGCGATCCGAGCGGTGCAGGACTCGCTGTGACGATGAGCGGGCCGGCCGCCCCGGCGACGGTCGCAGCGCCGGACCCGGACGGGAGCACCCCGACCGGCCGGCGCAACCGGCGGGTGCGCTCGGTCCGCGCGCGGGACGACCGGCGCACCGGCTACCTGCTGATCACCCCCACGGTCGTCATCGTCGCGACGATGGTGGTGCTGCCGATCCTCTGGACGATCTCCCTGGCGTTCCAGCGGGTGCGGCTGCTCAACCTCAGCACCACCGGTGTGGTCGGCGACTACAGCCTCGAGAACTTCCGCAACGTCCTGACCTCCCCGGGCTTCCTCGACGCGCTGGTCAACACCCTCGTCTACTCGGTGGGCGGCACGGTCTGCGCCATCGCGCTCGGGCTGGTCGCGGCGCTCGCGCTGCGCCGGCCGTTCCGGGGGCGCGGGCTCGCGCGGGCCTGCATGCTGCTGCCCTACGTCGCGCCCGTGGTGGCCGCGACCTTCGTGTGGGCCACGATGCTCAACCCGCAGTTCGGCGTGGCCAACCACTACGGCACCACCCTGCTGGGCTGGGACGAGCCGATCGCGTTCCTCAGCTCGGGCGAGCCCATCTCGCTGTTCGGCGCGGAGCTCCCGGTCAGCCAGGCGATGCTCAGCGTGGTGCTGTTCGAGGCGTGGCGCTCCTTCCCGTTCGCCTTCCTCTTCCTCACCGCGCGGCTCCAGGCCATCCCCGACACCCTCGACGAGGCGGCGATGATGGACGGCGCGAGCCCGAGCCAGCGGTTCCGCCACGTCGTGCTGCCGCAGCTGCTCCCGACCATCGCCGTGCTCACGGTGCTGCGCTTCATCTGGACGTTCAACAACTTCGACGACATCTACCTGCTCACCGGTGGCGGAGCCGGCACCCAGGTGGTCGCGGTGCGCGTCTACGACTACCTGATCAACCGCGGCGACATCGGTGCCGCGGCGGCCCAGGCGCTGGTGCTGGCCGCGATCCTGGCGGTGCTGGTGACCGCCTACCTCAGGCTCTTCGGCCGTTCGGAGGAGGTGGCATGAGCACGACCGGCCGCGACGCGGTCGAGCGCAGGCTGTGGGGCGTGCTCCGGCCGCTCACGATCGCGTTCCTCCTCCTGATCACGCTCTTCCCCTTCTACTACATGGTGCTCCTGTCGTTCCGTCCGCTCGAGAGCCTGCTCCAGGACCCCGGCGCGCTGTGGCCGGCCTCGGGCGAGATCGACCTCGGCACCTACCGCGACGTGCTCGCCTCGACCGAGGACGGGGGGCAGGGCTTCCTGACCTTCATCAAGAACAGCGCCCTCGTCGCCGTCGGCACCGTCGTGCTGAGCCTGCTCGTGGCCATCCCCGGTGCGTACGCGGTGAGTCGGCTCGACTTCTTCGGCCGGCGCCAGATCAGCGCGGTCTTCCTCGCGGTCTACTTCTTCCCCGCGATCCTGCTCGCCATCCCGCTGTTCGTGTTCTTCACCCGCATCGGGCAGCGCGGCACCCTCACCGGACTGCTCGTCGTCTACGTCGCCCAGGTGGCGGCGGTGTCGATCTACATGCTGCGCAACTACTTCGACACCATCCCGGCCAGCCTCGAGGAGGCGGCCGCCATCGACGGGTGCACGCGCCTGCAGGCGATGCGGCACGTGAGCCTGCCGCTCGCGCTGCCGGCGATCGCGTCCAACGCGCTGTTCGTCTTCATGATCGCGTGGAACGAGTTCCTCTTCGCCCTGCTCTTCCTCGTCGAGCGCCGGGATAACTGGACCGTCTCCCTCGGGCTGTCCCAGCTGGCCGGGAGCATCGAGGTGCCGACCACCGTGCTGATGGCGGGCTCGGTCATCCTGACCCTCCCGATCGTCGTCATGTTCTTCCTCAGCGAGCGGTGGCTGGCGGGCGGGCTGACCGCGGGCGCGGAGAAGGGCTGAGCCGGGGGTGCCCGAGGTCGTCTCGTTCACCGCGCCGGGGAACGTCGCGCTGGTTCCGTGTGACGCTGCGCCGCTCGTGCCCGGGTCGGTGCGGGTGCGCACCTGGTACTCCGGGATCTCGGCCGGCACCGAGCTGACGGCCTACCGGGGGTCCAACCCCTACCTCTCGCGCACATGGGACGCCGAGCGCCGACTGTTCGTGGAGGGGCAGCCGACCTTCGCCTACCCGGTCGTGGGCTGGGGCTACTCCGAGGTGGGCGAGGTCGTCGAGGTGGCCGACGACGTGCCCGAGGGCATGGCCGGCCCGGTCGTCGGCGACGTGGTCCACGGCATCTGGGGCCACCGCAGCGAGGCGGTCGTCCCCGCCGCGGCCGTGCGCGACCGGGTGTGGCGGGGTGGAGACGCCGTGTCGGGCACGTTCGCGCGGGTCGGGGCGATCGCGCTCAACGCCGTCCTCGCCGCCGACGTACGCCTCGGCGACCGCGTCGCGGTCTTCGGCCAGGGCGTCATCGGGCTGCTGGCGACCCGGGTCGCCGTCCTCAGTGGCGCGCAGGTGGTCGCCGTCGACGCCCTCGACCGGCGGCTCGACGCGGCCCGCGCCATGGGCGCCGGGGCCGTGGTGGCGGCCGACGCACCCGGTGGCGCCGGGGCGGTGGTCCGCGAGTGGTCGGGGGGCGGCGTCGACGCCGCGATCGAGCTCAGCGGCAGCGACCGGGCGCTGCACGAGGCGGTGCGGTCGGTGGTCGTCGACGGCACCGTCGTGGCCGCCGGCTTCTACCAGGGCGGCGCGGCCCACCTGCGGCTCGGCGAGGAGTTCCACCACAACCGGGTGCGGATCGTGGCGAGCCAGATCTCCGGCGTGCCGGGGGAGCTGCGGTCGCGGTGGGACCAGCCGCGACTGGTGCGGACGTTCATGGACCAGGTCCGGCAGGGACGGGTCGACGTACGGTCGCTGGTGACCGACGTGGTCGACGCCGCCGACGTGGCCACGATCTTCGCGCGCCTCGACCGAGGTGACCCCGACATCCTCCAGGCGGTGCTGCGCTTCCCGGCCGCCCCGGACGACCCATGAGCGCGCCGGCCGTGGGCGAGACCGGACCCCGGTTCCCCGCCGATCGGGGCGGCGTGGCGATCCTCGGCTGCGGCACCATCGCGCAGTCCGCCCACCTGCCCGCCTACGAGCAGTACGGCGTGGGGGTGGCCGGCGTGTGGAGCCGCAGCCCCGGCACCACGCGGACCGTGCGCGAGCGGTTCCCGTTCGTCGGCCGTGTCTACGACACGGCCGACGACCTGCTCGCCGACCCCGCCGTGCGGTTCGTCGACATCGCGACCGGCCCGGAGGGCCGGCTGGAGTGGATCGCGGCCGCGATCGCCGCCGGCAAGCACGTGCTCGCGCAGAAGCCGCTGACGCTGTCCGGCGACGACCTGCGCGCCCTGCCGGGCCTGCTCGCTGCCGCCGACGCGGCCGGTGTCCGGGTCGCGGTCAACCACAACGGGCGCTGGGCGCCGCCGTGGCGCGCGGCCACGCTGCTGCTGCGCGCGGGTGCGGTCGGCGACCTGGTCGGGGTCACCCACCTGCACGACAAGCCGCTTCCCCCACTGGCGGGGACGCCCTTCGACGACGTGCCGCACATGCTGCTCACCGACTACCTCCTGCACTGGGTGGACATCACCCGCACCTGGCTCCGCGACGGTGGCGCCGGCGAGGTGGTCTCGGTGCAGGCGGTGGACTCGCGGGTCCCCGGGCAGCCCGCCGACGCGCTCAACCCGTGGTCGGCGACGCTGTCCCTGGCCGCCCAGTCGGGCGCCTCCGCCGTCGTGCGGATCGCGGGGAACGCCGTCTCGGCCGAGCCCGGGTGCCCGTTCTGGGTGCACGGCACGACCGGCACCCTGCGCGGCAGCGTCCTGCTCGACTCCGACCGGCTCGAGCACGACGACGGCTCGTCGCGCCGTCCGATCCCGCTGCAGGGTGCGTGGTTCGTGGACGGGTTCGCGGCCGCGATGGGCGAGCTGATGTGCGCCGTGGCCGAGGGCCGCCAGCCGGAGAACAGCGCGGCCGACGCCTCCCGGTCCGTGGCGCTGGTGCTCGCCGCCCGCGAGTCCGCCGAGCGCGGCGGCGTCCCGGTCGCGCCGTCGTACCCCCTGGTGGCGCCGTGACGCGGGGCGGCGAGGTCGTCGGCGAGCTCGCGGTCGACCCGGTCCGCGGCCGCGTCTACGCCGAGGGCTGGCAGAGCTGGAGCCCCGCGACGTGGTCCCCGGTGACCGCGAGCCCCCGGCGTCCCGAGCACCACTGGCAGCACCTGATGCGCTTCCGCCCCGGCACCCCGGTCCACCGCGAGGCGTTCCAGGGCGAGGGCCTGCTGGTCGTCGACCCCGGGACCGGCGATCCGGCCCACTGCTACCGCGCCGCTGCGGGCCGCCACGACGTGCCGACCGTCCACGCCGTCCTCGAGCACGACCGGGTCGTCGTCCGCGCCACCGGCGACGTCGCCACGACCGAGCACGTCGACGGCGGTGAGGCCGCCCTGGCGGCGTACGGCGACGAGCTCGCCGCCGCCCGCGGCCCCCTCCCGAGCGGCGCGCCGCCGACGGTGTGGTGCTCCTGGTACCGCTACTTCGAGGAGGTCACCGCCGACGACGTCCGCGACAACCTCCACGCGATCGAGTCCCACGACCTGCCGGTCGACGTGGTCCAGGTCGACGACGGGTGGAGCGCCGGGCTGGGGGAGGGCCTGCTCCCGTCCGCGCGGTTCGGGTCGCTGGTCGGGCTCGTCGAGGAGATCCGCTCGACCGGCCGCCGCGCCGGTCTCTGGGCGGCCCCCTTCCTGGTGGGGGTCGAGACCACCCTCGCCCGCGACCACGCCGACTGGCTGGTCGGCCCGGCCGGACGCAACTGGGGCCAGGCGCTGGCCGGCCTCGACCTCACCCACCCCGGCGTGCAGGAGCTGCTGGTCGACGCGCTCGGACGACTGACCGCCCTCGGCATCGACTACCTCAAGCTCGACTTCCTCTACGGCGGCGCGGTGCCCGGCCGGCGCCACGACGACGTCGACGGCGTCACGGCCTACCGGAGGGGGCTGGAGCTGGTGCGGGACGCGGTCGGCCCGCACGTCTACCTGGTCGGCTGCGGCGCACCCCTGCTGCCGAGCGTCGGCCTGGTCGACGCCATGCGAGTCTCCCCGGACACCTTCCACGAGGGCGGCGAGGACGGCTCGACCGGCCTGCGCGGGCTCATGCCGATGGCCGCGCGGGCGTGGCAGCACGGCCGGCTGTGGGTCAACGACCCCGACTGCGTGGTCGCGCGCCCGACGTACGCGCACCGCGAGCGGTGGGCGGCGCTCGCCCGCGAGTACGGCGGCCTCCGCTCGTTCTCCGACCGGGTCGCCGAGCTCGACGGCTCGGGCCTGGCGATCGTGCGGCGGCTGCTGGCCGACACCGTCGACGCGGGCACCCCGTTCCCGCTCGAGCGCATCCGGTCCGGCGCCGAGGTGGCGCAGCGCGAGGTGACGAGGTGAGCGCCGACGGCCTCGCGGCCAGGATCTCGCCGCACCTGGCGCTGCTCTACCCCGGTCGCTCCGACGAGATCGGCGCCCGCCTGGTCGCCCTGGCGCAGCGGTACGCCGAGCTCCTCGCCGGGCGCGAGATCGCGCCGCTGACCCATCGGACGACCTACCTGATCACCTACGGCGACGGGATCCGCAGGCGCGGGGAGGCGCCGCTGCACACGCTCGGCCGGTTCCTGCACGACGCGGTCGGCGACGTGGTCAGCGACGTCCACCTGCTGCCGATCTTCCCGTGGACGTCCGACGACGGCTTCGCGGTCGTCGACCACCGAGCGGTCAACCCGGCGCTGGGCGACTGGCAGGACGTCACCGACCTGTCCGCCGAGCACGGGCTGATGCTCGACTTCGTCGCCAACCACACCTCCAGCCGCAGTCCGTGGTTCCTCGGCTGGCTGGCGGGCGACCCGGCCCGCCGCGGGTTCTACCTCGAGGAGGATCCCGACTTCGACACCTCCCGCGTGACGCGACCGCGGACGACGCCCCTGTTCCACGCCTTCGCGCGGCCCGACGGCACCGAGGCGCGGGCCTGGACCACGTTCGGTGAGGACCAGGTCGACGTGGACGTCCGGGAGCCGCGAGCCCTGGAGGAGCTGGCCGACGTGCTGCTCGGCTACCTCGCGCGCGGCGCGTGCGCCATCCGGCTCGACGCGATCGGCTTCCTCTGGAAGGAGTCCGGCACCAGCTGCCTCCACCTCCCGCAGACACACGCGGTGATCAAGCTGTGGCGGGCGCTGGTCGACCACGTCGCGCCCGGCGCGCGGCTGCTGACCGAGACCAACGTGCCGCACGCCGAGAACGTCTCCTACTTCGGCGACGGTCACGACGAGGCCCACCTCGTCTACCAGTTCGCCCTCCCGCCGCTGGTGCTGCACTCCTTCGTGGCCGGGTCGACGTCGCGGCTCAGCGACTGGGCCGCCGGGATCGGACCGGTCAGCGACACGGCCACCTGGTTCAACTTCCTGGCCAGCCACGACGGGATCGGGATGCGTGCCACGGAGGGGATCCTCGACCAGGCCGAGCGCAGGGCGCTGGTCGACCGGACCCACGCCCACGGCGGCCGGGTCTCGTGGGTGGAGCGGCCCGACGGCTCACGGAGCGTCTACGAGCTCAACCTCAGCTATCTCGACGCGCTCTGCACCGTCGAGGAGGCGCGCGACCCGTCCGTGCTCGCCGGGAAGTCGCTGGCCGCGCACAGCATCCTGCTCGCGTTCCTCGGTGTCCCGGCGATCTACCTCCACTCGCTCGTCGGCTCCCCGCCCGACCTCGAGGGGATGGTCACCAGCCGGATCAACCGGCGGATCAACCGGGCGGTGCTCGACGCGGACCGGCTGCTGGCGGAGCTCGCCGACGACCCCCGGCGGCGCGCGGTGTTCACCGGCCTCCGCCGGCTGCTCGACGTACGCCGCAGCGAGCCCGCCTTCTCGCCGTTCGGCACCCAGCACGTCGAACGGCCCGACGACCGCGTCTTCGCGGTCCGTCGTGGCCGGGGCACCCCCGACGAGCTCCTCTGCGTCACCAACGTCAGCGCCGACGTCGTCCGCCTCACCGACGTCGTCGGCACCGACGTGCTCACCGGCCGTCGCCTCGAGCCGCTGGAGCTGGGCCCGTGGGGCCACGCGTGGGTGCGGCCGGACCGCTGACCCCGACGGACGATCTTCGCCCGATCCCGCCGCTGCCCGCGCGCGAGGGGTTACCGTGGGGTAACCCACCCCCTCTCGACCCCGGGAGCGACGATGACCCCCCTGGCTCCGCGGACGGTCGTGCTCCACGGACACGAGCTGTCGTACGTCGACAGTGGCTCGGGGCCCGCGGTCCTCTTCATCCACGGCATCCTGGGCTCGCAGCGCCAGTGGTCCCACCTCGTCGACGCGGTCGACGAGGATCACCGTGTGGTGGTGCCCGACCTCTTCGGGCACGGCGACTCCGCCAAGCCGACGGGCGACTACTCGCTCAGCTCGCACGCCGCGACGCTGCGCGACCTGCTCGACCATCTCGGCATCGAACGGGTCACGCTCGTGGGCCACTCGCTCGGCGGCGGGATCGCGATGCAGTTCTACTACCTGTTCCCCGAGCGCGTGGACAGGCTCGTGCTCGTGGCGAGCGGCGGCCTCGGTCGCGAGGTCCACCTCGTGCTGCGCTCGGCCACGCTCCCCGGCGCCGCGCAGGTGCTCGGGGTGATCGCCTCCGCACCCGTCCTGGAGCGGGTCGAGGCGCTGGGCCGCGGAGCTCGGAAGGTCGGCTGGAGGCCCGGGGCCGACATCGGTGCGATCTGGCGCGGCTTCACCTCGCTCGGCGACCGCGAGAGCCGCCGGTCCTTCCTCGCGACCACCCGGGCCGTCATCGACATCGGCGGCCAGAGCATCAGTGCCCACGACCACCTGGGTGCCGTGACACCGCCGCCCACCCTGATCGTGTGGGGCTCGCGCGACCGGATGATCCCCGCCTGGCACGCGCTGAGCGCCCAGCGCGCACTGCCGGGCTGCCGGGTGGAGCTCTTCGAGGGCGCCGGCCACTTCCCGCACCTCGACGACCCCGACCGCTTCGCACGGGCGCTCCGCGAGTTCATGGCAGACGGCGACGCCGACACCAGCCCTGGTCCGTAACCGACGTTGTTACATAACGTGGTGCCAGCGAGGACGCGATCCCGGGAGGGCACGTGAGCAGCAACAGCCGACTCACCACGGCGATCCATGCGCTGTGCTGGCTCGAGCTGTCGGCGCGACGCGGCACCGCGACGCTGACGTCCGCGCAGGTGGCCGACAGCCTGCAGTCGCACCCGGTCCTCATCAGGCGCACGCTCGCGCCGTTGCGGGACGCGGGCCTCCTGAGGGTGGTGGGGCGCGGACCCGGGGCCGGCTGGCAGCTGGCCCGACCGGCCGGCGAGATCACGCTGCGCGAGGTGCACCGGGTGCTGGGCGAGGACCCGGTCTTCGCCCTGCACCCCCACCCGCCCAAGCCGGACTGCCCCGTCGGGCACGGCATCCCTGACGTGCTCGACCGCGTCTACCGAGACGCCGAGGAGGCGGTCGCGCAGGTGCTGCAGGGGCACACGGTCGCCGAGGTGCTCGACCGGATCCTGCGGGAGCGGCCGCTCCCGGCGTGATCCTCCTCCGGACGGGCGAGCCGACGCTCGGGCCTCGGTGTGCGCTCCGCCGCAGGCACGGTCAGGACGGCCTCGCCTCGTGGGGCGACGCGGCCGGGTGCTGCGAGCGTGCCGTCGGCTGCAGCCGGAGGTGCTGCCTCGTCGAGAGTCGGCGCTCGAGCGCCGGGGAGATGTCGTTGCGCCAGGTGGCGCTCCGTTCGAGCCGCTGCCTCGCGTAGCGACAGGCCGCCTCGTCGGCGAAGACCGCGCTCCACACGAACACGTTGTCGGCGCGCACCGGCAGCGCCGGGTAGTCGTTCTCCGCGGGCTCGGACCGGTACGTGGCAACCGGGACCTGCAAGCGTTCCTCCAGCTCGGCGTGGACGTCCGTGGCCAGCCATCGTGCGAGCTCGGGGTCCGGGTCGTGCCCGTAGACCGACACGGTCACCCACTCGTCGGACGGCGGCGAGCCCGGGTGCGCCGAGCGCGGCGCAGCCGGGCCACGCAACGGGTGCGCCGGTGACGTCGGGCGGAGGAGCAGGACGTCGTCGCTGTCGAGCATGGTGTCGTTCGCCGCGGAGCGGAAGCGTGCCCAGGTCGGCCCGTGGTAGAAGCCCTGCAACGCCTGGCGCCGCGCCGCCATGTCGGTGAAGCCGCGGAACCACACGAAGCGCTCGGCGTCGTCGCGGTCGAGGAAGACCCCGCCCACGCGCATGCCGGCGGCCTCCTGGGGCTCGATGAGCTCCCGCTCGAAGAGCTCGACCAGGTCGCCACGAGCTCCCGGCTTGAGCGTGTACTGGCGGAGCTCGACGAGGGCGGCGGCCGACATGCTGGACGGTGGCTTGGTCATGTGTCCTCGCTAGATCGTAACCAAAGTGATTACACACTGATGTGGCCATCGGCGCAAGGCCCGCCAGGGGTAGGTCCAGGCGCGACCTCAGGCGAGCGGGCGCGGGGCGGCGCCGCGCCGCCACTCGTCCGCGAGCAGCGCGAACACCAGCTGGGTCGCCCACTCGCCCTTGAAGTGCACACCGTCGACGAATCGGGCCTCCTGTCGGAAGCCGAGGCGCCCGAGCAGGCGGGCGGAGGCGTCGTTGCCGTCGATCACCACCGCGGTGATCCGGTGGAAGCCGAGGTCGTCGAAGCCCAGGCGCAGCATCGCGGTCGCGGCCTCGGCGGCGTAGCCGCGACCCTGGTGGTCGCCGTGGAGCGCGAAGCCGACCTCTCCCTGGCGGTCCGAGGCCCACTTGAGCAGCACCTCGCCGATCACGGTCCCCGTCTCGCGGAGCTCGACGGCGAGGACGAGCCACTGGCCGTGGGCGAGGAGCTCGGTCTGGGTGAGCTTGACGCGCAGGGTCTCCTCGGTGGCGGCCCGGTCGCGCACCGGCCACGGCACGTGGCGCACGACGTCGGGGTCGGAGTGGAACGCGGCAAGGTCGTCGAGGTCCTCCATCCGGTGGGGGCGCAGCAGCAGCCGCTCGGTCTCGACCGGGAGGTCGAGGGCCAGAGGCGTCACAGCGTGAAGTGGTCCGGCGCGAGGCTGCGCAGCACGCAGAACTCGTTGCCCTCGGGGTCGGCGAGCACCGTCCACGACTCCTCGCCCGTCTGCCCGATGTCGGCGTGGGTGGCGCCGAGGGCGAGGATGCGCTCGACCTCCTCCTCCTGCGAGACGTCCACCGGCGAGACGTCGAAGTGCGAGCGGTTCTTGACCACCTTGTCCTCCTCCACCTGCGCCAGGAAGATCGTCGGGCAGACCGGTCCGGAGCGCACGGCGTCGAGCAGCGCCTGGTCCTCGACCCGCGCGGGGCCGATCTCCACGAGGCCGGGCTCGCGGTGGAGGACGTCCCAGCCGAGCACGCCGCACCAGAAGTCGGCGAGCCGGTCGGGGTCGTGGCAGTCGAGGGAGATCTCGGTCAGTCGGGAGGCCATCTGGCGATTGAAGCACCTCAGAGGCGGCCGTGCTTTGATGACGAGGTGCGCCTCATCCTCAACGTGGTCTGGCTGGTCTTCGGCGGCTTCTGGCTGTTCGTCGGCTACCTGGTCGCCGGCGTGCTGCTCTGCATCCCGATCATCACGATCCCGTGGGCGATCGCGTCGTTCCGCATCGCCGTCTACGCGCTGTGGCCGTTCGGCCGCACCGTCGTCACGAAGCCCTCGGCGGGCGTCGGGTCGTTCCTGGGCAACGTGATCTGGTTCGTGCTGGCCGGTTGGTGGCTCGCCATCGCCCACATCGTGTCGGCGGTCGCGCTCGCGGTGACGATCGTCGGCATCCCGCTCGCTCTCGCCGACCTCAAGATGGTCCCGATCTCGCTGGCACCGCTCGGCAAGGACATCGTGCCCACGCAGCGCGGCGAGTTCGACGCCTACGCCTGACGGGCGGCGTACGCCGTCGCGATCTCCGCGCCCAGGCGCGCGTTGTGCTCGACGAGGGCGATGTTGGCCGTCAGCGAGGCTCCGTCGCTGATCTCGACGATGCGTCCCAGCAGGTAGGGGGTGGCGTCCTTGCCGGTGATGCCGAGCGAGTCCATGTCGGCCAGGGCGCGGTCGATGATCGCGCCGATCTCGTCGGAGGGGATCTCGGACCCGGCCGGGATCGGGTTGGCGACGACGACACCGCCGGCCAGGCCGAGGTCCCACTTGGCCCGCACCAGGTCCGCGACCTCGGCGGGCGAGTCGACCCGCATCGGAGCGGCGAAGCCCGACGAGCGCGAGTAGAACGACGGGAACTCGTCCGTGCCGTAGCCCAGCACCGGCACGCCGAGGGTCTCCAGCTTCTCCAGGGTGAGCCCGATGTCGAGGATGCTCTTCACCCCGGCGCAGACGACGGCGACCGAGGTGGTCGACAGCTCGGTCAGGTCGGCCGACACGTCGTACGACGTCTCGGCGCCGCGGTGCACGCCGCCGAGCCCGCCGGTCACGAACACGCTGATGCCGGCCAGGGCCGCGAGCCGCATCGTGGAGGCGACGGTCGTGGCGCCGTGGAGGCCGCGCGACACGACGTAGGGCAGGTCGCGCAGCGAGACCTTGACGACCGAGTCGTCGGAGGCGAGCAGCTCGAGGTCGTCGGGGGACAGGCCGATCCTCGGCCGGCCGTGCAGCACCGCGATCGTCGCCGGCACGGCCCCGCCCTCGCGGACGATGCCCTCGACGGTCCGCGCCATCTCGACGTTCTGCGGGTAGGGCATGCCGTGGCTGATGATCGTGCTCTCCAGCGCGACGACGGGCTGCCCGGACGCGAGCGCGTCGCGGACCTCGTCGGTGACGGTCAGCATCGGGGTTCCTCCCTCAGGGCGTCGGCCAGGTCCGGCCGGACGGTGGACGGGCTCTCGACGGTGGCGGCGGCGGCACGGTGGCCGAGCCGGGCGGCGGTGACGGGATCGGCGCCGCGCAGCCACGCCGCCACCCACGCGGCGAGCATCGCGTCGCCCGCGCCGGTCACGTCGACCACGGTCGCCGGCGTGGCCGCGAGGTGGACCGGCTCGGCGCCGCGACTGCACATCCACGAGCCCGCCGAGCCCTGCCGCAGCCACACGTGCTCGACACCGCGGTCGTGCAGCTCGGCGACGGACCCACGCCAGTCGGCGGCCGGGCGACCGGTCAGCGCGGCGACCTCGTCGGCGTTGGGGGTCACGAGGAACAGGTCGTGCACCAGGTCGGCCAGCCGCGCGGCCTTGGCCACGGAGACGGGCTCGAACGCGAGGGGCACGCCGGCCGCGGCCGCCGCGGCCACGACCCGGGCCGCCTGGGCGTGGGCGAGGTTGCCGTCGAGCACGACGAGCGCGGCGTCGGTGAGGTGGACCGTGTCGAGCACCAGCTCGTCGACGATCGCCATGTCCGAGACCGCGGCCACGAGCTCGCCGCGGTCGTCGAGGACGGCCGTGTAGGTGCCGGTCGCGCCCGGCACCCGGCGTACGGCACCCACGTCGGCGCCACAGGCGGCGGTCACCCGCAGCGCCTCGTCGCCGAACGCGTCGTCGCCGACCGCCGACACCAGCCGCACCGGAGCGCCGAGCAGGCCCAGGCAGGCGGCGATGTTGCGGCCGACGCCGCCGGGGGAGATCCGGGTCCGGCCGGGGTTGCTGGTCGCGGCGACGAGCGGCGCGGACGTGCGCGCGACGACGTCCATGTTGGTCCCGCCGACGACCACCACCCACTGGCTCACGGGGCAGATCCTGACATGCCCGGGGCCGACTCAGAGCTCGTCGTCGACGTACGTCGCCCGCGCCACGCGTACGCCGGCCAGCGTCAGGGGCACGGCGGTGAGCGCCAGCAGCACCAGCACGAGCGTCCAGTCGCCCGTCGCGTCGTGGACCAGACCCACCAGGAACGGGCCGATCGCGGCGAGCGCGTAGCCCACCGGCTGGACGAACCCGGAGAGCTGCGCCGTCACCGACGGGTGGCGGGTGCGCGCGGTGATGAGCGCGATGGAGGTGGGGAAGGCCAGCCCGGCGTAGCCGAGCATCAGGGCCCACAGCCAGGGGGTCGTGGCCGGGGCGAGGAGGAGTCCGGTGTAGCCGCCGGCGAGGAGCACGCCGAAGGACACGGCGAGCGCCCGGAGCCCCCGCCCGCGGTCGATCACGGTGGGGAGCACCAGCGCGCCGGCGATGCCGACGCTCGACAGCAGGGCCTGCAGCGCCCCGGCGTGCGAGGCGGAGATGCCCGCGTCGCGGTAGATCTGCGGCACCCAGCCGAACTGCACGTAGGCGTGCATCGACTGCACGCCGAACAGGACGGTGAGGGCGACCGCGGTCGGGGAGTGGATCATCCGGCCGTCGGGCGGCGCGTCGCCGCTCACCCGGTGCTCGGCGGGGGAGCGCCGCTCGCGCAGGGCCAGCCAGCCCCACAGCGGAAGGGCGACCGCGGCCAGGATGCCCCACGTGCCGAGACCGGCGCGCCACGAGCCGGCGGCCTCGGTGACGGGGGCCGTCACCAGCGTGGCGAACGTGGCGCCCACGACGAGCCCGGTGCCGTAGACGGTCATCAGCGCGACGGTGTGCCCGCGGGCCTTGATCCAGGCCGGCACGAGGACGTTGCCGACGGCCAGCCCGGCCAGGCCGACGACGGTGAGCAGCAGGAAGAGCGGGGCGTCGTCCACGGTCACCCGCAGGAGCAGGCCGGCGGCCGCCACGGCGAGGCCGAACGCGATGCCCGCGCTGATACCGACCTTGCGGGCGAGGCCGACCGCGAGGGCGCCGGCGAGGCCGAAGACCAGTCCGGGCACCCCGGTCAGCGCCCCCGCCACCTCGGCACCCATGCCGAGCCCGACGCGTACCTCCTCCAGGACCGGGCCGATCGAGGACGCTCCCGGCCTCAGGTTGACCGAGACGAGGACGACGGCGGCGACGAGCACGCCGAGCCCGAGCCCCGAGGCGCGCGGGGCAGCGCGGGCGCGGTCGTCAGCGCGGTCGTCAGCGCGCGGCACGGGCAGCGATCCTGGGCAGCACCAGGAGGGCGCCGAGGACGAGGGTCGCCACCACGACGAAGGGCAGGGCGGTGCCCTGGCCGCCGGCCTGACGGAGCACCATCCCCCCGGCCAGCGCGCCCAGCCACACGAGCACGCCGGACGAGATCGCGGAGGGCGGTCGCCGGGTGGCGGCCAGCGCGGCCCAGGCGAGGAGGGTGCCGACGAGGAACGGCCAGGCCGTGGTCCACCAGCCGGCGACGCTGAGCGTGTCGTAGTGGCTGAGCCGCCCGACGACCGCGAAGACGCCGACGAGGACGAGGTCGATCACGAGCCACATGCCGTCAGCCTAGGCAGCACTAGTCTCGGAGCATGTCCTCGCCCGCGTCCCGCCCAGTCCGTGGGACGCCGGTGGGACCGGGGGTCGGGCGCGAGCTGAGGTCGGGCGTCCACTGGGGCGTGGCCCACGGGCTGCCCATCCTCGTGCTGCGCCGTGCGGCCGGTCGCGGCGACCTGCAGGCCCGGCTGGTCAGGGTCGGCGCGACGGGCACCGACGAGGTCTTCGACCTCATCGAGGAGATCCGGTCGCACGGACCGCTCTACCGCTCCCGGCTCGGCCACGTCACCACCGACCACGCGGCCGTGCGCCACGTGCTGACCAGCGACGACTTCCGTACGGGCCTGCCGACCGCGCAGGGTGCGCTCGGCCGGGTCACCCGCTGGGCCGCCCCCGACTCGCTCCACCCGGTCGAGCCGCCGTCGCTGCTGGTGACCGAGCCGCCCGACCACACCCGCTACCGCCGGCTCGTCACCCGCGTCTTCACCATGCGCGCCGTCGAGCGGCTGCGGGCGCGCACCGAGGAGATCGCCGCCGACCTGCTCGACTCCCTGGCGCCCCGCGCGACCGGCCCGATCGACCTCGTCGAGACCTACTGCGCGGTCCTGCCGGTCACCGTCATCGCCGAGATCCTCGGGGTGCCCGAGCGCGACCGGGGCCAGGTGCTCGCCTTCGGCTCGGCCGCTGCCCCGAGCCTCGACCTCGGGCTGGGCTTCTGGCGCTACCGCTCGGTCAGCCGGGCGCTGGCCCGGTTCGACGACTGGCTCGGCGAGCACCTGGAGTCGCTGCGCCGAGACCCGGGCGACGACCTGCTCAGCCAGCTCGTCGCCGCGCGCGAGGAGGGCCGCGGCCTCGACGAGACCGAGCTCAAGGCCACGGCGGGGCTGGTCCTGGCGGCCGGCTTCGAGACGACGGTCAACCTGCTGGGCAACGGCATCTCGCTGCTGCACGACCACCCCGACCAGCGGGCCGCGCTCGCCGCCGACCCGTCCCTGTGGCCCAACGCGGTCGAGGAGGCGCTGCGCCTCGACCCGCCCGTGCTGCTGACCGGCCGGATGGCGGTGCGCGACACCGAGGTCGGCGGCGCTCCGGTGCGCCGTGGCGCGATGGTCACCGCGATCCTGGGCGGCGCCAACCGCGACCCTGCCGTCTTCACCGACCCCCTGCGCTTCGACGTCGCACGCCCCAACGCGCGCGAGCACATCTCCTTCTCCGCCGGCCGGCACCACTGCCTCGGCGCGCAGCTCGCCCGGATGGAGGGCGAGGTCGGCCTGCGGGCGATCTGGGAGCGGTTCCCCGACCTGCGGCTCGAGCCCGGCGCCGGTCGCCGCGAGACCCGCATCCTGCGCGGGTTCGAGCGGCTCCCGGCCACGTTGCGTCCCTGACCCGGCCGTCGGCGGGTACGTTCCCCCGGTGCCGAAACGAGGAGCAGCCCGCCTGCTCGTGCTGCTGCTCGCCGCGACCTTGCTGTCCGTCGTCGGCCCGGCCGCCTCCGGTCCGGCCTCCGCCGCCCCCGCGGAGGAGTGGGTGCCGCGGCCGGTGCTCAACCTCGACTTCCCCGACCCCGCGGTGGTCACCACCCCCGGCGGCCTGGTCGCGTACGCCACCGGAGACCTCGTGCCGCACGCCTGGTCGCGGCAGCCCGACGGCCCGTGGCGGCGCGGTCCGAGCCTGCTGACGCACAAGCCGTCGTGGTCGCGCGCCGGCGGCGTGTGGGCGGTCGACGTGGCGCGGGTGCGCGGACGGTGGCTGCTCTACTACGCGACGCCGGTGAAGGGGATGGGCGAGCACGGCCGCTGCATCGGCGTGGCCCGGTCACGCTCGGCCCGCGGGCCGTTCCGCCCCGTCGGCAGCGCGCCGCTCGTGTGTCCGTCGTACGCCGGGACGCCGCTGGCGCAGGATCCGCTCCTGCCGCGCGACCCGACCCTGCCACGGGCCGGGGTGATCGACCCGTCCTGGTTCCGCGACGTCGACGGCACGTCCTACCTGCTCTACAAGACCGACCGGATCCCCTCCACCATCCGAATCGTCGCGCTCACCCGTGACGGGCAGTCGGTCAGGAGCGGCGCGACGAGCCAGGAGCTGCTGCGCTCCGAGGGGGTCCTGGAGAACCCCGTCCTCACGCTGCGGCCCGAGGGCTACGTGCTGTTCGCATCCGAGGGCGACTGGACGCGCTGCGGCTACCGCACCACCTGGCGACGCTCGCCCGCCCTGCTCGACTGGTCGACCGCCACGGGCGGGGTGTTCCTGGACACCACGACCACCGGACTCTGCGGTTCAGGTGGCGCCGACCTGGTCGAGGGCCGGCGCGGCGGCCTCATCGCGTTCCTGCACGGCTGGACGTGCCGCGGCACCGCGCTCCCGTGCGCCGGCAGGGGCAAGTGGGACCACAAGCCGCGCCAGCGGGGCCGGCGGGCGCTGTACGCCGCCCGGCTGGGCTGGGCCGACGGTGTGCCGCAGGTCACCTCCTGGCTCCGCGCCCGCTGACCCGGGCCCGCCCTAGGCTCTTCGGATGGTCTCCGAGTGGGACGCGCACACCTCCCTGACCGCCGCCGGCGACGGCCTGTTCGGCGCCGAGCTCGACCCCGGCTGGATCGTCGGGGGCGGGGTCAACGGCGGCTACCTCCTCGGCGTCGTGGGCCGCGCCATCGCCGAGACGGTGCCCACCAAGCCCCACCCGCTCGCCGTGAGCGCCCACTACGTGTCCGCCTCGCGGCCCGGGCCCGCCCAGGTGTCCACCCGCGTGCTCCGCGAGGGCGGCTCGGTCGCGACGGTGGCCGCCGAGCTCGGCCAGGAGGGCACCACCCGCATCTCGGTGCTGGCGACCTACGGCGACCTCCGGGCGATGCCCGACGACGTGGACACCACGGCGGAGGAGCCGGTGCTCCCGCCGCTCGAGGAGTGCGTGCCCGCCTCCACCGCCCCGGAGGACGTACGACGCCTGGCGCCGATGATGGAGCGCTTCGACATGCGCTTCGACCCGGCCTGCGTCGGCTGGGCGATGGGCGAGCCCAGCGGCAAGGGGCACATCCAGGCGTGGTTCCGGATGGCCGACGGCCACGACGTCGACCCGGTGGGTCTGCTGATGGTGTGCGACGCCCTCCCGCCGGTCACCTTCGACCTCGGCCGGCCCGGCTGGGCCCCGACGCTCGAGCTCACCGTGCACGTCCGGGGCGTCCCTGCGCCCGGCTGGCTCACCGTCTCCCACCGCACCCGCAACGTGGCGGGCGGGATGTTCGAGGAGGACTGCGAGGTCTGGGACTCCGCCGGCCGGCTCGTCGCCCAGAGCCGCCAGCTGGCGATGCAGCCGCGCCGCTGACCTGCGCACTGTCCGTTGAGTCTCCTAGCGACTCAGGTGCTCCCGGCGACCGACGGTTCATCAAGGTATGTCGCTGGACCCGCACTTCCCTCGATCAGCTCACCGTGGGAAGTGCGGGTTTCCCTGCATACCTTGATGAACCATCAGCACCCCGGGAACGCGACCCCGGCGACCCCGAGCACCGGCGGCCGGCTCAGCGGTCGAGCCACCGCCGGTCCATGGCCACGATCCAGCGGCGGCGGGGATGCTCGGTGACCGACCAGATCCGGTCGGTCGAGGGCCAGTAGGACAGGTCCTCGGGCCCCATCGGGAGCGCCCAGCGCCGCTCGCGCATCGAGCCGGGGCGCCCGGACCACACGCTGCCGGGCGTCAGCCGACCGCGCGAGACCGAGACGTGGTAGCGCCCACCGGCCATCACCGCCCCCTGCATCTGCCGCACCCCGCCGTCGTCGACCGCGAGCGGCCGCGAGGAGCCGTCCTCGCCGGTCGCGAGCTGCCACGTCTCCGGGTCGAGCTCGTAGCGGGCCAGCCTCCGCGTCGCGTCCCGGTGCAGCGCGTACTCGCCGGCCACCAGCGCCGGCGGGTCGGAGTGGCGGTCGAGCGACATGAACGAGTAGCGCAGCTTCTCGTGCCCCTCGTCGGCGGAGGCCCGGTAGGTGAAGCGCACCGGCAGCACGTAGCGGTGGCCGTAGGAGTGGAGGGTGGCGCCCTCGATGCCGAACCGGTCCTGGTGGTCCTCGTCGCCGGGCACCCGCATGATGTCGTCGACGCGGGCGGTCACGAACCCCCGGGCCGTCGCGGCGACATGGAGGTAGGGCCCGGCCCACACGATGCCGCCGGCGTGGATGCTCATCGGGCGCAGCGTGAGCGCACCGGACTCGTCGAGGACCGGCACCACGAGCAGCACGTGGCGGTAGCGACGGGAGTCGAGGTCGACGACGCTGACCCGCGAGCCGCGCTTCACGCCGTCGCGGCCGGTGGAGTACCAGGTCGTCACCAGGACCCGGCGCCCGGCGATGTCCTCGGTGTCGGAGGCGTCGGCGCTGGTCGAGATGCCCTGGGGGTACCACTGCACGTCGCGCTCGTCGTAGGAGTCCCAGCGGTACGCCTCGCGCACCGCCCGGCCGAGCAGGCGCGGCGCCCGGGATCGGCGCAGGTCCCACTTCAGGTCGTCGAGCAGCCCGTCGAGCCCGGCCGGCTCGCCCAGCACCTCGGCGAGGGCCGCGATCTCGCGGACGTTCTCGTCGGTGCGCCTCAGGTGCACCCCCACGACGTCGGGCGGCTCGGAGGCGGTGGTCATCCTCCGACCCTAGCCAGCCGCGGGCGGTGGACAATGCTCGCGTGAGGGCGATCTTCTTCGACGAGGACGACGCGCAGGCGGTCGTCGCCCGGCTGCGCGCCGACGGCTTCGAGGCGCACGTGGAGCGCGAGCGGCTCGCGGGCGAGGACGACGACGAGGACCATCCCTGGGCGGTGCTCAGCGATGCCCCGGCGTTCATGCTGGAGGTCCTGGTCGACGTCCATGACGGCTGGCTCGACGAGGACGGCCACGACGCCCCGTCGTCCGCACCGCCGCCCGCGCTCGACCTGCCCACTGCTCCCCGCCGGATCAAGCGTCCCGACCTAGGCTCTGAGTCATGACCGACCGACGCATGCTGCTCGTCCACGCCCACCCCGACGACGAGTGCATCAACAACGGCGCCACCATGGCGCGCTACGTCGACGAGGGCGTCGGCGTCACCCTCGTCACCTGCACCGCCGGCGAGATGGGGGAGGTGCTCGTGCCCGAGCTCTCCCACCTCGCCTACGAGGAGCAGGGCGGGCTCGGCGAGCACCGCCGCGGTGAGCTCGACGAGGCGATGAAGGTGCTCGGCGTCACCGACCACCGCTTCCTCGGCGGGTTCGGCCGCTTCCACGACTCGGGCATGGCCTGGCACGAGGAGGGTCACGCGGTCGCCGCGGACACGCTGCCCGACAACGCCTTCTGGAACGCCGACCTCACCGAGGCCGCCGACGAGCTGGTCAAGGTGATCCGCGAGGTCCGCCCGCAGGTGCTCGTCACCTACGACCAGTTCGGCGGCTACGGCCACCCCGACCACATCCAGGCCCACCGCGTCGCGATGTACGGCGCGCAGCTGGCGGCCGTGCCGTCCTACAAGCTCGACCTCGGCGAGCCCCACGACATCGCCAAGGTCTACTGGACCGCGATGAGCGAGTCGCGGATGCGCGAGAGCCTGCGCCAGCTGCGCGAGTCCGGCGACACCGAGACCTTCGCCGGGATGGACCCCGACGGCAAGCTGCCGCCCTTCGTGACCCCGGACGAGCTGATCAGCGCGCGCGTGGACGGCGCGGCCACGGTGCAGCGCAAGATGGACGCGCTGGCCCAGCACCGCACCCAGGTGCAGCAGGACGGCGGGTTCTTCGCCGGCGCGGAGAGCGGGCACTCGTGGTGGTCCGACGAGTACTACCGCATCGCCAAGGGCACGCCGGGCGCCCCGGGCCCGGACGGCTTCGAGGAGGACCTGTTCGCGGGTCTGTGAGGGCGCTCCTCGTCCCGGTCGCCCTCCTGGTCGGTCTGGTCTCGGGCGCAGCCGGGACGCTCGTGCACCAGCGCTGGTGGGGACTGCTGCTCGCGTTGGGGGCCGCCGTGGCCGTCCTCGGCTGGCTGCCGGCGGGCGCCCCGCGACTGGCCTTCGCGCTGGGCTGGTGCGCACCGGTCGCGCGAGGCGCCCTCGAGGGGCCCGGCGGCGGCCACCTGATCTCCGCGGACGCGGCGGGGTGGTCGTTCCTGGCCGGATCGGCGGTGCTCCTCGGGGTCGCGCTGGCCACGGTCGGGGCGAGTCGTCGTACGCCCGCGGCTCGCGCCGACGATCCCGGGGTTCGCGGCCTGCCCTCCTAGACTCGCCGCGTGCCGAAGAACCAGACCAGTGCCGCGCAGCCCCGGGAGAAGGCCGGCGCGTCCGTCGTGCTGTGGCTCCTCGTCGGGATCGTGGTGCTGTTCGGCGGTCTCTACGCCGCCGCGCACTACGTCGCCGGCGACAAGGTGCCGCGCAACACGACCGTCGCCGGCGTGCGCATCGGCGGGCACCCGCAGGAGGAGGCCGCGGAGCGGCTCCGCGCCGGACTCGCCGACCGGGTCGCCCGCGACATCGCCACGACCGTCGACGGCGAGCAGGTGGCGGTCGACCCGGCCACGGCCGGGCTGTCGGTCGACTACGAGGCCTCCGTCGCCGAGTCCGGCGGCGAGCGCAGCTGGGACCCGGTCCGGCTCTGGGACTACTTCACCGGCGGTGACGCCTCCGAGGCGGTGGTCGAGGTCGACGAGGCCGCGTACAACGCCTTCCTCGCCGAGCTCGACGAGCAGCACGGTGAGGCCCCGCGCGACGGCGCGATCGCCTTCGCCGGCAACCGGCTCGAGACCACCGACGCCCGCGCCGGTCGCGCGCTCGACCCCAGCGACACGCTGGCGGCGCTCGAGTCCGCCTTCCTCGAGGAGGAGCCCGACGTGGTCGCCCTCGAGATGGTCGAGGTGCAGCCCGACATCGACGCCTCCGACGTGCAGGAGGCACTCGACGGGTTCGCCTCGCCGGCCGTCGCCGCGCCCGTCGTCCTGCGCTTCGAGGGCTCCGACGTGAAGGTGTTCCCGGCCGACTACACCGGCGCCCTCTCGCTCGTGCCGACCGACGGCGAGCTGGTGCCCACGCTCGACGCCGCGGTGCTGTCGGAGGTGGTCGCGGGCACGGTCACCCAGGGCGCGCCCGTCGACGCCTCCGTCGCGCTGGTCGGCGGCAAGCCGCGGGTCGTCCCGGCCAAGCCGGGCGTCACGTTCGACCCCGCCGAGCTCGAGGCGGGGTTCCTCGACGTCGTCGCCAAGCCGCAGGGCGAGCGCACCCTGGCCCTCACTGCCAAGGTCGCCAAGCCCGACTTCACGACCAAGGACGCCCGCGCGCTCCGCGTCCGCGAGCGGGTCTCGACCTTCACGACCTACTTCCCCTACGCGGAGTACCGCAACGTCAACATCGGCCGCGCCGCCGAGCTCATCGACGGCACCCTGCTCAAGCCGGGGGAGACCTTCTCGCTCAACGACACGGTCGGCGAGCGCACCGAGGCCAACGGCTTCACCAAGGGCTACGTGATCAACGACGGCATCCTCGTGCAGGACCTCGGCGGCGGGGTGTCGCAGATGGCCACCACCCTCTTCAACGCGATGTTCTTCGCCGGCCTCGAGGACGTCGAGCACAAGCCCCACTCGTTCTACATCGACCGCTACCCGGTGGGCCGCGAGGCGACCGTGGCCTGGGGTGCGGTCGACCTGCGCTTCCGCAACGACACCCCCTACGGCGTGCTGATCGACACCTCCTTCACCAACTCCACGCCGTCCTCCTCGGGCGCGGTGACCGTGACGATGTACTCCACCAAGCACTGGAAGATCACGTCCACCACGGGCGAGCGCCACAACCTCACCAAGCCCGAGACCCGTCGCATCGACTCCCTGACGTGTCACGCCAACCAGGGCTTCGGCGGCTTCGACATCGACGTCGTACGCCGCTTCGAGCCGGTCGGCGACAACACAGAGACGCGCGAGGACGAGGTCTTCAGCACCACCTACATCCCGAGCGACACGGTGATCTGCACCAACCCCGACGCCGTCGACGAGTAGCCGGACCGCGCCTAGGGCGCCAGCCGGTGCAGGTCCCTCGGGAAGAGGGTGACCTCGCGGACGTTGGCCGCCTCCACCAGGCGCGCCACCCACCGCTCGAGCCCGATCGCGAACCCGCCGTGCGGCGGCATCCCGTGCCGGAACGCCTGGAGGTAGGCGTCGTACGCCGCGGGCTCCTCGCCGCGCGCCCGGATGGCCCGCTCGTAGTCCGCCGGCCGGTGCAGCCGCTGGCCGCCCGTGACCAGCTCGAGGCCGCGGAACAGCAGGTCGAAGCTGTTGGACCAGCGCTCGTCCCCGGGCTGGGGGTGGGTGTAGAAGGGTCGCTTCGTCATGGGGTAGCCCTCCACCGCGAGCAGCTCGGAGCCGTGCTCGGCCAGCGCCCACGCACCCAGCGCCCGTTCGTGCTCGGGTGACAGGTCGGGCTCGTCGGCCGGCGCGCCGACGATCGTGAGCGCGTCCGCGAAGTGCACGACCGGGATCTGCGCCGGCACGACGGGCAGGCGAGCGCCGGTGAGGTGGAGCGCTTCGTCCTCGTGGCCCAGCGCCTCGACCATCCCGGAGAGCACGTCGCGCAGCACGGCCAGCACGTCACGGTGGTCGCGCACGAAGCCGAGCTCGACGTCGAGGGAGCGGTACTCCGCGAGGTGGCGCACCGTGTCGTGCGGCTCGGCACGGAACACCGGGCCCACCTCGTAGACCCGCTCGAAGACGCCCGACGAGCTGCTGCTTGTGGAACTGCGGGCTCTGGGCGAGGTAGGCCGGGCGCCCGAAGTAGTCCACCTCGAAGACGGACGCGCCGGACTCGGTCGCCGACGCCACCAGCTTGGGGGTGGCGACCTCCGTGAAGCCCTTCGCGTCCAGGGTCGAGCGGAAGCCCCGCAGCGAGGCGGCGGCGAGCTGCCAGCGCGCCCGCTGGCCAGGGTGGCGCCAGAGGACGGGCGCGTGGTCGAGCAGCGTCGGCAGCGACACGTCGAGCGCGGGGCGCCACAGCTCCGCCGGCGGGGTGGCCGCGTCCGAGGTGAGCGCCTCGACCCGGGCGTCGGTGACCTCGACCCCGCCCGGCGCCTGGGGCGTGCGGGTGGCGGTGCCGGTGACCCGGACGGTCGTCTCCTCAGGAGGCACGCTCGCCCCCGGTGGCAGCACCACCTGGGCAAGACCGCTGCGGTCGCGCAGCACGAGGAAGGTCACGCGCGACAGCTCGCGGCGACGGTGCACCCACCCCTCGAGGGTCACGGTCGAGCCGGGCTCGGCGGCCGGGAGCGATGAACAGAGCGATCTCATGATGTCCTCCAGTCGGTGTCGGCCCTGGAGGTGTGGGCGGGGGCAAGGTCGCGGTGCCACCACACCTTCGCCGGCGGCCCCGTGGGGTGCCGGCCTCTCGTCGGGTACGCCGGACGCGCGGACGACCGCGTCGCTGCCCGCAGGCAGGGGGTTCGTCAGGCCCCACGCTCGTCGCGGCGAGCCTAGGGCGCGGGCTGCCGCCACTGCGACCGATTTTCGCGGCGCCTGCGGCCGCCAGGTCGACCCGGTGGGGTCGGCCGCAGTCGGTCAGTCGCGGACGGCGGCGCGGGCGGTCAGCGCGAGCACGGCCGCGGCGGCGACCGCGGCGACGATGCCGACCAGCGTCGAGGCGGGCTCGTCGGTCAGCCGGCCGACGGCGATCCAGGCCAGGCCCCAGGCCGCCGCGAGGGCGAAGGCCCAGCGCGGCCCGGTGCGGGCGACGACCACGGCGGCGACGCCGACCACCACGGCGATGACCAGCGCGGCCACCAGCTCGCCCACCAGGGTCGAGGAGTCCACGCCCTCCGCCACCAGGGTCGCCGTGATGTTGGCGCAGGTGGCCACCGAGACCCAGCCCAGGTAGAGCCCGAAGGTGCCGTCGACCACCACCCGCTGCAGCAGCGACGGCGCGGGGTCGAGGTCGGCGAGGCGCTGCACCAGCAGCCCGAGCACGACCACCAGCGCGAGGATCACGACGACGCTCGCCCACAGCCAGCCCTGCTGCGTGACGAGCAGCCAGCCGGCGTTCAGCAGCATCGACGCCGCGGCCAGCCAGCCGGTGCTGCGGGCACGGGCGTCGGTGGCGGAGGACGGCAGCCACTGCCAGATCGTGTAGGCGGCCAGGCCGGCGTAGATCACCGACCAGATCGAGAAGGCCGGGCCGAGCGGGGCCAGCAGAGTGGCGTCTGCGGAGAGCGCGCCGCCCGAGGAGCTCTCGACGCTGGTGCCGACGACGCCGACCCCGACGAGCGTGCCGTACAGGCACAGGACCTCGGCGACCGTGACGCCGACCTGGCGTCCGCGGTCTGCTCCGGTCGGGGCGGGGGCGGTGGTGCGCTCGGTGACGGTCATCCCTCCATCCAACAGGGCGGCAGGTGAGACCCGGCTACGCGACGAGGTAGCGGTTGGTGTGGTGGGTGACGAAGCCGTGCCGCTCGTAGAGCGCGATCGCGGCCTCGTTGTCGGTCTCGACGTGCAGCAGGGCGGTGGTCGCGCCGGACGACGCGCCCCAGTCGAGGACCTCCGCGAGGACCGCCGTGGCGAGGCCGCGGCGGCGGTGGGCCGGGTCGACGGCGAGCGACTCGACCAGCAGCCAGTCGCCCGACAGGACGCCCCGTCCGGTCGCGGCGCCGCCCTCGAGCGACACCACCACGGAGCCCGGCCGTTCGTCGTACGTCGCGGCGACGTCCGGGGCCGCCGCCCGGGCCGAGCGCAGCGCCCGGGCCACGGACGCGAGCTGGGCGTGCGCGTCGCCGTCTCCCATCGGCCGGAAGCCCAGCGGGGCGAGGGTCCGCTCGACGTCCGACCCGCGCTGCACCTGCACGATCGGCGTCTGGTCGAGCGCCTCGTAGAACCGGCGTACGCCGAACGCCGCGTCGGCCCAGCCGATGCCCGGCTCAGCCATCGCCAGCGCGGAGTTGCCGCGGCGGCGCAGCCGACCGCCGTGCGGCGGCGAGGCCCGCAGGAGCCACCGACCGAGCGGCTCGGTGGTGATCGAGTCCCAGAGCGCCGAGACGTGCTCCTCGACCTCCTGTGCGGACACCCGGGCGCGCACCGACGCGCGTGGTGGCACCGGCTTGCCCGTGACGACGTCGGCGAGGGCGATCACCACCGGGCCGTGCCCCTCCCGATCGACGGTCATCGAGCCGGCGTCCCACGACGTGCAGGTGCCGAGCACGTCGGTGGCCCGGCCGTCCGGCAGGAGATGGCGTACGACGACGCGCTGGCCCACGACGTGCGGGCCGAGGGCGTGCCGGCCGGTGGTCGTCTCGTCGGCACGGGGTTCTGACGTGTCGGACACCCGCCGGATACTAGAGTGAACCGACACGTTCCCCCACCCCGAGCACCCCCGCCTCCAGGAGGACCAGGTGACCTACGTCATCGCCCAGCCGTGCGTCGACCTCAAGGACCGCGCGTGCGTCGACGAGTGCCCCGTCGACTGCATCTACGAGGGCAAGCGGATGCTCTACATCCACCCCGACGAGTGCGTCGACTGCGGCGCCTGCGAGCCGGTCTGCCCGGTCGAGGCGATCTTCTACGAGGACGACACCCCGGAGGAGTGGAAGGGCTACTACGACGCCAACGTCCACTTCTTCGACGACCTCGGCTCGCCCGGTGGCGCGGCCAAGATGGGCGTCATCGACAAGGACCACGAGCTCGTCGCCGCGCTGCCCCCGCAGGAGCACGACGAGTGACCTGCCCCCTCGGCGGCTGAGGTGCACGCGCACCGACCGCGCGTGTCCGCGCGCCTCCCGGACTTCCCCTGGGACCGGCTGACGGCGTACGCCGCGACGGCCCACGCCCACCCCGACGGGATCTGCGACCTCTCGGTCGGCACGCCCGTCGACCCGACGCCTGCCGTCGTGCAGGACGCGCTGCGTTCTGCAGCCGACTCCCCGGGCTACCCGACGACGATCGGCCTCGAGGACACCCGCCGGGCCGCGATCGACTGGCTCGCCCGACGTCACGGGGTGAGCGGCCTCGGGCTCGACGGCGTGCTGCCGGTGACCGGATCCAAGGAGCTGATCGCCGACCTCGCGCTGCACCTGGGCATCGGGCCCGGCGACCTCGTCGGCTACCCGGCGCTCGCCTACCCGACCTACGAGGTCGGCGCGGCGCTGGCCGGCGCGGAGAGCCTGGCGACCGACTCGCTGACCGCGTTCGGACCGCGGGTCCCGAGCCTGCTGTGGCTCAACAGCCCGGCCAACCCCAGCGGGCGCGTGCTGCCCCTCGACCACCTGCGCAAGGTCGTCGACTGGTGCCGCGAGCGCGGCACCGTGCTCGTCTCCGACGAGTGCTACATCGAGTGCGCGTGGGAGGGCGACAAGCCTCTCTCGATCCTCGACCCGCAGGTCAACGGCGGCTCGCTCGACGATGTCCTCGCGGTCCACTCGCTGTCCAAGCGCTCCAACCTCGCCGGCTACCGGTGCGCCTTCGTCGCCGGCGACCCCGCCCTCGTCGGCGAGCTGCTGGCGGTCCGCAAGAACCTCGGCCTCCAGATGCCCGGCCCTCAGCAGCACGCGATGATCGCGGCCCTCGACGACGATGCGCACGTCGCCGAGCAGCACGCGACCTACGCCCCCCGCCGGGCGCTGCTCAAGGAGGCCCTGCAGGTCGCCGGCTTCCGCATCGACCACTCCGAGGCCTCGCTCTACCTCTGGGCGACCCGGGGCGAGGACTGCTGGCGTACGGTCGCCGACCTCGCCGAGCAGGGCATCCTGGTGGCGCCGGGCGAGTTCTACGGCCCGTCGGGGCGCGAGCACGTACGCGTCGCGTTCACCGCCACCGACGAGCGGGTCGCCGCCGCTGTGGCTCGCCTCGCCGGCTGAGCCCCGACTTGTCGGCGTAGTCCGACACTCGGAGGGGGTTGCAACAGCCTCCAGGTGTCGGAGTCCCCGCTCGAGCGGGGACTCCGACAGCCGGCAGTCGCCCGGCCGTCGCCGCCGCCGAGGACGTCAGTCGAAGACGTCGACGTGCACGTGGTCGCGGTGCTCGAGGATCGCGCGGTCGCCGCGGGAGGAGGACGGCACGCGGTAGTCGCGCCACCCGTCGTCCGTCCCGGCGCGCCAGATGCGGCCGTCGAAGATGACGGTCTTGATGTCGAGCCGGTCGGCGTTGGCGACGAGGTAGGACGCCACCGCCCAGCCGCGCTTGGTGTTGTCGGCGTTGATGGGGCGGAAGAAGACGTCGATCGCGCGGCCCTCGTAGTGGGCCGAGTCCTCCATGTGGCCGCTGGAGACCCCGCCGGGCTCGAACCCGCCCAGCGACAGCGTCCCGAAGCGCGCCTCCAGCGCACGGCGCACGGACGTCGCGCGCGAGACCAGCCCCGACTCGTCGAGCGCGTCGTCGACCTCCTCGGCGTCGCCCGGGACGTCGCACCACAGGGCGCCGGGCGAGTTGCCGGTGAGGGCCGAGGCGAGCGCGCGGCCGTCCTTCTCGTGGTCGGCGTAGGCGTCGGGGAAGCCCGAGCGCTGCACCTCCTGCGCCGCGACGGTGATCTCCATCGTGTCGTAGCCCTCGACCTTCTGCAGGGCGTCGTAGAACGCGTTGGTCGCGTAGACCGGGTCGGTGAGCTGCGCCACGCTGCCCCAGCCCTGCGACGGGCGCTGCTGGAACAGCCCGACCGAGTCGCGGTCGCCGTAGTCGATGTTGTAGAGCTTGGACTCCTGGTAGGCCGTCGCCAGCGCGATGCTCGCCGCCCGCGCGGGCATGCCACGCTCGATGGAGACGGCCGTGATGAGGGCGGCGTTCTCGGCCTGCTCGAGGTCGACCTCGACGGTGTGGCCGTCGACCTCGGCGGTGCACCCGCTGGAGTCGAGGAGCGGGGGCACCGCGCCGCGGTCCACGAGCACCACGGCGGTCGCGACGGCGCCCACGGCCACCACCACGCCGATGGCGGCCGTACGGAGGGAGGCGGGCACGGGCGGAGGGCTAGTTGGCGTGCAGCGCCGCGTTGAGGGCGACGCCGTCGCCCTTCCACGGCACGGCCTCGACGGCGCCGCTGACCGAGTTGCGGCGGAACAGGATGTTGTCGACGCCCGAGAGGCTCCCGGCCTTGACGACCTGCGGCTTGCCGTCCATGTCGGTGACGGTGACCTTGGTGCCGGCGGTGACGTAGCAGCCGGCCTCCACGACGCAGTCGTCGCCGAGGGAGATGCCGATGCCGGCGTTGGCGCCGATCAGGCAGCGCTCGCCCACCGAGATGACCTCCTTGCCGCCACCCGACAGCGTGCCCATGATCGAGGCGCCGCCGCCCACGTCGGAGCCGTCGCCGACGACGACGCCCGCGGAGATGCGGCCCTCGACCATCGACGCCCCGAGCGTGCCGGCGTTGAAGTTGACGAAGCCCTCGTGCATGACGGTCGTGCCCTCGGCGAGGTGCGCGCCCAGGCGTACGCGGTCGGCGTCGGCGATGCGTACGCCGCTGGGCATCACGTAGTCGACGAGGCGGGGGAACTTGTCGACCCCGAGGACGGTGACGTGCCGGCCGCCGGCGCGCAGCCGGGCGCGGGTGGCCTCGAAGCCCTCGACGGCGCAGGGGCCGGCCGAGGTCCACACGACGTTGGTGAGCAGGCCGAACACGCCTTCCAGCGACGTGCCGTGGGGACGGACCAGCCGGGTGGAGAGCAGGTGCAGCCGCAGCCAGACGTCCTCGGTCGACGACGGCGCCTCGTCGAGGTCGGCGATCTCCACCAGCCGCACCTCGCGCCGTACGCCCCGGACCTCGTCGTCGCCCTCGAGCGCGGCCAGCTCCGGCGGCGCGTCGCCCTCGGTCGCACCGAGCGCGGGGGAGGGGAACCAGGCGTCGAGCACGGTCTCGCCGTGCAGGGTCAGCAGGCCGTAGCCGGAGGCAGCAGTCACGCGGCTCAGCCTACGGAAGGCGCCCCACGGCGAGTCGGACGGCCTGATCGGATGCCGAAGGATCTTCCCAGACCCCCATGGCCCGGGCAGACTGACCGCAGCCGACGGGGTCGGTGCCACGGGGGAGGAAGACGCATGCGCAGGACGATCGCGATCGCGACCGCCATCGGACTGGGCGGAGGGCTGCTGGTCGGCGTGACAGCGCCGGCCGGCGGGACCGAGCCGAGCGCCCCCGGCGGCGCGCTCGTCGGCCAGTCGTTCGAGATCGGGGAGAAGGGCCCTCGGCAGCGCCGAGCCGGCGCCGAGCAGCTGATCAGCGCGACGGCGACCTTCACCGCCGCCAACCGGGTGGCCGGCATGCCCACCAGCACCGCTCCGCACCACCAGTTCGTGATGCCCGGCGGAAGCCTCTCCGTGACGGTGGACTACGGCTACCACTGGCAAGACGACTCCCTGATCTACGACTACAGCCTCGACACCGCGATGGGGGCCGGAGATCCCGACGCCAGCACCCGGACGGTGCTCGGCTTCGGCAGCCGCCAGGGCACCAGCTGCACCGTCGAGGAGGTGAGCGTCGCCTGGCTCTACCGCTACATCCCCGACGTCCTGCTCTACGACGACAAGGAGACTCCCGACCTCGCGAGCGCTGCCGGGTGGGACTGCGCGGTGCTGCTCGTGGACTCCGGGTCCGGCACGCCGCCCTACGACGCCTTCGTCAGCGTCCTCGACGTCGTCGCGGCCACGCCCGAGCTCGCGGTGCGGGCGCCGAGGAAGGACCGGCTCGTGAAGGGCGTGTGGACCCGGATCCCGGTCACGGTGTCCAACGCCTCGCCGGAGGGGATCGGCGCCCGCGACGTCGCGGTCACCGGCGCGGGCAAGGGCGTCAAGGTGCGACCTCTCGCGCTGGGTTCGCTGCAGGGGCAGGACGACATCGACGGCCATGTCTGGGCCCGGCTGACGCGGCCGAAGGGCACGTTGCGGCTCACCGTCAGCGAGAAGGGCCAGGCGCTCGGTCGGGCGACGGTGAAGCTCCGGCGACGCCCGGCTCCTGCGCCTCCCAAGGCGGGCAGCTGGTCGGCCGGCGGAGTGAGCTTCACGGTCCGCGGCAGCAAGGTGCGCGGCTTCCGGATCAACGCCCGGACGACCTGCGGCGGCTACCCCGACATGCCCACGACGACCAACAACACCTACAGCTTCGTCACCACCACGATCCCGCGCAACAACGAGGTGGTCGGCACGGAGCGCAACGACCAGGAGAGCAGCGCCGCCTACGCGGCCTACCTCGATCTGGAGTTCGTCAGCCGCACCAAGGCGGTCGGGAGGTTCTCCTACTACGGCCCGGCGCGGTGCACCGCCATCGAGAGGTTCACCGCCAGGCTCAGGCGCTGACCCGGTCGCGGGTGCCCGTCACTGACCCGCGCGGCCGTCGATGCACTCGCGCACCAGGTCGGCGTGCCCGCAGTGGCGGGCGTACTCCTCGATCATGTGGACCACGATGTCGCGCACCTCGACCGGGTCGCCGTGGACGTCCACGACGGTGTCGAGGTCGGTGCGGTCGAGCACCTCGCGGGCGTAGGAGACCTCCGACTGCCACAGCTCGTGGCTGGCGCGCACCAGCTCGTCGTCGGCGTCGGGGAAGTCGAAGCCGGCGTCCTCGTCGTCACCGGAGAACAGCCGCGGGATGTCCATCCGGGCCTCGAGCACCCGGCGGAACCAGCTCTGCTCGACGCGCGCCATGTGGCGCACGAGACCCAGCAGCGAGATGTTGGACGGCGGCACCGCCTTGCTGGCGAGCTGCTCGGCGGTGAGGCCGTCGCACTTCAGCGCCAGCGTCTGGCGGTAGTGCTCGAGATAGCCGACGAGGCACTCGCGCTCGCCCCTCGTCGGCCCCGCCTGCATCCGGGGATCCTGGTCGGTCGGGAGCCACATGCCGTCGTATCCGGGGTGAGCCATCCGCCCAGCGAACCGCAGCCCGCTCCCGGGCGTCCAGTCGATAGGCGTGCGGCCTCAGTCGCCCTTGATGGTCCGAAGCACGTCGCCGGTGGCGGCGTCGACGACGACGGTCTGCTCGACGGCCGAGTCCTCGTCGAACTTGACGTCCCACACCGGCGTGCCCTTGTCGACGTCGAGGTCGAGCCCGGTGATCGTCCCGGTCGTCACGGCGCCCCGTGCGGCGGCGAGCGCCTCCTCGGGGTCGAGGTCGACGTCGGCGAGCAGCCGCTCGCGCTCGGCACGGTCCTCAGCGTCGGTGTCCTCGACCGGGTCGCGGGTCACGGTGGCGCCGTCGGCGGAGACCGTGAGGTCGAACGCCTTCGCGTCGGCGTCGACGACCTCGGCCTCCCAGCCGTCGACCTCCTGGTCGAGGCTGAAGAGCGTGCCGCCCGGCACCGCCTCGACGGCCGTCAGCACGGCCGCGAGCACGGGGGCGTCGGCATCGGACGGGGCGTCGGTCTCGGTGTCGGCGGAGCTGGACGAGTCCGACGGGCTGGCGGGGCTCGACGAGGCCGACTGGTCGTCCGACGCGTCGTCGGCGCTGTCGTCGCCGCACGCGACGAGCGCGATCGACAGAGGGAGGGCGAGGGCGGCGAGCGCGGTGCGACGAACGTTCATGGGAAGCGTCTCCTCGAGTCGGTGAGCGGTACGTCTCCACGGTGCGCCGCTGGGTGCTAAGGCCGGGCCAACCGTTCCTCAACGGCAGGCAAAGCCGGTGGTCACCTCACTCGGGGTCGGGGACGAAGACCTCGTCGACCCGGACCTCGAAGAGCCGGCTGATCCGGAAGGCGAGCGAGAGGCGTGGATCGAAGTGGCCCTTCTCGATGGAGATCACCGTCTGGCGTGAGACGCCGAGGGCGGTGGCGCACTCGCCCTGCGACATGCCTGCCGCCTCGCGCAGGGACCGGAGCGTGTTGTGCATCAGGACTCCCGGCGACGGAGGACGGCGAGCCGGGCGGTGAAGTCGGCCAGCGCGAGAATCACGAAGATCCACAGCGGCGCGCTGCGGGTGTCGAGCACCGCGGTGGCGAAGACCGTCAGTCCCATGGCGGTCACGGTGTCGAAGAAGGCGCCGCTGCTGGCGCGGGTCGTCCACTGCCTCTCGACGGAGTCCTCGTGCTGCTCGGGATGCTCGCTCCGGTCGAGCAGGAGGGCGCCGAGCGCGAGGACGAACGGGAACGTCATCGCGGCGAACACGGCGAAGGTGAGGCCGTCGGGTGCGTCGGTGCGCACTGCTGCGGCGCCGGCGCCGACGGCCAGAGCCACGACGACCGCGGGGACGGCGGCCTTCAGCCAGGGGGACAGCGGGGTGCGTGCGGTCGTGGTCATCGGGGTCGCTCCTCGGTGGGTGTTAGAGTTCTTTGACACCAGTGACGATGCCGCACCCTCGTCCGCATGTCAAGTTTCTTTGACACCTTTCGTGGAACCGATTGGCGCGGCCGGCCGGGCCGGTCGTACGATCGCCGCAGGCGTCTGAGCCGTCATCAGCGGCGAGCCTCGGGAAGAACGGGTGCGGCGAGCCGGCCGCCACCTCACTAGAACCCGGCGGGTGCGGCCCGACACAGCCGACGAACGAGCGGTTCCCCGACGGTGGGGAGCAAGCGAGGTGGTACCGCGGCAGCCCTGTCGTCCTCGTGTCATCAGACCGAGACGTACGACGCCACCGCAGGAGTGCCGCCCATGACCTACCCGAAGGTGTCGCACACCGATGCGACCACGGTCCCCAGCAGCCCGCGCTTCCCGGACATCGAGGAGGCGGTGCTCGCCTACTGGGAGTCCGACGACACCTTCCGGGCGAGCGTCGAGCAGCGCGAGGCCGGCGAGGACGGCGCCAACGAGTTCGTCTTCTACGACGGACCGCCCTTCGCCAACGGCCTGCCCCACTACGGCCACCTGCTGACGGGCTACGTCAAGGACCTGATCCCGCGCTACCAGACGATGCGCGGGCGCAAGGTGGAGCGCCGCTTCGGCTGGGACACCCACGGCCTTCCCGCCGAGCTCGAGGCGATGCGCCTCAACGGCATCAAGACCACCGACGAGATCGCCGAGCTGGGCATCGAGAAGTTCAACGAGGCCTGCCGCGCGTCGGTGATGAAGTACACCGGCGAGTGGCGCGACTACGTCACCCGCCAGGCGCGCTGGGTCGACTTCGACCACGACTACCGCACGATGAACCCCGACTACATGGAGTCGGTGATCTGGGCCTTCAAGCAGCTCCACGACAAGGGCCTGGTCTACGAGGGGTTCCGCGTCCTGCCCTACTGCTGGCAGGACGAGACGCCGCTGTCCAACCACGAGCTGCGCATGGACGACGACGTCTACCAGATGCGCCAGGACCCGGCCGTCACCGTCGGCTACGACGTCACCACCGACGGGCCGTTCAAGGGCGTCAAGGTCCTCGTCTGGACGACGACCCCGTGGACCCTGCCGGCCAACCTCGCCGTCATGGTCGGCGAGGACATCGACTACGTCGTGGTCTCCTCCGACGGCCCCACCGGCAGCCCCGAGCGCTACCTGCTCGCCGAGGCCCGCCTCGCGTCGTACGCCCGCGAGCTGGCCCCTCGTGATGGGCAGAGCGACCCGGAGGTCACCTGGCGCGGCACGGGCGCCGACCTCGTCGGCCTCGAGTACGCCCCGCCGTTCAGCTACTACGCCGGCCACGAGCGGGCGTTCCGCCTCGTGCCCGCCGAGTTCGTCACCACCACCGACGGCACCGGGCTGGTGCACACCGCCGGCGCCTTCGGTGAGGACGACAAGGTCGTCACCGACCGCGAGGGCATCGAGGCGGTCATGCCGGTCGGCAAGGACGGCCGCTTCACCTTCCCCGTCACCGACTACGAGGGCATGCAGGTCTTCGACGCCAACCTGCAGATCATCGACCACCTCAAGGCGGCGACACGGGGCGAGGCCGCGGGCTCGGTCACGCCCGGCACCGTCCTGGTGCGCCGCGAGACCTACGACCACTCCTACCCGCACTGCTGGCGCTGCCGGCAGCCGCTGATCTACAAGGGCGTCTCGTCGTGGTTCGTCGAGGTGACCAAGGTCAAGGAGCGCCTGATGGCGCTCAACCAGGACATCCGCTGGGTGCCCGAGCACATCAAGGACGGCCAGTTCGGCAAGTGGCTGGAGAACGCCCGCGACTGGTCGATCACCCGCAACCGCTTCTGGGGCAGCCCGGTGCCGGTGTGGAAGTCCGACGACGAGCACTACCCCCGCATCGACGTCTACGGGTCCTTCGAGGAGATCGAGCGCGACTTCGGCACGCTGCCGCGCGACAAGGACGGCAACCCCGACCTGCACCGGCCCTACGTCGACGAGCTGACGCGGCCCAACCCCGACGACCCGACCGGCCGGTCGACGATGCGGCGCGTCACCGACGTGCTCGACGTGTGGTTCGACTCCGGCTCGATGTCGTTCGCGCAGGTGCACTACCCGTTCGAGAACAAGGACTGGTTCGAGCACCACTTCCCGGGCGACTTCATCGTCGAGTACATCGGGCAGACGCGCGGCTGGTTCTACACGATGCACGTCCTCGCCGGCGCGATCTTCGACCGGCCGGCGTTCTCGACGTGCCTGAGCCACGGCATCGTGCTGGGCAACGACGGCCAGAAGATGTCGAAGTCCCTGCGCAACTACCCCGACGTGCGCGAGGTCTTCGACCGCGACGGCGCCGACGCGATGCGCTGGTTCCTCATGTCGAGCCCGATCCTGCGCGGCGGCAACCTGATCGTCACCGAGCAGGGCATCCGCGACTCGGTGCGGCAGGTGCTGATCCCGCTGTGGAACAGCTGGTCGTTCTTCAGCCTCTACGCCAACGCCGCCGGCGGCGGCGAGGGGCACGACGCGACCTGGCGCACCGACAGCGCGCACCCGATGGACCGCTACATCCTGGCCAAGCTGCGCGACTACGTGTCCGCGATGACCGACCAGCTCGACGACTACGAGGTGGCGGCGGCGTGCGACTCCACGCGCGGCTTCCTCGACGTGCTGACCAACTGGTACATCCGCCGTTCGCGCGAGCGCTTCTGGGACGAGGACGCCGACGCCTTCGACACCCTCTACACCGTGCTCGAGGTCGTCTGCCGGGTCACGGCGCCGCTCATGCCGCTGACGACCGAGGAGGTCTGGCGCGGCCTGACCGGCGAGCGGTCGGTGCACCTCACCGACTGGCCGGCCGCCGAGAGCCTGCCCGCCGACGACGCGCTCGTGGCCTCGATGGACACCGTCCGCGACGTCTGCTCGGCCGGCTCGGCGCTGCGCAAGGCCGCCAACCTGCGCAACCGGCTCCCGCTCGCCCGGCTGACCGTGGTCACCGAGACCGACCTGGCCGGCTTCGAGCAGCTGGTCGCCGACGAGCTCAACCTCAAGGCGGTCGACGTGCTGGCGGCTGACGCGCCCGAGGCGGCGTCGTACGGCGTCTCGCAGCGGCTCACGGTCAACGCCCGCGCGGCCGGCCCGCGCCTGGGCAAGGACGTCCAGCTCGCGATCAAGGGCTCCAAGTCCGGTGACTGGTCGGTCGCCGACGACGGCACCGTCACGTCCGGTGGCCTGGCGCTGGTGGAGGGGGAGTACGCCCTCGAGACGGTGGCCGGCACGTCGGACGACGACCGCGCGATCGGCATGCTGCCGCGCGGCGGCTTCGTCGTCCTCGACACCGCGGTGACGCCCGAGCTCGAGGCCGAGGGCACCGCCCGCGACCTGGTGCGCGCCGTCCAGCAGGCCCGCAAGGACGCCGGCCTGCAGGTGAGCGACCGGATCGGCGTGACGATCAGCGGCCCCGAGGCCACCCTTGCCGCGGCCCGGACCCACGAGGGACTCATCGCCGAGGAGACCCTGGCCACGTCGGTGTCCTACGCGGGCGCAGCGGAGGTGGGCGTACAGGTCGCTCGGGTGTGAACCACCGGTTGCGGGGAAAGAGGGGAGCCGGCGCGCACACGCGCCTGCACTGACGGGGGAGAAGCTGCATGGATGGACCGACCGATGTCGACTCGCTTGCCGAGGCGCTGCGCCAGGACGGCGTGGTCGTCGACCGGGTGATGGGATCGGGGGCGGCGCAGGAGTCGCACGACCGCATCGCGGCACTGGTGCGGGAGACGCCGTTCCCGGTCTACGTCGCGCTCGTGGAGCAGCCGAAGGGTCTGCCGGACGACGCCATCGATGCGACCGAGGCGCTCGCCGGCCTGCTCAACCGCCGCCTCGGCGACGGCCTCTACGTCCTCGACACCACGGAGGGCATCCAGCAGGTCTTCGCCTACGGCCTGGACACCAATCCCTCCCGCCTGAGCCTCGGTGCCGGGCGCAACGACGACGCGCTCGACGAGGCGATGCAGGAGGTGGGCGGCTACCGGATCGGCACCCAGGACTACCTCTACCCGCCGGCGGTCGCCGAGGCGGAGGCGCAGGTGCTGGCCGCCGAGGACCTGGTGGAGATGGCCCGCGAGCCGTCCGGTGACGACTACCCGGTGACCCTGGAAGAGACCGAGGTCGAGGACCTGGCGCGCTACGCGGTGCGGGTCGCGGCCACCGCGGACTGGCGCCCCACGTCCGAGGAGTACGTCTCGGTCCGCACGGCGGCGTCGGGCCTCTCCGCGCTCGTCGGAGGTCTCGGGGGACTGGTCGTGGCGCTGCTCGTGGGCCAGTCACTGCGGGGGTGGCCGCGTCGGGGCGCCCCGCGTCGCGCCGTCGCGCCGACGGCGGAGAAGGCGGCGACGTACGCCGTGGCGCCCCCGGACCTCGAGGACGAGCGCAAGCGCGCCGTGCGCCTCGCCGACGCGCTGACGCGGTCGCTGGAGAAGACCGACTGGGAGACCCTGCGCGACCGCGACGTGGCGGCCCGCGCCCTCACGGCGCGCGACGCCGTCGAGCCGCTGCTGGCCTCCGGAGACATCGGCGACGTGATCGGCGCCCGCACGATCGCCCAGATGGGCGCGCACGACCTCGGACGGGGCCGCCGCGGGAGCGGCGCGGCGCTGGTGCCGTGCTTCTTCGACCCGCGCCACCCCGACGGCACCGCCACCGCCTCGTGGCGCCTGGGCGACGGCACGGTCGAGGTGCCGTGCTGTCCCGCGTGCGCCACCGCGGTGGGCCAGGGCGCGACGCCCCGTCACCTCCGCCTGCCCCACCGGCTGCCGCACCGTCGCGGCACCGTGCCCTACTGGGAGCGCGACGACGTGTGGGCGCGCACCGGCTTCGGCGCCATCACCGACGACCTGGCCGGCGACGTGCTCGCCGAGCGAGTGGGTGAGCCGTGATCCGGCGCTTCGGTTGGGCGATCGGCGCGCTCGTGGGCGTCGTCGCAGGCACCGCCCTGGGGCTCTGGACGCAGTCGTGGCAGGAGTCCCGGGAGGAGGACGACATCGCGCTGCGCGCAGAGGTCTTCGGCCGCCAGGACGTCGTGCCCGGACCGGTGGACACCGTCCAGGAGCTGCTGCGCCAGGAGAGCCGGGTGGCCGTCGACCCGATGCTCAGCGGCCGCATCCCGCCGGACGACCTGGCCGAGGCCGAGGCGGTGCTGGCCGGCTCGCGGGTGCCGGCCAGGATCGCCTACCTGCCCTATCCCGACACCAACGACGTCGGCTACACCGCGTCGGGCGTGGGGCCGCAGTGGTGGACGGCCGTCGGTGAGGAGGGCCACTACGTCGTGCTGTGGGACACCGGCAGCACCGACCCCGGCGCCGTCGGGCTCGAGGAGCACTACGTCGAGTCCCGCACCAAGGGCCAGCCCGGCCCGGCCCTCGTGCGGCTCGCCGAGGAGATGGCCACCTGGGAGGCCCAGCCCCTCCCGACCGAGCCCGCCCCGCCGAGCGACTTCGACTACTGGGGGGGCCTGTGGGGCGGCCTCGGCGCGGCCGTCCTGTTCGGTGCGTTCGGCGTGCTGCCCGCGTTCGGCGTGCTGCGCTGGTGGGTCGGGACCCGACGACGGAAGGTTGGGTGAGGACATGAGCAGCGAGCAGATCAGTGACGCCACGATCGCCGAGATCGAGCAGGAGCTCGCCGGTGACGGGGTCTGGATCGACCCCGCGTTCGCCCGCAGCCACGACATCTCCGCCGCCGACGAGGCACGCATCGAGGATGCCGTCGCCACGGCGCAGGACAGCAACCTCAAGGTCGTCCTCATCGAGGTCGACATCGACGACGAGCGCTTCCAGGGCAGCTTCACCAGCCTGAGCGCCTGGCTGCAGGACAGCGCCGCCGAGCCCGACGCGACCTACGTCGGGTGGGAGGAGTGGAGCGAGCCCAGCCTCAGCCTGCAGGAGTTCGGCGACCAGCCCGAGGCGATCTACGTCGCCAACGTGGCCAACCACGAGCACCCCGACGCGGTGGTCGACCAGGTCGTGCGCGTCGCCGAGCTCCTCGACGACGGCAACGCCGAGGACCTCTGGCACGAGGTCCCCTCCGACGAGAGGTACTCCTGGACCGCCGACGAGGGCCTGCAGACCTCGGAGGTCGTCGTCGGCATCGGCGTGCTCGCCGCGCTGGTCGCCGTCGTGCGCGCGCTGGTGGTCTGGCGCAGGCGTCGCCGCCTCCGCCCGTCGGGGTTCACCCTCCCCGCCACCGTCCTGCACACGGTCCGCTCCGCGGAGGACCGGCGCCTGCGCCAGCAGGCCGAGGCGGAGGTGCTGGCGCTGGGCGAGGCCATCGGGCGCGGCGACTCCGGCGGCACCGCCGCCGCGCTCGAGGCCTGGCAGCAGGCGCTCGACCACTACGCCGCCGCCCGCTCGATCCTGGCGCAGGACGCCGCGCCCGCCGACGTCGTGGGCGCCCTCGTGCTCGCGCGCCGCGGCGAGGACGCCCGGGCGAGCGCGGAGGAGCGCGGATCCACCGCGTGGGAGCCGCCGGTGCACTGCTGGTTCAACCCGCTGCACACCGGGCCCACGGCGGAGGTCGTGTGGCGCGACGACGACCGCGCGGTCGACGTGCCCGCCTGCGCGGCCTGCGCCGGCGACGTCCGGGCCGGCCGCGAGCCCGACGACGTCCTCGACTTCATCCAGGGCGACCGCACCGTGCACTACTTCCGGCTCGACCTCGGCCCCTGGAGCCGCACGGGCTACGGCGCCCTCGAGCGAGACCTGCTCGGAGCACTGCGCCGCCGCTGAGGTCCCTCACAGCGAGAGTCGCCGGTAGGCGCGGGCCGACAGCGGCACGAACACCGCCGCCAGGACCAGCGGCCAGACGAGCGCGACGGCTACGGCGTTGTCGGCCAGCATGCCCTCGGTGATGCCCGACGGGTTGCCGAACAGCTCCCGGCACGCGGCGGCGGTGGCGGAGACCGGGTTCCACTGGGCGAGGACGCCCAGCCACGCCGGCATGTCCTGGGGCGAGACGAAGACGTTCGAGAGGAACCCGATCGGCCACACCAGGATCTGCACGGCCATCACCCCACCCTCGGCGCGGAGGGTGAGGCCGAGGAAGATGCCCAGCCAGAGCAGCGCGAACCGCAGCCACAGCAGCAGGCCGACGGCCAGCAGGGTCTCGGGCCAGGTCCCGCCCGCACGCCACCCGATGAGCAGGCCGCCTGCCATGAGCACGGCGAGCTCGACCGACGAGTTGACCAGGTCCGCCCCGGCGCGCCCGAGCGGGACCGCGACGCTGCTGATCGGCAGGGAGCGGAAGCGGTGGGTGACGCCCTTCTTGGAGTCGTTGGTGATCGCGCTCATCGTCCCCTCGAGCCCGAACATCATGGCGAGCGCGAACATCCCGGGCATGAGGTACGCCAGGTAGTCGCCGCCACCCGGCAGCTCGATCGAGCCACCGAAGAGGTAGCCGAAGACGAGCACCAGCATGATCGTGAAGGCGATCCCGAACAGCGGCGCCCAGGGCTCGCGCTGCCAGTGCTTGAGGTCTCGCTGGACGATGATCCAGCTCTGGCGCAGGGTGGTGGTCGTGCTCATCGGGGGCCTCCGTCGAGGTGGGCAGGAGCGGGCGTGGCCGGTCGGGGGGCGGGGTGGTCGGTGAGGTGGAGGAACACCTCGTCGAGCGTCGGCTCCCGCAGCTGGACGTGGGTGGGGCTCACCGAGGCGGCGTCGAGGGCCCGGACCACGGCGAGGAGGGCGGCGGTGCCTCCTGCGGGACCCGCCTCGATCACGAGCTCGCCCGACGGGTCTGTCCCGTCGATGAGCCGTACGTCGAGCGCGGTGGCGCCGGCGACGATCCGGCGGACCGACTCACCCTCCGCGTCGGGCGCCAGGCCGACGAGCACGCGGTCGCCCCCGAGCCGGGACTTCAGCCCCGCGGGCGTGCCCTCGGCGACCACGCGCCCGGCGTCCATGACGGTGATCCGGTCGGCGAGCTGGTCGGCCTCGTCGAGGTACTGCGTCGTGAGCAGCACGGTCGTGCCCAGGGCCACCACGCGTCGTACGGCCCGCCAGACGTCGGCGCGCCCACGCGGGTCGAGGCCGGTCGTCGGCTCGTCGAGGAACAGCACGGCCGGGCGGGTCACGAGGCCGGCGGCGATGTCGAGGCGGCGCCGCATGCCGCCGGAGTAGGTCGAGACCTTGCGGTCCGCGGCGTCGTCGAGGTCGAACGTCGTCAGCAGCTCGGCCGCCCGCGCTCGCGCCTGCGCGGTCGACATCCCGTGCAGCCGGGCGAACATGACGAGGTTCTCGCGCCCGTGCAGGACCTCGTCGAGTGCGGCCGACTGGCCCACGAGCCCGATCGCCGAGCGCACCTGCGCGTGCTGGGTGCGTACGTCGAAGCCGGCGACGCTGGCCTCGCCCTCATCGATCCTGGTCAGCGTCGCCAGGGTGTGGACCGCCGTGCTCTTGCCGGCCCCGTTGGGTCCGAGCAGGGCGTGCACCGACCCGGCGTCGACCGTCAGGTCGAAGCCGTCGAGCGCGTGGGTGTCGCCGTAGCGCTTGCGCAGCCCGCGCGCCCGGAGGGGCGCGTCGAGGGAGGGCTGGAGGGGTGGGGCGAGGGCCATGGGTGCTCCTTTGATCGTACGGTGTACGGAGTTCGACGGACGAACGCTAGCATTTATTCGTACGCCGTACGAAGAAGTTAGGGTGGGTAGGTGCCCGACTCCGATCCCGTGCTTGCGCTCCTGTGGCGGCACCGTGCACCGACGCCCGAGGAGACGGGCCCGCGTCGCGGCCCGAAGCAGCGCGTCAGTGTCGACGACGTGGTGGACGCGGCGATCGACCTCGCCGACCGCGACGGGCTGGCGGCGCTGTCCATGCGCGGACTGGCCCAGCACCTGCGCCTCGGCGCGATGACGCTCTACACGTACGTGCCCAACCGTGCCGACCTGGTGGTGCTCATGGTCGACCAGGTGCTGGGCCGCACCACCTTGCCGGAGCACCCCGAGGACCTGCGTGCCCGGCTCGAGCTCGTGGCCCGTGTCCAGTACGAGGACCACCGCGCACACCCGTGGCTGCTGGAGGTCACGGGCGTGCGGGCCTGGCTCGGCCCCCACATGGCGGACCGCTACGAGTGGCAGCTCGCAGCCGTGGAGGGCATCGGGCTCGACGACATCGAGATGGACCAGACCGTCACCCTGCTCGCCTCCTTCGGCACCAGCATCGCCCGCGCCGAGCAGGTCGTACGACAGGCCGAGCGGGAGACCGGCATGACCGACGCCGTGTGGTGGGCGGCCAACCACGAGGCGCTGGGACAGGTGATGGCAGGTGCCGACTATCCCCTTGCCGGCCGTGTCGGCACGGCCGCCGGCGAGACCTACCAGGCGGCCAGCGACCCGGGGCGCGAGCTGGAGTTCGGCTTGGCCCGCATCGTCGACGGGCTGCTCGCACACCTCGCCGACCGCTAGCCCGGCGGCGCCTCGCATCGATGGTTGAATCGTCGCCATGCCCCACCTCGATCTCTCCGCCGACGTCGTCACCCTGACCCGGCAGCTCGTCGACATCCCCTCCGTCAGCCACGAGGAGCAGGAGATCGCCGACGCCGTCGAGGCGGCGCTGACCGCGCTGCCGCACCTCACGGTGACCCGCCGCGGCCACACGGTCGTGGCCCGCACCGACCTCGGCCGCGACGAGCGCGTCGTCATCGCCGGGCACCTCGACACCGTGCCGCGCAACGACAACCTGCCCGGTCGCCTCGAGGACGGGGTCCTCCACGGCCTCGGCAGCTGCGACATGAAGGGGGGCGACGCGGTGATGCTCAAGCTCGCCGCCGACCTCACCGAGCCCAACCGCGACCTGACGTTCATCTTCTACGAGGCCGAGGAGGTCGACTCGGTGCACAACGGGCTGCGCAAGCTCACCGAGAGCGACCCCGACCTCGTGCAGGGTGACTTCGCGATCCTCATGGAGCCCAGCAACGCCGCGGTCGAGGCCGGCTGCCAGGGCACCATGCGCGTCGACCTGCGCACCACCGGCGAGCGGGCGCACAGCGCGCGCAGCTGGAAGGGCGTCAACGCGATCCACCTCGTCGCCCCGGTGCTCGCCCGGCTCGACGCCTACGTCGCGCGCCAGCCCGTGATCGACGGCCTGACCTACCACGAGGGCCTCAACGCCACCGGCATCCGCGGTGGCGTGGCCGGCAACGTGGTCCCGGACGAGTGCGTCGTCGAGATCAACTTCCGCTTCGCCCCCGACCGCAGCGAGGCCGACGCCGAGGCGTTCGTCCGCGACTACTTCGAGGGCTACGACCTCACCGTCACCGACATGGCCGCGGGCGCGATGCCCGGCCTCGACCGTCCCGCGGCGCGGGCCTTCGTCGACGCGGTGGGAGGCGACGTCGCCCCCAAGTTCGGCTGGACCGACGTCGCGCAGTTCACCAGGCTCGGTGTCCCGGCCGTCAACTTCGGCCCCGGCGACCCGATGTTCGCCCACAAGCAGGACGAGCACGTCCCCGCCGAGCACGTCGAGCGGTGCGAGCGCATCCTCAAGGAGTGGCTGGCATGAGCGAGCGCACCGACCTGCCCGGCGATCGCCAGGGGGGCCGCATGGCGGGCCCGGTGATCGAGCGGCGCGGCCAGGTCCACGAGGGCAGCACCACCGACCAGCGCCTCCTCGACTCCCGTGGCCCGACCGACTGGGTGCACACCGACCCGTGGCGGGTGCTGCGGATCCAGGCGGAGTTCGTCGAGGGCTTCGGCGCGCTCGCCGAGCTCGGCCCGGCCATCGCGGTGTTCGGCTCCGCCCGGACCGCGGTCGACGCCCCGGCGTACGCCGTCGGCGAGGAGGTCGGCCGGCGGCTCGTCGAGGCCGGCTTCGCCGTCGTCACCGGCGGCGGTCCCGGCGCGATGGAGGCGGCCAACAAGGGTGCGTGCGAGGCCGGCGGGGTCAGCGTCGGGCTGGGCATCGAGCTGCCCTTCGAGTCCGGGCTCAACCAATGGGTCGACAAGGGCATCAACTTCCGCTACTTCTTCGCCCGCAAGACCATGTTCGTCAAGTACTCCCAGGGCTTCGTCGTGCTGCCCGGCGGCGTGGGCACCCTCGACGAGCTCTTCGAGGCGCTGACCCTGGTCCAGACCCGCAAGGTCACCTCGTTCCCCATCGTGCTCATCGGCACGTCCTACTGGTCCGGCCTGGTCGACTGGCTGCGCGAGACGGTGCTCGCCGAGGGCAAGATCAACGCCGCCGACCTCGACATGATGGTGGTCACCGACGACGTCGACGAGGCGGTCGAGCTGATGGTCGCCGCGCGGGCGGATCGCTGGCCCACCCCGGCTCCGGAGCGGCCCGAATGATGATGTGGTTCTTCGCCGTCCTCATCGTCCTCGCCATGGGCGGGGTCGCGGTGATCGCCTCGGGCCGCGGCGGCTCGATGCCCCCGGCCTACGACGACCGTCCCGACCTCGACCTGCCCGAGGGGCGCCCCATCGGGGCCGACGACCTGCGCAGGGTGCGGTTCCCGCTCGCGCTGCGCGGCTACCGGATGTCCGAGGTCGACGCCCTGCTGGCCCGCCTGGCCACCGAGATGGAGGAGCGGCGGCGCCGCGAGCCGGGCCCGGGACCCTCGTCTGGCGAGCCGCTGAGCGACTAGGGCAGACTCCCGCGTCATGTCGTTCCCGATCGTCGTCTGGATCCTCACGGCCCTGGCGGCCGTGGCGATCGTGCTGACCCGGCTCCGCCTCCGCGGCGAGAGCGCGGCGGGCCGGCTGTCCATCAGCAGGCGGGTCCCCTGGGTGCACTTCGGGTCGGGCGTCGTGGCACTCGTCCTCTGGCTGGGCGTGCTCGTCGCGCCGGAGGACTCGCCCGTCGGCGGACCACTGGTCGGGATCCTCGCGATCGCCTGCTGGTGGGTGACCGCCATCTGCGGTCTCCTCATCCTCGCTCGCTGGCTGCCTGCCAGGGGACGTCATGCCCCGGCGGCGGCCGGCGACTCGTGGAGCGACGGGCCGGGACTCTCGCTGCTTGCCCACCTCGGCATGGTGGTCGGCGTGCTGGTCTTCACCTACGCCTATCTCACCGCGGCGGTCTGAGGCTCACCGTCCCCGGAAGACCGGCTTCTGCTTGGACATGAAGGCGTCGACGGCGGCGAGGTGGTCGTCGGTGCCCCCGGTGAGCGCCATCTTCTCGGCCTCGAAGGCCAGCGACTCCTCCAGCGGGTGGGCGGCGGCGTGGGCGACCGCCTGGCGGATCGACCCGAGGGCGACGGTCGGGCCCGCGGCGAGCCGGGCGGCCAGCTCGCCCACGGCCTGCGGAAGCTCCTCCGCGCTGACGACCTGGGTGGCCAGCCCGAGCTCGAGCGCCTCCTGCGCCGTCACGGTGCGCGGGAAGTAGAGCAGCTCCATCGCCTTGGCCCGCCCGACGAGGCGGGGCAGCGTCCAGCTCGCCCCGGTGTCGCAGGAGAGCGCGACGCCCGCGAAGGAGGTGTTGAACCCGGCCGTGTCGACGACGATCCGGAAGTCGGCGGCGAAGGCCAGGCTGGCGCCGGCGCCCGCCGCGACGCCGTTGACCGCGGCGATCACCGGCTTCGGCATCGTCGCCAGGGCGAGCACGATCGGGTTGTAGTGCATCGTCACGGTCTCCGACAGGGGCACGTCCGCCTCGCCCTTGAGGCCGGCGAGGTGCTCCTTGAGGTCCTGTCCCACGCAGAAGGCCCGGCCGCTGCCGGTCAGCACCACGCACCGCACCTCCGGGTCCGTGGCGACGCGGTGGACGGTGTCGCGCAGCAGCTCCTTGGTCGCGACGTCGAGCCCGTTCATCGCCTCGGGCCGGTTGAGCGTGATCGTCGCGACGGCGTCCTCGACGTGGAGCAGCACGGGGTCGGGATCGGCGGCGGGGTCGGCGGCGGGGTCGGGTCGGGAGGTCGTCATGGGCGAAGTCTGCCCGACGTGGAGGAGGTGTTGCGGCCCTGTGGTGCCGATCACGCGCGTCATGAGGGATAATGGGCGCCGTACGACGCCGATCGGGGCGGCCAGCACGCTCAGCCGCCTCGATTCGCATGTGAAGAGCCGCATCCAGTGATGGCTGAACAAGGAAGAGGTGCGCCGATGGCCGCCATGAAGCCCCGCACGGGCGACGGACCGCTCGAGGTCACCAAGGAGGGACGCGGCATCGTGATGCGCGTCCCGCTCGAGGGCGGTGGCCGGCTGGTGGTCGAGCTCAACGCCGAGGAGGCCGCGGCTCTCGGAGACGCCCTCAAGGACGTCGTCGGCTGATCGTGCCCATCACCGCACTGCCGACCCAGGTCTCGCCCCCCGAGTTCGCCCTCAGCCCCGCGCTGCCGCACCAGATCGGCGGCGCGGAGGTGTGGGCGTTCCCGGTGCTCCCCGGCGACGACGACGCCCCGCTGCTGGGCCCCGGCGCCGACGAGGCCGCGCAGGTCCTCGGCGTCGACCTCCTCGCCGCGCTCGAGTCCTCGCGGGCCACGGGTCGCACGGGCGAGGTGACGACGATCCCCGTCGCCGCTCCGCCCGACCTCGAGGGGGCGACCGACAGCCTCGGCACGGTGCTGCTCGTGGGTGTCGGCGAGGCCACGGCGACCGACCTCCGCCGCGCCGGCGCCGCGCTGGCCCGCGCGACCAAGGACCGCTCCAGCGTGATCACCTCGCTGCCGGCGATCGCACCTGCCGACGGCCTCGGCGACCTCGTCGTCGGCGCCATGCTGGCCTCGTTCGCCTTCCACTGGCGCTCGACCGGGCCCAAGGAGCGGCCGGTCGCCCGGATCGTGCTGGCCGGCGTGAGCGACGACGGCGCCGACGAGGCGCTCGCCCGGGCGCTCGCCCTCGGTGGCGCCGGCTGGCGCTCGCGCGTGCTGGCGACCGTCCCGTCCAACCTCAAGACACCCGCCTGGCTGGCCGACCAGGCCGTCGCGGTGGGTGCGGCCGCGGGCCTCGACGTGGAGGTCTGGGACGACGCCCGTCTGGAGGCGGAGGGCTTCGGCGGCATCCGTGCCGTCGGCGGCGGGTCGGTCAACGAGCCGCGGCTCATCCGGATGGACTACACCCCGCGCGGTGCCACCAAGCGGGTGCCCACCGTCGTGCTGGTCGGCAAGGGCATCACCTTCGACTCCGGCGGCCTCGACATCAAGCCCAGCGAGGGCATGCTGACCATGAAGCGCGACATGAGCGGCGGCGGAGCGGTGATCGCGACGATGGCCGCCCTCGCCGACGTCGACTGCCCGGTCCGCGTCGTCGGCCTGGTGCCGGCGGCCGAGAACTCCGTCAGCGGCTCCGCGATGCGCCCCGGCGACGTCATCACCCACTACGGCGGGCGCACCTCGGAGGTCAACAACACCGACGCCGAGGGCCGCCTCGTGCTGGCCGACGCGATGGCCTACGCCGTCAGCGAGCTCGACCCGGCGGTGCTGGTCGACATCGCCACGCTGACCGGCGCGATGAAGGTCTCGCTGGGCCAGTGGACCGGCGGCTACTTCGCCAACCACGAGGGACTCGCCAAGCACGTCGCGGCCGCCGCGGCCGCCTCCGGTGAGAACGCCTGGCGGATGCCCCTGGTCGCCGACTACGAGGACAAGGTCAACTCCGACATCGCCGACGGCGACAACGCCGCGGGTGGCGCCGGTGCGATCACGGCCGCGCTCTTCCTGCAGCACTTCGCCGGCGACGTGCCCTGGGCCCACATCGACTTCGCCTCGGCCGCCGAGTCGCCGGTCGACCGCCACGAGTGGACCGCCGGCCCCAGCGGCTGGGGGCCGCGGCTGCTGCTGTCCTGGCTGGGCTCCGACGACCCCCTCGCCGGCATCGCCTGATGCTCGGACTCACCGTGCGGTGGTCGCTGGCCGGCGCGCCGGAGGGCGTCGAGGACCGGCTGGCGGCCTATGTCGCCGAGACCTCCCACGCGCGGTTCACCGGCATGGACGGCCTGCGCTTCAAGACCTGGCGCCAGGTGCCGGGGGAGTGGTTCGAGGGCTGCTACGTCTTCGCCAGCACCCAGGCGCGCGAGGACTTCCAGCGCGCCTTCGTGGCCGGCGCCGCCGAGGCGCCGGGCTCGCAGATCGTCGGCAGCCCGCCGGTGCTGGTCGAGGCGTGCGACGTCGTCGCCGTCGCCGAGGGCTGGGACGGCTTCACCGCCGCCGCGCGCCTCTGACATCTCGTCGAGTGGGCGCGTCCTGACCGCCAGATCCCGTCGAGTCGGCGCGTCCTGACCGCCAGATCCCGTCGAGTCGGCGCGTCCTGACCACGCTCGCCCCCGGCAGCGCTCAGGTCTCGGGGGCCCACTCCTTCTTGGCGGCCAGCAGGCCGTCACCGACGGGCAGCAGCACCGGCACCAGGGCCTCGTGCTCGAGGACCGCCCGGCCGAGGTCGCGGATCGTCACCGTCTCCTCGTCGCGCTGGGCGGGGTCGGCGACCCGGTCGTGCCACAGGGCGTTGTCGAACGCCACGATCCCCCCGGGGCGGAGCAGGCGCAGCGCCTCCTTGAGGTAGGCGGCGTACTCGCGCTTGTCGCCGTCGCAGAACACCAGGTCGTAGTGGCCGTCGGTGAGGCGGGGCAGCACGTCGAGACCCGCGCCGGCGATGGTGCGGGCCCGGTTGCCCGGGATCCCGGCCTCGGTGAAGGTCTCCTTGGCCAGGCGTTGGTGCTCGGCCTCGATGTCGACCGTGGTGAGCACGCCGTCGGCGCGCATGCCGCGCAGCAGCCACAGCCCCGAGACGCCGGTGCCGGTGCCGATCTCGACCACGGCCCGCGCGTCGAGCACGGAGGCGAGGAAGCGCAGCGCGGCCCCGACGCCGGAGCCGACGGGGGCCACGCCCACCTCCTCCGCGCGGCTGCGAGCGGCGGCGAGGACCTCGTCCTCGGCCACGAACGACTCGGCGTAGGACCAGCTCGCGGACTTGATCGGCGGGGTGTGGGTCGGCACCCGCCGACCCTATCGCGCGGTCGGCGCCGGGCGTGGCCGGGAACACATGCGGCCCTCCGGTCGTTGGACGCTGTGATCCGACGGGCCGCTCAGGTTTCTTGGCCGGAGCGCATGTGGCTCACAGGGAACTCTCAGTCGGCATGCCTAGCGTCAGGGAAGGACAGCGAACCGGTGCAGCTGCGGTCGAGAAGGACGAACAAGGGAGCCCTCGTGGGTGATCACGTCGACGCCACACCCGACGTCGACGCGGTCGACGTACCCACCTGGGACGAGGTCGTGGAGCAGCACTCCGACCGCGTCTTCCGCCTCGCCTACCGCCTCACCGGCAACCGGCCCGACGCCGAGGACCTCACCCAGGAGGTCTTCGTCCGGGTCTTCCGGTCGCTCGACGGCTACACCCCCGGCACGTTCGAGGGGTGGCTCCACCGCATCACCACCAACCTGTTCCTCGACGGGGCGCGCCGCAAGCAGCGCATCCGCTTCGACGCGCTCTCCGACGAGCGCGCCGCGCGCCTGACCAGCACCGCGCCCGCGCCGGAGCTGGCGGTGGCCGACCGGACGTTCGACGACGACATCGAGACCGCGCTCGCCACGCTGCCCCCCGACTTCCGCGCCGCCGTGGTGCTCTGCGACGTCGAGGGCCTCAGCTATGAGGAGATCGCGGAGATCATGGACGCCAAGCTCGGCACCGTACGCTCGCGCATCCACCGCGGTCGCACCATGCTCCGCAAGGCCCTGGCGCACCGCGAGCCGGCCGCGGGCCGCTCGCGCTACTCGGGACCGCTCGGCGCCCAGCCGCGGGTGTCGTGATGAGCCACCTCGGATCGCGGGTCAGCGCCCTCCTCGACGGCCGACTCACGGCAGAGGAGGAGGAGCGGTGCTGGGACCACGTCCACGTCTGCCATGCCTGCCGTGACCTCGTCGAGCAGGAGGGGTGGGTCAAGACCCAGCTCGCCCAGCTGTCGTTCGGGCCCGGGCAGACCTCGCACGACTTCAAGTCCGCCCTGGTGGGCCGCTGCTCCGCGCTCGAGCCGGGCCCGGGCCTCGGCCTGGGCGCCGCGCCGTTCCCCACCTCCCGGCCGCGCCCGCGGCGCGCCCTCGTCGCGATCGGCGGTGGTGCGGCGGGCGCCTGCGTCGTGGGCGTGCTCGCCCTCGGCGTCGCCGGCGGTCCCCGCGTCGAGCCGCGTCCGCCGGTCACCGACCTGAGCCGCCCCGCCGGCCCGGTGAGCCCGGCCGCCATGGTCGACGACCGCGCCACCCGCGGTCCGGCCACGCCCTCCCGGACGCCCCTGGCCGAGCGCCTCGTGGCGATCCGGGAGAAGATCGTCCCGTGAACGACGAGCACAGGCCCGACGAGCGGGACCACGACGAGCAGGTACCGGCCGAGCAGGCGCCCGCCCAGCACCCCGAGCCCGCGGCTCCCGACACCGACGAGCCGGCTGCGACCGACGAGGAGCCGACCCAGCCGCTGGCCGGCTGGCGGTCGCGGGAGCCCGAGACCGAGCCCGCACGCGGAGGCGACCAGCTCGCGCCGAGCGCGCCGGCCACCCAGGCCGCCCACCCGGAGGGACGGCCCTACGGCGCCGACCCGACCCCCGAGCCGACCGGCGAGCCGACCGGCGAGCCGACCGGCGAGCCGGTGTCCGAGCGGGCATCGGGCGAGTCCTCCGGCGACGCGATGCTCGGCGGCCCGCCGCCGCACCGCTCGCCCTTCGGCGAGCCCTCGACGCCCCGGGAGGCCACGGGCCACGACCCGGCGGCCCCCACCGTCCCCCTCCCGAGCGGCGGGCCCCAGCACCCCGGCCAGCCTGGCCAGCCCTACTTCGGTCCCGGACCGCAGCCCCGTCCGTACGCCGGCCCCTCGGCCGTCGCCCGCAGGATCCCGCTGTGGGTGTGGCCTGCGGTCGCCTCGCTGGCGCTGGTGGTCGGGATCCTCGGCGGCCTCGCCGGTGCCGCGATCCAGGACGAGCTGTCGTCCCGGCCCGGCACCAACGACGACGGGCTGAGCGGGGTCCGCACCCAGACCGCCGCGCCGCTGGAGGCCGAGAACGGCTCGGTCGCCGCCGTGGCCCAGGCGCTGCTTCCCAGCACCGTGCAGATCGTCGCGGAGCTCGACGGGGAGGCCGGCGGCGCCACCGGCTCCGGCTTCGTCCTCGACCGCGAGGGCCACGTCGTGACCAACAACCACGTCGTCGCCTCAGCCGCCGAGGACGACGGCACCATCGTCGTCATCGACACCAACGGCGAACGCCTCGACGCGACCGTCGTCGGCCGCAGCTCGGTCTACGACCTCGCGGTGCTGCTCGTCGAGGCCGCCGACACCCTCGAGCCGGCGGCGCTGGGCGCCTCGCAGGTGCTGCGCGTCGGCGACCCCGTGGTCGCCTTCGGCGCGCCCCTGGGCCTGAGCCAGACGGTGACGTCGGGCATCGTCAGCGCCCTCAACCGACCGGTGACGACGGGACAGTCGGAGGACGACTCGTCCTACATCAACGCCGTGCAGACCGACGCCGCGATCAACCCGGGCAACTCCGGCGGCCCGCTCGTCAACCTGACCGGCGAGGTGGTCGGCGTCAACTCCGCCATCGCCACGACCGGCGGCCTGTCGCGCGAGTCGGGCAACATCGGCGTGGGCTTCGCGATCCCGATCGAGCAGGTCCGCACGACCGTCGACCAGATCCTGCGCACCGGCCGCGCGGAGTACCCCGTCATCGGCGCCCAGGTGCGCACCGGCGGCGAGTCGCAGTCGAACGGCGCCACCATCACCGAGGTCATGCCTGACACGCCCGCCGCGCGCGCGGGTCTGGAGAAGGACGACGTGATCGTCGCGGTCGACGACCAGCCCGTGAGCGACGGCATCGCGCTGATCGTGGCGATCCGCACCCACCGGCCCGGCGAGACGGTCGAGATGTCGGTGGTCCGCGGCGACGAGGAGCGGGTCGTCGAGGTCGAGCTCGACGGGAAGGTCGGCTGACGCAGCCCGGGCCCGGCCCCGTCAGCGCCCCAGCCCAGCACCTAGCGCCCCAGCCCAGCACCTGGGGATGTGCTCGAAGCGCACCGGCCGATGAGCCGAGCTCGCGCAACCCCTGCGCGCGCCGACTCCCTCGAGGCCTTGGAGGTCCTGCGGTTCCCGCCGAGCCCCACATGAGCGCACAGGAGTACGCCACCTGGTCACAGGCCGCCGCCAACGGCGAGGACCCGGCGGTCGCCCATCCGCGAGACGGCCGGCGAAGACTCCCGGCAAACGCCCGGCGCGACTCATCATCACGATGCCCCCACAGGAGGGGAAGTCCACGAGAGTCACGACAGGACTTTGGGCTCTGGGTCCGGCCCCGCACCGAAGCCCAGCACCCGTGGGCTCCATCCGCGTCCGCTGGGCGCCGTGTCGCTTCGGCCGTCCTTGGCCACCCGTACCGCCGTGCGCCAGGCACCGCTGTCATCATCGCCGGACTCGAAGGGGTACGGGAGCTGGAGGCATTCCCACAGGGTGAGGCTGACCCAGACGAGGGGCTGACCGGGACGCACCTTGTAGACAGGCAGGAAGTCCTGATCCTCTCGGCAGTAGACCCGGGTCCCGGGGCCGTCCCAGCCGCCGCCGATCCGGAACTGCTGGTCGACGCGAAGGCGGCGGGGGTGCCTCGGTCCGGGCGTTCTCAAGCGCACGTCGAAGCGGCCCTCGGGCTCGGCGTCCCCGTCGACGTCGAACCAGATCGTGAGGTGGTGCCCGGGTCGGAACCCGCCGGGCACCGCGACGCGCACGGACTGAGTTTCCGACATCTTGGGGGCGCCTGCCACCACGACTCGCGAGATGTCCACGGACGGGCTCGAGGTCCGGCTGTCGTGGACGGTGACCTGCCCAGGCAGGGCGACCTCGGCCGCGGGCGCCGGCGGGAGCGCGACCACGGCGAGCAGCAGCGCCGTGACAGCGGTGAGAGGCAGACGCGAGGACACGCGGCGAGGCAGCATCGATCGACGCTAGCACCGCCCGAGGGGCTTGGCGAGGCCCTGTCGCTACCGCGCCCGGTCAGCCGGGCGGTGGTGTCGTCGGCCCACTCGCACCGCCGCGCAGCGGTCTGATCACGACACGCCGCGGCCACTTCACTCAGTCGGTGTCGGCCTCGACGTCGACGAAGGGGTGCTGGTCGACGAACGTGCGGGTCTCGTCGTACATGCGCTGGATGAACTCCTCGAGCTGCGCCCGCTCGACGCGCCACTGGCCGCGTCCGCCGATCTTGATCGCGGGGAGCTCGCCGCGGCGGACCAGCGCGTAGACCTGCGCTCCGGAGGTGTTGAGCACCTCGGCGACGTCGGCGAGCGTCAGGAAGCGGGGGTCGTCGGCCATGGGACCATCGTGCCACCGCACGTCCGACGCCCGGCGCCGCCCGGCCGTGGGCTGTGGAGAGCCAGGTGTGAAGTCCGGCCTCCGGGGCAATGATGGCGTCGTGCCTCGGACCACGTCTCGGACCACCTCCCGCAGCATCGGCCGCCACGGCCCACCCGCCACCACGCCGGCGGGTGACGGGGCGGGCGTGGTGCCGGCGGCCCTCCGCGCCACCACGCCGGGGTGGCGCGATCCCCGGCTCTGGATCGGGGTCGTGCTCGTGACGGGCTCGGTGGTGGCCGGCGCGCGGCTGCTCTCCGGGGCCGACGACATGACCCCGGTGTGGTCGGCCTCGGCCGACCTGGTGGCGGGGCAGACGCTGACCGCCGACGACCTCGAGGCGACGCTGGTGCGCTTCGACGACTCCGCCGACCACGCCCGCTACCTCGCCGTGGACGACGAGCTGCCCGCGGCGCTGACCCTGACCCGGGCGCTGACGGCCGGGGAGCTGGTGCCCGCCTCGGCGCTGGGGGAGGAGGCGGCGGGCGACACGGTGTCGCTCTCGATCGCGGTCGCGGCCGAGCACGTGCCCACCGGCCTGGTCCGGGGGTCGCGGGTCGACGTCTGGGTGGTGCCCGAGCCCGGCCTGGCGCAGCGGCGTTCCGGGCCGCCCGCGGAGCTGGTGCTGGCCGACGTGGTGGTCCTCGACGCGCCCGTGGTGTCCGACGCGTTCGCCTCCGCGACCGCCCGCCAGCTGGTGCTGGCGGTGCCCGAGGCCGACGACGAGGCCCTCGGCACGGTGCTGGCGGCCGTCGGCGACGACCGGCTCCGCGTGGTCGGCCGGGGCTGATCGCCGTGATCTGCGTGCTGCTGCTCGCAGCGGGCGAGCCGTGGGAGTCGCCGGCGCTGGCCGACCTCGAGGCCCATCCGGGGGTGGTCGTGCTGAAGCGATGCGTCGACGTCGACGACCTGCTCGCGGCCGTCGCCAGCGGGCAGGCCGACGTCGCCGTGGTCTCGCTCGACGCCCCGGGGCTCGACCCGGCGAGCGTCGCGCACCTGCACCGCCACGCGGTGCGCCCCGTCGCCGTCACCTCGGCCCTCCCCGAGGACCTCGACGCGCGTGAGCACGCCGGACGCCTGGGCATCGATGCGCTCGTCGGCCGTGGTGAGCTGGCGACCCTGCCGCGGGTCGTCACCACGCTCGACGACGTCGACACCCGGGCCGGGCACGAGGGCGCGCCCGTGCCCGACCCGCCCGACGCCGAGCCCGGTGCCGAGCCCGTCTGGGGCCGGGTCGTGGCGGTGTGGGGTCCGGCCGGCGCTCCGGGCCGAACGACGGTCGCGACCAGCCTGGCGTCCGAGGTGGCCCGTCGTGGCGTGCCCGTCGTGCTCGCCGACCTCGACCCCTACGGCGGCGCCGTGGCGCAGCAGCTGGGGATCCTCGACGAGGTCTCCGGGCTCCTCTCCGCCTCCCGGCTCGCGGCCGCCGGCCAGCTCGACGAGCGGTTCGCGTCGGTGTGCCGGGGCGTCGGCGAGCACCTCGCGGTGGTCACCGGGCTGCCACGCGCCGACCGGTGGCGCGAGGTCAGGGGGGCTCAGGTCGACCGGCTGCTCCAGCGTGCCCGCGCCCACGGGGACGTCGTGGTCGACACCGGGTTCAGCCTCGAGGACGAGGCCGGCTCCGACCTGAGCGGACGGCCGGGGCGCAACGCACTGACCCTGGCGGCGCTGGAGCAGGCCGACGAGGTCGTGGTCGTGGGATCGGCCGATCCGGTCGGCCTGACCCGGCTCGCTCGGGCGCTGGTCGACCTGCGCGAGCGTGGGGCGCCCACGCCGGTGCGCGTGGTCGTCAACCGCATGCGCTCCTCGATCGGGTGGTCGGAGAAGGAGATCGCCGGGATGGTCGAGGGCTTCAGCAGGGTCGCCGGCCTGCACTTCCTCCCCGACGACCGCGCCGGGCTCGACCGCGCGCTGGTCAGCGGCCGTGCGGTCGTCGACCTCGGCGACTCGGCGCTGACCCAGGGGGTCGGTGCGTTGGCCGACGCGGTGTTCCCCGAGCACGCGGTCCCCGGCGACCGGACCACCGGCGACCGCTCGGGCCTCCGTCGCTGGCCTTTCCGGCGAGCCCGCGGGCCGGGGCGCGGCAGACGGGCGGCGGCGGCCGGATGAGGCGTCCCAGGTGGGCCAAGACTCTGTAAAAGATCAAGATTTGACCTATTTTGTTCGTATGCCACCTCAACTGCGACTCACCATCCTCACGAGCCTGGTCGTCGTCCTGGCGGCCGGCCCGGCCTGGTCGGCCAAGCTCACCATGGGCACCACCAGCGACGACGTCATCCGCGGCAAGAACCGCGCCGATCGGATCATGTCGCTCGGTGGCGCGGACAAGGTGAAGGGCCGCGGCGGCCACGACACCATCTTCGCCGGCAAGGGCCACGACACCGTGACCGGTGACGACGGCAACGACTGGATCACCCTGCAGCCCGGCGACGACTGGGGTGCCGGCGGGCTCGGCGACGACTCGATCGACGGCGGGCAGGGCGACGACGAGATCTACGGCGGCGAGGGCAACGACAAGCTCACCGCCGGGCCCGGCAACGACGTGGTCCACGGCGAGGCGGGCAACGACCTCGTCGGCGGCGGCCCCGGCGACGACCGCCTCCACGGCGGCGACGGCATCGACAAGCACATCGGCAACGACGGTGACGACTGGATCGACGCCGGCCCCGGCGACGACGGCGCGATCCAGGGGGGCCCCGGCGACGACGTGCTGATCGACGGCGCGGGCGACGACGTCAAGATCAAGGGCGACGAGGGCGACGACGTCGTCTTCCTCGGCCCCGGCGCCGACAAGGTGTTCACCGAGCAGGGCAACGACACGATCTACGTCCTGCCCGACGGCCAGCGCGACAAGATCCACTGCGACGACCCGACGCAGGGCGACAACGGCGACGCCGACCGGGTGGTCTTCGTCGGCTGGCGCGACCCGGCCGACGTGATCGACTACCGCGGGTCGTGCGAGATCGTCACGGTCACCGACGTCCTGCCCGAGGGCTGGCCCTACGGGCCGGTGCCGCCGCAGCGGGCCGTCATGCCGCGAACAGCAGGTACAGACCTCCCACGGTGAAGCAGACCATCGCTGCCAGCAACGGCAGCTGACCGGTCAGCTGGTGCCGCGGCGGCAGCAGCTTGATCGCGCGATCGTGGGCCGCCACCACGCCGACGACGTGGCCGAGCGCGACCGCGAGCACCTTGGTGACTGCGAGGAACGTCGGGTGCGACGAGAGCCAGTAGTCGACCTGAAGGTCGGCCGTGCCGAGGTAGTTGTCGCCGCGGCTGAAGGGATCGCTCAGCTGGATCAGCGTCTGCTGGCCGTACTCGACGAAGTAGGTCAGGTAGTGGGCCACGATGTAGCCCACGATGATGGGCACCACGGAGTGCGCGAACAGGTCGGGCAGGGCCCGCCGGGGCGTGTCGCTGGTGACCCCCGTGGCCATCGTCGCGATCGTCAGGACGAGGGCGACCCCGGCGGAGAACGCGATGAGCGCCAGCGTGTCGGGCCACACCCGCGAGCCCGACAGCGACTGCACGAGCTGGAGCCAGGGCGTCGACTCGCGGAAGGAGTCGAAGGCGGTGCTGCCGAAGAGCACGCCGACCACGGCGACCAGGCCCGGCCGGGGCACCACAGTGTCGAGGTTGGCGAGCGGGCTGCGCAGCACCAGCACGCCGTCGCGGCGTCCCCAGATCGACAGCTTGGCGACCAGCGAGGAGTAGACCTCGAAGGGGTCGGCACGCTCGAGGAACGTGGTGCCCCACAGCGCCGAGCCGATGAACATGATGCCGAGGTAGGCCGCGCACCACAGCCGGACGGGGCCCACGTCGGTCGAGTAGGGGTAGACCAGCTCGAGCCAGACGAAGGCGAAGAGCCCGGCGGCCGCCGGCCAGTAGCCGAGCCGGGCGGGATAGGCGTAGAGCCCCTGACCCTCGGGCACGCCGGACACCTTCGCGAAGGCCATGCTGATGGTCCGCGCCGGGCTGACCGCCTTGAAGACCGGGCCGAGGAGCAGCGACGCCGGCACGATGCCCACCCACAGCAGCACGTAGAAGGTGCCCAGGAACGGGTTGATCAGGGAGTCCTGGCCGAACACCGCCGCGGCGGCGACGTAGAGGAAGAACGCCATGCCCAGCACGCGGGCGGTCACCGCCAGCGCACGCGAGGACACCAGTCGGTCGAGCCATGCCGGCGCCGGCCGGCCGCTGGTGGCGGCGTCGTAGCGCGGCTCGCGCCAGGCCACCGCGAGCACGGTGAAGGAGACGACGAGTGCGGCGACGGCGCCGGCGATCGCCAGCTCGGAGGGGATCGGCAGGTCCTTGGCGCCGCCCAGGCCGTGCGCCGAGATCGCTCCGCCCACGCCGGAGGCCCCCGCGCTCACCGGACTTCGAGCTGGAGCAGGACGATGTCCGGGTCGTGGCTCTCGACCTCGACCACGCCGGGCCGGTCGATGGTGATCTCGTGCTCCGAGGTGCCCTCGTCGTAGGAGATCTCCTGCTCGGGGGTGCTGTGGACGTGCAGCTCACCAGGCTCGTCGGAGTCGATCGTCAGGACCAGGGTCTGGCCCACCGCCAGCTCGACGCGCTCCCCGTTGGGGGTGAAGGTGTCGCCCTCTCGCGTCACCGACACGGTCGCGGAGCCCGACTCCGAGGACCCCGACGAGGAGGACGGGGAGGACGAGGAGGACGACGGGGACGAGGACCCGGACGGCGACGAGGTGTCGTCGTCGCCGCACGCGGTGAGCGAGACGGCCAGGACGAGCACGACAGGGGTGAGGCGCGCGAGCACGCGACCGGACACGGACATCTCCTTCGGCGGGGTGAGGGACGGGCAGCGGCCGGCGCGGACGCCGGCTCGCAGCCTCTGTCAGAATCCCATGCGGGACAAGATCATCGACGAGAGGGCAGCACATGAGTGAGCGGCTCCGGCCGCGGGACCTGGCCATCCTGGCCGCCGAGTCCCCCACGACGCCCATGCACAACGCCACGGTCGAGATCTTCGACCCGGGTGACTCCGGCTTCGACCACGACCGGCTGGTCCGGCTGATCGGCGACCGGATCGCGTTCGTCCCGCGCTACCGCCAGCGCCTCCAGATGGTGCCCGCACGTCTGGCCAATCCGGCCTGGGTCGACGACGAGGGCTTCGACCTCGGCTACCACGTGCGCCGCTCGGCGCTGCCGCGCCCGGGCTCGATGGATCAGCTCCGCGACCTCGTCGCGCGCATCGCCTCGCGTCCCCTCGACCGCAACCGGCCGCTCTGGGAGTGCTACGTCGTGGAGGGCCTCGAGCACGGCCGGGTCGCCCTGCTGACCAAGAGCCACCAGATCCTGGTCGACGGACGCGAGACCGTCGACATCGGCCAGGTGCTGCTCGACACCTCGCCCGACCGATCGCCGCTGGGCCACGACGACTGGCGCCCGCGCCGGCCCCCCGGCCCGGTGTCCGCGGCGTTCGACGCCGTCACCGACACCCTCGAGAGCCCGCGCACCCTCTGGCTGACGACCCGTGCCAACGCCGACTCGCTGGGTCGCGCGGCGTCCGCGTCGGGCGCCCGGATGGTGCAGGTGGCCAACGCGCTCGCCGGTCGCGGGCCGGTCCATGCCACCCCGGTGCACCGGCGGCTGTCCCAGCAGCGCCGCTTCGTGACGGTGCGCACCGAGCTCTCCGACTACCGGGCGGTCCGCGAGGTGCACGGCGGCACGGTCAACGACGTCATCCTCGCCACGCTGGCCGGCGGCCTCCGCAGCTGGCTGATGGCGCGCAACGAGTCGCTGGGCGGGCTGCGGACGATCAAGGCGATCGTGCCGATGTCGGTCATCGACGACGAGCTCGAGCCCACCTCGCTCGGCACCCAGATCACCGGTCACCTCGTGCACCTGCCGATCGGCGAGCCCAGCCCGGTGGTGCGGCTCCACCAGGTCAGCTACGACCTGCGCGCCCACCGCGACAACGGCCGCAACGTCTCGGCGCGGCGGCTCTCCGGGATCGCCGGGTTCGCGCCGACGACCTTCCATGCGCTCGGCTCGCGACTCGCCGCCGCCGAGATGCGGCGCGGCTTCCACATCTCGGTCACCAACGTCCCCGGACCGCAGTTCCCGCTCTACGCCGACGGCGCCCGGATGCTCGAGTCCTATCCCGTGCACCCGCTGCTGCCGGACCACCCGATCGCCATCGGGGTGACGTCCTACGACGGCGGGGTGTTCTACGGCATCACCACCGACCGCGACGCCGTGCCCGACGCCGACGTGCTCGCCCAGAGCGTCTGCGACGCCCTCGACGAGCTCAAGGACTCCGCCTCCGACACCCGACCCCGCGCCCCGCGGGGTCGCCGGAAGGCGACACCGAGGACGCCGCGGAAGGCGACGACGTGACCCGGCGCTACCTCCCGTCGACGCTCCCGCGGCTGGCCGAGGACTGGGAGGCGGACGGACCGCGCACGACCGGCGCGGTCGTGGCCGCCGACGACGGCGAGGAGAGCGAGTACGTCGCCCTGATGAGCGCAGCGGACGCCTCGGCCGAGCTGGTGGCCGGGCTGCCCGACGGCTGTCGCCGGCGGGTCGTGGTGGTCGTCGAGACTGCGGCGGACGACCGACCGGTCCGGTGGCGCGACGTGGTCGCCGCGCACGTCGACACCGACGACGACGCCGACGCCGACGACGACCTCGCCTGGTGGGCGACCCAGGAGATCGGCGACCTGCTCGCCTCGCGCTGACGGCCGCTTGGTGCCCGCTGGCCTCTCTGACACGATCACGGCATGGACGCGATCACCTTTCCGCCGGCTCCCACCAACGAGCCCAACCTGACCTACGCGCCCGGCACCGCGGAGCGAGAGACCCTCGTGACGGAGCTGGCGCGGCTGGAGACGCAGCAGCGTTCCCTCCCGGCCGTGATCGGCGGCGAGCGCCGTGACGGCGGCGGCGCCGAGATCGAGGTCGTGCAGCCGCACGACCACGCCCACGTGCTGGGCACGCTGCGCAACGCGACCACGAAGGACGCTGAGGACGCGATCGCGGCGGCCGCCAAGGCCGCGCCGGGCTGGCGGGGGATGCCGTTCGACGAGCGGTGCGCGATCATCCTCAAGGCCGCCGACCTGCTGGCCGGACCGTGGCGGCAGCGGCTCAACGCCGCGACGATGCTGGGGCAGTCGAAGACGGCGGTGCAGGCCGAGATCGACGCGGCGTGCGAGCTGATCGACTTCTGGCGCTTCAACGTCCACTACGCCAAGCAGATCCTCACCGACCAGCCGATCGCCAACAGCCCCGGCATCTGGAACCGCACCGACCACCGCCCCCTCGAGGGCTTCGTCTACGCGATCACGCCGTTCAACTTCACCGCGATCGCCGGCAACCTGCCGACCGCCCCGGCGCTGATGGGCAACACGGTGATCTGGAAGCCGTCGCCGACCCAGCAGCTGGCCGCGTCGCTGACGATGGAGCTGCTCGAGGAGGCCGGGATGCCGCCGGGCGTGATCAACATGCTCCCCGGCGACGGCCTCGACGTCTCCACGGTGACGCTGGCGCACCGCGACCTGGCCGGCATCCACTTCACCGGCTCCACCCCGACGTTCCAGCACCTGTGGCGCACAGTGGGGGAGAACATCGCCGGCTACCGCTCCTACCCGCGCATCGTGGGCGAGACCGGTGGCAAGGACTTCATCGTCGCCCACCCCAGCGCCGACCCCGACGTGCTGCGGGTCGCGATGATCCGGGGCGCGTTCGAGTACCAGGGCCAGAAGTGCTCGGCGGCCTCGCGCGCCTACGTCCCGCGCTCGGTGTGGGCGAAGATCAAGGACCAGCTCATCGCCGACACCGAGGCGCTCACCATGGGCGACGTGACCGACCTGTCCCACTTCATGGGCGCGGTCATCGACGACCGGGCGTTCGCCAAGCACCGCTTGGCCATCGCGCGGGTCGAGGCCACCGACCACCTCACCCTGCTCGCCGGCGGGCAGACCGACGACTCGGTGGGCTGGTTCGTGCGGCCCACGATCGTGGAGTCGAGCGACCCGACCGACCAGATGTTCTCCGAGGAGTACTTCGGGCCGATCCTGGCCGTGCACGTCTACGACGACGCCGACTTCGAGTCGGTGGTGGCACAGATGGAGTCGTTCGCCCCGTACGCGCTGACCGGCGCGATCATCGCCCAGGACCGCTCGGCGATCGCGTGGGCGCGCAAGACGCTGCGGTTCGCGGCCGGCAACTTCTACGTCAACGACAAGCCCACCGGTGCCGTGGTCGGCCAACAGCCGTTCGGCGGCGGTCGGGCGTCGGGCACCAACGACAAGGCCGGTGCCGCGGTCAACCTGCTGCGCTGGACCTCACCGCGCTCGATCAAGGAGACCTTCGTGCCTCCGACCGACCACCGCTACCCCCACCAGGGCTGACGTCCCGGCCCTCGGCCGGATGGGGGAGGATGGGGGCGTGCTCGTCCCCGTCCTCCCGCTCCGTCCCCTGTGGCACATGGGGGCGCTCCACCCCTACGAGCAGGCGCTGACGCTGCTGCTGGCGTTCGGCCCGTTCCTGCTGCTCGGCCTGGTGGTGTGGCGGCGGCGCCGCGAGGACGACCGGGCGAGCGCCCGGAGGTCCGAGGGGGTCGACGCCGAGGGTCCTGGGCCCGAGGCCCCCGCTCACCCCGAGTCGACCACCGCCGCGGCGGACGAGCGACTCAGCTGAAGACCGGGACGGCCAGTCCCGCCAGGTCCCGGTGCTCGGCGTCGCTCGGCTCGGCGCGCCCGGTGCCCACCAGGGCCACCCGCCGGTCCGACCAGTCCGGGAGCGCTCGGCCCAGGAGAGCCTCGACCACCCGTCGCACCTCCGCGAGGCCCGCGTCGGTGGGACCGGCGGCGTCGAGGTGCGCGACCAGGTCGGCGTGGTGCAGCGTCGCCTCGACCGCCAGGGTGCTCGCGAGGTCGTCGGCGCGCAGCGCGTGCCCCTGCGTCGCCAGCACCGTCGCGACCGGCAGGGAGCCGACGGCGCGCCGGGCTGCGGCCGCGGCCTCGAGGTAGCGCCCGCGCAGGTCGGCGAAGCCGTCCAGGCCGGCCTCGACCCGCGTGGCGCGCCGGCTGCGCTCGTCGGCCTCCGGGTCGGCTCCCCCACGACCGCCAGTAGCCGACCGCGTCGCAGTCGGGCGCGCGTCCCGCCGGTGTGTGGGCCGCGACGAGGCCACGCACGGCGTCGGCGTGCAGGTGCCACACCAGGTCGCGCACGGCCCATCCCCGGCATCCGGTCGGCGCCCAGCCGTCCTCCTCGCCCAACCCGCCGACGACGCCGGCCAGGGCGTCGTACGACTCGGCGAGCAGGTCGTTCACCGGGACGCGAGCCACTCGACGCCCGTGCGGTGCTCGGCGTCGAGCGCCTTGAGGAGCAGGTCGCCGACGAGCCCCTCGATCTTGCCGCCGACCAGCGGCAGGCGCACGGTGACCTCGAGGTCGACCCGCTGGGTGGTGCGCCCGCCCGACTCGGTGAGCGTCGCCGTGCCGGACATCTCGCCCGGCTTGCCCGGGATCGTGACCTCGATGTCGGCGCGCTCGGGGGAGCGCCAGGTCTCCACCTGCACGATGCGGATCTCGTCGCCGACCAGCTTGGTGGCGAACGACGGCAGGCCGGAGGCGGACTGCACCTGGTCGAGGGTCACCACCCCTCCCTCGACCACGACGCTGCCCCGCACGACCTTCATCCGCTCGAGCACCCGCTCGCGGAACGCCGGGTCGGTGAGCATCGCCCACACCTCGTCGAGCGGGGCGTCGTAGGTGATGTCCTTGACCACGCGCTTGCCCATCTGTGGGTCCTCCGGAGTGTTCGTGCGGGCGGTCGGGACGGGCGTCCCGACCGGTGACCCATCATGGCCGACCAGTCGCGACGCGGCGAGGACGGTGACGTCCGTGCCCGTGGAAGGCTCGCGAGTGCGGCGCCACGGACCCGTGTTGTGACGGTCACATCGCGCGTCCTAGGGTCGATGCGTGGCCACGCCTGAGGAGACCAAGGACCAGCAGCTCAAAGCGGCGACGGCGGACCGTCCGGAGTGGGGCGACCTGCTCCGGGCCTACTACCGCCACGTCGCTCCGGAGGAGGTCGCCGAGCGGTCCCCGGACGACCTGCTCGGCGCCGTGGCGTCGCACCGCGAGCTCGCCTCGGCGCGACCGCAGGGCACCGCCGCCGTGCGCGTGGTGACCCCCACGATCGCCGGCTCCGGCTGGTCGGCGTCGGGCCGCTCCGTCGTCGAGGTGGTCACCGACGACATGCCCTTCCTCGTGGACTCCGTGACGATGGAGCTCAACCGCCTCGGGCACACCGTGTACGCGGTGGTCCACCCCCAGCTGGCCGTCGAGCGCGACATCACCGGCGCGCTCCAGCACGTGCACGCCCACGAGCCCCGGGCCGCGAGCAGCGACACCACGGAGGCTCCCGAGGCCACCGAGTCGTGGATGCACCTCGAGATCGACCGCACCGACGACGAGGAGGCCGCCGAGATCACCGAGGCGCTGCAGCGGGTCCTCCGCGACGTGCGCGAGTCGGTCGAGGACTGGCAGAAGATGCACGCCCAGGCCCTCGCCGTGGTCACCGAGCTCGACCAGGCGCCGCCGCCGCTGCCCGCGGAGGAGCTGCGTCAGGGCCGCGACTTCCTCACCTGGCTGGCCGACGACCACTTCACCTTCCTGGGCTACCGGGAGTATCGGCTCGAGGCCGAGGAGGGCGCGCCCGAGGAATGCGGGCTCCGGGCCGTGCCGGGCTCCGGGCTGGGCATCCTGCGCCACGACCAGGACCTGTCGACGTCGTTCGCCAAGCTGCCCCCGCTGGTCAAGGCCAAGGCTAGGGAGAAGAGGCTGCTGGTGCTGGCGAAGGCCAACTCGCGCGCCACCGTGCACCGTCCGGCCTACCTCGACTACGTCGGGGTGAAGACGTTCGGCCCCGACGGCGAGGTGGTCGGCGAGCGCCGCTTCCTCGGCCTGTTCTCCAGCGCCGCCTACACCGAGTCGGTCACCCGCATCCCGGTGCTTCGCGAGAAGGTCACCGAGGTGATGCGCCACGCCGGCTTCGACCCGCGCAGCCACGCCGGCAAGGCGCTGATGGACACCTTGGAGAACTACCCCCG